>CAXSFN010000001.1:0-17430 GCA_964236815.1 uncultured Chthoniobacterales bacterium
AACATTCCGGCAAAGACATCCTCTCGAGCGACGTTGAAATCAAAGGCTCGATCAAGTTCCAAAAAGAGCTCCTCATCGACGGTAAAGTGGAAGGGGAAATCCATTCCGATGGCGTCCTGACCATCGGTGAAAACGCCGATATCCGCGGCGAGATCAAAACCAAATCGATCACAGTCTTCGGCAAAGTGCAGGGCAACATCACGGTCGGAGAACGTTGCGAGCTGAAATCACGCTGCACCTTGCAGGGAGATCTGAAAGCCGCACGTCTCGTGATTGAAGAAGGCGCCACCTTTATCGGCAAATCGGAAGTGACGAGCAACGCCTCGGCCAAATCCGGAGCCAACTCGCGTCCCGAGATCGTCCGTAACGACGAGCCCGCCGCGCCAGTCAAAGCCGCTTTCGGCGCTCGCGCCTAACCAGAGCCACCTTCGCCTCCGCGACCCGTGGCCAAGTCGTCGCCTGCCAAGCTCAGTGTGGAATGTCCACACTGCGGCTTTAAGCAGATGGAGTATGCAGCGGTCAAGAGCACGATGTGCCGCCAGTGCGGCAGTGCGTTTTCACCCGACACTCCGAAGGCGCCGGAGCTAAAGCTGCGTGCCCCACGCGAGCAATTTAGTCCGACGGCCGTGGTGCAGGAGGCGCACTCGATGTTGCACAAGCTGGAAGGTTATTGGGGCAAGCAACGCAGCTCGACCGTAGAATGTTTCGAATGCAAAGCGAAACAGGAGGTCATCTCCGCGGCTTCCTCGACCACCTGCCGGAAATGCAGCGCGCATCTCGATCTCCGCGATTACAAAATCACGACCAGCTTCAGCCGCGCTATTCGCACTCACGGCGAGGTGCACGTCACGAGTAAAGGCGACTTGAGCAGCAGTCAGGTCGCGTGCCGATCTGCCATCGTCGAAGGAAAACTTCGCGGCGATCTGCAATGCAGCGGCCCGGTCACGATCAACTACAGCGGGAAAATCTCCGGCCGCATCGCTGCCGATCATTTATTGATCGAACGCAAATCCGAAGTGCAATTCTTCCGGCGTGTTCGCGTCAAGAGCATTGAGATCCGCGGGCACATGACCGGCGAAGTGATTGCCGAAACGGTGGTCGTCATCCATCGGAACGCTTCGCTCGACGGGAACGTCACGGCGAAGGCGATCTCGGTCGAAAAAGGCGGCATGTTTTCTGGACAGTTGGTCATCGGCAGTAGCGGTCTTACCCAAGCCGAGCTCTTGCCCGCCGCGCCTGCGGTGGAAACAAAACCGGAAGCGGTTTTGTCCGGCTTCATTCAGCCCCTGCCGGCCACCTAAGCCTTCGGGCTGAATGAAAAAAAGGCTGCTGCCGCGCAGTCCGTACGACCGTCTCGGCGGCTTCGTTCATCTCCCGCGTTTGATCGACAAGGCGAAGCTGCATCGCCAGGGATTGCTCAACGGCTACAACTACAAAACCGTCGGTTTCGACAAACATCTCCTCGCGTTTCTCAAGCTCGACCCGGATACCTTTGAAGAAGTCGCAACGCGATTGGATGATGACGCGGCCATTCTGGAATGGATCATCGCGAACGGCGCAAAGCATTCCGCGGAAGCGGTCGAGGATTGGAATAGCGCCATGATCTCGCGTCACCCCGACACCGCGGTGAAGAAAGCGCGGTTCCGCCATTTCCTGAAAGAAGCCGGCGGCGAAAACAGAAACGACATTCGAACCTACTTCGATCTGATCGAATTCGACGAAGGCCGGAAACCATAGTCGCCGTCAGCCGCGGCGCCATAAGCGTTTGACTCGCCTAAAACGAGGGAGCCGGCGCCTTCGCCGGGGAATCAAGCTTGTGCGGCGATCCTAACCACGCCTGAAGACGGGCCGGCTGCATCATCCTTCGTTGCACCTAACGAGTAAATTGCTGAAAAAGCGTGTTCGCTTCTTCCAACGTTTCTTTACTCCCGATGTCGAACCACGTGCCCTTGATCTGATGCGTCTTTACCGGCTTCCGTTGATAGAGCCATTGGATGAATCGACCCGGCTGATCGGGATTATTTCCCGCCGCGATGTAGGTCGGAAAAAGAGTCACTGTCTCCTTCGCAAAATAATAAAGCGCGATCCCGGTTAGTGTGCTTTTCGGTTTCGCAGGCTTTTCTTCGAATGAAGTCAGGACGCCTTCTGCATCGGTCGTGATCGCACTGTATTTCTTGATCGCCTCCAGATCGCCCACGTCGTAAGTCGCGAGCATCGCTTCGGAACCGCGAGCGCTCGCGACGAAGTCAGTCAGCGCTTCGCTAAAAAGATTATCGCCCGCTACCACGAGCAGATCGTCATTCGCCAGATCCTCGCGCACTAAAACAAGATTGATATCGCCGATCGCGCCCAGCTTATCGGAGTCGTCATTCGAGCCGTCATTTACGATTTTGATCTGCAGCTTCGATCCGCGGTTCCGGTATTGTTCCGACCAGTTTTGAAAATCTTTCGCGAACTTGTTGTTCGTGACCACGAAAACTTTTTCGATCTCGGGCACCGGTCCGAGATTATCCAGCACCCATTCGATCATTGGTTTACCCGCGACCTCGAGCAGCGGTTTCGCTTTCGTCTGGGTGAGGGGATAAAGCCGGGTCGCGTAACCCGCAGCGAGGATCAGGACGTTCATAATCGAGATGGGACTGTGCCTACCGCGCGAACGAACGCGAACCTAATTCTTTCCAAGCGCTGCGTCGCGCAGCCGTCGTTGCAAGGCTTCAGTCCGGGCATTGTCGGAAATTTTCCCCTGCGTATCTCCGTCGACAACATAGAAGGTATCGACCGCTGCGCCCTTCTCCGTGCTGATGCGCGAGAGCGCGATCGAGATGCGTTCTTCCCGCAAGGCCGAGACCAGATCGTAAAGCAATCCCAGGCGGTCGGGCGTTTGAATCTGGATCAAGGTGTAATTCGGATGCGTGCGATTATCGGTCGAGATGGAAGTGGGGAATCCCGTCGCGGCCCGTTTTTGGCCCATCTTTTGCCGCGCCTCCTGGAGAAGCGGACGAAAATCAAATTGCGGGTCGGCCACCGCGCGGCGCAGCGTCGCTTCGACCAGTGCGAAGTCACGTTCATCGCTCACTGCGCCCGCTCGCAAATCGCAGACCCGAAAAACGTCCAAGACGACATTGTCTCCACGGGTATAAATGTCCGCGCTTAAAATATTGAGCGGCACGATCGAGAACGAACCTGCGATGTTGGCCAGAAGATGCTGCTCGTCCCATCCGCAAAATGAAACCGTGCTGTGACCCTGGCGCGGAAACGCCGCCCATTTTACCGCAGGCGTGAGCGCGGGCTCGTCCCGCTGATAGAGTTTCTGCAGGAATTGCCGGAACAAATCGATGTGCGAAGCGATCTCGCTCACTTCGAACGCTCGAAAGTAATTGTCCGGCATCGATTCGAAGTGGGCTTCGAGTTCCTCCGCATAATCGGGCGCCAGCTTTGCCGTTACTTTCGCTTGCAGTGTATCGCGCTCGATCCTCCGCTCTTCGAAGAAGGCCGCTTGATCCGCGAAATATTGCGAGGTCGCATGATACAGATGCCAGACGAGCGACTCCTTCCAGTCGGACCATCCTTCCGCACTCGTACCCTGGCCGTCGGCCAGCGTTAGCAACATCAGCGCATCGAGATTTTTTGGGTTACGAACAAGTTGAGCGAATTCCACCGCCGTTTCCGGATCGTCGAGATTCCGCTGCTGCGCCATGCTCGAAAGCGTCAGGTGATGATCGACCAGCAGGATGAGCGAGCGCCGCTCGTCGGAAGTCAGTTGCAGGCGCAAGGCCGCGCGCCGTGCGAAGAGCGCGCTTGCCTCGGAGTGCGGACGAGCGCCCACGCCTTTGCCCGTGTCGTGCAGGAGGAGCGCAAGATAAAGGACGATCGGATCTCCGAGTTTTTCGAAAAGCCGGCGATACGGCAGCAATTTCGGATGCTGCGTGGTCGTGAGCGCGTCCAATTTTTCGAGACAAACAAGCGTGTGTTCATCCGCGGTGTAGCGATGGAAAAATTCATGCTGCACCAGACAGGTGAGGGGCGCGAACTCCGGCAGATAACGCCCGAGAAAATCCACCCGATGCATCATGCGCAGCACGCGCGCGGCCTTGCCTCTGCGAGAGAGGACCCGCTTGAAAATTTCCCGCGGTCCCGTCGCGTAGCGAAAAGTATTCGTCACCAGCGCCGGATGCCGCGAGAGCGAATCCTCCAGCTCGGGGCTCAGGTCTAACGAATGCTCCTGCGCCACCTCGAAAACGCGCATCAGCGCGGAAGGATCACGCTCCAGGAGATCGCTCTGCCTCGCGTAAAGCTGACCATGCCGGCTTCCGAACTCTCCCAGATCCTCGGCGTGAGCGCGCACGCGCGGCAGAAAACCAAAGAGCCCGCGCGAGCCATTCACGGAACGCCCGGAAGCAAACTGCTCCGTGATTCGCTCCGTCACGCGAAAAATATTCCGGGTGTGCTCGTAGTAATCTTTCATCAGCGCCTCGCTTTGCAGCACGCGCGCTCTTTGCGGATAACGAAGACGCTGCGCGATCAGCTCCTGCGCGCTGAGATGGAGCGTCTCGTTCGCGCGGCCACTCGCGTAATGCAGTTCCGTTCGCACCCGCAGGAGGAAATCATAGGCCGCTTCGATTCGCCGCTGGTCGGCTTCGCTTAACCAATCCCGTCCCACCAGATCGGTTGTAGTCAACGTGCCTTCCTTGAAATACGTCATCCAGAGAAGGTTTTGGTAATCGCGCAGCCCACCGCAACCGCTCTTCACCTGCGGTTCCTGCACGTAAACGCTATTGCGAAATTTCCGATGTCGCGCGGCTTGATCCTGCATGCGCAGCTCGACGTATTCGCGCACGTAACCGCGAACGCATTTCGTCCGAAACCGCTCACGAAAGAGACGTTCGACCGCGCGATCGCCCGCCAAAAAGCGGGCTTCCAGCATTGCCGTTTTCGAAAGCATGTCGCGGTTCGCCTGCGCGATCGCTTCTTTCACCGAACGGGTCGAGTGGCCGACCTTGAAGCCGATGTCCCAGAGCAAATACAAAACCTGCTCGACCACTTTCGCGATGTAGGGAGGAAGGGTGGCCGACCTTTCCGCGTGTAGAAACATCACGTCCACGTCACTGAATGGATTGAGCTCGCCGCGTCCGTAGCCGCCGAGCGCGAGCAAAGTGAGTGGCACCGGGGTGAGGCCCTGCTGCTGACGCGCAAAAGCGTCGGCGGCCGCGAAAATACGGCGGAGCAACACATCAACCAAATCTCGCCGGCGACCGCAAATCTCCCGGCCACCCCCGCCAGCCTGATGCTTCAAGCGCAGGCGATGTTCTTCGATTCGCAGGAATTTTTTGTAAAGCGGCAGGACTTCCGCCCTGTGCGCGCCTTCCGTTGAAGCCAGCTCACGCTCGGCGTGGGCAAGGACCTGGTCGAGATGGCGCGACATGAGATTTCTGATTTTCGAATTTCGACTGCTCTACGCGGTGAAATTCGCCCCTTAAATCAAAAATCCAAATTCGCAGAATCCTACAGTTCGATCGCGAAACGCTTCATCTTGTTGTAAAGCGTCGGCCGTTGAATCCCCAAAACTTGCGCGGCTTTCTTTTTGTTGCCGTGGCATTGTGCGAGCGCTTGCAGGATCGCTTCGCGCTCCAAGTCATCGAGACTGCGCGCGCCGCTGGTTTGATGGTTCGTGCGGTCGCTCTTCTGGAGCGCAGCGGGCAGTTGGACTTCCGCCGGGAGTTCTTTGATTCCGATCTGTCCCTGCCGCGCCAGCACCACTGCATACTCCATCGCGTTTTGCAGCTCGCGCACGTTTCCGTGCCAGGTGTAGTCGAGCAGTTTCTGAAATGCTTCGGGCGTGATTTGTGGCTCCGGTTTGCCGAGTTGCTGCGCGAACCGTTTCACGAACGAAGCAACCATCGGAGGAATATCTTCCTTCCGATCTCGCAAGGGCGGCACCTCGATTTGAAAGGTGTTCAGTCGATAATATAAATCGGCGCGCAGGCGATTTTCCGCCAGGGCTTGCGCGACGGGACGGTTCGTCGCCGCCACTACGCGGAAATCCGCCTTCAATGTTTTCGTGCTGCCTAACGAGCGATATTCCCGTTCCTGCAAGACGCGCAGAAATCTCGTCTGCAATTCCGGCGGCATCTCCGAGATCTCATCGAGGAAAAGTGTACTGCCGTTCGCTTCCGCGATCATGCCCGGAAAATCGTTCGCCGCGCCCGTGAACGCTCCCTTCACGTAGCCGAACAATTCCGACTCGATCATCGCCTGCGGAAAGGCCGCGCAATTCAATTTTACCATCGGCTTGTCGGCACGCCGGCTCCGGCTGTGAATCACATTCGCGATCACCTCTTTACCCACCCCACTCTCGCCCGTGATCAGGACGTTCGCTTCGGAAGGCGCCATCGCGCCGATCAACTCGTGAATTTCCTGCATCGCCTTGCTCTTGAAGACGGGCGCGAGTTTTGTCTCCGCGATTTCGAGCCGTTTCTCCAGTTGCTGCGTGCGCTCGCGCAACTCTTCCGTTTCGCGCAGGAGCGATTGTTTCTCCATCGCTTTCTCGATCAAGCTCATCAATTCTTCCGGCGCGTAGGGCTTGCTCACGAAATGGTAGGCGCCGCGTTTGATCGACTCGATCGCGTTATTCAACGAATCGTGCGCCGTCAGGATGAGCACCTGCGTTTCCGGATGGTCGCGCTTGATTTGCTCGAGCATGACGAGGCCTTCCGCATCGGGCAACTGCAGGTCGAGCAGAACGACCGCGGGCGAATTGTTTTTAAGATGACGCAACCCCGCGGAAGCCGTCGCCGCGGTCTCTGGCTGATAACCATGCCGGTTGAGCAGCGCTTCGAGCGTGAGCAGGATCGGCCGCTCGTCGTCGATGATCAGGATGCGTCTGTTTTCCGCGCTCATCGCAAACGCCCCGCGCCTCGACGTGATGTGTCTCTATTGCGCGAGATCAAGCGGGAGGACGATCGTCGTGAGCAAGACTGCTGAATCATAACGCACGTCGAATCGGCCTCCGTGAGCTTCGATGATATTGCGCGCACGGAAGAGGCCAAGACCATAATGCCCGTGCGCCAGCTTACGAAATGGCGTCCGGCCCCAATTTTCCGTCGCGCCCTCCACACTCGATTTCGGTTCGCTCAAAGTGAAAACGAAGTCGTTTTCCCTGACCTCGGCGTTTACGCGTAACGGTTCCGAACCGCGGTTATGTTGAAAGGCGTTCTCAAAGATTTCGAGGAAAGCCTGCTGCAGAAATTGCGGATCGATTTTCAGCAAGGCGTTTCCAGGCTCGATCTTCCATTCGATCGTGCTCGCCTGCTCGCTGAACTGCGTTTTTAGTTTTTGCTGCAAGTCCTCCACAAAGGCCGACGCTTCGTACGGCATCACCGTTAACTTCACCTCGGTGAGCGACGTCGTCAGCCGCTGGAGGTTGCCACCCATCGCGGCAAAGATCCCGCGCAACCGTTTGATCTCGCCTTTCAGCTCGGCATCCGCCGCGATCTCATTGATAAACGCCGACTGCAGCTCGGCCGCGTTGAGGTTATTGCGCAGATCGTGGCTCAATTGCCGAACGAAACGGACGATGTCGGTCATTGGGACGTTGAGCGCAGCTGGCGGCTCTTGCTTTGAATCTTCCACCGCGGACTTCTCGTTAGGCTATCTTCGGAAAAATTTATCGTGCGCCGGCGAACTCCCCGCGGTCCGCCCGAGCGACTCATCATTCGCCGCCAAGCGCGACAGGACGTGATAAGCATCTTCGGGATCGGCCGCAACCAGCCCCGCCAATTCTTCCGCGGTCGCGCCCGGTTCCTTCGGAAGCTTATCGGCCAGTTTTTGCTGCAGATCTAAAATGACGGTGGCGGCTTTTTTCCCCGCCTCAACGCCCGGCTGATCGTAAGCATTGATGTTGACGAGCGAACCGTAAAAGCCGACCGCGCGTTCATAGAGCGCGATCAGCGAGCCGACATGAAAGGCGCTCACTTCCGGAATGCTAAGCGTGATCGACTCGCGGCCTTTCTCATAGAGCGCGGTGCGCGAGCCGCGCAAAAAGCCATGCAAATAATCTCCGCTCGTCACTCCTTTTTCGACTTCGAAGCGGGCGGTCGTGCGATCTTTCTGCACCTCGATGAAGGTGACAAAGAAATTCAAAACGCCGTCGCGCAATTGCTGCACATAGGCGTGTTGGTCGGTTGAGCCTTTGTTCCCGTAAACCGCAATGCCTTGATGAACGACGTCGCCGTCGAGGTCCTTTTCTTTGCCTAACGACTCCATCACCAGCTGCTGCAGATAACGGCTGAAGAGCAGCAGCCGATCCTTGTAAGGAAGGATCACCATGTCCTTTTCCCCGCGGCCGTTTCCCGCGTGGTGCCACATTAGTGCGAGTAACATCGCGGCATTTTGCTCCGGAGATTTTTTGCGCGTGTGCCGATCCATCGCCGCCGCGCCCGCCAGAAAGCTGTCGATTTCGATTCCTTGCAATCCCGCCGGCAAAAGACCGACCGCACTCATCACCGAGGTGCGTCCGCCGATCCAATCGAACATGGGGAAACGCGCCAACCACTCGTTCGTCTGTGCGTAACGATCGAGTTCGCTCCCCACGCCGGTAACCGCGACGGCATGCTGGCCGAAATCCAAATCGAGCGCGCGATAACGAGCTTCCGCTTCCAGCATTCCGTTGCGCGTCTCCTTCGTCCCGCCGCTCTTGGAAATCACAACGACAAGCGTCTGAGCCAGTGCGCTGCCTAACCTGGCGAGCACGCGATCGAAGCCGTCCGGATCGGTGTTGTCGAAGAAATGGAGTTTCATCGGATCCTGCGCGGTGCCGAGCGCATCTGCGATGAACTGCGGTCCGAGTGCCGAGCCGCCGATCCCGATCACGAGCAGATTTTGAAATCGCTTTTCGGAGTGGACCTTGGCCGCGAACTCCTTTATCCGCGTATTCGTCTCAGTGATGTCCGCGCGGACTTGTTCGTTAGGCGCAAGTTCCGGCGCGCGTAGCCAGTAATGCCCCACCATCCGCTGCTCGCTCGGATTCGCGATCGCGCCCGCTTCGAGTGCGTCCATCGCCGAGAAGGCGCGCGCGATCTTCGGCTGCATCGTCGCGAAGAAATCATCCGCGAAACGCATCCGACTCACGTCGATCGAAAACCCGATGTCGTCGTAAGCGAGGAAGAATTCTTGAAACCGCGACCACATGGAGGGACGGCCGCTGTGCCGTGCCAAATCTTTTTCTCGAGGTTCGGACGGGATAGCGCCCGTCCCTCCGTTACCAACGCAGCTCATTAAGTTCTCCCCCGTACGGCCAATCTTCCAAGCGCGAGACTAGGTCAGCCCGCACTGGATTCTCCAAAACGTAATTCCACTTCGCAGCATAACTTTCGCCTCGGCGCAATTGCGTGTCCCAGAAATGTCGTTGCCAGATTGGCGACTCGTTAGGCCGGGGCCAGTGGCGAGCTGCATGCGATTTCCAGTAACTCACCCATTGTATCAATGGATGCGGATGAAGCTCGCCGGGCGCACAGAACAAATGAATATGATCCGGCATGATCACGTAGCGCCCGACCAGCCACGAAGTTGCGGCTCGCCAGGACTCGAGCAGGAGATGATGAACATCATCTTTTACCAAAATCGATTTCCGATCCTTCGTGCAGACGGTAACGAAAACAATTATCGCTGTGTTGAACCGCTCATACACCGTTTGGTGAATTGGATGTTTACGCCAGGTGTCCATTGAACGTCCAGAAGGAGGGGACGGGACAGCGCCCGTCCCTCCACGTTCTTACATGTGGTCGATAATATTCTGGCCGAACTCGGAGCATTTGATCTCGGTCGCGCCCTCCATCTGGCGCGCGAAATCGTAAGTTACGCGTTTGCTCGCGATCGCGGCGTTCAAGCCTTTCACGATCAGGTCCGCCGCTTCCGTCCAGCCCATGTAGCGGAACATCATTTCGCCTGAGAGGACGACGGAACCCGGGTTCACTTTGTCCTGATTCGCATACTTCGGAGCGGTGCCATGCGTCGCTTCGAAAACGGCGTGGCCGGTAATGTAGTTAATGTTGCCGCCCGGCGCGATCCCAATCCCGCCGACCTGGGCCGCGAGTGCGTCGCTCAGATAATCGCCATTCAAATTCAGCGTCGCGATGACGTCGAAATCTTCCGGCCGCGTCAGAACTTGCTGCAGCGTAATGTCCGCAATCGCATCTTTAATCACGATGCCCGCGCCCGGTTTCCCCATCGGAATTCGGCACCACGGTCCGCCGTCGATCTCTTCCGCGCCGAAATATTGCTTCGCGATCTCATAACCCCAATCTCGAAACGCGCCCTCCGTGAACTTCATGATGTTGCCCTTGTGCACCAGGGTCACACTCTTGCGCTGATTCTTGATCGCATAGCCGATCGCGCTGTGAATCAAACGCACACTGCCCGAGCGGCTGACTGGTTTGATGCCGACGCCCACCATGACGTCGTCCTTCTCCGGCGCGCCGACCGATTTCCAAAACTCGGCCGCTTTCTCCTTCGTTCCGAAACGCACCTTGCTGAACTGCTTCGGAAATTCCTTCTCCAAAAATCCGAGCACCTTGGTCGCTTCCGCCGTTCCCGCGGCCCATTCGATCCCCGCATAAATGTCCTCCGTATTCTCGCGGAAAATAATCATGTCCACCTTCTCCGGCCGCTTCACCGGTGAGGGGACGCCTTTGAAGTATTGCACCGGCCGCAGACAGACGAAGAGATCGAGCATCTGCCGCAGCGCGACATTCAACGAGCTGATCCCGCCGCCCACCGGCGTCGTCAGTGGACCTTTGATTCCGACAAGATATTCGCGAAACGCGGCCACCGTGTCGTCCGGGAGCCAGTTATCGAATTTATCCTTCGCCGCCTGACCGGCGAAAACTTCGAACCACGAAATCTTCTTCTGCCCGCCGTAAGCCTTCTCCACCGCGGCATCCATCACCCGCTCACTTGCCGCCCAGATATCCGGTCCCGTCCCGTCGCCGCGAATAAACGGAATCACCGGATTGTCCGGCACCGTCAGTTTTCCCTGCGCAATCGAGATCTTATCGCCCGCCGGCGGAGTGAGGTCTTTGTAAGGCATAAGCCGCCACTGTAGCGGGAGCCGTCTCGGCTGCAAAAGAGAAACAGATTAGCTCAAAGCAATCTTCATCTACGCGCAGGTCGTCCTTGTTTGATTTCGCCTGACTAATCAAGAATTAGCAATTTGATGGGATGAGACCAAGGCAGACATCGTGAATAATCGTTGCCGCCACCGAAGCCTACGGCGTAAAAGGTGCACGCCTTCGACCGCCCGATGCCGAACGCCACCGTCAACGGCATTACGATTTATTCCTCGGAATGGGCAGTGCAGCGCTGTCACAGCGATGGATCTACTGACTGCCATTCGGCCCCAGGGCCGGTCTAGTTCCCAGGTCAATGCGGCGGGCTAAAGAGGAAGAAACCGCCCTAAGTTCCGAAGCCGTCACCTCGAAGTTCATGGAGACCCATCTCAGCGTCGGGATCGATTCGCTGAGGCGAGCTAATCAATCACGGTCAGACCGTGAAGCCTCGCTTCTAAGTGCCAGCAAGTTAGGCCCGACGGCCAACAAGACCCATCAAGCGGCGCCGTTGAGTCCAGCCGACAAAGGCTACGACTAACGAGCCGGCGATCCACGTGCCTGGTTCGGGCACAGGGACAATCTCAAAGAAGCCCCCATCGAGCGCGATCTCCCCGGCCGGAACACCATTGAAGCTAAAGAAGGCCAGCCTGGTGCTTTGATCCTGGTTAAAGATCAACCGGTCATCAGTCCCGTCGGTTCCCGAGACATTTCCGAGAAAGTTAGCCGAGCTGGTGTAGTTGAGGATGTTCAAAATGGATGTCCCGGGCACGAACGAACTAAAGGTAAACGTGCCTACCCCGCCGGTCCCGAAATCAAGGCTGGAATTACTCATGAGCGTCAACGCTCCCAGTCCTAGCCCGCTCATTCCGGTGACAGTGGCGCCATTTCGCGTAGCGCCCGCACCCTCGCTCACAGTCCCGGCGCCCGAACGAAGGAAGGTTCCGCCGGCCAGGTTGATCGCAGCGGAGTTATTGATCCGGTTTAGGTTACCGGAGCCGCTCAGCGCAAGTGTCCCGGCGTTGTTGACCGTGATGCTGGTGGTCAACCCGAGCGCGCCCGCGGCTCCCGCATTTAACACTCCTCCGTTGGCAGCGATCGTGGTCGCTCCGGTGAAAGTATTGTTACCGGTGAGAAGCAATGTTCCAGCTCCGGACTTTGAGACGTTGCGCGCGGTCGCGTCGCCATTTTGCAGCGGCGCACTTACGGTTAGGTCGAATGGCGCCGCGGTGGAATCGCCCACTGCGAAGCTCCGGTTCCCGAACAAACCAACGACTCCGGTTCCGGCGGCGGAGATGGTCGCGCCGTTCGGGTTATTCGTCGCGGAATAGGTCACGTCGCCCCCGAGAGTAAGCGTGCCTCCGGTTTGAATGGTCACGCTAGCCACGCTTGCGGCCGGGCCGCCTCCAAGGGTCAGCCCAGCCGTCCCTGTGGTCAGATTCTTAATTGAGATCGAGCCGCTGCTGACGGTGGTATTACCCGCGCCGGCGATAATCAAGCTTCCAGAAGTTGCAGCTACGGAACCTCCGCCTACGGTCAAAGCCGCGATAGTTTCCGTGGCAAAGGGGATACTGAAAGTGCCTCCGGTGTTTACAGTCAACGAAGCCGTATCCTTGATCTGCTCGCCTCCGTTTGGGATCCTTAAGGTGCCGCTGGTATCGACCAGGATATTCCCCGCGATCGCAGTGATGCCGCTATTTTTGTTAAGGGCAAGCGTCCCTCCGCTGATTGTCGTGAGACCAGAGTAAGTGTTAGAAGAGGCGTCGTTCGGAAAAGCACTCCCTCCGATACTCAAGGTCCCCGGTCCCAGCTTAGTCAGGCCGAAACCGCCGCCGCTGATTACGCCAAAGAAGTCGAGAAAAACATTAGCGTTGACCGTGAGCTGATTCGTCCGGGTCAACGCGATCCCGCCGCTGAGCTGACCAAGGGCGATCTCCCCCGAAGCCTGGCTGGTGCTAAAAGTAGCATCGCCATCCAGGCTCATGGAATTGGACAGCGTTCGTATGTCGGAGGGAGTTCCCGGACCAGCAATCGCCTGGTTCGTCTGGAGGGTGACCGGATTCGTTCCAGACCCAAGATGGAAGGTGCCGGTACCGACCGGTCCACTTGTGGGGAATCCAGAGCTGGGAGAACTGCTCGTAGTCAGGATCAGGGTTCCGTTAAGCAGGCTTGCGCCACCGCTGAAGGTGTTAGCGCCGCTTAAGGTAAATGAACCGCCTCCGGTCAGGGTTAATGTCCCGCTATTGACCGAATTATAGATGTCCCCGCTCACGACCACGGTTCCGGCGTTATTGATCGTCTCGTTAAAGCCTTTGATATCGTTTCCAGTCGTGGTGCTGCTGCTGCTAGCCCTGCTCTGCGTAATATTAAGAGTGCCCCCAGCGGCTTGGGTGATGGTTAGGTTCTTGTCCAACGCGATTTGGTTCGAAAGCGTATTCGTGCCGGACGTATTTTGAGAGCTGATCGTCGCCGTTCCGGAACTGCCCGCTCGCGGGTTGAAAACACTGCTAAGAGTTAGGCCGCCGGTGGCCGGTAATAGGTCAACCTCGGCTGCGGCTGTGCTGGTGCTATCGCCGATCCGAATAACAGAATTGTTTGCGCTTCCACCGGTGGCAAATTGCAGCTTCCCAGCGTTGACAAAGGTATTCCCACTGTAGGTGTTCGCCGCCCCAAAGACGACATTGCTATTCTGAATGATATTGAAGGTGACCGAAGAGTTACCAGCTAAGGCGGTATTCAGGGTTAGAGTCTTACCATTCGTGCCGTAGACGTAGTAGGGCTTGTTGTTATCGTTAAAAATGCTGCCTCCGATAGTGAGATCGGCTGTGACCGGGTTTAACTCGATCTGCGCCGCCCCGAATTTCGCGCCGGAAAGCGGGATGTTTATTGTTTGCGCGTAAGGGCTATCGTTCTCTACCCGCTGATTAAAATTAAGGCCGCTATTTCCATCACCGTTAATTGGAGTGGATTGGCCGTAGGTCGAATCGAAAAAAATGTCATTAATGTCGCGCCAGCTGTTGTAGTCATCGTAGAGAGAAGTCTGCGATGAGTTATTCCTGTAGGTAAAGTGCAGATCGGCGTCAGATCCCCACGTTGGCTGCACGTCGCCGAACCAGTTATTGTTGAGCGAGAAGTTCCCGATCGGGTTATCGGCATCCCAGTTAATCGTGCGTGAAGCGGCTTGGGGCGCACTCCCACTAGGTCTAACTTCGACTTTCGCACTTGGTCTAATCATCCCTGAGGAAAAACCCCGTTCTGTTGTTCCGATCGCGCCCGGTGACGATCTACTAGATCGGTCCAACCAAGCCGCAGATGATGTGTTCGCCGCTACGCCGGACTTAGTCTCCGGCGCGCCGGAAACAATTTTGCCGACAGCGTTGGACTGGCCAGTAGAGAGCTGCGAAGCCTTCGGTTGTGGGGGAACATCACCAGGAAAAGGCTTTGAACTCGAAGTGTCTTCAGTGGCGAGTGTCGTCCCGCTCCACCAATTCCGAACGGCGGGCGACGCTAAGGCTTCGATTATAGCTAAGCCGGATGGTTGCGGCTGATCGGAGACGAAGAGCGAAGCAATCGAGCGCTCCGAGAAATAGAGCACAGCGATGCCGAGAACGATGCAGGTAACAGGAAGGCGGAGCCCGCGAATGCGGGAGGTATCAGTGGATGTGCGGCCGGACAAGTCCGAGCCGCGGAGCATATTCTGGCAGTCAGGAGTTTTGCGCATAGTTCTGGGGGAACCGGCTTATGATTGCAGCAGACCGAGCCTCATCCTGTCAACAACCCTTCGGGCTCGGCGCACGCGAACGAATGATTTTCTTCTGCACCGTTCAAAGCTCGGCACCGCCGGCCGAGTATCTCAGGCTTTCCGGCCTTGTTCGATGTGTTAAGAGTGTGCCTGAATGGAAGTCCGCAGCATCGAAGCCATCGTGCGCGCTTTGAATGAAGCGCACGTGCGCTATCTCATTGTCGGTGGACTGGCGGTTAACGCACACGGGTTCGTCCGGCTGACTCGTGATGTCGATATCGTCCTGGCGCTTGATCCCGATAACGCCACCCTGGGTTTGAGCACGCTCCTTGGAATAGGTTATCGCTTGGGAATGCCCGTGCGGCCCGACGAGTTTGCCCATGCAGAAACAAGAGAAAACTGGCGAGTCACCAAGCAAATGATCGTGTTAAAACTCTGGAGCGATGAGCATCGTCGCACGCCCATCGATATTTTTGTCTATGAGCCGTTTGTTTTCGACGAAGAACTGAAACATGCTAACGCAATGGAAGTTTGTCCTGGCATTATCGCGCCGGTAGTCTCTTTGCCGACCTTGCTTCAGATGAAACGAAGCGCGGGTCGTCCGCAGGACTTGATCGACATCACTGAGCTGCAACGAATGCGATGAAGCCGGAAGATGAACCTATCCAGCCGGATTGGAAATGGGGTACGCCCGAAGGCAGTCGTGACTTGGATCGCCTCCTCGATCGTCGTCTTAGCTTTCGCGAAAAGCTCGAGTGGTTGGAAGATGCCGAGACCCTTAGCCTTCACTTGCAACAATCGCGGGTAAAAGAGGAACCTTCATGACTAAGGAAGAGCTGTACGCCGTCCGAGTTGGCGATGGAGCGTACGGCCAGGTAGCGCGGGATCAGGTCCTGCTCAGCGGTCTCGAGACTACCTTCCGCGACTGCTCTCCAGCCTTCTAGGCCGCTCGAAGCGGTCCTGCCGCGACCAACTTCTTCGTTCGCGGGTCGACTGTGAGGGATAGTCCCTCAAGGGTGCGCGCTCCTAGCAAAGTCATGTCGCCCGGTTCGGCAAAGACCACTTCATCGATTGGTGAAGAATTTATCGATCCGGATGATGGCAAAACCAACGCGACGGGTGATCCGCTCTCCATTTGCCATCGTGAACGCCAGATCCTTCTTCTCGACCGCGATGTCGATTTTCTGAAGCGTCTTTTCCGGGACCCAAGTGTATTCGCTTCCCATGTCGACTAATGCGCGTGGCACTGTCGCCGCCTTGCTTCGATCCACGTAATTCTCCACTCGAGAGCCGCTTTGAAACGTTCCCACCAGCAACTCTATCGGAGGCAGACCGATCCGCAAAGGAGCGCGAGGCAGAAGTCTTCTCCCTCCGACGGATTCCAGAGATTGACTTATGGCACCTGCACCGGCAGTTGTCTTACCGCAGAGGACACAGAGACCACAGAGAGCTACGGGCGCTCTTAACTACTCGTTAGGCTGACTCCTCGCCTTTTTGGGACTGTCATCCTGAACAAAGTGAAGGATCTCTGATTATTTCCGTCGCTGTGATCTGCATCCCGGCCGAACAGCAACTGCGCCGCGCGAATGCATGCACCTCGGGGCCGTGGCTACACCACCGAAGGCTGAAACTGCACGAAACGCCGGCTTACCTCTCCGCCCGCCGCGGTGCAGACGAACCATCCCTTCTCCGTCGTCCCGTCATGATTGCCGCGAATTCGCGAGCAGCAACGATCCGTGGTCAGAACTGCGTCGCCGAAATGGCGTTCGGTGAACCCGTGAAAATGCCCGCTGAAAATCGCGCGCACATTCAAGCCGGCGAACCGTTGCAGCAGCGCGTCGGCATTGATCGGTCGGGCCGGGACCAGATGGCCGAGCGGAAAGTGAGTCAGGATGATGGTTGGCTTGCGGCGATCGAGCTGCGGCAAAGTGTCATCGAGCCAATGCAGCGTCGCATCGGCAATCACTGTCTCTGTCGACTTCGTGCCTTCGCTCGTGTCCAACCCGAGAAGCTGCCAGCCGCGATGTTCGAAGCGGTAGTTGATCTGCCCCGGAAAGATCCGCTCGTAAGCCGAGCGATCATCATTCGTTAGGTAATCGTGATTACCGACGATCGCATGCACCGGCATCTTCAGCTTAGCGAACGCGTCACGTATCCCGAGCAGTTGCATCGTCCTTCCTGAGTCTGCCAGATCGCCGCCGAGCAGACAGAACTCGGCCTTAGGCGCACTCCGCTTCATCTGCGCGACCACCTGGTCGAACCAGGGCCGGCAATCGGCATCGCTATAGTGCAGATCGTTCACCGCGATGAACGTGAACTCATCGGCGGCATTCGTAGCCTGCGCGAGCAAAGATCGCGGTCTCAAACCGGTGGCAAGCAAACCAGCCGTACCGATTCGAAGTGCATCCCGGCGCGTTAAAGTCGAGGGCATCGCTCACTCTACCACCGCTCCTTCCTCTGGCTACTGCGAGGGAAGGACCCCCTTTAAGCTTCTGAAACCGGTGCTGACGTAGATCTTAGTTAGGCGGGGCATGCCGATTCGGTAACTATCATGTCCACCGCCGCGACCAGCTCCGCGAGAAACCTCTT
>CAXSFN010000001.1:17440-51953 GCA_964236815.1 uncultured Chthoniobacterales bacterium
CGTCCCAGTAACCGTCGCGCCCTTGCCGATCGACACTACGAGCACAGTTAGCGGCGGACTTGCGCAAGAGCAGTTCGGTCTGTGCGTCCATCCTGGTAAACCGGAAGAGTTTGCCGATGCTAAAACAAGGGAAGACTGGCACGGCAGCAAGCAAATGATCGTGCTTAAGCTCTGAGCGACGAACATCGCCGGACTCCGATCGACATTTTCGTCTATGAGCCCTTTGATTTCGCCCGCGAGAGTAAAGTAGCCGATCGACTGGAAGTCTTCCCGGGAGTTCTTGCTCCGGTCGTATCGCTGCGCACCTTGCTTGAGATGAAGCGGACCGCGGGGCGGCCGCAGGATTTGCTTGATATCGAGGAGTTAAAGCGAATGCGATGAATAACCCTGAGTCTATTCAGCCCGACTGGAAATGGGGCACTGCCGAAGGAAGCCGCGAATTGGATCGCTTGCTCGATCGGCGACTCACTTTCCGCGAAAAACTGGAATGGTTAGAAGAAGCTGAGACACTTAGCCTTCGGCTCCAGCAATCGCGCATGAAAGAAGAGTCTGCGTGAATCTTAGAGAACTCTTGCTAGAGATCCATGGCGCTGGTGCACCTCTCAAGCTTCGCGTGATCAAGTCTTGTTGATGGGTCTGGGAGACGACTTTTCGCAAGAAGCTGAAATGTCTGGAAGGAGCGGCCATAACGAAGGCGAAGCCAACGGCCGCGCTTTCAAAAAAACACTCAGCCCTTAGGCTCCAACAATCGATTGAAGGAAGAAAAATCGCGAAGAAACGAATTCCGAAGCCACGAACCAGAAAGCAGCCACCTGACAGCATCGCAAGGACGCGTAAGGGCAAGGAAAGTTTCTACTTTAGACTTTAAATTTCCTACTTCTCTTCAGCAGGCTCCAGCCGAGTGCTGCCACTGCCAGCGCGCCACCGATCCATGTCGATGGTTCGGGCACAGCCGTGATTTCATAAAAAGTGCCAAACTGCACTGCTTGGTAACCAGCCAAACCGTTAAACGAAACGTCGGTCTGATCAAACTTACCGGTGAAATCGGTCGTCGTTCCTGTAAAGAGCAGGCGCTCTGTGCCGCCTCCGGCATTTGGGATACCATTCCAGTTGGTAATCGCAAGATCCGGACCGGTACCCGCAGGGTGAGCGCCTAAGCCTGCAAACTGGAGAATACTGTTCGCGCCGGCTCCGAAATCGATCGTAGAGTTAGCGGTGAGGGTCAGCGCACCGATGCCAGCCGCTGTTCCCGTGCGCTCTGTTAACCCGCCGGTGTTAAAGGTCCCCCCGCTCAGTGTCATCGTAGCAGTATCGCTGATTCGATCGGTTATGCTGCTGCTGCCACTTAAGAGAAGCGTGCCGCTGGCATTCACGGTGATTCCGGTAGTTACGCCAAGTTTGCCGCTAGTTGTACTCGCGTTGTTGTCGATTTTCAGAGTTCCGACTACCGATGTGGTAGCTGTGTAACTGCTGTTGCCGGTCACAATAAGAGTTCCTGCTCCTAGCTTGCTGAACGAAGTCGTAGTGGTTCCCGAGCTGCCGATGGCCCCGACTGTTAAGGTGCCTGTGGTCGTCGTTATCGTTCTCGTCGTGCCACTCAAAGTCACAGCACCTGATCCAAAACTCAGGTCCTTTGTGCCAGCAAATGTCAGGTTACCACCGCTAAGTAGCATAGAATTATTGTTGGTTAGCGTGATCGCATTGGCTGACGTATTATCTATCGTAGTATTCGCTCCGGTGATCTGAAGCTGGCTTGTTCCGAGCGCCGTTGCACTGTTGATATAGAGGACGCTCGCGGAATCAATCTTCGTCGCTCCTGCGTAGGTGTTGTTTCCAGATAATGTTGTCGTTACCGCTCCCGCAGTATTATTTCCGATCGTTACAGTGCCGCTACCAATCGAATTATAAATGTCACCTGAAACGTTAATCTTAGAAGGGGTGCCGGCACCGCTCAGCAGTAGGGTGAATCCTTTGATATCCAAGCCTGTCGCGTTAGTCACGCCATCAGTATGAGCCTGTGTGATGTTAAGCGTTCCCCCAGAAGCCTGAGTAATTGAAAAGCTTCTATCCATGCCAATGTGGCCGGAGTACGTGTTAGAATTGGAAGTGTTCTGCGAGTCTAAGGAAAGCGTACCCGTGCCGGTAGCTACCGGATTAATGGTGCTGCTAATCAATGTTCCGCCAGTTAATGTAGTAAGAGCAACGTTCGCGTTCACACCCGTCCCGGTATCAGACCCTAGCCGAATAACGGAGTTGTTCGATGAACCTGAAGAAGTAAATCCCAGTGTGCCGTTCCTAACGAATGTTTGTCCGGTGTAGGTGTTAGCATTCGAAAGCATTACGGTTGCGCCGGATGTCGCGTTTCCATTCGTGCCGATAACAAGTTGACCAGAACCCGTGCTATTGCCAATGACGCCCGTGATATTAATAAAACCTCCGCTGCCGAGTAACGTGAGACTCTGAGCCTTCAAATCCAAACTCGTATTCGTTAAAGCTAGAGTCCCTCCGGAGGCTTGTTGAATCGAGAAATTGGCATCCAAAAAGATGTTGCCACTGAGTGTGTTGGTACCACTTGTATTCTGCGAATCTAGCAGATATGAGCTGCTACTGTTTAGGTAGCCAGGATTGATGATGTTACCAAGGGATTGGCCGCCAGTTAAATTCGTTAAGGCAAGTGTGGCGTTGCCGCTGCCAGCGGTCGTATTACCTAATCGGATTGCGCTTGAACTGCTTAAACTCCCGCCGGTCGCTATTGCTACAGTCCCGTTATTAATAAACGTGTTCCCTGTATAAGTATTCGCACCGCTTAGAGTGGCAGTGTTGGCTCCGGTTTTGGTGACCGAATTTATCCGTGGTGTAGAGGTACTGCCCGAGTCAAGCCCATCCGTGATAACCCCTGAAATCGAAGCAGATCCACTGCTAGTATCAAGGATGACAGCGCCTGTATCAGTAAGAGACGGGTTCTTCCAAAATGAGTCATTGCTGTTACCGCTCGTTTGGTCGTAAATGACGAAACTCTGAATCCTGTTACTTGTGCTTGGCGAGCCAAGCATTTGCAAATTGTAGTATGTTGTCCCAGCGATTGTAAGGTTAAAAGTGTTGCTAGAAGTGATTGTGATCGTGAAGGTGCGATCCGCGCCAGCGCCGAGACCAGGAGATGCGGTGGTTGTGCCGCCGCCGAAATAATTACCGGGGCTGGCGTTGAGTTGAACAAAGGCACGGACGTTGTTCGCCGCGTTACTGCTAAGGTCGTTACCGCTCGGAACTGTGTAGCTCGTAGCATCGAGAAATTTAATCCCAATCGAACCACCGCTAAAAAAGCTGGTGTTATTAGCAACGTAATTGGTGATCGTGAACGAATCGCCAACTGCGAGGGAACGAAGGGTTCCTCCTTGCGTGCCCGACGTAGTAAACTGATAAAAGGCTGCTGTTCCAGGATTGCCGGGGAATGGGCTGCCACTCCCGTTTGCGAACTGTTGCAGGTCACCACCACCAGTCATAAAGCTGCCGGCGAAATAGCTGCCGTTGGTGTTAACCTGGGTGGCGGTAAAGCCAGAAAGAGAATAGCTAGTTGTACTGTTCGTTGCGGGAGGGACCGCATTGAATTCCGGGACCTTAGATCTTTCGCTAGGCATCAATCTATCCCCGGCCCTATCGTAACCGCTGCGAGAAGAAATCAGAGAGGAAGAGCCGCTATTCGAAGGAGGGGGTTGGCCCGCACCAGTATTCGTCCGTTCATCGGACGGAGATGACGGGACTGGATTGTTGCGAACGGCACTCCCGAAGTCTCGCAGCGATAGAATTGGATCAACAAGGCCGGCCACGCTTGTGAGCGCATAGCTTCCGCTCGAAATGGTGGCTTCAACAGAATCTTGACTTGGCGTCGCGGTCGGACTTGGGGTGGGAGTCGCAAGCGCATCTAGGTGTTTGCTTGGCGCTACTTGGAAGGCGCTAAAATCGAGCGATGGAAGGGCATCTAAATCCTGCGCAACGGTGCATCGCAAAGCCGTCGCAAAGCAGAGGGCTAACAGGAGGAAGACGCGGTTGAAAGAGGGAGGAAGCTGAAATCTCATGTGGGGAGCGGGGGATGGAAATAACTCGTTGGGGATGACACCAAGTTCCGGGGGCAGCGTCAATGAAAAATCATAATTGCCGGAAAAAGTTTATGAACAGTTCAAGGGCGATGCGTCGCATCGTCCAAAAGTAGAAAGTTTAAAGGCTGAAGTAGAAAAGCCGGAGTCCGAAGTGGGAAGAAACAGCTTAAATCTGGAATTCTGAAGGCTGAGAGCTGGAGAAGCGGAAGGTCCCCAGATCAAAGATCGCGATACACTTCGGATCGATGGGCAATCCGATAGATTCGCACGACCTTTTCTGGCGGGTAGATCCAATAAAGAATTCGCCAGTGTCCGACGCGCAATTTGCATAAACCGGTAAGATCCTCAGGCATGCCCACAAGGTGCCGATGAATCATGGCAGCAGCGTTCTCTGCCAGCCAGGCAATCTTATTTTCGACCGTGGCTCCGATAGCTGCGTCGAGCTTAGCTAGTTGCGCATCGGCCTTCGGGCTTATTTCAACGGTGTAGGCCATGAGACATGGCGCGGCTGCCAAGGTTTAAACTCGCCGGCGAGATCCTGCTGACGAGCTTCTCGTAATTCCGCGATGATCTCGGGGTTTTGCGCCGTGAGCCAATCTTGCAGTTCGTCGAGCGTTTCTACAGAGGAAAGCACCGGCACAGGAATCTCGACAATACCTTTGGGCACAGGTTGAGCGTATCAGCGCCGAAACTGTAAAGCAATGACGGTGCGCAAACGCGTGCGGACGGCGCCGGCCGAGGAGATGGGCGTGAATTCAAAAGGTCAAAGGCTGAAGTTCTGAAAAGCTGTCGGGAAGACTAAGTTGAAAGCTGAAATTCTTAACGGTGACGGAAGTCGGAGGTCGGAGGTCGGAGGTGGGAGGTCGGAAGTCGGACGAAAACCCGGATCTCGGATGCAACGCGCGAAATGACTTTCGCTGCGATTAGATGACTTCTTTCACCTGTGCGACCAGCGCGACGTCTGTAATCGCGCGGGGAAGTGACCACACCCGATGTGGATTACTTTTCGCGCTTGGGATATTTGCTGCGGAGATTGAAATCGGCCCGGACGGTATCCTGCCCCGACAAGCAGATCGGCTCGAATCCAAGCCTGGGGAACGCGCCGCCGACAGATCCGAAATGCGGCAAAGCTTCGCTCTCTAATGGATTCACGATTCGCTGAGACTGATCCAAGTAAAGGCAGCCTGCCTCCGCCGAAGGCAGATCAGTTATAAGCTTCTGCGCGGTTTCCAGCATTACGAGCCAGTCCTGTTTCATCTGAGGCAAATCAAAGCTGCCCGTTCCGAGGACCGCGGTAAAATCGCCTCCCTGCATGCGGTTGAACCGTGCGGCCTGCTCGAGAATGAAAGCCGGAGTAATGCCGGCGTCTTTCCCGGCGGCGGCCCACGCGAGGAGCCCGAGCGACGCGTATTGATCATGCAAGTAAAGCACGTCGATAAAATCGCGCGCTTCCCAGCGGCCTGCCAGCGCGAGGACTTTGTTAGTCGCCGCGTCGGCCAAGTGCAGCGCGTAACCGAACTCCTCGTCGGGTTGCACAGGGAAAAAGCGAAAGGCAGAGTCGAGTGCCCACTCTAATTTCACTGCCTGGCCGCCCTTTGTGATCGTGGCGCGCTGAAAATTCGGGGTGACGAGGGTACGCTCGACCTGGAACTGGTTTGCTCCGAGGAACAAAAGGTCCGCCTCGGCTGCCAGGGCAACGCTTTCCTGGGCATCGTGGAAGACATCGATATCGCGCGAGAAACGAGGGGAATCGGGGCGACGATGCAGGAGCGTGCCGCCGGCGATGAAACTGTTTGGATTCCGATGGTGCGCGAGCAGGCGAAAGATTTCGCGTTGCAGCTCCGTTAGCGGCATAAGCGCGCCGCCAGCTCCCAACCCTCGAGCCCCCCATGCACCCGCAAATGATGTCGCAACGTGTCGATGGCCAGTTCAACTAACGGGGTGTGCTCGTTCACCCACCAAAAGCAACGGGCGCGAAAGCGCTCGAGTTCTGGCTTCGGCACGCTGGGCGCGGGCGCGGTGAGTTTGGAATTTGAGCCAGCGTTCACACGAAAGAGAGTAGCGGAGGCCGCATCCGGGTCAACGATGACGGAAGTCGGAGGTCGGAGGTCCGGAAGTCGGAAGTCGGAGGTCGGAGGTCGGAGGTCACGCGAAGGCAGCGTAACGGATGCGTAGCAATGGGCGGACCTTCAAAGGCAAATTAGAAGACGGAAATCGGAAGACAGAGGTCCGAAATCGGAGGGCCAGGGCGATGCGGCGCATGTAGATTTTGGGCAGGCCTTTAATCTGCGAAATGGCTTTGGGAATGGATTCGACTTCGCTCACCACGGCGTCTGTGGAAAAATCTGAGACCCGAAAAGCGGAAGGCGAAGGTATGAGGTGGAAAGTCCGAGATCCGAAGTCGGGGAATAGAGGTTCGCGGAGAGTTCGGAGTGCAAGCTGGAAGCATGCACTACGTTATTCTCGGAGGCCGGCGGTGATGGCGTGCTCTTCGGAGAGGAGTTTGTCGGTCGGGACGTGGCTGATTTCTTCGCGCGCGGCCTCGCGCTGGTCGTTGGCGGCGAGGACGGCGGCGTGGACGGCGAGAGCTGAAGGTGTTAGCGCGTTCGCGGTGACGTTGATGCCACTATAAACATCGAGCGCGGCAACGGGACGCTGTTGTTTCAGCAAGGCAAGCGCAAGCAGAGTACGGTGAGGAAGACTCGACGGCTCGCGCCTAACGAGTCCTTGCGCGAGTTGCTCGATCGCGATGAGCTGTTCGTTATCGGATGCGTGGTTATCGGTGAGCGACTTCTGACTTCCGTCTTCCGACTTCTCCGAAGAGTCTTCCGCTTTGGCCTTGTCACTTTCTACTTCATGCGATGACTGCAACAGCAGTAATCGCGTATAGGCTTCGTCATTCTGGATTGCAGTGTCGTTAGGCCAAAGCTTTAACATCTCAGCTAGGATGGCGTGGATCCGTTTGGTATCGCGCTTCGCGTAAACGCAACGCAACTCGCCCTGCCATGCGCCGCGCAGTTTCGGCGCGGCCGCGGTGCTTTGTGAATAGGCCGACTCGGATATATCGCTTGCGCCGTTTTTCTCGGCGTATTCAGCGAGGCTGATGAGCTTGCCGATTTCGCCATTCGCGGCCTCGAGCGCGCGTTCCCAATTGTTTTTCGCCGCGGCCTCGTTCCCGAGCTGCGCGTTGGTTCGCGCCATGTACATGCGCTGCATGACCTGATCGAGCGGGAAGCGTTCGCTCTCGAGCAGGTGACGGATTTCGTCCCAACGACCGAGCGCGCCGAGCGCATCCATCCTTTGCAGGAAAAGCTCGCGGGAACCGAGCGCTTTCTCCTGCGGGATTTCATCGAGCTGGCGTTGAAATTCGCCTTTGCCGTTGAGCCAAGTGGCGAGAACCACGAGCTGGGCAGGATCGGCGTCTTTCCATTCCGCGACCGCTCTTGAGACAAGCGCCTCCTTTTCACCGGGCGTCGCCTGCAGTTGGAGATCGATCGCAAGCAATTTCTGCGGCGCCTGGGCGAGGGGGTGCGACTCCAATCGGCGAATGAGCTCCGAAGGAGCGAGGCGCTGAGGAGGGAGATTGAAGGGGGAAGAAGACGGGAGGTCGGAGATCTGAGATCTGATGTCGGACGGGGAAGGGGAGGTAACCGGGGCGGCGGCTGCGTTATCAGTTATTGGTTGTTTGTTATTCGGGGAAGCATCTGGTGCTAACGCACTGACATCTGACCTCTGATCCTCTGCGCTCCGCGCCAATTGCCGCTGCGCAAGCAGGACCAGCGAGTCCAAAGCAACGGCGTCGTCGCCTTGCGCGAATTTATTCAGGCGCTGCCAGGCTTCGGTTTGAATGCGCTGATTCAATCCGGCGTCATTGGTTCGCGCAGATTGCAATTGCAGGAGCGTGGCCTGGAATTGTTCGCGCGAACTCGCGCCCGGCTGCGCGAATAATTTGCCTAACGAGTCTAATGCTTTCTCCGGCGCGCCTTGTTGCAGCCGCAACTGCGCCGCGAGCAGCCAATCGCGCGGCGCAATCTCACTGGCATTGTCGCCGGGCTTGGTAACCCCGGCGGCCGCAACCCCAAGCAACGAACCGACTGCAACCGACGCGCGCTCCAAATCGCCGCTCACCATTGCGACGGCCGCTTCATCGCGCAGATCGTCGCGTGTGAGCGGTCCGCGCTTCGCAAGCTGATCCCAAAATTCGAGCGCTTGTTGCTGTCGCGTGCGAGAAAGGAAACGCGCGATCGCGCGAAGTGCTTGCGGCTCGCTCGGGCGCAATTGATAAGCGGCGACGGCTTCGTTGCGAGCCTCATTCCATTTCGCCTGCTCGATAAACTCGAACGCCTTCGCTGCATGACGGCGCGACTGCCAGCCTTTGATGGCGTTGCGGGTCGGGCGCGCCGCAAAGAAAACGGCGAGGCCGAGCAGGAGCACGCTCACGAGCAGTAACACGACGCGCCGGCGCTTCTGTTTGTGCGACCGCAACTCCTCAGCGGTCAGCATGGAATCCTCGCGACTCATTGACGAAGGAGCTTACCCACAGATGCCGGAGACTTTCACCGATTATCGAACTTTGAAACCATCGAAGAGTTAAAACCACGGATTACGCAGATTTCACGGATGGGATCAGGGCTTTAAAGCGTTGTTGCGTGATTCAGCGGGCGAGACGCCCGCTGTCCCTACCGGCAAGATGCCTGTGCTACGGCGTTGTGACGATCTGCGGGACGAGCTTCGCAAACTCGCCTTCGGCGAGGAGGCTGTCGACGGGACGGGGACTGAGGATTACGACTTCGAGGACTTGCTGACCTTGATTGCGTAAACCTTCCAGCACCACGCGGAGGCGATCGGAGCGCGACCAATCGCTCGTCGCGCCGGCATTGAGGTCAAAGCGCGCCGCCTCCGCTGAAGGGACGCGATCCTCGCGCTGACAGAAAAATGCATGCGCGGTCGCGGTGCGATTCTCGGCCGCGGGCCGGGCAAAGGCGAAGTGGCGGAAGGACATTTCCGTTCCATTCGCGGCCGGATATTTTCGGACGCCGCGATCGTCGGTCACTCGCCAGCCGGTGTTCGGCAAACAAATGTCGGGTCGATGCGAGCGTGCGCGCAGAATGCTGGTCGCGCCAGGTTCCCAGCGGAAAAAAAACATAGACGCGCTGGCGCGCGTGTTATCGGTGATCGGTTGTTCGTTCTTTGTCTGCGTGAGCGGCCAGGTCGCCTGCCGGCCGGCGTCGTAGCGCAACGTCGCCTTTACATTTTCGTCGATCTTGATTTCGCGAAAACCGGGAGATTGTTCGGGCCAGTGGACGCTCCAAGTTGACGTCGCGACGAGGTTTTGTTCGTGCGAGCGATACCAGGCCTCGACGCCGCACTCCACGGCCAGGAGCCAGAGGAGAGGAAGTAGAAAGTAGGAAGTAGAAAGTAGAAGACGGGAGGTATGAGGTCGGAAGTCGGCGGTCGGTGGTCGGACGTCGGAGGTTTCGTTTTCTACTTTGGCATTTGGACTTTTACCTTGTTTCGAGAGGATCGTGGCAAGGCCGACGGTTCCGAGAAACACCGCGACGAGGATGGCGTAGCCGGCGAGGTCGTGCCATTGCGCAACCGCGTCGATGTTCCGCGTGGCGGCGATCCAGACGAGGAAGAAGGCGCGGCCGCAATTGGCGAGGAAGGCGATTCCGATCGCGCCCGCGAGCAGGAGAAATCGCCTAACGAGTGATAGGCGTTTCAGTTCGCCGAAGAGCAGGCCGATCATGAGCGAAGTCTGAAGCGAACGAACGCCGCTGCAGGCTTCGTTTACACCTACGACTCCGCTGCTGATGCGAATGACGCTCCCTTCGAGCTGCGCGGGAATGCCTAACAAGTTAACTGTTTCGCACGCGATCGCAGCAACGATGCGCATCAGTCCTTGCACGATCGGCTCTTCGATCGGCGAGACCCAGGGAACCGCGATGAAGATGAAAGCGACGGGAAAGGCGAAATGTTTAAGCCACGCAACTCCACCTATGCGCCAGATAAGTAGAAACGTAAGCGCTACTACGATGGTCGCGTGAACCCAGCCGAGCGGACGCCAATCGGGATTGCCGACTTCGAAAAGGCGGACTGGCAGAAGGAGGAAAAAAAGTAGAAAGGCTAAAGTAGGAAGTAGAAAACCGGGAGTCGGAGGGCGGAGATTGGAGATCGGAGAAGAACTGCTGACATCCGGCATCTGACTTCTGACCTCCGGCCGCGAATGCGAACGCGTCTCCCACCGCAGCCAAAACAGATATGCGGCGAAGAAGGGAACGAACCAACCGTAGCTGTATTGCTCGTTAGCCGACCATTCGTTGCTTAGATGCCGGCAGAGGATGAACCAAAGGAAAACAAAACCGGCGATCGCAAAATAGAGACGGACGCGGTTCCCTTCCGTCGGGTGCGCGCGAGTCGAAGAATTTAAAAAGGCGACGTTCTCCACGGAGCTTGCAGTCTGGAGCAATCAATTAGCGCAGACCGTAAAGATACAGCAATGCGGCCCAGCCACTCGGCAACAGATTAGGTGGGTGTTCTATCGCGTCGTCGTATTCCCAAGATCCCCGATGCCGCGAAAGATGCCCTTCCAGTGTCGGGAGGTAGTCCTTTAGCCGCTGGAACAAATCCTGGACCTCGAACCGTTCATCGATCACGGGCGGATCATAAAATGTCTCCATGAACGCCTAATTACTATCGTTAACCGCGGTATGCTATCTTCAACGCTTTGCGTAGCGAAGCATCTTCTGAGCGAATCCTTGGCATTCAGTTTTTCGATGGTACGCCACCGGAAGCAGTCGCGCGCATAAGAGAAGGTGGGCTGTTGGTCGCGCCCTCCGGCACCTGCTTCGAGCGCTTCGAGCACGATTCGGAATATCGTCGCGCCATCCTGAGTGCCGACCTCGTCCTTCCCGATAGCGGCTTGATGGTGATGCTCTGGAAAATTCGGAGCGGGCGGAGCCTTCGGCGCATATCGGGACTCGCTTACTTAAAACAGCTTTTGGCTGAGCCTGCGTTGTATGAATCAGGGAGCGTGCTTTGGATTTTGCCTAACGAGAGATCGCGGGACAAATTGCTCGCTCGGTCTGAGGCCGACGGTTATCGCGTTGCGACCGGAGATTGTTACATCGCGCCCTTTTACGGAACGGATGTTAATGATGAGGTGTTGCTTTCACTCGTTAGGCAGCGCCATCCGCATAACATCATCATCGGAATCGGTGCAGGAGCGCAGGAAAAGCTCGGATGGTATCTGCGAGGAAATTTGCCCGAACGACCCACCATTCACTGCATAGGCGGGGCGCTTGGCTTCGTCACTGGAGATCAGGCCGCCATTCCGGATTGGGCCGACCGCATGTATCTGGGATGGTTCTTCCGGCTCTTGTCCCAGCCGCGCATTTTCATTCCACGGCTTTGGAAAGCGCGCGTCCTACCATCGCTGATTCTCAAGTATGGCGAACAACTTCCGCCATTGAAGCCGAAGTAGCGCATCCCTTCGCCGGCTTCCGGCTTCGATCAGCACAAGCGAGACGCATGCGCTATAGTGCGCACGCAGTCTCGCGAACTCCAACATGCGCTCTGAAACGGACAAGGAAAGACTCGAGAAGTTCATGAGCGCGCTCGGCCAACGTGTGCGTGGGGCCGGTCGAATCTACTTCGCGGGCGGAGCGACCGCGTTACTTTACGGCTGGCGCGTAACCACTATCGATATCGATTTGAAGGCAGAACCGGAACCGGCCGGTTTGTTCGAAGGAATCGCCCTCTTGAAAGATGAACTCGACGTGAATGTCGAGCTGGCCAGTCCGGATGATTTTATTCCTGCGCTTCCCGGCTGGGAAGAACGCAGCCTTTTCATTGCCCGCCACGGCTCGATCGATTTCTTCCATTACGATCCCTACAGCCAGGCCCTCTCGAAGCTCCAGCGGCGGCATGATCGCGACCTGGTCGATCTGACGAGTCTGCTGCAAAGAAATCTGATCCGACCGGCTCGTCTGCAGGCGCTATTTGAGCTCATCGCGCCGCAATTAATACGCTATCCTGCGATTGATCCGCCGTCGTTCCGTGCCGCCGTTGAAGAATTCTGTGAAATTGATCGATAACTGGAGAGAGCGGTTCCCAGGCGGACAACTTGTCTGGCAGGGGCTGGAAGATTTTCAAGCTGGCCGATGCACCATTCCGGCTTGTTTGATTGGAATCGGCCGGACACGCTTCATTCGCGCCGGACTACTGGCGGCATCCGCAGCCAGCCCATGCCCGGAACCAGAACGCGTTCTTTATCGCCTTCTCCGCGCAGCAGACGGCGACGCCTATTCGCGTTACAATTCGCTCCTGCGCGAATTGATCAGCTTCGAGCAAGCGCTCGACCGTGCGCGATAGCTCTCGAATTGCTCATCGAAATCGAGGCTGCCTGCTTGTGAATAAGAGTTCACAATTGAGCGCGAGAAATTTCTTTGTCGGCTGCGCCGACTGGCGTAAAGAAGTGAGGCCGGGTTGGTTCAAACAACCCGGCCTCTGGTTGATCCAGCTGATTTTAGGTTAGCTGGTTTTGACCTGCGGTGTGGCGGCCTTGGCCTTACGGCTGAGGCCGCTCTTTCGTTCCGACTTCCGGACGTAACCGGAAGCCTCGTAGAGAGCGCTATCTTCGCCGAAGGTGGGGTCGCCCTTGATCGAGCTCACCACCAACTGCATCAGACGCAACGTCTCCGTATCACTGGTTTGACGGCGCGTCGTCGCGTCCGTCATTTTGGTTTCCGCGTCCTTAATGTCCTTGCGGGCATCAAGCGACGGTTTCACCTTCGTCGCGAACTCGGCCAGGGTCATACCCGCGAACGATTTGTCCGGGGCCAGATCCTGCCAAGCTGTCGACAATTTATCTAATCTGTCTTTTGTTATATTTGCACTTTGCATAAACTAACTTTGTTTCTCCTTTCTGACCCTAAGTCTACATCTTGCGCAGACCTCTCTGGGCACTAACAAGATGGAGTGCTCGATGCTGCCCCGGCAAGCCGTATTTTGTGACATTTTTTTCCTGCTAAAACGTGTTCGGACTAAGAGTTGTAAACGCATATCCACTGGACGCGTAAATCAGGTTCTGAGGTGCGCCCCTTTGTTTATCGAAGGCTAAATTCTGCTTTGGCATCGGGAAATTGACGCGTGCTATCGCGCAACTGCGGTCTGATTCGGAGCGATCAGAGCGTTAAGGGTCGCGATCAGAAGGTGATAACATAAAATCAGCCTTCGGTTCTGTCCGATCATCCGCCGGTTACGCGATACCCGAGTGCGATCAACGCTTACCCAAGAGCAATTGCACACGATCGGACGGGGAGACCGCGGATTTGGGCTCCGAGCTCAGAAAATCAAACACCAAATCGTCTATTCCGCGGGCCAACCAGTGGCAGTTAGTCTTCTTTCGTGGACCCAAGTCGTCTGGGATTTTGCTTCTACCGCCGCCTAGCTCGGAGTCGATATTCGGGGCTTAGGCTGGTATCGGGATGCCGAAGATATAATCTCACGCCGCGATGGTCGATCGGCTCGAGATTACCGAACCCCTCATGAACGTATCTCTGCAAACCGAGCAGATCCTCGGCGTCGCGTTTTTTAATGGGACCGCAGAGGAGGCGGTCGAGCGAATGGCGGAGGCGGGCGGAGTGCTGGTTATACCTCCTTCGCCGGCGCTGGTGAAGTTGAATCACGACGAGAGCTATCGTCGCGCGCTGCAACAAGCGGATCTTGTGCTTCCCGATAGCGGATTGCTCGCGAACCTCTGGAGGTTGACCGGACGACGCTCCATTCAGAAAATTTCCGGGATCGATTACTTAGGTCATTTGTTGCGCCGCCTATCGGGTCTAAAGGCGGGGGGAACGTTCTGGATCGTTTCGGCCCTGCCAGCGAAAGAGAAGGCCTTTAACTTTCTAAAATCGAGCGCGCTGGCGGTAACTCTAGATGATTTCGTGGTTTTATCGGCCGAGCCCGCAGGCCAAGGAAATCATGCATTGCTCTTGAAGCTGGAGGAACGCCGGCCAAAAGATGTGATCATTGCGCTACGAAGCGGGGTTCAGGAGGAGCTAGGTCTCTATCTTCGCGATTATCTGTTGTTCCGCCCTTCGATTCACTGCGTGGGAGCGGCGCTTGGATTTCTGACCGGCGATGAAACTCCAATTCCACACGCTCTCGAACGCCGTCACCTCGGGTGGATCGCGCGCTTGCAGGAAAACCCGGCGATGATCCTTCCGCGGCTTGGCATCGCTTTACGGTTGGCGGTGATGTTATTCCGATACGGCTCGGAAATGCCTCCATTGCGTGCACGCTGGGCAGACTTGTAGCAATACGCGCCTGCCATTGCCGCCGCTGCCGCTCTGTCCTAAGATCGGCGCTTCATGTCTCTGATCCTTGGACTCAATGCCTACCACGCAGATTCGGCGGCGTGTTTGATCAAGGACGGAAAGCTCGTTGCCGCGGCGGAAGAGGAGCGATTTCGCCGGATCAAGCACTGGGCTGGACTACCCACGCAGGCAATCGACTACTGCCTGCGCGAAGGCGGTGTCTCGTTAGGCGAAATCGAGCACCTCGCGGTAAATCGAAAGCCGGGCGTAAACAATTGGCGGCGGCTTGCCTTTGTCCTGCGGCATCGGCCCGATCCGCGTTTGATGATGGCGAAGGTGCGGAATATCCGAAGCGCGGGCGGGGTGAGAGGGGCGATCGAGAAGGCCTACGGCATTTCGCTAAATGCCGAGATACACCACATTGAGCATCACCTCGCGCATCTAGCCTCGGCCTTTCTGGTCTCGGGGTTTCAGGAAGCCGCTTGTCTTTCGGTCGATGGCTTTGGCGACTTCGCCAGCACTGCCATGGGCATGGGGCGGGGGAGCAAGATAGAGATCACTAGCAGGGTCTATTTTCCTCACTCGTTAGGCATCTTTTACTCCGCGATTACGCAGTTCATTGGGTTTCCCCATTATGGCGACGAATACAAAGTCATGGGCCTCGCACCCTACGGTGAACCGAAATACCTGGAACAAATGCGGAAGATCGTGCAGGTCCAATCAGACGGCACCTTCAAGCTGAACCTCAAATATTTCCGGCATCACACCGACAACGTTTCATACAGCTGGAATGATTGTTCTCCCGAAGTGGGAACCCTTTTCAAACCGGCATTGGCCGAGCTGCTTGGCCCGGCCCGCGATCCGAAAGCTCCGCTGGAGCAAAAACACAAAGACACCGCGCGCTCTGCACAGGCCATTTACGAAGAAGCCTTCTTCGCTTTGCTCAACGCGCTCCATGCGACGCATCCGTCATATAACCTCGCCCTTTCCGGCGGCTGCGCGATGAACTCCGTCGCCAATGGGAAGGTGTATCTCAATACCCCGTTTAAGAAGATGTATCTGCCCGCTGCGGCGGGGGACGCTGGCGGCGCGATTGGAGCAGCCGCCTGCGTGGCCGCCACATTACGTTGTAGCCGCGGCTCTGTGAGCCGCGTTCCACACGCGTCCGATCTCTCGGCGTCTTCTACTTCGACCTTTACACTTTCGAATTTAGAATCCGCCTACCTCGGCCCGGAGTTTTCCAACGACGAGATCGCCGCGCTACTGCGTGCGCGAGGGCTGATCGAATCAGACTTCCGACCTCTGACCTCCGACTTACTGGTCGAGCGCATAATCGACAACCAGGAACTCTGCACTCGCACGGCCGAGGCGATAGCCGATGGCCGTGTGGTCGGCTGGTTTCAAGGCCGAATGGAGTGGGGGCCGCGCGCTTTGGGAAATCGTTCGATCCTCGGCGACCCGCGCCGCGCCGATATGAAAGAAATCCTGAACGCAAAGATCAAACGCCGCGAATCATTTCGCCCTTTCGCTCCTTCCATCTTGCGCGAAGCAGTTAGCGACTGGTTCGAGCAGGACGACGACGTCCCATTCATGATGGAGGTGTTCCAGTTTCGCGCGGAAAAGCGTGCATTGGTCCCCGCGGTGTGCCACCTCGACGGCTCCGGCCGCCTCCAAACCGTCCACCGCGAAACAAATCCACTTTTTCACCAGCTGATCTCCGCCTTCCGATCTCTGACCTCTGTTCCCCTGGTTCTGAATACAAGTTTCAACGAAAACGAACCAGTCGTCTGTCGTCCCGAAGAAGCGCTTGATTGCTTCCTCAGAACTCGCATGGACGTCTTAGTAATTGGACATTTCTATATCGAGAGGGCAAACCGTTAGAGTGGAACCTACAAGCTATACTTGTAGCCATATCTTGGAAGCCAATCTTAAAGAGCCGTTTTCCAACATCTCGTTTGTAGGCTATTCTAGCCTTAAGCCCGAAGAGATCTTACGACGGGTGGTCCAAGGCGAGGACGTGACGAACTTTTCCGGAGACTTCGTTGTCACGGGCGAAATCGCGCGCGAGAAGGGATCCAAAATTGTCATAGCGAGCTCGGCGTTAGCAGCGATTCCTTATTTTTATGGTTTGTCATCGAATGGGGAGCGTCTGGTTCACGCGTCAAATGTATTCGAATGTGTTTGTAAGAGTGGCTTAGGCTGGGAATGGAATGACCGGGCGGTGATGTGCCTGGCCCTCTTTCAACACACTCTACAGGACGACACTCTTCACCCGAAAATTCATCGTATTCCGCACTCTTCTGTGTTCACCTTCGAGGCAGGCAAGTTGTCGGTCCGGTCCTTCGATCCGTGGCGAAAAAGGCAAGATGATACTGATACATTCGACGTCCATAAAGCGGTGCGTGTGGTTAATGAGATCACGGGCGAGATCATTCAGAATAGGAATGTTCTCATTTCTCTTAGCGCTGGTTTCGATAGCCGTGTCTTGCTCTCTTCCGTCCTAGCCAACGGGCGAAAACCTTTGGTGGCCACAATGGGCTCAAACGACGCAACAGATGTGAGGATCGCAGCGGCCATTGCGCGAGAATTCGAATTGGAACACCGAATTGTGAGCCTTGATCCTGCGGACTACTTAAAACACGCCACAGATATTGTGCGGTTGACCAGCGGCACAAAAACAGCAGACCACTGGCACACCCACTTGTTCGGCTTGGGCCTCAGTCTGGACGATAACACGGTGCACGTTGCCGGTTCCAATGGTGAGCTTGTCCGGTCGTACTATTTCGACAAGGGAATGCTTGCGAGCGGTTCCCAGTGGGCACCAAAAATACTCGCAGACGTTATGATGCGCCTGAAAAATGGTTCACGCCGGCGCCTCCCCTTTGGTGTGGCGGGCGGAATTTTGGCAGATCGGCGACTGGCGAGCGGCGCCTTGGACCTAATGTCGCGTTCCTTGCCAGACACGCGGGGATGGCTCAACTCTCTCGATCGGTTTTATTCCGTCCAACGGGTCCGTCATTTCATCGGAAACGGCCTGGCGCTTTTTAATTCTGCGATTCCGACTGTGTCCCCATTTCTAGATCAACGCTTTATCGCACGAGCTCAAGCGATGCCGAGACGCCTGAAGTTAAACAGCCGATTCCACCGGCGAGTCATTTTGCAGAACGTCCCCAAGCTGCTCGAGTTTCCTACAGACGAAACGAACACCCCGATGCGTCTATCCAACAAGCCAGGCTACTGGCTTGGATCGAAGCCAGTCACGAGCTACAGCGTGTTCGGACGCTTGGCGGATTCTGGCGACGCGAAATCTATCGTGGTTGATAGTCCTCATCTTGATCGTTTCTTGGATCGTCGAAGCCGCGAAACTATCGCTGAAAAAAAGCAAAGGAACCTTTCAGGCCTCCTCTTGACTCTTCATTTCGCATCAGAGTTGACGGCACGACAGAATTCCCGTGACTCCAGCCTGAGAACCGGGACTGGTGAGTCAGGGGCAGCCGTGATTTAAATGAGAAAGCCGTCGTTCGACGACTCTTGGCCGGATAGTTGGATTAAGTCCTACCGCTGCGACTGCGAAGAGGTATTTGGTCCCATCACCAATCCCGGCTACGCTTACGCCTATCAAGAACGCCGTCGACATACAATTGAGCTTCTGGAAAAAATAGCTCGTCCCCCGGCCTCAGTTCTTGATGTCGCGTCAGCCCAAGGGAACTTCGCTCTGACCCTAACGGAAATGGGCTACACCGTGGTGTGGAATGATTTGCGCGCGGGTCTCATCGACTACGTGAAACTAAAGCATGAGCGAGGAGCGCTGGAGTTCGCACCTGGTAATATTCTTGAGCTCGGCCTTCAAGATCGGTTTGATGTGGTTTTGATCACCGAGGTGATCGAGCATGTCGCTCACCCAGATAGGTTCCTGGCCGAGATTGCCAGAATTGTGAAACCCGGCGGGCATATCGTGATGACTACGCCAAATGGGACTTACTTTAAGAATCGGCTCCCAAAGTTCTTTGACTATCCCAATCCAAGCGATTTCGAGGAGAGCCAGTTCAAACCCGACTCAGACGGACACATATTCGTTCTGCATCTCGACGAGATCGAAACCCTTGCTCAAAGAGCAAATCTCTGTGTCGTCGAGACGCGGGTTTTTACCAATCCCCTGACGAATGGGCATGTAAAGCTTCACCGACTGCTTTCTTTTCTGCCGAAGCGAGTCGTCAGCTGCGTCGAGTGGCTCACGACGCTGCTGCCGATGTTTCTTAAGCTTAAGCTCCATACCGGAATGGCGGTCTTGTTTCATCGACCTCTCCGGGATCAAAGTGAATTCGGATACAGGTAAGGAACGCTCACTCGGCTCGATCGACGTCTTGCCGGACACGACGGAACTGCCAGCGTTCTCGCCAATTGTGGTCCCGCCCAACGCCCGATGGTTGCGCTGGGGCGGAACGATAGGTCGATTTGCTTCAGTCCAGGTGATCGTGCAGATCGTCAATGCGATCACGGGCCTGCTCCTCGTTCGGCTTTTGAACAAACATGATTACGCCCTCTTCACCATTGCCAGTTCGATGCAGACGATGGTGAATCTTTTCACCGACTGCGGAATCAATGCGGGACTACTTTCGATCGGCGGCCGCATCTGGCAGGATCGAAGTGATTTCGGACAGCTCGTGCACACGGCTCTCCGAATACGACGCCAACTAAGCGTAGCGGCGATCATAATCGTTTCGCCGATTTCGATATGGTTGCTGCTCAAGAACGGAGCCTCCATCCTCGAGGCAGCCGGGCTAACGGCGGTCGTCATTAGCGCAGTGCATTTTCTGACGGCGGCGGCGGTGTTTGGAGTGGTGACGAAGTTGAACTCCCGGTATTCCGAAATTCAGCGCGTCGAGCTGTCCGGAGCGTTTTCGCGCCTGAGTATAGTAATGGCGGGCGCGCTCGTTTTTCTCAACGTTCTTATTGCAACTGTCGCGTCAACCGTGTCGCAAGCGGTGCAGTTTTCTGTCGTTCGGCGTCAGGCCCGGCGCTTGATCCCGCCTGACTCGCGGGAGAACCCGGAATTTCGTCGGCAACTGGTACGAATGATCCGTAGTCAGGTTGTTTATTTCGTCTTTTACGCGGTCCAGGGACAACTGAGCGTCGTCCTCATCAGCACCTTCGGTAGTGCAGGTCAGGTTGCGGATGTTGGCGCTCTCAGCAGGTTGGCTCTCGTGGGTGCGGTCTTTGGCGCGGTCGTCACGCATGTAGTTTCACCAGCCTTTGCTAGAGTTCAGGATAAAAGGCATCTGTGGCGAGTTTACGCGCAAGCGCTGTTCTCGACGTGCGCGTTTGGATTGAGCTGCACGGCATTCGCTTTTGTGTTCGCACCGCAAATTCTTTGGGTCTTCGGAAGCCCCTACGGCCATCTGACGCGGGAGGTAGGTTGGATGATGATCAACATCGCGCTTGGACTCGTCCTGATGGTCATCTGGGGGCTGAACACCGCCCGCGGATGGCTTCACGCTACTTGGATGATGGTGCCGCTCACGCTCGTCGCACAAGTTGGTTTCGCGCGATGGCTGACTTTCTCCACGGTGCACGGCGTGATTCTTTTTTCCATCGTTTCGCAGTTGCCGAATCTTCTCGTCAGCGCATGGATGACGGCGCGAGGGTTTGCGCGGTTTCAGACAATGCCGTGGGGTTCTTCAATTGTATGATGAAGCGTTGGCTATCCCGGTTCTTGCGGCGCTGGGTCCCCGCCCAATTTCAATTGCCCCTCTCGTTCCTTCGGGCGCGATTGACCGGCGGCGTCGAGGCGGAACTGTGGATTTTGAAGCGCTGGCGAAACGCTTCGGGGGTAGCCATAGACGTCGGGGCGAATCAAGGATTCTACAGCCTAAAACTAGCGCAATGGTTCGGTCGTGTGGAGGCTTTCGAACCGAACGTTCGCATTGGTCAGAGATTGCGCGCGTATAGGTCGCCCCGGATTCGTGTTCACGATGTCGCCTTGTCTTCCCAATCCACTGAGGCGCCGCTCCATATCCCCATTTCAGCAGGCGGCACTGAGTACACGGGATGGGGAACACTTGACGCCATCTCACTTCCGCCTTCGGACCGAATCAGGGTCGACGTGGTGCCCCTTCGCACGCTCGATTCCTTTGGATTTGAAGGCGTGGTTGTCATTAAGATCGACGTTGAAGGCCACGAACGAGATGTCCTCGCCGGTGCCGTAGATACGATTCGCAGATGCCGACCAATCATTCTACTCGAGGTGAAGTTGGCTGCCAGGGAATGTGTAGGCCGATTGTTTGGCGAGCTTCGTTACATTCTCTATCAAGCACAGAATAATGGCGATCTCCACCGGCTGGAATCCTTTTGCTCCGGGCCTCTCGACGCGGAGAACTTTTTCGCGTTTCCCGATGGCGCTGACGTCCGTGCATAGCTGCTTTTGGACGTCGGCTTTCGCACTCGTATCTTTCAATGTCTACGTCGTCTGGTAATGCCACAAAGACTCGAGTAGCCTTCGTTTTTACTCACAGGATTCAATACTTTACAAACCTGTTGGAGGAACTACAGCGCCGCGGTCAAATAGAAGTGGCAGCGTTTTATGCTCACGAGACCGCGCACATCGACGATATTGGATTTGATCGTCGTATTACATGGGATAACCGACCAAACGTTTCGTATCAAGAAACAGTGTGCCAGCGAACCGAGCGGCGGCCACTTGGTCCTTTCTTCAATAGTTTCGCTACCGAGATTTTTGCTAGCTTGAATGCTTTTTCTCCAAACTTAGTCCACCTGAATGGATACAATGCAGCAATCCAATGGCTTGGTTGGGCCTGGGCTATCGCTCATCGATTACCAATTATTGCTCGCGGAGACGGTGACATGCTCGATGCCAGAACACGCCCCGGCTGGGCGCCGCAGCAGCTCTTGGCACGACAATTTGCGAAACGAGTGACGCACGTTCTCTATCAAGGTCGCGAAAACTTTGCGTTTTGGGAGACGCGCGGAGCGGTTCCGTCCCGCATGAGTTGGATTCCCTGTGTATCAGACAGTGACGTTTTCCGCGCAGCTGCGTTTACTACCGACAGAGACCGAAACGAGTTTCGCGCGGCTCATGGAGTAGGACCCGCCGACGTAGTTTTCCTCGTGGCTGGAAAGTTGGAAACCCGTAAACGTCCTGGGGATGCAATCAAGGCGCTGGCAAGTTGCGGGTCGGACGCTGCGCGCCTCTGGTTCGTCGGCTCCGGCCCGCTGCGCGATGAACTCGTGGCGCTCGCTCAAGAAGAAAAGGTTCAAGACCGAATTACGTGGTTTGGTTTCAAGAACCAAAGCGAAATGCCGGCTGTGCTTCAGGCTGCAGACGTGCTCTTGCATCCCTCGCAACATGACCCTTGGCCATACAGTGTGCTCGAAGGCGCTGCCTCGAGCCTAGCGTTACTACTGTCCGACCGTGTCGGTTCGCATCCCGACTTGATATCGAATGCAGGCGCTGGATTGACGTTCCGGTGCGGCGATATCGAGGATATCGCCCGACAGATGAACTTCATTGCACGCCACGGGGAGACAAGGATCGAGTTCAGAACGTCCGCTCGCATTGCAGCGGCGCGGTATACTGAAGCGGCGTTCTGTCAACGGTTTGAAGACGTGGTAGCCTCTTTGCAAACTGAGACTAGTCGATCGTGTGGGTGACTTTCCAAGAAGCGTTGAGACGGATTGTTCGCGCACTCTTTTCGCCTTTTGTGCCTCAATATATGAGGCAGCGCTTATTTTAATTACGTCCGGTCTTAAGTCGTACAGGGCACTGCACGACCAAACGCCTACGATTGGCAGAATCCGCTCAATCAAGCTTCGTGGAGTGCGGCATCCGTTCTATTTTCGTTCCAGAACGGACGATACTTCGGCGATCGTGCAAAACTTGATTCGGCGAGAATGGGGGCATTTTCAGATGCCGACCGCCAAGTGGATTATCGATTCCGGCGGCTACATCGGAGATGCAGGAACATACTTTTTAAACAGATTTCCCGAGAGCCATTTGCTGAGTCTTGAACCCAACCAGGAAAGTTACACGCTGGCGCAACGAAATTTGCTTCCTTATGGCGAACGGGTGCACCTATTCCAGGTGGGCCTTTGGGACCGCGATGTCACTCTGGCCGTCGGGGGCGCAGAGACCGGGTCATTGTTCGAGAAGCGCATGGCCTTAGTGACGCGACTGTGAACGCGGTTACTATTCCGACTCTGTTGTCTCGGTTTTCGATAGCGGAAATTAGCATTCTAAAAATGGACATCGAAGGAGCGGAAGAGCAGGTCTTCTCGGCTCCAAACTTAGAGTGGCTGGACCGCGTTCGAATATTACTAATTGAGTTTCACACGCCTCGTGGGCAGCACGACATACTCGAGCTATTAGCATCGAGGCGTTTTTCAATCCGGCGCTGGCGCTCTGTTCATTACGCTGTTAATCGTCGGCCGATAGCGCGCTAAGTTGCTTTCTATCCATGCACAGACTCGACGAAGGGTGCGCAACATAACCATATAGGAAACCGCATGAGTGTCGTTATCGGTCACCCAACGGGAAATCCAAACTCTTTCAACGCGGCACTTGCTTATTGGAACGCGGGGCTGCTCCAAACTTTTTGCGTGCCGTGGATTCCGACCAAAAAGACGTTGTCCCGCATCGACTCTATACCGCAGGTTCGGCAGGCCGTTCGTCGTCTTGAGCGCCGCGCATTCGAGCCGCTTTTCAAGGCTCGGTTGACACAGAATCGACTGGGAGAGGCCCGCCGACTGGCTTCGCGTTGGCTCAATCCCGGGCGAGAGACGGAGCGAAGTTGCTCGCTGCAAGCGACACGATGGCTTAGTGGGGCTATGTGCAGGGCTATACGTGAGCCAAAGGTCGGCGCTGTGTTCGCCTATGAAGATTCGGCGTTGGAGGTGTTTGAAAATGCCAGTCTGATGGGAGTAAATCGGATTCTTGAGTTGCCCACGTGTGGCATAGGGCACAAGCAATCTCTCGATCGAGTTATCGCTGAACGATATCCCGAGTGGCTACCGACGGATTTTACATCACGGATCACTTCCGAACAGGTCGCACAGAAAACTGCAGAGATTGAATGCGCTAATCTCGTCATAGTGCCCTCCCGCTTTGCCGTATCCTCCATCCATTTAAGCCAGCAGAAGGCGCGTTTAGAAGTCACACCGTACGGCGTGGACACTGAGTTCTGGATTCCCGATAAAACCGCTGTCACTCGCCGCGACGTTTTGAAGGTTGTCTTCGTCGGCCAAATCTCCCCTGCCAAAGGAATCCCTTCATTGCTCGAAGCATGGCGGCGGGCGAAGCTCCCCAAAGCTGAGTTGCGGTTGATTGGTAACTGGGGTCTGAGCGCGGGCGCTACGCGCCTTTTTCCTGACGGAGTCGTTTGGCTAGGCCCGCTTGGGCCTGTTGATGTTCTTCAGCAATTTCAAGATGCAGACTTGATGGTATTCCCATCTTGGTATGAGGGATTCGGGTTAGTCATTCTTGAGGCCATGGCGTGCGGTGTGCCGGTGATCTGTTCCCGGTCGAGCGCTGGACCGGAGGTGCTGACAGACGATAGTGGTTGGCTCTACGATCCTGAGGATGTCGGTGCTTTGGCGAACTTACTGGAGCGCGCAGCGGCGGGCCGAAAACACTTGCGCTCAATGGGGCAAGAGGCGCGTCGGCGCGCAGAGGAGTTCACATGGAAGAGTTATCGGCAGAATCTTGTTTCGATTACGGAACCTTTCTGTCGGTAGAGGTAGAAGTTTTGACATTTTGGACGCGTTACAAATTAAACCGCAGTTATTGCAGAATCTTATTTGTCCAATCGATCGACAACCGTTGCTACAACGTCAGTTTGTGCTGACGTGTTCGAACTGTCACGAGTATCCCATTTACAGAGGAGTGCCTGTGCTCCTTATTGCAAGCGAGCAACAAACTCTGGGAGTTGCAGGGGCTTCATTGGAAAAAGCTTGGGCTTCCAAAAAGAGTGAGGCTGCCGATGACGACGCTTGGTGCGTCGAGACACTAGGTCTCCATGAGTCCGAAAAGGAACGATTAGGGGAGCAATTGCGAGATCCGTCAAGGCCGATTGATCCGGCGGCTCGATTCCTCGTTGGCGCCACTAACGGCCTGATGTATCGGCATCTTATCGGACAGGGCGAAAGCTATCCAATCCCGGAGTTCAGACTTGGTAAGGGATCTGGTCGGACTCTTTTGGATATTGGCTGTAATTGGGGACGCTGGTGTATTGCCGCCAGCCGTCAGGGTTACCGGCCGATCGGTATTGACCCGTCGTTAGGAGCCGTCTTAGCAGCAAGGCGAATCTGTGCGGACTTAAAGATCGATGCAGAATTTGTCGTGGGCGATGCGCGATTTCTGCCATTTCCGGAAGGCACGTTCGATGCGGTCTATTCCTACAGTGTCATCCAACATTTTTCCAAGGAGGACGCCCGAGGTGCGTTTGCGGAAGCTGTGCGGGTGGCCAAGCCGGACGGAGCGGTGTTGATTCAGATGCCAAATAAATTTGGCTTGCGCTGCCTATATCATCAAGCTCGCCGCCGCTTCCGCGAAGCGCGCGCTTTCGAAGTACGGTATTGGGGGCTGGGAGAATTGCGGCGCATGGCAAAAAACACCGGCACCGTGGCGACTTTTACCGTCGACTGCTTTTTTGGTTTAGGGCTACAGGCCAGCGATATTCCACTTATGTCTCCGTTCGGCGCGGCACTCATTCGTGCATCTGAGTTGTTGCGTGGTTGGTCCCGCCACTTGCCGTGGCTAAAACTGCTCGCCGACAGCGTATATGTCAGGCTTGAAAAGCCTCGGGTCGATCGCGAGTCGTCTTTGTGAGCCATGTTCTGCAGATCGTTCCTCGGCTTCCGCCTGCCATCAGCGGTGTCGGAGATTACGCGGTATTGCTGGCTGACGAGCTGGCTCGAGCACAAAGAGAGCACACGCTTTTCCTGGCGGCTGACTGTTCGACCGGCCCGCGGAAGGTGGGCGAGTTTCCTATCCGGAGGCTTGAGCGCCGAACTTCTGCGCGCCTTTTTGCTGCGCTTCAAAATGCGGATGAGTCGAAAGTCATTTTGTTGCACTACGTCAGTTACGGCTATCAGAAACGCGGCTGCCCCTTGTGGCTGGTGGAAGGACTGGTGCGGTGGCGGACTGTCACTTCCGCGGGTCGGCTCGTGGTGCTCTTTCATGAGCTTGTCGCCTCGGGTCCACCTTGGAGTAGCAGCTTTTGGTTATCGCCGGTGCAACGCCGAATTGTGAAACGACTAGCACGAACCGCCGACGCCTGCGTTACGAACATGAATGCCTCAGCAAAACGGTTGGAAAAAATCGCCCCGCGGCATGCAGGGCGAGTCGTCGTAAAACCCGTCTTCTCAACAATCGGCGAACCGCCGCGGCCAAAGGCGCTACGCGATCGCAAGCCTTGGCTTGTTCTGTTAGGCGGCGGCGCGTGGACAGAGACAGCGTTGACTACACAAAGTGAACTTCTTGATCAGGTTTGTGATTGCCTCGGATGTGATCGAATCATCGCGATCGGCGCCCCAACCAGTGCAATCTGGAGGGGGCGGTCACGATTCGAGCAGACGGGAGTGTTGCCGGCGAATGAGATCAGCGTGCTTCTATTACAAGCGCGTGCCGGTTACCTCCATTACTTCAAGGGATATCTGGCGAAGTCGACCATCTTTGCTGCCTATTGCGCCCACGGCCTCCTAGCAATATTTCCGGAATCCGGCGAATCGGAGGCCGATGGCCTATACCCTGGCGAACAATATCTGGCTGCGGTTAATCTCACCTCGGCCATCCAGTTGGACGCCGTGCAACCGATTGTAGATAAGGCTCGGAAATGGTATTTGGAACATGCCGTGTCACAAACCGCAAGCGTGCTCGCGAAGACGTTTGTCGGATAACCCATCATGCTCGCACATCTCTGGCGTTCCCGAATGCGCCCGCGATTCCTCTCCAGCGCATGGCAGCGCGCGTGGACGAAGCGACTTCTCACCCTTCCCGCAGTTGTGGAAACATCGCGGCGAATTCAACGGCTTGAACGGGCGGGGGCACGCATCGGTCCAAGTGTCTTTATTTCACCGGCGGAAATCGCGGGTAAGCTGAATCTATTTTCTGTTGGCGAAGACACCTTCATTGGACGTGTCGAGATTCAAGTTGTTGGCGAAGTTCGAATTGGCTCGCACGTTTGTATTAACGATGGCGTTCGCATTTTTTCCGCGAGTCATAATCTCTTGGATACGCGGTGGACTAGATATGAAGAGTCAGTGGTGATAGCGGACTACGTCTGGATTGCAAGCGGCGCGCTGATCCTTCCGGGTGTAAGCATTGGCCGGGGCGCAGTCATCGGAGCAGGCGCTGTCATTAGCCGCGATGTACCACCCCTCGCGCTTGCGGTCGGAAATCCTGCTCGAATACTGGAAGGCCGTCGAACAAAGGAACTATCATACTCGCCCGTGTCTTTATTGGCCTCCTATACAGCTTGGTGTGGCGCCGTAACGGTCGCAGATTGTGAATCATCATCGAGACGGCCCTCGGCATTTTGATCGTTATGCAAGAAACGTCGCAAGTCTCAATAGCGTTTCCCGGCGCGCGAGATCTCTCGCAAAACGATCTTAGGATGCGTCGCGGCAGCTTGAGTCGACTACCCGATGCACTCGCTCGCTTGGCCTGTATGGCTGTCGCGGCAGCTGTCCTTCTGAATATGTTCGAGGGAGCGATTCGCAAATGGGTTCTCCCCGGCAGTAGCGAAGTATATTTTTTGAAAGACTTCGTGGTAATCGGAGCCGTCTTAAGTATTTCGCTTTCCAGTGTGAAGTTAAAACTCATCCCCGGGTATCAAAGGGTTGTAAAGTGGTTTGCGATTGTCGCGGTTGTAATAGGTCTTTGTGCGCTAAACACGAATTTGGGCTCACTGCTAACGGCAGTTTTCGGCGTCAAATCTTATCTGCTGTACCCGCTCCTTATAGTTGTCGTTCCGAGAGTCCTCCCGACATTTGGATCGCTTCAGAGGAGCGTTCGAATCTTTCTCCTTCTAGCTATTCCAGTGTGCCTGTTAGGAATGGCGCAATTCGCTGCTCCGGCTGATTCAGCCCTCAATCGATACGCCATCGGCGAAGAGGATATCGCAACATTTGGTGAATACGGCGCAGTACGGATTACGGGAACTTTCGCTTACATCAGCGGACACACCGCATTTTTGCTTGTGTTGCTTGCGGTCTGTTTGGGAGCGATCGGAACTGACGATCGGATTTCCTGGCGGCTAACCGCGCTCGCTACCTTATTCCTAGCGATCGGCAATTTGTTTATGACTGGCTCACGCGCGGTTTTCTATATCGCAGGCGGGCTAGTCGTATGCTCGCTGGTCGCATTTGGATTCACGAGATCGGCTGTAAGTCGAAGATTGCGATCGTTCCTCCTGATCGCGGTCGTTGTGACCGCTCTTGTTACCTCTACTGAGGTCAAGCGCGCGTATGAAGCGCTTCTCTATCGGTTCGAATCTACCGACGAGGAATTCATGGATCGAGCTTTCCAACATCACGATATCTTGTTGGATCTCGCTGCATATTCCGGTCCTTTCGGATTCGGCCCCGGCATAACCCAACCGGGCGCCTTTGCGCTACAGGTTGCACTCAATCTTCCTCCTCCTGCAGTTACGCCGCCGGTTGTTGAGGCGGAATACGCGAGGATACTTGTAGAGGTGGGAGTCATAGGGGCGATCCTATGGTACGCTTTCCGAATCGTCGTCATATATGCGTTATGGCAGTCGTATCGTTACCTAAACAAAACTGAGCTTCGATTCTGGACTTTCCTGGTAATGTTACTCCACGTGTTGACTTTAAATGGGAGCGTTGTTCTTAATCACACATTCGGACTATTCTATTGGTTGTTGGCCGGAGTCGCATTCGCGCTACCACCTTTTGATAGCACGCCGGAGGGAATAGGCGGGAGCGGCGGATAAGTCCTGCCACCTTTTAGTCAGGTCGTGGATTTTAGTGAAGCGAGTTCGGTGGCGATACCTTCCACTTATGGCTGACGCAATAAAGATGAAGGCCCTTCATGTCATTCCCTCGATATCGCCCAAGGAAGGGGGTCCCAGTTTTTCCCTGCCTCGGATCGCACGTGCACTGCGGACTGCTAAGGTAGATGTGACCATTGCTACGACTGACGATAACGGGCGCGGTGCCCGGATACATGTGACGTTAGGAAAGGAAATGTCCGCCACCGACGAAGCGACGAAGATCTATTTCCGAAAAAACACGGATTCGTACAAGGTTTCTTGGGGCCTAATGCGTTGGCTGCAGCAAAACGTTGGACGCTTCGATGTAGTTCACATTCACGCGCTATTCTCCTTCGCCAGCGTAGCTGCAGCTAGGTCCGCTCATCGTTCGGGAATTCCATATGTCATTCGTCCCCTAGGCGTCCTAAACCGATGGGGGTTGGAAAATCGTCGCCGTTTATTGAAGAAGGTTTCCCTCCGCCTCGTGGAATTGCCCATTCTTCGGCGAGCTGGCGCGATTCATTACACCAGTCGGCGGGAACAGGAGGAAGCGGAGACTGTGGACCCGGCAATCGCAGCGGCGCGCGCCTGTGTTATTCCTTTGCCTGTCACACTTCCGGAAGCCGAATCGTTCGATAATTCTGGGGGATTTTTTGAAAAACTCGGCTGTTCTCAAGAGCGAAGGGTCGTGCTTTTTCTTTCTCGTTTAGATCGCAAAAAAGGTCTTGAGCTGTTGCTGGACGCATTCTCAGAAGTCCATCGCAAATTTCCGGCTGCAATCCTCGTGATCACGGGTGCGGGAGAGAAGCAATACGTCAAGGAACTGCACCGAAGATCAAAAAAGCTTGGTCTGTCCGCCGATGTTCTCTGGCCGGGATTCTTGCAGGGCGCGGATAAAGTGGCCGCCTTCAACGCAGCGACGGTTTTTGTATTGCCCTCGTATTCTGAAAACTTTGGGATTGCCGCAGCCGAAGCCCTGGCCTCAGGTGTGCCGGTTGTGCTCAGCAGTGAAGTAGCGTTGTCCGACGAGGTGATCCAAGCGGACGCCGGATTGGTGACGGCTTGCGACGCGCTGGCGATCTCTACCGCGATCCAGTCGCTCTTAGCCGATGAGAGCCTCTGCTCCCGTTTGGCGGCGAATGGGAAACGCCTCGTACGGGAACAATTTTCAGCGAAAGCGGTAGGCGAGAGCCTATCTAACCTTTACAGATCGTTGATCAAAGACACAGTCGATCGACAGGAGAGATAGAGTGTTCTCGATTTTTTCCTCAATTCTAGACAGGTATTTCATCAAGAGACCTAGATTCCGCCAGGCTGTCACGAGGAGGTTGGAACGGGATGAAGATTTAGATATCACGTTGTTCGGGACGTTTCTGCGAATCAATAGTCTGAAAGAACACGGATACCTTCGAGCCGCGCGAAAGGTCCGACGCCTGAGCGCATTAAATGATGAAGCTGGGACGCTTGTGACGCTGTCGCTCCTCCTTTGCGATGGTGACACTTTCGTGGATGTCGGAGCAAATGTCGGGCTGTTCGCATGCACGATTGCTAGAGCCACCTCCATTTGGAGTAACCTTCGGCTTTATGCATTCGAAGCAAATCCTGACACGTGCGCCCGCCTGCGCGAGTCGGCACGCGATACGAAGATTAAGATCGATCATGTGGCTATATCGGATCGGGCGGGCGAGTTAGAATTCATTGGCGGTGCCGTATCGCATGTTTTCGCAGAGTCCGCACATCGGAATGCCTACCATTTTTCCGGTCAAAGTTCGGTTGCTGTTCGTTGCAAGCGATTGGACGAATCAGATCTAAAAGGCAACTCGATCGTTCTAAAGATCGATGTGGAAGGACATGAAGCGAAAGTGCTCCAAGGTGCGACCAGACTTTTTGAGGAGCACCGAGTGAAGGCCGTCTACATTGATGGATACAACGACGAAGAAGTTGTCCATTTCTTGAAGCGACATGGTTTTCTCTTCTTCGATGGCCGCACCATGCGTGCGGCTACGCCGCCGCTTTTCAGTCTCCTCGCGATCAATCCTGGTAAATGCGGCGGTGTAATTGGCGAGAACTTTGGCTAACTCGACGACTTCTCCCCTCCTAAGCGCCGCTCCAGGAATGCGCGATCTTCTGACCGTCCTTGTTCTCACCTTTAACGAAGCGCCGAACATCGAGCGGACGCTGCGTTCCGTGGATTGGGCCAAGGAAGTCTTAGTCGTCGATAGTTTCAGTACGGACGCGACCTTAGAATTGGCGCGCGCTACGCACGAAAACGTACGCGCCCTTCAACATAGCTTCCAAACCCATACTGCCCAGTGGAATTTTGGACTCGATCAGATTGACACTCCATGGGTGTTGTCATTGGACGCTGACTATGAGCTTTCTGCGGACTTGGCGACGGAAATTCAATCTCTTAGTCCAGCCGACGCGCTAGCCGCTTACGCCGCACGCTTTCAATACCGGGTTTACGGTCGCGCACTTCGTAGCTCGGTTTATCCTCCGCGGTCCGTACTTTTTCGGAGGGACCGTTGTCGTTACGCTGAGGAGGGCCACACTCAATTGCTGAAGGCTAATGGAAAGGTCGAGATGCTCAGAGGTCTTATTTACCACGACGACCGAAAGCCGCTAAGTCGATGGCTTCAATCCCAAGACAATTATATGATTATCGAGGCGAAGCATTTGCTCACAACGAAGACCCAGGAGCTACGCGTCCCAGATCGCATTCGCCGGCTCGTGTTTGCTGCCCCACCAGTTATATTCTTATACCTTCTGTTTGTTCGTGGTCTCTTTCTCGATGGCTGGCGTGGGTGGTATTACGTCGCACAAAGAACGCTTGCCGAGATGCTTTTGTCTCTTCGGCTATTGACTATTCGGCATGATCTGGAGCCTAAGGCCCGCGGGGATTATTAGTAGTCCCCCTTTCTGTAGCTTTGGCACTCATGAACATTCATCTCTGGGTCGCTGATTACGCATCCGGGATGGGCGGAATTCAGACCTATTCACGTTTCGTGGCTCGAGGCCTACGCGAAATCTTCCCGGAAGCTCGGCTTTGCATCCTTTCCAAGAACGACACCTCATATCCAGACGAAGAAAACGATGTAGGGACTACCTTTGTGCCACTTGGTTGGTGGCCGCCTAGACTGCGCACGGCCGCTTTCTCCCTGGAGTTATTTCGCCGTGCTGCGCTCGAGCGACCCGACCTTATCCTCGTGATGCACGTAAACTTCTCGCCGGTTGCCCATTCCTTACGGAAACTGTTCGGAATTCGATTCATCGCTTTCGGGTATGGAATCGATGTCTGGGAAATTCATAGAACTTCGATTAGGAGAGCTCTCCAGGCGGCGGATCGATTACCGGTCATTAGCGAATGCACTCGTGGACGGATGGCCGATGAACTTGATATAAAGCCGGCTTCCGTCCCGCTTGTTCCTTGCTCATTCGACGAAATGAAATTCACTTCGGATGAAAAGCCGCGCTTTCTCCTGAAGCGCTATAGACTTCAATCACATCAGCCAGTCATCCTGACGATCACTCGCTTGGCCAGCGCCGAGCGCTACAAAGGGTATGACCAAATCTTGCGCGCCTTGCCCACGTTGCTTCGGCAATTCCCCGATCTCCGCTATTTCCTCGGAGGTCGGGGGCCTGACCGACCGCGAATCGAAGCCCTGATCGAAAAACTGGGCGTGGGAGAAAACGTGATCCTCGCTGGATACGTGCCGGAGCATGAACTCAAGGAGCATTACAATCTCTGCGATGTCTTTGCCATGCCCAGCAAGGGTGAGGGGTTTGGAATTGTTTTCCTCGAGGCTATGGCCTGCGGAAAACCCGTCATCGCCGGAAACAAGGATGGCTCAATTGATGCAGTCTTGAACGGTCAGATAGGGGCCTTGGTCGATCCGGATAGCGTTCAAGAAATCGCGGGGACCCTGATAGCGATCCTTGAACGGAAAGTAGGAAGTAGCCGTAACGGACGCGCAGCGACGGCCGGGCTTTCAAAGTCCAAAGTAGAAGAAGAGGCTCTGAAGACTGAAAGGCTGAGATCAGAAGGGTTGCCCGAGATCATGTTTGACCCGGAGGCCCTTCGTGCGCGGGTGATCGAGGCGTATGGATACGAGAAGTTTAAGCAGCGGCTCTCGGAAATCCTCAAGCCACTTCAAGGAGAAAGTAGAAGAAGGGGATGAAGAAAGACTTGCAGAGAAGGACGAACAGCGTTTTAGCTTTCCTGTTCTTCAGCTTTTAAAGATGTGCGGTATAGCTGGAGCCATAAACACAGGACTGTCAGCCGCCAAGCTGGAAGAAGTGCTGCGCGGTTTTGTACGAGACCTGCATCATCGCGGTCCGGATGATCGCGGGTTCTTCATCTCTAAGGGTGGTAATGCGGGACTCGTGAATACGCGTCTTGCGATCCTTGATCTTAGTCCAGCGGGACATCAGCCGATGCAATCGACGGATGGTCGTTACACCATCGTCTATAACGGCGAGATCTATAACTTCGATGAGTTACGCGAAGAGCTGCTCGATGAAGGAGAGACGTTCGGATCGCATTGCGACACGGAAGTGATTTTAAAGATGTATGCGCGCTACGGACCGGATTGCGTCCGGGAGTTCGCCGGTATGTTCGCCCTTGCGATCTGGGACGAAGCGGAGCAGTCGTGCTTCATTGCGCGCGGCCCGTTGGGAGTTAAGCCGCTCTATTACTACGGCGATGGCCAGCAATTTATTTTTGCCTCAGAGTTACGGTCTATCTTAGGAACAGGCCTTGTGCCCCGACGACTTTCGACTGCGGCGGTTAGTGGTTATTTGTTATTTGGGGCGGTGCAGGAACCGCTAACGCTTGTGGAGGGTGTGCGTGCGTTGCCGGCCGGGCATTACCTACTCCGGCAAGACGGTAGGACTCGAATAACGAAGTTCTGGGATCTCCAATTCGCGGAGGAATGTTGCAATTGGGAAAATGCGGTGCAGCAGGTTCGCGTCGCCTTCGCGGAATCCGTGCAACGGCATTTGGTGAGCGACGTTCCTGTCGGTGTGTTTCTTAGCGGGGGAGTCGATTCGACTGCGATCGTGGCGCTGGCGGCGCGCGAGAAGAAAAGCGAACTACGGACCTTTTGCATTTCCTTTGGCGACCCGAGGTTTAACGAGGGCGACGTGGCCGCGCGGACGGCAAGCCACTTTGGTGCGCGCCATACGGATTGGCGACTCGACTCCGCGACCGCGCGCAGTCTGTTGGAGCGGTTTATCGAGCAAAGCGATCAACCGAGCATCGACGGTCTTAATATCTTTTGCGTGGCGAAGCTGGCGCACGATCACGGTCTGAAGGTGGTTCTCTCCGGTCTTGGAGGTGATGAGATATTCGGAGGCTATAATTCCTTTGAGATGGTGCCCAGAATGGTGCGGGCAAGCAGGCTTATGACGCCAATATCTCCACTTCGCGTCGCTGCGGGCAAGGCCTTGGGAGTATCCTTTGCTTCGCCGCGAACCAATCGTCTCGGACGGTTCTTGACTGATGTTCCTATTACCGCGGCGGCCTATTGGGCAATGCGTGGCATCTTTACTCCGAGGGAAGTCGATCTTCTTCTTAGATACTATGGATGCGCGGACGCAGCGGAACAAACGCCGATGACGTTGCACGTGCCGCCGCAGCCGACCCTGGAAGATGAGGTGAGCTATCTGGAAGTAACGCGATACATGCGGAATCAGTTACTCCGCGACAGTGACGTCATGAGTATGGCGTGGGGTCTCGAGCTCCGAGTGCCATTCGTGGATAGCAGACTGATCGAATCGATTCAGCGCATTCCTGCGGCATTCCGTCTCGCGAAAGGGAAGCAAATCCTGCTCGATGCGATCCCTGAAATCCCGCAATGGGTGAGGGAACGGCCGAAACAAGGGTTTACTTTTCCTTTCAAGGACTGGATCTCGGGTGAGTGGCAGGATGTGTTCCGCCGAATCGAGACAGAGAGCCCAGTGAGACTGAAGAGCTGGTATCGGACCTGGTGTTTGTTCGCTCTTGAGAGCTTTCTTGAACGAAACGGGATGGAAGTGGGAAAGTAGGAAGTAGGAAGTAGGAAGTAGGAAGTAGGAAGTAGGAAGTAGGAAGTAG
>CAXSFN010000001.1:52053-54265 GCA_964236815.1 uncultured Chthoniobacterales bacterium
AAGTAGGAAGTAGGAAGTAGGAAGTAGGAAGTAGGAAGTAGGAAGTAGGAAGTAGAAAGTAGGATCTATTTGATCTCTTGCTCTTCGGAAACGCGGGTGACGAAATCGTTGGTGATTTGAACCAGGCTGTTTCCTACTTGGTCGCCATATTTCAGGAGTAGGAGGAGCTTGTCGGGGTCGAGCTCTAACTCGTAGGCGTGCACAAAGACGTGCCGGAAGGCTTTTAACTCTCGCAAGGGAGCTTTTAGCTCCTGAGGAAGGAGCGCCGGCCTTACCCCTTCAATGCGGATGGCGAGAGGCGTGAGCAACGCGCTGTGCCAACCCTGCTCGTCATCTATGTTATTTTCGAAAGCCTTCGTAACTCTTAGGCTCATCTGCTCGATCGCGTTATACATTCGGCAGAGTTGATGGGCGCTCGCTTCGTAGGCGATTTGCTCTTTACGCGCGAATCGTTCGTGAGACTTCTGGAGTGCGTCCAGCGCCACACGGCAATCTTCCCTTAGCTCATCACGAAGAGTCTGCAGACTTACAGCGTCCATCGTTCTCCTTCGCGGAGGATCTTGTTGGCGAAGCGACACTGTGAAAGAAGCACCACATCGACCGGCCGTTCGAGCCGTTCCATGAGTTCGGCGGTAAGCTGCCAGTTATTAAGGTGGGCTGGCTCTTCTTCGAGAGCGATATCTACGTCGGAACGATCGTTAAAGGCACCTGCTATCGTAAGGGAGCCGAAAACAATGACGGTGTGGCCAGGCAGCAACTCCGTAAGGGCGTCTCTGAGGAGGCGACGCACGTCGTCAAACAAGCAAAGACGGCGGGCTCGCCGGTCGCAATCGCGCTGTTGGAGAAGAGTCACCGGGATAGCGTAGAATAAAGCGAGGCCTTTTCAATGATCGCGGGGATGACGGAAGACCGGAGGCAATTCGATTCCGTCTCCTCGACTGGCTTAACGGTAGATCGGCCCCCGTTTTCTACTGACGGATGGAAACGGATTACGATAGAGTTTTGCTCGGTTTGTTGACGGCCGAGACATGGCTATCCCCCCTTCCATTTTGAATGACTCCAGGCCGCTGGCGGAGCATCCGGCCCCGAACGAGATGCTGGGCGGCGGCGCTGTGCCTAGCGGAGAAACGGGACGGCGTCTGAAGTTTAGCCGGGTGCGCAAGCTGGCGCGGCATGAGTGGATCATTACCGCAGGATTGATCTCTCTGGACATTGGCGTGTGGATCGCGCTCTACGCCGGCGCTTCGTTACTGCGAGGGGATGCATTCTATGTCTCCGCCTTGCAGTTTGTCCTGATCGCTGCTTTGCAGCTTTCGATCATCGTGGCGGCGATCGGGATTGTCGGCGGCTACAATCGCTATACCGAGATGCGCGGTCTGCCCTACGCGACTGAGCATGCGCTGACCATCGTCTGTGCCGCCGGCCTGAGCGCTTTGATGATTTATGCGGCAGCGACGTTCGACCAAACGATGAAGCCGAGCCGCAGCGCGTTCCTGGTTAGCTTTGTCCTGTTCCTCGCGCTCTCGCTCGCTTACCGGAGATTTATCTGGCGTTTCGTGGCGGCGTCGACTGCGAACCGGGCCTTTCTGGTGGTGGGGGGCGGTCCGCTGGCGGCGGAGTTTTATCGGGCCTATCAGGCTTCGGTTAGTCGGCAGCGGCTGGAATTTGTAGCGATCGATCCGAAGCGCGTTGGCTTGCGCATCGCGGGGCCGGGTTCGCCGATCATTGAAGGGGATCTGGCGACGAAGTTGGAACGGCTGGATCAATCCTACAGCGGGGTGGTGGTGGCGGAACGGATCGATCGGTTACAGCCGGAATTGCTGGAACGCCTGGTGCGGACGCAGTTTCAAAATGTGCGCGTCTTTACCCTGGAGTCGTTTCATGAGGCACACTGGCGGCATGTGCCGGTGCAATCGCTCGATCCTTTCTGGCCGTTGCAGATGGGGTTTCAGTTAGCGCGTAATTCGCCCTTTCATTACCTGAAGAAGACTTTCGATGTGATCCTGGCCGGGCTGTTGCTGGTCCTTTGTTCTCCGATTCTTGGCGCGATTGTCTTGATGATCTGGCTGGAGAGCGGGAAGCCGGCGATTTTTCGGCAGACACGGGTGGGGCGGGATAACGAAAGGTTCACGGTGTTTAAGTTTCGGACGATGAGGGCGCGGCCTGCGGCCGGGCTATCGGTTAATGGTTCTAAGGTATCGGGACCAGAAGA
>CAXSFN010000001.1:54365-155008 GCA_964236815.1 uncultured Chthoniobacterales bacterium
GGTCCGGGGTCAGGGGTCGGAGGTCCGGGGTCAGGGGTCGGAGGTCCGGGGTCAGGGGTCGGAGGTCCGGGGTCAGAGGTCGGAGGTCGGAGGTCGGAGATCTGAAGTCGGAGGTCTGGTTACAGAGAGCGGAAGTCAGACGTCAGAAGTCGGAGATCGGATCGCGGAGGATTCGACCTTTAACTATGAGCGAATAACTAATAACTCATCTGAGCCAAGCTCAGGAGAGGACATCTATACGCGGCGCGACGATCCGAGAATTACGCGGACAGGGCGCTGGTTGCGGAAGATGAGGCTGGATGAGTTACCGCAGCTTTGGAACGTGATGCGCGGGGAGATGAGTTTGATTGGGCCGCGTGCGGAATGGATCGAATGCGCGAAACGCTATGAGAAGATCATTCCGTTTTATCATTTCCGGCATTTGGTGAAGCCAGGGATCACGGGCTGGGCCCAAGTCAACTATCCGTATGGCGAAAGCGATGAAGATGCGATCGAGAAGCTGAAGTACGATCTCTATTACATCCGCAATTATTCGCTGAAGCTAGATCTGATGATCGTGTTGAAGACGGTGTATACGGTTATTTTCGGCAAGGGCCAATAGGCTGCGCCTATTGGCCCTTGCCGAAAATAACCGAGTTATCTGTTATTTGTTATTGGTTTGTCGGGTAGATGACTACGTGCGTTTCAAATCAGGGACCCGCGGCTATTAACTAACCCGCTGTTATGGCCGCGTCTCCCATCCGAAGCTTTGAGGACCTCGAATGCTGGAAGCGGTGCCGAGCATTGCGATTGTTCGTCGCGAAAGAGGTGGTGCCCGGTCTGCCAAAGGAAGAGCGATGGCGACTAGGCAATCAGTTATTGCGCGCTGCCCGTTCGACGACGGCGAACATTGCGGAGGGGTATGGACGCTTTCATTATCTCGACAACGCAAAGTTTTGCAGCAACGCTCGCGGATCGTGCTGGGAAGTACTAGATCATCTGATTGCTGCGCATGACGAGGACCTTATTTCGAGCGATGTGTTAAGCCGAGGCAGAGAACTCGTGAGCGACGGCGTTAAGCTTTTAAATGGTTACATGAACTATCTTAAGCGCGGTGCGGCGACGGTAATTCACGAAGAACCCCATAACGGGTAACCAATAACTGAATGTCTTCAAAGAACATCGCCCTCATCACCGGTATCACTGGCCAGGACGGGTCTTACCTAGCGGAGCTGCTTCTGGCGAAGGGCTATGCGGTTCATGGGGTGGTGCGGCGGACGAGCAACATGGCGCGGTCGCGGATCGAGCATCTGCGGAACGATGAGGCGATCTATGATAAGCAGCTCTTTCTGCACTATGGCGATCTCTCGGATGGGACGACCTTGCGCAGGATTTTTTCTCAGGTGCGGCCGGGTGAGGTCTATCATCTGGCCGGGCAGAGTCATGTGGGGCTGAGTTTTGAGATGCCGGAATCGACCTGCGAGGAGGTGGGAATGGCTACGCTGCGGCTGCTTGAGATTGTGCGGGAACAGAAGGCGCCGATTCGATTTTATCACGCTTCGACTTCGGAAATTTTCGGACGCGCGACAGAATCGCCGCAGACGGAGGAGACGCCGCAGCGGCCGGCAAATCCTTACGGTTGTGCGAAGGCATTCGCGACCCAGTTACTGCGCGTTTACCGGCAGTCTTATGGGGTCTTTGCTTGCAACGGCATTCTCTACAATCACGAGTCGCCGCGGCGCGGTGAGAATTTTGTGACACGAAAGATCGCGCGCTCAGCGGCGCGGATTGCAGCCGGGCTGGATGACGAACTAGTCTTAGGAGACCTGGAGAGCCGGCGCGATTGGGGACATGCGCGCGATTATGTGGAGGCGATGTGGCTTATGCTGCAGCACGAGACGGCAGATGACTATGTGGTGGCGACGGGCGAGACGCATTCGGTGCGCGATTTTGTGGAGGCGGCGTTCGCGGTGGTGAACTTGCCTTGGGAAAAATACGTGAAGCAGAGCGCGAACTTCACGCGCCCGGCGGAGCCGACGCAGTTAGTGGGATCGGGCGAGAAGATTGAGCGCCAATTAGGTTGGAAGCCGCGGGTGAAGTTTGCGGATCTGGTGCGCGAGATGGTGGAGGCGGAGGTGGAGGAATTGGAAAGTAGGAAGTAGAAAGTAGAAAGGCTAAAGTAGGAAGTAGGAAGTAGGAAGTAGAGCGGTGGGCATTGGTTGTTGGTTAATAGTTATCGGTGATCAGGTATTGGTCATCCGGAAAAGCAGTCAAATCGGCTTTGATAAGTTCTTAGAAGCCGTGGACTAGACGCTCAGCGTTCGTCGATAACGGAAGACAACCTGAGATGGGCCCAAGGGACCTACTACACCTGGGCTCGCGGCTCGACGGAACCGGAGGAACGCGTGCGGGAGGAGTAAGCCCCTTCGCCTTTTCCGTAGCCCGGGGAGGCATAGTAGTAGTAGTAACCCGCGCCGCGTTTGCGCGGTAAGCGGTTAAGGATGATTCCGGCAGGTCTGCCTCCGGCGCCGGTTAGCATTCCGAGCGCTCGCTGCACGGCGTTGCGCGGGGTTTTATTGGAGCGAACAACGACGCAGACGGTTTGTACGAGCGGCGTCATGAGGAGCGTGTCGCTGACAGCGAGGATGGGTGCGCTGTCGATGACGATGCGATCGAAATGGCCTGACGCTTCCGCGATCAGTTTGGCAAAGGACGGGCCGCTGAGAAGCTCGGCCGGATTGGGCGCGCGCCGTCCGCCAGTAAGAACAAAGAGCTTGCCCGAAGTAGCCGCGAGGATTGGTGATTGCTCGCCGTGGAAGACGGGTTCGAGCCGGCCTGCGGAAACAGAGCGAACGGCGCTCTGCAGATCGATGGCGCCGACGAGATAATCGACGATGCCGGGAGCGTCGCTTTCCGCTCCGTTCGTACCCGTGAGCGGGAGAAAAATTTTGTGCAGACTGGGCCGGCGGAGATCGCCGTCGATTAAGAGCACGCGATGTCCTTGTTGGGCGAGGGCGAGGGAGTAGTTCGCGCTGGAGAAGCTCTTGCCCTCGTTAGGCACTGCGCTGGTAAAGAGAAAAACTTTGCGCTCGGCTTCCGGACCGAGAAGCGAGAGTGAGGCGCGCAGGTTACGGAAAGATTCCGCGGCCGGACCTTCCGGCGCTTCGGCTACGAGACGATAAGTAGCGGTGCCGGTCGGTGGCGCTCTCTGATCGGAAACTTCTGGCGCGTCGCCCTTCCCAATTTCCGGAACCGCAGCGAGAACAGGCAGGCCTAGGTTGGATTCGGCCTGGTCGACGGTCTTGATCGAGCGATCGAGAATGTCGGTCGCGTAAACAAAGCCAAGGCCCAATGCGAGGCCGCCTAACAATCCGAGTAAGATGGATTTCGTGGGTTGCGGGCTGACGGGCGCGCCGGGGAGAGGAGAGCGTTCGACTACGCTGACGGCGTTGGTCTTCACATCTTTCGTGAGGTTGGTTTCTTTGATCTGACGGAGAACGCTTTCGTAAAGAGCGCGGTCGGTTTCGGCTTGGCGCGCTAGTTCCTGATAACCGATGGCCGCGCGGTTCAAGGCGATAGCGGCTTTTTCCTGATCGCCAACAAAACCTTCCATGTTGCGCTCGGCGGCGCGGGCTTGCTCGAGGGTATTACGCAGAATTGCAGGCTGCCCGATGACGGTGCGGCGAAGTGCTTCCTGCGCTTCGGTGAGCGCGGCGCGGGCGGCAATCAGTTTGGGATGTTTGATCTTGTAACGCTGCTCGAGTTGCGCAACCGCCGCTTCGAGTTGCGCGACGTCGCGACGCCGGTCGTTGACCTGCGGGGAAGTAGCGATGCTCGGGATGGCGAGCAACGCGTCGATTTTGTCACCGATTTGATCGATCTGCGCGAGCTCGCTTTCAAGGCGATGGCGCTCGGATTTAGCGGTAGTTAACTTCGTGCTGAGCTCCTGAAGTTTGTCTTCGACCAGACCGCTGCGGCCACCCGTGCTGCCGGCGCCTTGCTGACTGCCAGTAGTGGCAGCGCCTCCGCCGAGTTGAAGTGCGTCCGGGGTATTGGCTTTATATTCCGCGACGGCGGCTTCGCTTTTTTGCAGATTTTTCTTTAGGCGCTCTTCTTCTTCCAAGAGATAACGCAACATGTCCTGACTGCTGAAAGAACGGCGCTCGATGGAGTAGCGAATGTATTCGCGGCCCGCGGCATCGGCGAGACGTTGGGCGACGGCTGGGTCGCGATTTGTGGCGTAGACATCGATCAAACGCGTGCCGCGACGGATGACGGGTTTGATCATGCGCGAAAGCGCGCCGGCCAGAGCATCCTCCAGCGGAGTGAAGGTAGGTTGCACTGCGAGCTGATCGGCGCCCGATGGCGATAGCGTCGGCGCGGGTGCGGGTTTCGATTTCGCCGGCTTATCCGCGACGGTAGTTCCGAGGAGCGTCTTGCCGCCATCTTCGGCGAATCCTTCCGCCCGGACGATACGGGCGAGCAGACTCCGATTAGTCAAATTTTGCTCGATGGTGCGAAGAGCTTCCTGGCTGGCCATGAACATGGCGCGCAACCGCATGGTCGGATCTTCCGAGCGGATCGGTGTCGGATCCTGAACATCAACTTCAAGAACGACGTGGCCTTGATAGAGCTTTGGGGTTCGGGCGAGGTAAATAACGGAAGCGAAAAACCCGGCAAGCACGCAGAGGAGAACGATCCAGAGTTTCTCGATGAGTGAATGCCAGAAATGCCGGAAGTCGAAGCCGCGTCGTTCGCCGCTGGGATCGATGGAGGTCCCGGTAGTAGTGGAAAAAACTTGTCCCGGCCCGAGGGAGCCGGGAGGAGTGTTTTGAGTGGGCGAAGGAAGCATGCGCGGAGTCAGCGATCTACGAAAGGACGCTCATGCTGACACAGTTCCATTCATTGCAAAATAGAATGACACAGCTTCAAAAAATGCTTTCGCCGACGGTGACGGTATCGCCCGGGACGATGCGAAACGCGCTGCCACCTTTTGCGACGCGCTTGGCGTTGACGCGGAGGATTTCCTCGCCCGCGCCGGTCTGCCGTCGCACACTGATGCGCTCGGGCGCGGCTATGCGGGTGTAACCGCCGGCCATTGCCACCGCCTCAAGAAGATCAATGCCACCCGGGCTGCCTTCGGGCATTTCGTAGCTACCGGGACGGCTAACTTGTCCGAGGACGGTGAAGCGGCGCTTGGCGTAGCCGACGAGGGTGACGTTTACTTTCGGACTAACGAGGTAGTCTTTCCCATACATCTCGGTGAGCCGGGCAGCGGCTTGGGTAAGGGTGAGACCAGAAAGCCGCACCGACCCTAGAAGAGGAAGGCTCAAATTGCCTTCGCCGTTCAATCGACCGTTGGTGCGGAGATCTTCTTCGCCGAAAACTTCGACCGCAATTTGATCGTTGGCGCTTAGCACATATCCCGCGGGCGCGCTGACTCCGCTGACAGGCTGCGTAACGCTCGACGCAGCGGGTGGGAGAGCGGATGGCGGAGGTTGGTTCGAGGCAGGTAGGCCGGTCTGCGCGAGAGCAGTGCAGGAGAAGCCCAAGGCGCAGAACGCGACGCGGACGACTAATGCCAAACTAAAACGTGAGTGAGGTGCGCAGGCCGAATTGGTTGTCATCAAATCCAAAGGAGGTTGCCGAAGTTTCATTTTCGCGATGTAGATAATAGACGCCCAGCGTCCAGTAGCGCGTGAGCGTGAGGTCGAGCGCGGGTTGCAGGTAAAAGTAGTCATCGTCGCGGGAAGCGCTCCCGTTATCTACGGTATTAAAGTAGCTCAAGTTCTGATAACCGAGCGCGAAACTGAGATAGAAGCGCTGAAAAAATCGCTGGCGGGCGGTCAGGGAGAGATTGGTGGACGCATAGTCCTGTCCTAAAAGGACAGCGGAATTCTGAGTACGGCGGTTCCCACTAAGAGAAAGACTGGTGCCATCGAACGGTTGATAGCTGGCGCTGATTTCGTAGACCGGCGATACGTAGGTGCTGTTGCCTGCATCTCCATCAAACTGTCGGAATTCGACTCCGCCGGAAGCGTCCAAGCTTACTTTCCCGCTTAGTTGATAGGTGAAGCGTCCGTTTATTTGCTCGAAGGTCTGGTCGGGGGTGGATGAGGCGACCCAATTGTAGCCGGCGGTTCCGCCCAAACCGACGACTAGCTTCGGGCTGTAGTTGTAGTTGAGATAACCGTTGCCCTGGATGCTTTGGGAATCGATCAGGCTGCTCTCATATTCATTCGCGGTGTGCAGGAGACTGCCGCTCAGGAATGTTTTACCGGTGAGGTCGTAGGTAAAGCTGAGGCGAGTGTTGTAGGTTGTAACACTGGTGTTAGCGCCAGCATCGAGGTTGATAGAGGGAACGGAATTCGGACTGAGCGAGCCGTTGGTGTAGTTGGTGCCATCGAGGATTTGAATTTCCTGCGTGAGCGTCAGGTTTAGCCGCCGGAAATGATACTGGCCCTCGAGTCGGATGACGTGCTGGAGCGAGTCCGCCTCCGAGTGATCCGCATAGAGGAAAGCACTCGGCGCGTAATCGAGGCGGACAAAATTTTGATCGCTCCCGACGATGTCACCGTAACCGATCGTAACGCCGGGTTCGATCGAGAAGTAGAAATCTGAAACACGATCGCTGCTGCGGAGGAAAATGTTGTCGTCGTAGACTCCGCGCAAACCCAGGCGGAATGCGTAAAGGAAACGCTTCGGCACCGCGGAAACTTCACTTCCCGTCGATGTTTCGATCTCCGGCAATCGCTCGCCCTGGGCGTTGACGCGTACGGCTTGGTCTACTGGGATATTCCTGAGATCGGACGCTGCTTGCGGATCGTTGTGCGGTTCATGCGCGGCCGCGTCCAGACCGGCGCGTGCGGGCAAAGAATCCTGTGCCCAAGAAACGCTAGCAATGAAACCCGAGGCGAAAATTGTCAGCGCTGAGCACAGTCGGATTGCACCGAAAAGCGCAAAGTAGCGACACTGGCCAGCGGGCGAGATCCGTCTCATCTCCAGAGAATCCCGTTTGATAAAACTGTTGTGCAGGACAATGCCACGCGCCATTCAATCACAATCCTCATTTCCACGTCTCGGATTAATACGGGCTTTGCCCGGAGAAAGACCGAGGCAATACCACCGAAGGCAATCCTTTAACCGAATAAAAGGAAAGGGACGGAGCCGGAGCTCCTATCGGCATCGATCCTGCTTAAAAAAGCGTATGATCGTCGTTCTTAGTCTTATCATCCTCGGCCTCCTGGTGGTCTTGTTGGTGGCAAATAATCTCGAGCATGCGCCAGAAGGGTTCGAAGACGAGAGCGGATTTCACGCTTTGGCTCCAGGCCGGGGACAGGTTCATCCAACGGTTCCTCCTCTTAGACAGCCGGCGAACTGAGCGGTTAATCGGCCTCTGAGGTCGATAATGTCGGCGCCGAAAACGGTACAGTCCCGCCGCGCCTCTCTCCGAGCGGACGCCTGAGAAAGGACGCCGACCCTCGGTGGACAGTCACCTAAATTATCGAGCGGGAAGCGGCTACGGAAAAGCTTGTCCCCGATGCTGGTTTATGAATAAATCGGCAAACCCTATGAACGTTTGGAGACAGAGCGGCGAAGAGAAGACGGGTGCATGGTGGGCATGTCGTGACACGCAAATTTCACAATGATTAAGTTGACGCTAGCGGGAGGATTGTAGTTATCTCTAGTCAGTCTAAGGTTTATAGCGCTCGCATTTTCGCTCCGGACCCAAATCTTTTCGATGACACCGAGCAATTCTTCTTCTGCCCAGTCTTTTTCTCGAACCAATCCGTGCCCGCTCGGTTATAGCCAACCCAAGCCGCCGAATCTTTTGCGCAGCCTTTTCGCTCGAACGCCCGCTCCCGGGCTGCGGAAGGTGAGCGGACCATCGATCGGCGCAAAACTTGTTTGTCGCGATTTGAAAAATGGCACCGCGACTTCCGAGGGTGTGCCGGAGTTCCTGCATGAGAAAATGATCGAACTTTTGCGGGAGCAGCGGACCGAACGCCCGGGCCCATCGGGGACGGACCTCGGGGCGCATCTGGATGGCCACGCGGTCGCGCCCGCTTTCGACGGAACCGAAGTCGAGAGGGCGAGTGCGCCCATTTGGAAGCGGGTCCTCGACCTTACGCTGATCGCTTTGACCTCGCCGATCTGGCTGCCGGTCATTCTATTGCTCATGCTCGCGGTGCGTTTTTCCTCGCCCGGCCCCATTTTTTATCGACAGGAACGTGTCGGGTACAGAGGGCGCCGGTTCCTGATTTATAAATTCCGCAGCATGAAAGTGGACTCGGAGACCCATGTGCATGAAGCGCACCTCGAGCGTCTCATGCGCGAGAGCGTGCCGATGGTAAAGCTCGATGGTAAAGGCGACCCGCGCATTCTGCCGTGGGGCCGCCTGATGCGCGCGACGGCGTTGGACGAATTGCCGCAGATCTTTAACGTCATTCGGGGCGAGATGAGCCTGGTCGGGCCGCGGCCGTGCACGATTCACGAGTTTGCGCGTTATGCGAAGTGGCAACAGGAACGGGTCAACGCGCTTCCTGGCCTAACGGGTTATTGGCAGGTCAATGGCAAGAACCGCACGACCTTTAACGAAATGATCGAGATGGACATTCATTACTCGAAACACATGTCCATTGGCATGGATCTGGCGATCATTTTTCAGACCATGCCAGCCTTGATCGATCAAACGCTTGAAAGCTTCTCCCACTCGCGAACGAACCGCCCCCCATTTCCTTCCGACGCCAAAACGCCTGAAGGAATATGAGTTCGCCGCTCAGTGTCGGAGTTATCGGTTGCGGATATTGGGGCCCGAACCTGATCCGTAATTTCCGCGCCGTCCCGAACTGCCGGGTCAAGGCGATGTGCGACAAGAACGCGGACCGTCTCGAGCATTTGCACGCCATTTATCCTGATATCGAAGGGATGAGGAACTACGATGAGTTTCTCAATGGTATCGGGCTTGATGCGGTCATTATCGCGACGCCCGTTAAACAGCATTATTCGCTAGCCAAAGCAGCCCTGACTGCGGGCAAACATACCTTCGTCGAAAAGCCGATGGCTTCGTCTTCGGCGGAATGTGAAGAGCTGATCGAGATCGCGAAGCGCAACGGCCTGGTCCTGATGATTGGCCACACTTTTCTCTATTCCGCGCCGGTCCGGAAGATATTCGATATCATTCAGGCAGGCGATATTGGCGACATTCGTTATATCAACTCGCGCCGCTTGAATCTGGGATTGTTCCAGAACGATATCAACGTCGCCTGGGATCTCGCGCCGCACGATATTTCGATCATTCTCCACATCCTGGGCGAGTTTCCCCTCACCGTGAATTGCCAGGGGAACGCCCACGTTACCCCGAACATCGAAGATGTGACTAACATGTCACTCACGTTTCGGCAGAAACGATTCGCGACCATCCAGAGCAGCTGGCTCGAGCCGCGGAAAGTGCGCGAAATGACGATCGTCGGCACGCGACGCATGATCGTTTACGACGATCTGCAGGCGCACGAGAAAATCAAAATCTACGACGTGCGGGTGGAACGGCCGCCGCACTACGATACTTTCGCGGAGTTCCATTACTCCTACCACTATGGGGACAGTTACATTCCTCACATTAAACAGGAGGAGCCGCTGCGCGCCCTTTGCCAGCACTTTGTCGATTGCATCGAGAGTGGCACAAAGCCTTTGAGTAGCGGCCAGGAAGGGCTGGAGTTGGTGCGAATTCTCGAAGCCGCCAGCTTATCCCTGCGCTCGAACGGGGCGCCGGTGAATTTTTCGGCCTCGCATGAAGTCGTGACGCCCTCGTTAGGCCGCCAGCGTAACGGATCGTCGCAGCCTGCTTCGCAGGTTGCATAACGGTCGCGGGTCCACTGCGGTTCCGAAAAGAATGCTTACGTCATGAAAGTTCCATTTCTGGATCTTCAATCCCATCACGCACCGCTTCGCCAGGAGCTTGACCGCGCGATTGCGGAGGTGATCGACAGCGCAGCATTCGCGGGCGGGCCTTTTGTGGCTGAATTCGAGAAAGATTTCGCGAGTTTTTGTGAGTGCCGCCACGCAATTGGGCTTGGCAATGGGACAGATGCGCTCTGGCTTGCGCTTCTAGCGGGCGGTGTCGGTCCCGGCGATGAAGTCATCACCGTCCCGAGCACCTTCATGGCGACGGCGGAAGCGATCACCTATTGCGGAGCCACGCCGGTCTTTGTCGATATTGACGAGCGCACTTACACGCTCGATCCCGCCGGTCTGGAAGGCGCTTTGACCACGCGGACCAAAGCGATTATTCCGGTCCATCTTTTTGGCCAGGCGGCTGATATGGATCCGATTCTGAAATTCGCGCGCGCGCACGGGCTGCTCGTGATCGAAGATGCGGCCCAAGCGCATGGCGCGGAGTACAAGGGGCGGAAAGTGGGTTCGATCGGAGACGCCGGTTGCTTCAGCTTTTATCCCGGAAAAAATCTCGGAGCATTTGGTGAAGCGGGCGCAGTAATCACGAACGACTCGAAATTAAAGGAAAAGATCTGTGTCCTTCGGGATCACGGTCAAACGCGGAAGTATCATCACGCGGTCGTGGGATGGAATTGTCGAATGGATGGTATTCAGGCGGCGGTTCTGCGGGTGAAATTGCGACATCTCGCCCACGGAAACGAACTTCGGCGCGAGCACGCGGCGCGGTATCGGAGCGTCTTAGCCGGGACGGAAGAAATCATTTTGCCGGTGGAAGCGAATTACGCGACCCATGTGTATCACGTGTATGCCGTGCGCGTGCCCGAGCGCGATGAAGTTTTGCGCGTGATGGAAGGTGAGGGAATCAGCTGCGGTATTCACTATCCTGTGCCGGTGCATTTGCAGGAAGCGTACGTGAATTTGGGCTACGAACGAAATGCCTTTGAAATCTCCGAGCGCACCTCCGCCGAATTTCTTTCACTCCCGATGTTCCCGGAGCTGAGCGGCGACCAAATCGATTTCGTCGCGCATACCCTGCAAGCGGCGACCAGCGCGGAGTGTGTTTCCTGAAAACAACTCTCGAGTTTTCCCCCGTTGGGTCGCCAAAAAACTTTGCTGGGGAGAATTCGGCCTATTCTCCTTACGTGACCCCCGAACCATCATTTAGTCGCACGCTACAGGCTGATTTGATCGATCCCTTGACGGGGGACGGATGGGATCGGGCAGTCGCGCGAAATCCCGACGCGACCATATTTCATTCGAGCGCGTGGGCGAAAGTTCTGTCTGAAACCTACGGCCACACGCCGCATTATTTGAGTCTCTCGCACAATGCGGAACCTGCCGTTTTGGTGCCCGTAATGGAGGTGAAAAGCCTTTTCACCGGAAGGCGGGGGGTTTGTCTTCCTTTCAGCGATTTCTGCGCGCCGTTGAAGTTCGATCGCACTTTATCGGACGACGCCATGGTTGATCATTTGTCAGACCTGGCTCGCGAGCGCCGATGGAAATATTTCGAAGTTCGTGGCCCGCTCTCCTTCGATGGTGCGCGACCCTCGCCGCACCACACCGTCTACGGGCACAAGCTGGATCTCACGAAATCCCCCAGCGAGTTATTTGACGCTTTCTCTAGTTCGGTACATCGCGCTTTGCGGAAAGCCGAACGCAGCGGACTAACGGTGGAGATCACCACAGACAGCGGCGCGCTCGCGGAATTTTATCGGCTCCATGCCCAAACTCGCCGTCGGCATGGAATTCCTCCGCAGCCATTCTCATTTTTTCAAAACATTCAAACGCACATCATTGAGCGCGATCTGGGCTTCCTGGTTGCTGCGCGTTTGCGAGGTAAAATGATCGCGACTGCCGTCTTTTTCCTCTTCGCGAATCACGCCGTCTTCAAGTTCGGCGCCTCGGACGACCGTTATCAGGAACATCGGCCGAACAACCTCGTCATGTGGGAAGGAATCAAACGGGCGGCGCAACTTGGCGCCATAAGTCTTCACCTCGGCCGGACGGATTTTGAACATGCGGGACTCCGGCGCTTCAAACTATCGTTAGGCGCGGAAGAAGAAATGCTTAACTACTTTCGTTTTGATACTGTGAATGCCCGCTGGATGAATGAAACGCCCTCCCGGCCGTCTGCTTTTCCAGGCGCAGTCTTCCGCAGCCTTCCATTGACCGTCAATAAGCTCGCAGGCACTGTGCTCTATCCCCACTTGCACTGAGCGTGCCGCAACACACTCGACATGGCTGAACTTCTTACAGATTCGCAACATGTGGCTGCCTTTGGGGTAGGCGACATTTTCCACGCCCTTTTCAAGCACAAATGGAAAATCCTTTTTGGAACGGGCGTCGGCATCATCATCGCGACAACCGTCTATCTTCGCTATCAACCGGTTTACGAATCGAACGCCAAACTACTCGTTAGGTACGTGCTCGATCGCAGCAGCGTTGATTCGGAAGCCGGCACCGCGCCGAAGACTGGCGAAAGCGTGATTGGCGGTGAGGTGGAAATTCTGACCAGTTGGGATTTGGCCATGGATGTGGTCGAAGCGATCGGCGTAAAACGCTTGCTTCCGGGTGTGGAATCGGCCGCGAAAACGGATGCCGCCGCCACTGTCAGTAATGGTTTGCGGGTGATCGCGAACCCGGCGAGCAATATAATTTTCGTCGCCTATTCGAATAGTGATCCTGAGCTCGCCACATTAGTTTTAAGCGAACTCGTTAATCGTTATTTCAACAAGCATCTGGAGGTGCACCGCTCCGCGGGTGCTTTCGATTTTGTCACACAGCAAACCGACCAGGTCCGCGCTCGACTCAACGAAACTGAAGACGCGCTGAAGGCACTCAAGGCCAAGGCGGGCATCATTTCGCTCGCTGACAGCTATGGCGCGCTCAGTGGAAATCTGATCCGAGTGGACGATCAGATTCACACCGCGCAGGAAGAGTTGGCCGAGCAGCGCGCACGCGTAAAATTAATGGAGGACGCTGCCGCGACCGGTGCCACGGAGGCCGCCAAAGCGCCTCCTCCCCGGACGGCCACTGCCGGGGACAGCACTACTTACCGCGCGGTTGTCGGGCGACTAACTGGATTGCGGCAAGCAGAGGTCGAATTGCTCTCGAAATACCGGCCGGAACATCCGCAGATGAAGATCCATCACGCGGAAATCGAGAGTCTGGATAAGCAACGCGAAGAGATGGAGAAAAAATTTCCCGAGCTGGCGTTGACGAAAGATGACGGTACGCCGCCGACCCTGGCTGGAGAGAAAGCAAGGATCTCCGCCATGGAAGCGAAGGTCGAAGCCCTCAAGGCCCGGCTCACGAGCGTGCGGGACCGGGTGCGCGAACTCTCAGATTTGGGCTCGCAGATTACCGACTTGGAACGCAACCAGGAGCTGCAACTTCAGAGCTACAGATATTTCAAGAGCACGCTGGAAAAAGCGCGCATCGACGAAGCGCTTGACCCATCCAAAATCCCAAACATTAGCGCCGTGCAACGCCCGACTCCGCCGCGTCGTGTCTACGGAAAACGCGACAAACTGGCTTTAGGGTTCGCAGGCGGAGGAATTGGCGCCATCGTTGCATTGGTCTTGTTGAGCGAATTGGTTCTCAACCAAACCGTCAAGCGACCGCTTGAATTGGAGAAGCGTCTCGGCGCGCCGCTCCTTCTTTCGATTCCCTATAATCCAAGCGGCAACGGCCGCCGTCGGCTACTACGGCCGAAGAAGCCGGATGATGGCAGTGGCAACGGAAAAAATGGCAGGCTCGCGCCATGGGAGGCGAACCATTTCATCCGTCCTTATGCCGTTGCGATTCGCGATCGACTCGGCCTTTACTTTGAGCTCAATCGGATGACGCATAAGCCGAAGCTCGTGGGAGTCACTGGCTTTAAGGATGGCAACGGAACTTCCACCCTGGCTGCGGGACTTGCGGCCGCTCTCTCCGAAATGGGCGACGGCAAAGTCTTACTTGTGGATGTGAATCTCGGGCCGCACGAAGTGCATCCGTTCTTCAAAGGCCGCCCGGCAGTATCGTTGAACACTGCCCTGCAGGCGAATGGTGAAGAGAACGAGCCGGCGGCGGAAAATCTTTATCTGGCGATGGTGCAGCCGCCGAGCGATGGACCGACGCAGCTCGGCTTGAAAAAATTCTTCGACATGATGCCGAATCTGAAGGCGAGCGATTTTGATTACGTCATCTTCGACATGCCCCCGGTGAGTCAGACCAGCCCGACGGTCGGGATGGCCGGCTTCATGGACAAGGTCCTGCTCGTGGTCGAGGCGGAGAAGAACAATCGAGATGCGGTCAAACGCGGATTCGAAGCGTTAACCACGCAACGCGACAACGTCTCGGTTATTTTCAACAAAGCTCGCTCCTACAGTCCGAAATGGCTGAATGGAGATTCCTGACGGACAGGTCTGGAAGCGCCCGTCGTTTTGTAGTTAAACAGGCCTCGACTCTGCTTCGAGGGATTCGCTGTGTTACGCAATAAGATCTACTATCGCGTCAAACCGTTCGTGCCGCAGACCCTGCGGACAGCGGTGCGGCGTCGCTTTGCACAGCGCCTGCGCGATCGCGTGCAAGAGACCTGGCCGATTATGCCCGGCTCGGAACAGCCGCCGGAAGATTGGCGCGGGTGGCCGGAGGAAAAAAAATTCGCCTTCGTCTTGTCGCACGACGTTGAAGGCGAGAACGGCTTGAACAAATGCCGGCAGCTGATGGAGATCGAGATGGAGCTTGGCTTCCGCTCTTCCTTCAATTTCATCCCGGAAGGCGACTACCGCGTTCCGCGTGAGTTACGCGAGGAGCTGACCCGGAATGGCTTTGAGGTCGGTGTGCACGATTTGCAACACGACGGGCGCCTGTATCAATCGCGTCGCGAGTTTCGGCAGAAAGCGGCGCGCATTAACCACTATGTCCATGAGTGGGGTGCGTCGGGTTTTCGTTCCGGTTTCATGCTGCATAATCTGAATTGGCTGCACGACCTCGAGATTCAATACGATGCCTCCACGTTCGACACCGATCCGTTCGAGCCGCAGCCGGAAGGCCGGAACACCATCTTTCCATTTTGGGTTTCGAGCGCGGTCGGCCTAACGAATGGTTCGTCGAACGCGCCTTCGAATCGGGGTTACATCGAGCTGCCTTATACGCTTCCGCAGGATTCCACCCTTTTTCTTCTCTTGCAGGAGAAGAACGAGGAAATCTGGACGCGGAAGGTCGATTGGATCGCCGCGCACGGTGGGATGGTCCTGCTCGATACGCATCCGGATTATATGGCATTTGGCGATGGCCGCCAAAAATCGACCGAATATCCGGTTGAGCTCTACGCGCGTTTTTTGCGGCATGTGCGCGAGAAATTCAAAGGCCAGTACTGGCACGTTCTTCCGCGAGAAGTGGCCCGCCACGCCTTACAGGCGCGTGGTGGAGAAGAGCCGAGCGCGGATCATTCGGCGGGCGCACTCCCGAAGTTGCGGCGCCTCCGGGGACGGCACGGCGCCGTCTTGCTCTTCTCGCATTATCCGGCGGATCCGCGACCGCGCCGCGCGGCGGAAGCGTTAGCTGCAGAAGGTGTGACGATTGATGTTATTTGTCTGTGCGACGGGGACCGGGAGCCGGGCGAAGAAAAGTTCGGCAACATCAATGTCGTGCGCGTTCCCCTGAAGCGGCACCGCGCGGGCAAGATTAGCTACGTCGGACAATATTCCGCATTCATTCTCTCCTGTTTTGCGCATCTGCTGCTTCGCTCGTTCCGGCGCAGATACGATTTCGTCCACGTCCATAATATGCCGGACGTCCTCGTCTTCAGCGCGCTGATTCCGAAAATGCTCGGCGCGAAAGTAATCCTAGATCTGCACGATCCCATGCCGGAGTTAATGCAGACCATCTTCAAGCTGCCGGAAAAAAGCCTCAATGTTCGGACCCTGAAGCGGCTGGAAAAATGGAGCATCCGATTCGCTGACCTCGTCCTGACGGTGAACCTGGCGTGTAAGAATATTTATTCTTCACGCAGCTGTCCGCCGGAAAAAATTCAGGTGGTGCTCAACTCGCCGGATGACACCATTTTTCATTACCAGGCTCCGCAATTACACTCTAACGGATCGGCGCCAGGGAAACCTTTCGACATTCTGTATCATGGCTCGCTCGTGCACCGGAATGGATTCGATCTCGCAGTCGATGCGCTCGAAGCGGTCCGCAAGAATGTGCCCTCCGCGCGATTGACGGTTTGTGGCGAGCGCACTTCTTATTTCGAGCGCGTGATGGAATCGGCGGAAGAGCGTGGCCTCACCTCCAACATTCGCTATCTCGGGGTGCGCAACCTCGACCAAGTGGTGGAAGCGATTAACGGCTGCGATCTGGGAATCATCCCCAACCACCGGAACATCTTCACCGAGATCAACACGCCGACGCGCATTTTCGAATATCTCTCGTTAGGCAAACCGGTCATCGCTCCCATGGCCCAGGGCATCCAGGATTACTTTGGCGAACGCGATCTTCTCTTTTTCAATCTGGGCGATGCTGCTGATCTCGCGCGTAAAATCGAATTCGCTTATGCCAATCCGCACGAAGTCTTGGAAACAGTGCGGCGGGGGCAGGAAATTTATCGCGCTCACACTTGGAGTCGGGAAAGGGAAACGCTCCTGGTCGCGATTAGCGAAGCGCTTTGATGATTGGCGTTGTCGCGAATGAAGCTCGGCACGCCGCAGTGCGGGAGTTTTTCGAACTCTTCAAAACGCCCTGGCTATTTTATCGCGAAGGAATGCGTTGCGACGTCTTGCTTTGCAGCGGCGCGCCCGTGCCAGAAACCTCCGCGAGGCTTGTTCTGATCTATGGCCACGATCAGGCGACAATTTCCGAAACCGATTCCGGCGAGCAGACGTTCGTCCGAATCGGAGTCGATCTTTTTGCTGAAACCGAACGGCTTTTGACCCAGGGACAGCCGGTCTCGGAAGCGCGCATTCCCACCCTCGATCAGCACATCGCCTTCCTGCGCGACCTGCTCCTGCGTCATTCCATTCCGTTGATCGAAATACCGCCGATGCCCGCAGGCCACGAATTCATCGCCTGTCTTACGCATGATGTGGATCATCCTCGCGTGCGCGATCACCTCGGCGATCACACCATGTTCGGCTTTCTCTATCGAGCGTTCATCGGTTCGCTGACCGATTGGAGTCGCGGAAGAAAAACGTTGCGCCAAGTCGCCGAAAATTATCGCGCAGCGCTCTCACTGCCATTTGTCTACCTCGGAATCGCACCAGATTTCTGGGATCAGTTCGAGCGCTATCGCGAAATCGAAGGCGCGGCCCGTTCGACTTTTTTCGTCATTCCCTCGCAAGGCGACCCGGGAAAGAACGGCCCGCCGAAGCGCGCCGCGCGTTACAGCCTAACGAGTCTGGGGAAGAAATTGCGTCATCTGACCGCTTCCGGATCCGAGATCGGCGTGCATGGAATCGACGCCTGGCAGGATTCGGAGAAAGGTCGCGCGGAAATGGAGCGCGTGCGGGATGCAACTGGCAGCGACGAAATCGGTATTCGAATGCATTGGTTGTACTTTAGCGAAAAGAGTCCCGCGCTTTTGGAAGAAGCTGGATATTCCTACGACTCGACCATCGGTTATAATGACGCGGTCGGTTATCGCGCGGGTACGGGGCAGGTTTTCAAACCTCTTCAAGTAGAGCGGCTGCTCGAGCTTCCCTTGCACGTGATGGACACCGCGATGTTTTATCCCGATCACATGAATCTCACTCAAGCCGCGGCGAAAAAAAAAGTAGACGCGTTGATTGAAAACACGGTTCGTTTCGGAGGCGTCCTCACGGTGAACTGGCACGATCGCAGCATCGCGCCTGAGCGTTTATGGGACGAGCCTTACATTGAGCTGGTTGAAAAACTGAACCGCCATGGAGCGTGGATGCCGACCGCGGCGGAAGCAGTCGCCTGGTTCCGGGCGCGGCGGTCCGCCACGATCGAAGTCGAAGATGGATCGGTGCGTGTTGCGATCGAGAACAAGGATGAACTGCCCGGTTTTCGGCTCCGCGTGCACCATCCCCTTCCGCGGCACAGGGCTGGCTCAGATGACGGGGGATTCACCGATTTCGTTTTCATGAAGTCCGCCCAATTCCAACTCGAACCCGCTGCTCTCGAAGTCAGCGCGGCCTAACGAATCGTGGCCAAAGATCATCTAGTCCTGGCGCAGTTGGGCTGCGGATATTGGGGGCCGAATTTGCTTCGCAATTTTTCCGCGCTTCCGGACTGCCAGGTAAAATATGTGGTCGATTCCAGTCCGGAGCGCCGCAGATTTGTGGAGATGAATTTCCCGCGTACGCGCGCGATCGATTCATCTGAAGCCGCGCTAAATGATGCGGAGGTGAACGCGGTCGTGATCGCCACGCCGGCCGGGACGCATTTCGATCTGGGTATGCAAGCCTTGCGCGCCGGCAAACACATTTTCGTCGAAAAACCGCTCGCGACGAAAGCGAGCGAAGTCGATCAACTGGCGCAATGCGCGCAGGAACGAAACCTGGTGGTGATGACCGGGCACACCTTCATCTACAACTCCGCGGTCCGCTACGTGAAGAAGTTGATCGATGAGGGCGAGCTCGGTGAGATCCGATACATTTACAGCCAGCGTTTGAACCTCGGCCGCATTCGCGCGGATATCGATGCGCTCTGGAATTTCGCCCCGCACGACATCAGCATTATCCAATATTGGCTGGGCGATCCTGAGCCGATCTCAATCTGCCGTCAGGGCATGGCTTACATGCAGGACGGAATCGACGATGTCGTTTTCCTGAGCCTCGAATATCCTGGGAAGATCATCGCGAACATTCACGTCAGCTGGCTCGACCCGCAGAAGGTGCGCAAAATGATCGTGGTCGGCTCGCGCAAGATGGTGGTCTATGACGATGTGGCGGAAAACAAGATCGCGATTTACGACAAGGGGATAGATCGCAAAGCGATCCTGGGTGAGAACATGGATTTCGATGTGCCGCGCGCCGCGCAATTTAATTACCGCAGCGGCGACATCCTTTTCCCGGAGGTAAAATTCTCCGAGCCTTTGCGTGTGGAAGCGGAGCACTTCAAGGATTGCGTGTTGAATTCGAAGCCGCCGCTCACTGGTTTGGCACACGCGCGCACGGTGGTTTCCATTTTGGAGCGGGCGCGATCGAAATGAAAAACGAGCCGCAACTTCGTTCCGTAGGAATGATCAATGTGACTTTCGGCGAAAACGTCACCGTGGTGCAGCCGGTAAATCTTTACGGCTGCACAATTGGCGCGGAAACGTTCGTGGGACCGTTCGTTGAAATTCAGCGCGACGTGACCATTGGCCAACGGTGTCGCATTCAATCGCACGCGTTTATTTGCGAGCTGGTCACAATCGGTGACGACTGTTTTATTTCGCACGGCGCCATGTTCATCAACGACATCTTTGCGCAAGGCGGACCCGCCAAAGGCCGCCAGGAGTTCTGGCGCGCGACCAAAATTGGCAGCAACGTGAGCATCGGCACTAATGCCACCATTTTACCGGTGACGATTTGCGATCGGGTCGTCATCGGTGCGGGCGCAGTGGTGACGAAAGATATTTACGAGCCGGGATTTTATGTCGGCAATCCTGCGCGATTGCTGCGGAAGATTTGATATGAAGATCCCTTTTGTCGACCTGCACGCTCAGTACTCGAGCATCAAGGAAGAGATCGATGCCGCGATTGCTGACGTGATCGCGCAATCGAGTTTTATTCGCGGGCCACAGGTCGATGCGTTTGAGCGAGCGTGGGCGAAAGCGCTCGGAATGAAGCATTGCGTCTCTTGCGCGAACGGCACCGATGCGATTTACATCGCGATGCGCGGGCTCGGAATTAAACCGGGAGACGAAGTAATCACGACCGCGCATTCCTGGATCGCGACGACAGAAACGATCACACAGGCGGGCGGTAAGGTCGTCTTTTGCGATACGGAAGATGAGACTTTCAACATCGATGCCGCGCAAATCGAAGCGCGGATTACGAGCAGGACGGTTGGCATTATTCCGGTGCATCTCTATGGGCAGCCGGCGGAGATGGACGCGATCATGGAAATCGCGAAGAAGCACAAACTTTGGGTGATCGAAGATTGCGCGCAATCTCATCTGGCGCATTTCAACGGACAACTCGTGGGCACGTTCGGAAACGCGGCGACGTATTCGTTTTATCCTGGAAAAAATCTGGGCGCGTACGGCGACGCTGGCTGCGCAGTGACAAATGACGACCAGCTGGCCAACTGGATGGCGACGTTCGCACGACACGGCGGCAAGAACGATCACGTCATGGAAGGCATCAATAGCCGCATGGATGGACTGCAAGGCGCGGTCCTAAATGTGAAGTTGCCGCACCTAGCGGAATGGACGACGGCGCGGCGTCGGGTTGCGGCGCGTTATGACGAACTACTTAAGGGTGTCGGAGATATTCGAACGCCGGAAATCGGAGCAAAGCGCGATCACGTTTACCATCTCTGCGTCATCCGAACGGAAAGGCGGGATGCGCTCAGAAAACATCTCACCGATGCGGGTATTGCGACGGTTTTGAATTATCCAAAGGCTCTGCCGTTTTATCCGGCCTACGAGTATCTCGGCCATAAGCCTGAGGATTTTCCGATCGCGTATGCGAACCAGTCACGCATCCTCTCTTTGCCGATTTATCCTGAGATTTCGAACGAAGCGGTTGAATATATCGCTGAGCAGACGGCCGCCTTCTTCGATGGGAATAGGCGCAACCGCCAGAAGGTTGTGCCTAACGAGTCGCTAGCGAGCTAGAGAAAATGCCTCCGATCCTCGCCGCGCTTTTGACGCTCGGTTTCATTGTCTTTCTTTATCGGAGAGACATGCGAGCGAACCCGAAGGTGACCGGGGCCCTCTGGATTCCGCTCTCCTGGCTTTTCCTTACCTCGTCGCGCGGCTTCACGGATTGGCTGGCTTTGGGGGGGCTACAACTGGGCGGTCGATCGCTGGAGGAGGGGAGCCCGGTCGATCGCACCGTGTTCTGCATTTTGATCGGCGCCGGTCTTTACGTTCTTCGGAAACGAAATGTTCGCCTTGGCGAACTGGTCCGAAACAACCGCTGGCTCGCCGCTTTTCTCATTTACTGCCTGCTCTCCGTTCTCTGGTCCGATTACCCCTTCGTATCGCTGAAACGCTGGATCAAGGTCATCGGAAATCCGGTCATGGCCTTGATGATCCTGACCGAACCTGACCCCGAGGAGGCCTTCATCAACGTGATGAAGCGATGTGCGTTCATCATTCTGCCGGTCTCGATTCTCTTCATTAAATACTACCCGCAATGGGGGCGCGGCTTCTCTTCTTGGACGGGCGCCGCCTTCAACACCGGAATTACGTCGAACAAGAACGGCCTGGGGGTGGATTGCCTGATCTACGGATTTTTCTTCGTTTGGTACACACTGCGGGTTCGCCTCTGGCCCAAAATTAGGAGGCGACGAGACGAACTGATTTTATGCGGTGGTTTCCTCTTCATGACCTGGTACTTGTTCCAGCAAGCGGACAGTAAAACCCCCTTCACCGCCTGTTGCCTCGGCATCGCTACGCTCCTTTTTGTAAGCTCTAGTCTCGTGAACAAGCGAATGTTAGGGACCTATATTTTGGTGGGACTTTTCGCGTTAGTTTTTCTCGAAGCTCTGTTCAATATCTACGAAGTCATCCTCGGTGTTCTTGGACGTGACGCTACCCTGACTGACCGGACTTTGTTGTGGGCCGATCTTTTGAAGGAAGATATCAATCCGCTTTTCGGCGCCGGGTTCGAAAGTTTTTGGCTCGGAGAGCGACTGCAGCGAATCTGGGCGAAATGGACCTTCGGACCCAACCAAGCGCACAACGGCTATCTCGAGACCTACTTGAATCTTGGATTGATCGGGCTGTTTCTTCTTCTGGGCCTGCTCGTGATTGTCTACGCCAAAGCTAGAAAGTCCCTTCTGAATCGAGTCGAATTCGCTCGTTATCGGCTTGGATTTCTGGCCGCCATTATTTTCTACGATTGGACGGAGGCGGCATTCAAAACGACACACATTGTGTTTCTTATGCTCTACCTCATCGCGATTGACTACCGCCGCCGCGCGCCCCAGAAAGCCGCTCCTCGTGTGCATATTCCTGCTACCCGAGTCGGCGGCCTGGAATTTGCTCAACCACCAGTCTGAAATGTGCGTGTTGATTTAATTGATCGACTCGTCCCGTGTTCTACTCTCCTCGGAACCGGAATCACCTTGGACTGCGTCTGATGAAAAAAATCTCTCTAACGAATTCACCTCTTATTTCAACGCTCGGATTTGTGTCCGTGCTGTGGCTCGGAATGGTTTCAACCAGCTTTGGCTATACAAGCAACAACGACACGAAAGCCGTTTTAAGCGACGGGAGTTTTGACGACACTGCAGCGGCTGTCGCTTATGTCTCCCAACGAAATGAGGATGGCTGGATTGTGACAATCGGATCGGCCGGAGGAGCCTATACCTGGCCCCAGATGCTGAATGTTTCGGTGCAGCACGCTTTCACGCTTCAGGGAGCATCGCCAAGTGTCCGGCCGACCATCACCTCTACCGCGACGAGCGGATTCGGTGTTTATGTCAACTGCAGCGATGGAAAGACGGTCACGATCAAGGATATTCGTTTCCAAGGATGGAACAGCAGCAACGCCTTATTTCTCATTGAAGGCGGCGGCGAGGATTGTTTCCGCCTTACCAATCTTGAATTCTCGGGCGGCTCTGCCAATTGCATTTGGGTCAGCAGCCTTGGGACGACCGATACGCGACCAGGTCCCTACGGATTGATCGATCATTGTTCTGTGCCGAATGGCGGAGGATTCATTTTCATCCGGGATAATCCTTCCGCCCGACCGAATTCCTGGCATCGCCCGATGTCGTGGGGTACCAAGCGTGCGGTCTATATCGAGGATTGCAATCTTTCCGCGCCGCGGCCGATCATGGGAGTTTGGGGCGTGACCGATGGCGACAATGGCGCCCGGTTCGTCGTCCGCCATTGCACCTTGAACAACATGCCTTTCGGAACTCATGGCGCTGACTCTCAGCCTTTGGAAAATGGTCAGAATCCCAACCACTCAAATCTGCAAGCCGAGATTATGCATAATACGTTCTCGGTCACGGGTGCCCTGGACACTTTCTTTATTCTGCGCGGCGGATCCGCCACGATTTTTGATAATACCCTCACTGGCTCTGGAGATGGATTCATGAACACGATGACCAAGACGTCATTTTATCGTGCCACCGAGGGTAACGGCGTTTGCCCAGTCGATCGGACGTATCCTGCCGACTATCTCGGAACGCAGCAGCCCGGTTGCGGTGTAGTAGATGCTCCGGGCCAGGATCCGAAAAATCCAACAGAGCCATGGGGCAGTGTTCCCATCTATAGCTGGGGGAATAAACTGAATGTTCCAATTGTGTGGGGCGAAGTAGGAAGCAGCCAATGGGTCAGCCAGAATCGGGATTTTTTCATCGGCAAGGCTCGCCCTGGTTACACGGAATTCACTTACCCGCACCCGCTGCAGGGTGTCGGAAACAATCAGGCCGGCCGGCCATTGCCGCCCGCAAATCTGAGAATCGCGCCGTGAGTATGCTCGCTTTGGCTTAACCAAAGCGACAAGACTCGAACATTTTCGCCGCGGGTATTTTCCGTAGCGAGGTGGCCTTAGTTGTCGGATAATCGCGTCCCGCCGACCTATCCATGATTGCTGACTCAATTCTCGCTCCTGAAAGCGCCATCCTTATCACGGGTGCCAGCGGTTTCATCGGGGCAAAGGTAGTCGAGACTTTGTTGACGCAAGGGTTCAAAAATCTTCGTTGTTTCGTAAGGCCTTCAAGTCGACTCGAACGTTTGGAGCGGGTGATCGAGAAGGGCGCATCCCGCGAAGCTGTCACGCTGGTGAAAGGAGATTTGCTTTCCCGCACTGACTGCGACTCCGCAGCCGATGGGATCGAGGTTATTTATCATCTCGCCGCCGGCATCGATAAGTCGTTTGCCGGCGCGTTTATGAACTCCGCGCTCGGAACTCGCAATCTGATGGACGCATTTCTCGCGCACGGCAGTCCGAAGCGATTCGTCAACGTAAGCTCGTTCGCAGTCTATTCGAATCTGCGTCTGGAACGGGGCGCTCTTCTCGATGAAACCGCGCCGCTGGAAGATTCGCCACAGGCGCGGTGTGACGCCTACGGTTTTGGTAAACTTCGCCAGGAGGAGTTAGTCCGAGAATATGGCGCGCAGCGAAATCTCCCCTTTGCGATTCTGCGTCCGGGCGCAGTCTTCGGCCCGGGCAATCGCTCGCTGAGTGGCCGAATTGCGATCGACACCTTCGGCTTCCTCCTCCATCTGGGCGGCTCGAATCAGTTGCCGCTGACTTTTGTCGATAACTGCGCGGAGGCCATCGTGCTTGCGGGACTAAAACCGGGAATTAACGGCGAGATTTTTAATGTGGTCGACGATGACCTGCCGACGAGCGCGCAATTTTTCCGCGCCTACAAAGCGAGAACGGGCACGCGATTTTCGCTCACGATTCCATATGCGCTCGCGGAGGGTTTTTGCGCGCTTTGGGAAAAATATTCGCACTGGTCGGGCGGCCAGCTGCCTCCTGTTTTCAATCGTCGGCGCTGCGCGGCGGAATGGAAAGGAAACCGATTTTCCAATGCGAAACTTCGCGAAAAACTGGGATGGCGTCCGATCGTGTCGATGCCTGACGCGATGAATTTGTTTCTCAAGCAATTCGACTCTTCCGCGGCGTAATCATGTTGCGCGTCGCGTTGATCGGTTGCGGCAAGATCGCCGACGAGCACGTTCGGGCCATTCGGCGCGTAGGGAACTGCGAGATAGTGGCGGCTTGCGATCGAGAGCCGTTGATGGCGGATCAAATTGCCGATCGCCTCGGTATCGCGGGCCGCTTTTCGGACACGAAGGAAATGCTCTTGGCGGCGAAACCGGACGTTGTTCATATCACCACGCCGCCGCAAGGCCACTATCCGCTGGCGAAGCAATGCCTCGAAGCCGGCTGCCACGTTTACATCGAAAAACCTTTCACGATCACAGCAGCCGATGCGATCTCCTTGGTCCAGCTCGCGCAAGATCGTAGTTGCAAGTTAACTGCCGGTCATAACCTGCAATTCACGCTCGAGATGCTGGAGATGCGTCGTTTGGTGCGGACTGGCTTTCTCGGCGGAAAGCCGGTCCATCTGGAGAGTCATTTCTCTTACGGTCTCGACGACACCAGCTATGTCGGCCCGATGCTAGGCACTCGTAACCACTGGGTCCGGCAGCTTCCCGGCCAGCTCTTTCACAATATCCTTAGCCATGGAATCGCGCGGCTGGCAGAATTTCTCGATGCCGAATTGGAGGAGGTAATCGCTTCAGCGCATCAAAGTGCACGTTTGCGCCAGCTCGGGGGCCAGGAAGTGCTTGATGAATTACGCGTGTTAATTCGCGATCGACTGGGCACAACCGCTTTCTTTTGTTTCTCTACTCAGATCGCTCCCGGATTGAGTCAGTTGCGAATCTGCGGCCCGAAAAATTCTATCGTAGTCGATCAGATGAGTGGGAGCGTGATTCGACAAAGAAGCGGCTCCTACAAAAGTTACCTCACTTATTTCGTCCCTCCCTTCGTCGCCGCAGCCGAACAGCTGAAGAACGCGGCGCGAAATATCACTAATTTCTTAACCCAGCGCCTGCATCAGGACGCGGGCATCAAGGAGCTCGTCGACCAATTCTACGAAAGTATCCGCACCAGCGGTCCGCCTCCGCTGCCATACCGTGAGATTATTTTGACCGCGCAGATCATGGATCGCATCTTCGCTCAGGTCTATCCTCAGCAGGGTGAAGCGACGCCGCGCTTAGCCGGTGGAGTAGCATGAAATACGTTCTTATCATCCCAGCGCGAAACGAAGCGGAGTTCATCGAACGTACGATCCGCTCCGTCATTGCGCAGACGCAGTTGCCCGAGCGTTGCGTGATCGTCGACGATGCCTCAACCGATCGGACAGGTGAGATCGCGGAAGAGTATGCGAAACAACATCCATGGATCGAGGTGGTCCGCCTCTCGAATCAGATGGAGCGAAATTTCGCCGGCAAGGTTTTCGCGTTCAACGCCGGCTTTGAACGGGTGCGCGCTTTGTCTTTCGACGTGATTGGCAATCTCGACGCCGATATTTCTTTCGACCCCGATTACATCGAGTTCCTTCTCGGCAGATTCGCCGACAATCCTAAATTGGGAGTTGCTGGCACTTCCATGATTGAGGCCGATTACGATGCGCAGACCGACAGCTTCTATAATGAAAACGATGTCTTCGGCGCGTGTCAGCTTTTCCGCCGGGCTTGCTTCGAGGCAGTCGGCGGCTACACCCCGGTGAAGTGGGGTGGCATCGATTGGATCGCTGTGCGGACCGCGCGGTATCGAGGCTGGCAGACGCGCTCATTTCGCGAGAAGACTTTCTTTCATCATCGTCCGATGGGTGCGACGGAAACGAACATCTGGAAGGCCCGCTTCGACTATGGTAGAAAGGATTACTTCCTGGGGAATCATCCGCTTTGGCAGGTCTTTCGGGTTGTTTTTCAAATGTTAAAAAAACCTTATGGGATCGGCGGATTGGTCCTGCTTTTTGGCTATGTCCACTCGCTGGCCAGCCGGGTGGAACGCCCGGTGCCGCCGGAGTTGCTGCGCTTCCACCGCCGGGAACAAGTGGCACGACTAAAGGATCTTTTCTTGCGATTAACTCGAACCGGCCACCTTACCTAACGAATGCTAACGAAGATGACCGAGACCGATATCAAAGAGGTAAAGGAGTTCTGGAACTCTAATCCCTGCCAATCCGACTTGTCCGAGGCGCAGGATCGCCGCCGTTACTTCGAGGAGATTTCACAGAACCGCTACGGCAAGCGCGAGTGGCATGTGCCGACTGTGGCCGCGTTCCACAACTACGCGGGTAAGGACGTCTTGGAAATCGGGTGCAGTATCGCGACCGATGGCTTGGAGTTCGCGAAACAAGGCGCTCACTATACCGGTGTTGACCTAACTCCGGCGTCGATCGAGATGGCCCGCGAGCGTTTTCAACTATTTGGTGTGCCGGGGCGATTTGAAGTCGCGAATGCGGAAGAGCACCTTCCTTTTCCCGACGAAACCTTTGATCATATCTACAGCTTCGGGGTCATTCACCACTCGCCCGTCCCAGAGCGAATTGTGCGAGAGATGCATCGCGTTTTACGCAAGGGCGGGACCTTTAACGTCATGCTCTACAACCGCAGCTCGATTAACTACTACATCGAGATCATGTTTCTGCGGAAAATTTTCCGCCATCTCTTGCGTCCCAAGTTTATGCCCAGCCTGCTCGCTTCAATTTCGGGCTTCGACAAATGGAAGCTGGAAGGCCATCGCGAGACCTTAAGCAAGCACTTAACGAAAGAGCAGTGGGTTAGCATGAACACCGACGGACCTTTCTGTCCGCTCGCGAAAGTTTATAACCATGCGGAAGGTGCTGAGCTCTTCAAAGACTTCTCCGATGTTCATCAGGAAGTCTGGGAGTTCAATGTCGATCACTGGCCGATCCTGAAGAACATCCTGCCCACGTCAGCCGAGCGCTGGATCGGTCGGCAATGGGGCTGGCATCGGATGATCTCGGGTCGCAAGGCGTAGCATTTTCTTCCTTACCGAGGTGGAGAACGCGGTGCTAAAAATCAGAACGCAGGAAGTGTCTTCACGCCACGAGGAAGTCCGTCGGGTTCTGATTCGTTTTACCGAATGGCTGGAGGGCTACGGCGAGAAGTCGCGCGATCATCAATCATTTTTTGCCGGAAAGGTCGGCGCACGCGCCAAGGCGCTTTACTATCAACATAAGTTGATGGGCACGGCGGCGGTCGCGCCGATGATTTTCTTCGAAGCAGTTCTTCCTTCGGCTCGCCACCTTTTCCATGAACCTACTAGGTTCCCAATCGCCGACGCACACTACGCGATGGGTTTCGCGTTTCTTCATCAGGCCACCGGCGAGCAAAAATACCTGAAGCGTGCCATCCATTTTTTGCGCGAGCTGCAAAAAAGCCGCTCGCCTGAATTCAAGGAATACTGCTGGGGTTATCCATTCGATTGGGTCACGCGTAACGGTACTCTGAAAGCAGACACGCCTTTCATCACAAGTTTGCCGTATATGTTTGAGGCCTTTCTTCAGGTCTACGAGATCGATCGGCGGGAGGAATGGCGGCAGGTCTTGGAATCGATCGCTCGGCATGCCGCAGACGACATCAAGGACTTCGAGACCTCCAAAACGGCGAGCAGTTGTTCCTATTCCCCTTTCGACAAGGGTGGGGTAATCAATGCGGCTGCTTACCGTGCGTTTCTCCTTACAAATAGCGCACAGTTATTTTCGAATGAGCGCTACGCCAGCATCGCAGAGCGAAACTTGAACTTTGTTTTGGAGAACCAGAACGCAGACGGCTCCTGGTTCTACGCTGTCGATGGAGTGCGTGATTTCGTCGACCACTTCCATACCTGCTTTGTCATGAAGGCGCTGGCCAAGATCCACCGTCTTACCGGTCATGAACCTACTTTGGCTGCGCTTTTCAGAGGAGTGGAATATTACGTCAAGAACCTCTTCGCCGCCGATGGCTTGCCGAAACCTTTCGCCAAAGCTCCGCGTATGACCGTCTACAAACGCGAGCTTTATGATTGTGCGGAGTGCATCAATCTTTGCCTCCTGCTTCGCGCTCGTTTCCCACAATTAGACGAGAAGATGCAGGTCGTCGTCGCCGGAATTTTCCGGGATTGGATCAAGCCCGATGGCTCGTTTCGTTCTCGTCAGCTCAAGTTCGGCTGGGACAACGTGCCGATGCACCGGTGGGCGCAGTCACAGATGTTTCGAAGCCTCGCCTTCTATCTGCGCGAAGAAACCGAGCCGGTGGTAGGGTAGGTGCGCTATGTGCGGCATCGCAGGGCAATTCAATTTTCAACGTCGCGATCCGGTTTCGCGCGAGACGATTGTTCGCATGACGAACTCGATCGCCCATCGCGGGCCGGATGATGAAGGATATCTGATCGACGGCGCGCTTGGCTTCGGTTTCCGCCGGCTTTCTATCATCGACTTAGCGGGCGGTCATCAGCCCATGTCCGATTTGGAAGAGAAGGTCTGGGTTATTTTTAATGGCGAGATTTATAACTACAAGGAGCTGCGCGCAGAGCTGCAGGGCCGCGGCCACATTTTCCAAACCGACTCGGACACGGAAGTAATCATTCACGGCTACAAGGAATGGGGTTCGGATGTTTTGAATCATCTCAATGGCATGTTTGGCCTGGCTATTTGGGATGTAGCTAACGAGCGATTAGTCGTGGCGCGCGATGCCATGGGGATCAAGCTCATCTATTATCGGCTCGGCAACGGTCAGCTTACTTTCGGTTCAGAGATCAGGGCCGTTCTTGCCGCCAATGGCGCGACGCCGAAGGTCGATCCGGAGGCGGTCAATTTATTCCTGCGCTATCGCTATACACCGTCGCCTTACACCATTTATGACGGGATCCGAAAGCTGGCGCCCGGTACGAGGTTGATAGTCGAGAAGGGAAATTGCCGCGAAGAACGCTGGTATAACTTCGAACCGACACCATTCGCTCACCCCAAGGAAGACAAAGAAGCCATCGAAGAATTAACACGTCTCTACCGAGGCGCGGTGCAGCGCCATCTCCTGAGCGACGTGCCGGTTGGTATCCTTCTAAGTGGTGGTCTGGACTCCGGTTTGCTCCTCGCTCTGATGAAAGAGCATGGCGACTCCTGGCCTGCTTACACGGTTGGATACGGGGAGAGTTTCCGCGACGACGAACTGGCCGAGGCGGCGGAAAGCGCGCGTTTGTTAGGCGGGCGGCATATCCCGGTAAAACTCGACCGGCTGGAATTCGAACAAGCTCTGCCGAGGATCGTGTCTGCCTTGGAAGAACCGATCGCGTCCTCTTCGGTCGTTCCAATGTATTTCGTTTGTCAGCGCGCGCGGCAGGACGTGAAGGTGGTCATCATCGGGCAGGGACCGGATGAACTTTTCGGCGGTTACAAACGCCACCTCGGCGTGCGCTACGGTAATCTCTGGCGCGGTCTCCCGGGCGTGCTGCGTTCCGCGACGCGCGCGGCGGTCGAGCGAATGCCGCGGAATGAAACCTTGAAGCGCGGCGTGCACTCGTTAGGCATCGATGACCCGCTGCAGCGCTTCGAGAATGTTTTCTCACTCGCGCCGCGGGCAACGATCGACGGCCTTTTCGAAAAAGATTTTCTCACGAATGGAAATGGCCATCATTCTCTCGAACCATGGCGTGAGATTTTCGCGCAGAGCAGACAGACGGATGAGTTGGGCGCGTTTCAATTGTTAGAGCTTCGTTCCTCATTACCGGACGAGTTACTCATGTTTGCCGACAAACTATCGATGGCCCATTCTCTTGAAGGCCGCGTCCCTTACCTTGATCGGACCGTGGTGGAATTCGCGCAACGCCTTGGCGCCCGTCACAAGATCCGGAACGGAACGCGCAAGTGGGTTCATCGTCAGGTTTGTCGGAAGTTTCTTCCGCCCCAGATTATGAAGCGAAAGAAACGCGGCTTCGCGGTTAACGTGGTCGATAGCTGGTTCGACAGTTCAATCGCGGGTCAGCTCCCGGAAATGTTATCGAGTGACGACTCCTTGATCTTCGGTGTTCTCAAACCCGATGCGGTCCGGCGTTTGCTCAAAGACCATCAGTCAGGTCGCGAAGACAACCACAAGGTCCTCTTCAGTCTGGTCATGCTCGAGCAATGGCTCCGTCAGACGCATGCGACGCTTCCCTCCCGAGCTGCAGCATGAAAAATATTCCCACAGACTTCACCCTCTTGAACGATCGCGAGATTGTAGTCGCCGGACGCTGGTTGAAAATCGCGAGCGTGCGCGATGAGGAGTTGGTGGAAGGTGGCGTTGTGCCGGATGCGCACTCGTTCATTCCGTCGCTGAAGCAGAGCAAGGGGCGCGCGGATATTTTTTCGTTTCCGCAAAACGTAGATGAGGTGACACCGAAGTACGAGTTTCCTTTCGAGTGGGACAATGCCGCAGTCGCCTCGACTCGGGATTACACCGATTGGTGGGAAAAGCGTCTGCCGCAGGAGACGCGCAAAAATGTGCGCCGCGCGCAAAAAAAGGGCGTGGAAGTGCGTCTGGTGAAATACGACGACGAACTTGTTCGCGGACTTAAGGAAATTTACGACGAGACGCCGGTGCGGCAGGGCGACCGTTTTCCGCATTACGGCAAGGAGCTCGAAGTCGTTCGCCGCGAGAACGGAACTTACCTCGAGCGGTGCGAATATCTGGGCGCGTTTTTCGAGGGAAAACTCATCGGTTTCATGCGCTTTGTTTACGTGGATCACGTTGCCCGCATCATGCAAATCCTGGCCAGCGTCGCACATCACGACAAGCGACCGATGAATGCGATGATCGCGAAAGCGATGGAGGTTTGCCACGAACGCGGAATCTCCTGCCTTGTTTACAGCAAGTTTCGTTTTGGGAACAAAAAGAACAGCCCGCTGGCTGAATTCAAAAAACGCAATGGTTTCGAGGAAGTGCTATTCCCGCGCTACTACGTTCCACTTACCTGGAAAGGGTGGCTGGCGGTTCGGCTGAAACTGCATCGAGGTTTACTCGGGCTGCTCCCTTCTGCGGTGATCGATTGGGCGCTTCGTCTTCGCGGCGGTTTACTGCGCTTCCGGCCCAGTGCTGCGGCCGCCCCCATGCCGTTGGCCCCGACGCGCAACTAACTGGGCGAACGCTTGAAGATTTTCCGACAAGCTATAAGCAGAGGGCGCAACTCACGCCGGTGTAGCTCAACGTTAGAGCGGCTGAATCGTAATCAGCAGATGGAGTGTTCAATTCCTCCCGCCGGCTCCACTACAAACGCTTGCCTCCAACGCGCGCGCTAAACGCGCTTTTTCATGCCGGGAATTGTCGGAGTTATCTCCAAGACTGCGCGTCCTGATGGCGAGGAGATCGCGCGTCGCATGGTGGAGTCGATGGTCCACGAATCGTTTTATGTATCGGGAAATTTCTCGGTGCGAGAGCTTGGCGTCTTCGGCGGCTGGATCGCGTTAGAAAAATCCTTCGCCGCACTCCAGCCTTTCTTCAACGAGAGGAAAGACATCGTCGCTCTGCTCTCTGGCGAAATTTATGCCCCGAACTTCCTCGTGCAGGGCTACGAGGCGGAGGGAGAAAATGTTTTTCAGAACCTAAACGGCCTCTTCAGCGGATTGCTGATCGACCGCTCGAAGGGGCAAACGTTTTTGTTCAATGATCGCTTCGGCTTCGAGCGGCTCTACGTGGTCGAAAGAGAAGATGTCACTTACTTCGCGAGTGAAGCCAAAGCGCTTCTCCGCGTTTTGCCTGAGCTGCGCCAATTCAATCGCGACGGGGTAGTCGACCTGCTCGCCTTCGGATGCACAATTGAAAATCGTACGCTCTTTCGTGAGGTGGGCCTTTTGCCGGCCGGCTCGCTTTGGAAATTCGAAAACGGCGGCTGTCGAAAAAAGAACTACTTCGCGCCGCGCCTCTGGGAGGCGCAGCCGGGGCTAGGAGCAGAGGAATTCCGGGCGGCCTTCAATCAAACGTTGGCTGCTATCAGTCCGAAATATTTTGAATCGACGCCCGCGATTTCACTAACGGCCGGCCTCGACACACGAATGCTACTGGGCTCTCGGCCGTCGAGCGCGCGCGAGTTTGAATGCTACACCTACGACGGAGCGACCGGTCGGACCCTGGATAGTGAGCTTGCGTCGGAGATCGCAAACGAATGTGGATATCACCATCGGCTGCTGCGATTGGGTCCCGATTTTTTTCGCGATTTTTCGGAGGTAGCGGATCGCGCCGCTTTTCTCACCGACGGATCGCTCGGGCCGACGGGCGCGCATGAAATCTATCTGAGCCGCGCCGCGCGTGAGATCGCGCCGATTCGGCTGACCGGAGTTTTTGGCGGTGAAATCCTGCGAGGGGTCTCGACATTTCATCCACTCAATCTCGCAAACGAATTGTTATCGCCACAGGTTCGCAAAGAGGTTGAAGACCGAGGCGCCACCTTAAGGTCCAAAGATGATAACCCGGTCACCTTTGCCGCCTTTAAGGAAATTCCGTGGAATATTTTCGGCAGTGTCGCCGCCTGCCGTTCCCAGCTGAGCTTTCGCACGCCTTTTTTGGATAATGACCTGGTCGCGCTCGCCTACCGGCTGCCGTCGCCGTTGCGCGAGTCTGCTGAGTCGGCAGTCCGATTCATACAAAACCAGGACCCATCTCTCGCCCGTATCCCGACCGACATGGGTCTGCTGGGAAATGCGAGCGCGCGGAGCCGGCTGTGGCATAGGTTTTTCGCGAAGGCGACTTTCAAACTAGATTACTGGACGAACGACGGTATGCCGGACTGGCTCGCAGCGATCGAACCGAAAAGCAATGTGTTGAACTGGCGGCCGCCTGGTTGTGGGCATCACAAATATCTGCGCTATCGGCGCTGGTTTCGTCATGAGCTTCGGAGCTATGTATGCGAGCGACTCGCAGCCCCATCGCTCCGCGAGAGCGGATTCTTCCACGAGGAATTTCTCGACACGCTGGCCGAAAACCACGTCGCGGGTCGTGGTAACTATGTCCAAGAAATTAATGTTGTGCTTATGATCGAAGCAGTGCAGCGGCTGCTGCTTAAGACATGAGTCGATCACTCAAAATCGCAGGTCAAAATCTGCTAAAGCGGCTTGGCCTCTACCAGCGCGTTAAGGCGTCTTTTGCCTACGACTTATATTGGCGCTTTGCGGACCGGACTTTGATTGCCGAGCGTGATGCCGAGGTCGCGTTTTTTCGCAATACTCTTGTCGGTCTGATGGCGAACGACTTGATCCTCGATATAGGAGCGAACCGCGGACATAAAACCGACATCTTTCTGAGACTCGGCGCGCGCGTTATCGCCGTCGATCCGGATGAATCGAATCAGGAAATATTGCGGCAGAATTTTTCCGCTTATCGGCTAAGGAAGAAGCCGGTTACGCTGGTGAGAAAAGCGATAAGCGATCGAAACGGAACGGAAACGATGTGGGTCGATGAACCTGGTTCCGCGAAGAACACACTAAACGCCAAATGGGTCGAGACTCTGAAGATGGATGGCCACCGTTTCGGCCACACCCTCGAATTCGGACATAAGATGGAAGTGGAGACGATTACCCTAGATGAATTGATCCAGCTCTATGGCCGGCCGTTCTACGTTAAGATCGATGTCGAAGGACATGAGCCCAGCGTTTTACGCGGCCTTACAAACGTGGTGCCATTCCTTTCTTTTGAGGTAAACCTACCGGAGTTCGAGCTGGAGGCGAAGGAGTGCGTCGACCTCTTATACGCACTCCATCCTACTGGCACTTTCAACTACACGATCGACTGCCGGGAAATGATGCTGGGTAAGTCCTGGCTCGGACGAGAGAATTTTCTCTCGGCGCTCAGTGCTTGCCGGGACCCATCGATTGAAGTTTTCTGGAGAGCCTAACGAGTGCTTGTTTCGATCCTTATCCCAGCTCATAACGCGGCACCTTGGATTGCTGAGACCTTGCGCTCCGCGCTCGATCAAACGTGGAAGAACACGGAAATCATCGTGGTCGATGATGGCTCCACGGACGAGACGCTTACGATCGCGAAAAGTTTCGAATCGCCGCGTTTGAAAGTCGTAACCCAGCCTTGCAGCGGCGCTGCCGCTTCGCGCAATGCCGCATGTGATCTAAGCCAGGGCGATTACATTCAATGGCTGGACGCCGATGACTTACTCGGTCCCGATAAGGTGGAACGGCAAATGGAAGTAGCCATCTGTCTCGGCGACAAGCGTGTCTTACTATCCTCTGGCTGGGCCGCGTTTTCGCGTCGTCCGAGTGTTGCGCAATTTTGTCAGACGGCTCTTTGGTGCGACCAATCGCCGGCCGATTGGCTGGTCAACAAGTTGGGCGGAAACCTGCACATGCAAACCGCGACCTGGTTGACAAGCCGTGAGCTGGCGACAGCGGGGGGTCGATGGAATGCGAAGATGTTGTCGGATGATGACGGCGAATATTATTGCCGGGTGTTAGCTGCCAGTAAGGAAGTGAAGTTCGTCCCCGAAGCGAAGGTCTATTACCGAACGACCGATCGGGGACGGCTCAGCTTGATCGGTTCCTCCGATAAGAAGAAGGACGCTATGCTTGCCTCGATGCAGGTTCATATCGCGACCCTGCGTGCGATGGAGGAAAGCGAACGAGTGAGGCGGGCTTGCCTTCAATACCTCCAGAACTGGCTTCCGGCTTTTTATCCTGAGCGTCCGGACATTGTGGACACGATGAAGGAACTTGCGGGAGAATTAGGCGGAGGCCTAGCCGCGCCTCGCTTATCGTGGAAGTATTCCTGGATCCAGAAACTTCTCGGCTGGAAAGCAGCCAAGCAAGCCCAGCTATTTTTCCCTTATCTTAGGTTGGCAATCCTTAAAGACCGAAACGCTTAACTAGCGGACGAATAGGAATGAAGGTCGCGTATTTGCTGTTAGTCCATAAGGATCCGCTCCTGCTCGAGCGCACCATCGAAGCGCTATCGTCAAAGAGCTGCGGATTTTTCGTCCATGTAGATCGGAAAACCGTTCTGGAACCTTTCTCCGCCTCTAAGCCTCGTAACGTTTTCGTATCTAAGGAGCGCATTCCCGTTTACTGGGGGGAGTTTTCGCAGGTGGAAGCAACCCTGCTACTGATGCAGCAAGCCCTGGCTGCCCGGGAGTCTTACGACTGCTTCGTCTTCCTGCAGGGCGGCACGTATCCTCTCCGTAGTTCGGAATACATTGAATCGTTCCTGGAAAATAATCGCGATCGGCAGTTCATGAACTTAGCGAAGATGCCGGCTCCCGGGTATCCGCTATCTAAGATCAATACTCTGCGGTATCCATCTCATAAGCCAGTGCGGCGTTTCGTGATGAGGGCTTTGGCCAAGCTGGGCGCCGCCCAACGAGACTATCGTAAACACCTCGGGGAACTCGAGCCTTATGCGGGACATGCTTGTTGGGCTATAACCCGGGAGGCATGTCAGTACGCAATGGACTTTGCCGCGTCCCATCCGGATGTGCGCGCTTACTTCGAAGATACCTTCGCTCCGGACGAATCCTTCTTCCACACGATCATCGGTAACTCGCCATTTCGAGAGGATGTCCACAAAACGTTAGTTTATGCTGATTGGTCGGACTCGGCCGGTTACCATCCTGCGATGCTTGACGAAGAGCAGATCAGGTTCTTCGAGACACAGGATAAAGTGTGGAGCGAAGATGAATGGGGCGCGGGAGAAATGCTCTTTGCGCGAAAGTTTTCGGATCAAAGGTTGGATCTGGTGGACCGAGTCGAGGAAATGAAGAGCCGTAAAGATAATTTGGTGAGCAAACATTGATTACTCCGAGCAACGCGAAATTCAGGGATAGAATGGTCGCGTTGTTACGCGGTCCCGTAATACGAAAGGCTGTCATACCTCCGCTGCGAGGTTACTTTCGCTACTTTCCTTTGTTGAAAGGTAAGCTCGCCGTCTGGAATACGGTAGCCTCGCATCTGTGGTGGCTCGAAGACCGCATTACCGCGACGACGCGTTTCGGTGGGCGTTTGGAAGTGGACGCAAGGGACGGTGTCGGACGTTTCATTTACTACTTTGGGGTCTGGGAACCTAACCTTACAGCGCTTATTGAAAGCCGGCTTAAACTTGGAGACTGCTTTGTCGATGTGGGCGCTAATGTGGGTTACTTTTCCTTGCTGGGTTCGAAACTCGTCGGTCCCTCGGGAAAGGTGGTTTCGATCGAAGCGATTCCCAGGACTTTTGAGTTACTTTCGGCTAACATGGACGCAAACTCGGCGGCTAATGTGAGAGCGATGAATGTGGCAGTATGGGACAAGGAGGAAGACCTGACTTTTTTTGTTTCGCGCGATGTTGTCGACTGCACGAGCACCGCGATTCCTTCCTTGGCCGAGGGCCGGGGGCTTAGTGAACGTTGTGTGGTGCGGGCGGCGCCGCTTTCGCTGCTTCTCAATCAGGCCGAGATTGCATCTGCTCGCTTAATCAAAATCGATGTGGAAGGCGCGGAGCGGCAGGCTCTGGCCGGTTTGGGCCAGATTCTCAGTCGGGGACGGAAAGATCTGGAGGTGGTTATTGAAGTCTCGATCGACGCGTTTGACGACGTCGTTGGGTTTTTCCGCGAGGCGGGCTTTTTCTGTTACCATCTCGAAAACGACTACGGGGTAACTTCCTACCTTTACCCGCGCAGCGGTTTGCAGCCTCAGCGCCTGGCGGCCGCTCCGGAAGGACACACTTATCTCGATCTAATCTTTTCGCGGACGGATGCTGCGGCGCTTATTTAAATGCAGACACGAAACCTAAAATATCCGGCGCGGCAGATCAGATGCTAGGATAAGTCCGCTTGAGACATGAACGTGCTTTTTCTAAAACTCGGCGCCACCGGAGATGTTGTCCGGACAACGCCATTGCTGCGGCAGTTTGATGGCCATATCAGCTGGGTCGCGGCGGATAAGAATTTGCCTCTGCTGCAAGGACTCTCGCATTCGGTTCGTGCGGTCTCGTGGGAGAACCGGTGGGAGATCGCGGACCGGCGTTACGAGCTGATCATCAACTTAGAGGACGACAAGGAGACGAGCGGTTTTCTGGAAGAGCTGGACCACGACCGGGTTTACGGCGCGCAACTGAGTAAGAGCGGCGAGTTGACCTATACAACAGATTCACAGCCCTGGTTCGATCTCAGTCTTATTAGTAACTACGGCCGTGCGCAAGCCGACGATCGGAAGTTACGAAATCGCGAGACCTACCAGACACTCGTTTTCAAAGGACTTGGCCTTGAGTTCGAGGGCGAGAAATATTTATTGCCTCCGACAGAGTTAAAGGGACTTCGTGGCGACGTCGCAATCTCATCTGTGGCGGGTGCTGTCTGGCCGATGAAGAAATGGGCCTTCTACGACGACCTGCAAAAGGAGCTCGAAGCATGCGGCCTGGTTGTGAACGTTCTGCCGACGAGGCCTTCGCTCTTACAGCATCTCGATGACGTGCGCGGTCATCAGTGCCTTGTTTCGGGCGATAGTCTGCCCATGCACCTGGCTTTGGGCAGCGGAGTTAAATGTGTTTCCCTGTTTACGTGCACGAGTCCATGGGAAATTCACGAATATGGTTTGCAGAGAAAGATCGTCTCGCCCCGGCTTGAAGAATTTTTCTATCAGCGCGGGTGGAACGAGGACGCAACCACGGCTATCTCCCTTGCGGAGGTTCTCGAAGCAACACTCGCTCAACTCGATTCAAGGATTTCGATGACGCCTGCTTTGTGACAACTACGCCATCATTTATGGAAGCTTGCGGGCTTGCTTCCGGCTTCGAGAAATCAGCGGAGCGCTTTCCTCATCATCCCGCGGTGGAGGTTAACGGCGAGACTTGCACCTATGCGGAACTAAGGGATAAGGCGAAATCGGTGGCAGCAACTTTGACTAGGTATCTGCCTACGGCTACGCCTCCGCTGACGGCGGTTTTTGCTTATCGGTCGATGACCGCATTTGTCGGCGTAATGGGCGCTTTGTTGCGAGGACATGGCTACGTTCCGCTCAACCGCACCTTCCCGCCAGACCGCTCGCGGCAAATGTTGCAACGTTCGAAATGTCGCGCGGTGATTGTAGATCGCGATTCCGAGCCGCAATTAGAACAGCTTCTCGCGGAGGCAGAGGAGGGGATGCTCCTTCTCTTTCCAGATCGCGAAAATCCGGGCGATCTCGCAACGCGCTGGCCGCAGCATACCGTTGTCGCGCGGTGCGACTTCGAATCGCCAACTGCGTGGGTTCCGACGGAAACGTCTGAAAACGCGATCGCGTATCTCTTGTTCACCTCGGGCAGCACAGGCCTTCCGAAAGGCGTGATGGTTTCTCACCGGAACGTCCATCACTATGTGGATTGGGCGGTGCGGAGATATGAAATCACGGAGGCCGACCGTGTTTCGCAAACGTTCGACCTGACCTTCGACCTATCCGCGCACGACATGTTCGTCGCATGGGAGCGAGGAGCATGTGTTTGTTGTCCTTCGCAAAAACAAATCTTTAAGCCGGACCGCTTCATCAATGATTCTCGTCTAACAGTATGGTTCTCCGTTCCGTCGACGGCGGTTTTCATGCGCCGGCTCGGCTTGTTAAAGCCCGGTTTGTATCCACGTCTCCGCCTGAGTCTTTTTTGCGGCGAAGCTCTGCCGATGCAAACCGTGGTCGATTGGGCAGCGGCGGCTCCGAATTCCGTGGTCGAAAATATTTACGGACCGACTGAGCTGACGATCGCGTGTACTGCGTATCGTTGGGATGCGGACCGCTCTTCCGCTGAATGCGAGCAAGGTGTAGTGCCGATCGGTGACCCTTTTGCCGGCATGGAGACTCTGATCGTGGACGAAAATCTACGCGCGGTCGCAGCGGACCAGGACGGCGAATTGCTCATGACCGGTCCGCAATTAACGCTGGGGTATTGGGAAGATAAGGAAAAGACGCAGCGCCTTCGTTAAACCGCCGGGGGAAAGCCGCACATTTTATCGCACTGGCGATCGCGTTCGCCGTTCCTCGCCGGAGAGGCCGATTGTTTATCTGGGGCGGATCGACAATCAGGTGAAAATTCTTGGGCACCGCGTCGAGCTGGGCGAAATCGAAGCGCGCATTCGTGAAGTGTCCGGAGTGGAAGGAGTCGTTGCGCTCGGCTGGCCGATGACTTCCAGTGGAGCGGATGGCATCGAAGCATTTCTGCAAACCGACGCGTCCGATACGAAGGCCGTGCTCGAACAGGTGAGGGCGAAACTGCCGCCCTACATGGTCCCGCGAAGTATTCGTTTGCTGTCGCAATTCCCTTTGAATTCAAACGGCAAATTCGATCGTAACGCTTTGCTGCGGATCCTTCAGACTGGCGTATGAACGAAATCACTCCTGAGCGCGTCCGAGATTTCCTCCTGGCGAAATATGCCACGCCGATCGCGGCCCTTGGTTTTGAAAGCGGAACAGTCCCGGACGATTTCGATTTTCTGCTCACCGGGGTAGTGGATTCTTTTGGAATCCTTGAAATGGTGAGCGCGATTGAAGAGGAGCTTAACGTGGAGCTCGACCTCGGCGCGCTCGATGCCGAGCAAATGACGATCCTCGGACCGCTCTCGCGTTATGTGGCGGAAAATTCGCGTGGCAAGTGAGAGCGACGTCTCTCGATTCCTTACTTGATATGCATGAGCAGCACGCGAACCGGCGCGACGCCGACACGTCTGGCGTTAGCTTTACCGTGGGAAACGACGGCACGGCTTCGCACCGAGCGGTGAAAGGTGCAGCGACGGCCGCGATTAATCTGCTCCGACAGTGGACGCGCGATTGGCCCGAGCTTCACCAGGAAGCGGTGATTGAGGCATGCGAAAGCGCGAGCCTCGGGAAGATCCGGCGCGCCTTGCGCTTGATCCATGATTCTTCAGAACGCGGTCCCGCATTGACGGTCGAATTATTATCCACCTTTAATCTGGAACCGATCCTGCCGCACCTGCAGCTCGCATTCCAATGTCTGCCGAGCCGCGTTCACATTCAGTTGGCTCCGCTCGATAACATCGAGGGCCACATGTCGCAGCCGACAGAGCGATCAGAAGGAGCGAGCGCGCGTTTGATTATCTGGCGGGTCGAAGAAGTGCTTCCGGAAGTGTTCTTCCCATTTACGCACGGCTTCCCGGCGGGTGTGGAGACGCGGGTCGAGCAGATGCTTCAGCGCGTGAAAAGAGTGGTAGCAATGCATAAAAGACATGCGGCCGGAGTGCCTCTTTTCATTTCGACGCTATCGACGCCGAGTAATTTTTCTCAGCCGGTTTTTGCAGCGCAGGGCAGCGCGGGCTTGATCGGTGCGGTTGCGCGGGTCAACCAAAAGATCCATGAACTCGCCGACCGCTCCGATGGGATTTACGTGCTGGATCTCGCGAGCTGGGCTGCGCGGGAAGGCGCGAGCTATGCAGATTCGACGCTCGATTTTTTGGCGCGACAACCGTTGAGCGCGAAAGGGCAGGTTGCATTCGCGCTTTTCCTGGCTCGGTCTCTCCGGCCACTCATTGTTCCGCGCCGAAAAGTTCTGGCGGTCGATCTTGATCATACGATTTGGGGCGGTGTCGTCGGCGAGGACGGCGTGCAGGGACTCAAGCTCGGCCACGAATTTCCGGGAAATGTGCACCTGCGCATTCAGCGCGAGCTGCTGGAACTGCGGAATCGCGGCGTCCTCCTGGTTCTCCTCTCGAAAAACAATGAAAGTGACGCGCGTCTGGCTTTCGATTCGCTTCGCGACATGCTTCTCAAGTGGGACGATTTCGCGGTTCGAAAGATCGATTGGAATCCGAAGCACGAGAATCTCCGCGCCGCCGCTCAAGAATTGAATCTCGGTCTCGAAAGTTTCGCATTCGTCGACGACTCCGATTACGAACGCGAGCAGGTACGGCAATTTCTTCCCGAAGTTTTGATCCTGAACGATGCGGCCGACCCGCTGCAAATTCTGCGTTCAATCTGGGAAACGGACGCGTTCGATTCGTTATCCATCAGTGAGGAGGATCGGACGCGCCATCGCGACTACGCGGTGCGCGAAGCTCGCAAAGTTGAGTCGCGGGGAGACGACCTGGAGACTTTCCTTCATTCGCTGGAAATGAAAGCGACGATGGAGGAAATAGACGCGGTTAATCTCGAACGAGTGGTGACGATGCTAGGGAAAACTAATCAGTTTAATCTCACCACCCGGCGTCACTCCCGCGCGGAGGTGCAATCGATTATCGACACGCCGAATTCGATCGCATTGGCACTGCGGCTTGGTGACAAGTTCGGTGAACAGGGAATCGTCGCTGTGTTGCTGGCTCTTCCCGGCGAGAACCCGCGGAGTCTTCGGGTCGATAGTTTCTTGGTCAGTTGCCGCGCGTTAGGCCGCGGCGTGGAAGACACGCTTTGGGCTGAGCTGCTCAAGCGAGCGGACGATCAAGGCAGTCATTCCATCGAAGCGGAATACGTGGCGACGCCCCGGAATGGAATCGTGGCCGGGACTTACGATCGCCTCGGGTTGAAGCGAAGGAAGCACAATGCCCAACGAACTCGCTACCTCTTGGAACCAGTCGTGCCGCTTCCATTTCCGTCTTGGATAAAGGTGGAAGTCCGCGCTTATGCGATCGCATAACTTGCTTACGATTTGAGCCGTTATGAATGACAAGGCCGGGGAGCAAGATCAGTTGCGTGAGGTGTTGGTCGAATTTTTCGATCTCCCGCCGGGCACGCTCCGGCAGGAGTTGCGGCAGGATGCAATCGCAAGCTGGGATTCATTGGCGATGGTGCAATTAATCGCGGAGTTGCAGGGCGCATTCTCGGTCGACTTCGATTTGGAAGAAATCGAACACCTGCGATCTTACGAGGAGATTCGCGCCGCTCTGGTCAGAAAAGGCATAGCGCTTGCGAACTAGGCGGTCGATCCGCTCGCAGCTTCCGACATGAATATCCTCTATCGCGATAACCCGGTTTTTATTTCGAGCTTCGAATACAAGCTGGGCAGTGTTCGGCGTGAGCTACCGGAACTCAAAGCGGAAGGATTAATGGTCGGTCCGACCGAGACGTTGAGTGAGATGGGCTACCGTTTTAACCGCGGTCTTGGAGCCGACGAAACCCTTCTTGGCCTAACGAGTGTTCCAGTCGCTGCCGTTCTAAAGCGCGTCCCGAATCCGTCCGCGCTTATCTTTCAACATTGTCATTCCGAAAGCGCGGTCTTGCCACTGGAGTCGGACGATACCACCGGGGCCTCGCGCAACCGATATTTCCCGGCCGCGGTCTTGAAGGAAGTGCAGTTAGATAACGTTCCCTACTTCTGTTCGTTCGCGAGCGGATGCGCGGGATTCTTGTCGCTCCTCATTTCAGCCGGCGGAGTTCTTTCCAGCTCCAACGAGAAGCCGGTGCTTTGCGCGATGGCCGATAGGCGGCCGCCGGGCGGATTTTTCGACATGGTGCGAGAGCGAATTCTTGGCTCGGATCACAGCTCGGCATTTCTCGTTAGACGGGACGAGGGCGAGTATCAGCTTCTCGGGATTAGCTTCTACTCAACCACTCGAGCGCTCGTTCCATTGGTCGAAATCGTGAAGCGGACTGTGCAAATGGCACAGGAACTCGCGAAAGCGCTCGAGCTGGATCTCGCTGCAAGTGAGGTGGTGATTCATTACCCGAACATCTTCCCAGAGACGTGGAAGATGGTGACGCGTTATCTGCGCTTGCCGCGCGCGGAACAGGTGATCGACGAAATGGCGGAACGCGCACATTGCGGCGCGTCGGACTCAGTCATTTCGCTAAGCAAGATGCATCGCGGTGAAGAGGGCAGAGTGCACGTCGTGGTGAATTACGGCGTCGGCCTTCACCTCGGCGTTTGCATCCTGCGCGAGAAGGCCGCAGCGCCTAATTGTTAGGAGCCGGGATTTCAAATGCTCGATTTCGTGCGTTTGGCGAATGACGAACGCGTGGCCGAACATACTGCGAAAATGTCGCGTTGGGTTTACGAATCAGGACCGGGCTTTTTCCTTTCCCTTTTCGGGGATGCCGATCGTGCTCAAGACACGCTTCGAGAATGGCTTTGTCGCCCGACCTCTGAGTTCAGCGGACTTCTTGCCACCGTTGCAATGAAAAGTGAAGATTCAGTTGGAATGTTTATCGCCTGCTCCGGCGGTGAGATTCCACAGCGGCGACGAGCGGATCTACTCGCTTTAGTGCACGATGCGAACGCAAGACGCCACAACGAACTTCGAGAAAATTTGAAGCAACTCGCCGACCTCACTGCTCCGGTCGGGCCCGAAGATTTTTACCTTCGCACTATCGCGGTGGACGCGTCGCAGCGAGGTGCTGGGATCGGGAGAAAACTCGTCGAGCAGGCGCTCGCCGGCGGCGAGGAGCGACAGCACGTACACGATGACGATCACGCCGACGGCGATGATTCGCCCACTTCCGCCTGGATGTGGATTACGATAACGCGGTCGCATGCAACCTTTACCACAGCCTAGGATTCGAATCGATTCACGAAGGGAGCGCGCCAGCGTTCGGCCTGCGCATGAAGTCGTTGTTGCTGAAGCTTTGATGCGATGAAAGAGAACGTTCTCAACGGCTTGAAGAATCGCGTTCTGCAGATGCTTCTGCGAAATGCGCCTGGCGCCACATCGCTCCGTGTTTGGCTCAATCGCTGGCGTGGCGTCAAGATTGGTGAAGGCGCTTGGATCGGTTACGACGCCGTCATCGAAACCTCACGTCCCGACCTCGTCACCATCGGCAGGAATGCGACGGTCGGGATCCGCGCGATCATCGTCGCGCACTATCACGAGCAGCAGGGGGTTGTAATCGAAGACGGTGCCACGGTGGGGCCAGGCGCGATCATCATGCCAAATGTGACGGTCGGGCGCGAATCGATCGTGACCGCTGGCAGTGTTGTCACTCGTTCGGTGCCGCCGCGCACGATGGTGCAAGGCAATCCCGCGAAACCGATCGCGCAAATTGGAATCGCGATCACACAAGAGATGTCGTTGAAAGAATTCATTAAGAATCTGCGACCGATAAAGTGAAGATTGGGATTATTCCGGAGGCGGAATTTTCCGGCCGGGCGCGATTGTGGGAAGGTCTCGGTGCACTTTTTTCAATCGAATTCGCTGCCGGCGGAGAAGGCGCGGATGGATTGATCGCCTTTTGTGAAACGCGTGAAGAAGCAGTGCGGATCACGAACGGATTCCGCAGCCTGGCCTTTCTGAAAGACGAGGACGCGCCCACGTCTTTGTCGCAGCGAAGCGAGATCGAGCTCACGTCCGCCGTTGATCTTGCTGAATGCTTGCGCGGGCGCACGCTGCCACACGAACCGTTCGAGCATGTTGCCCGGCTGGAAGAACAGGTGGAAGACAAAGTCCTGGCCCGTCACGGGAATGAGATTCTTTGGATTCGAAGCGGCAGAGGAAATCACTCGTTAGACTTGGCTGCGGTCAGTCCGCCATGTCTCCGCGACGACGAATATTTGTTTCAGTATTTCGAATCAGAAAATTGGTTGCGGCTGCTGCCTCTCCTGCATTTCTGCCGTGAACTCTCCGGCTGGATTTTCCCGCCCATTCGCGCCTGTTTCATGTTCGACGATCCGAATCTCCATTGGAGTTCGTATGGCTATATCGATTTTGCGGAGCTCGCGGCTCATGCGCGCGCAAACAATTACCACGTCTCGTTTGCGACCATTCCCCTTGATCGCTGGTATGTGCATCGTGGCACCGCCGCATTATTCCGGGAAAATGCGAAATGGCTCTCGCTCTGCGCCCATGGGAATAACCACCTCTATTTCGAACTGACTGAAACGAAAAAGACCAGCGAACAAAATGCGCTGGCTGCGCAGGCCATGCGTCGAATCAGCGAACTTGAAGCTTCCACGGGACTGAAAGTATCGCGCGTGATGACAGCGCCGCACGGCGCGTGCAGTCAGACGATGGCGAGCGCGTTTTTGCGTGCGGGATTCGAAGCGGGATGCATTTCGCGAAGCTCAATTATGGGTCGCAACCCCGAGTCGCGATGGTCGCCATGGATGGGCCTGGCGCCCGCGGAATTTTTGGGGGAGGGATTGTCTGTCATGCCGCGATTCCACATGCTGTGGGACCAAACTTACATCTTGTTTTCGGCGTTTCTTGGACAACCGATCGTGCCTGTCGGCCACCATCAGGATTGCGCTGGGAACTACGAGTTGCTGGAGAAGCTGGCCGGATTAATCAATTCGACCGGCGAAGTGAAATGGATGGAAATGAAAGCGATCTCGCGCAGCAATTATCTCACGAGGCAAAGCGGCGATACTCTGCGCGTGAAGATGTTCTCCCGGAGAGTTAAGCTGGACGTGCCTGCCGGGATCAAAGCACTCGAACTCGAATGTCCCTGGTTGGGAAACGCGACGGCGCAGTTCGCCCTTCTCGAGGATGGAATTGTGAAATCGACGCACACGAGTACAGAATCAATTCCTGTTATCGGAGGCAGGACAATCGAAGTGCGCGCTCTCCCGATTCAATCGCAGAATGACGCCGCGATTCCCGAATTGCCAACGCCATTGTGGGCCTACGCAAGAAGACATTTGTGTGAAGGAAGGGATCGGCTCGCCCCTTTGGTGGACCGCTTCAAGCCGCGGAGGAATGGGCGGCAATGATCGCTGAAGTCACTGGCCAAAGATCCAGCGGCGCTCGCAGCCGGGTCACATCTTCCGTTCGACCATCGGTCGCATTGTTGACCGGCGGCGCGGATAAGCCGTACACGATCGGACTGGCGACCGCTTTGAGCGCACACGGCCTGACGATTGATGTCGTGGGCAGCGACGATGTCAGCAGTCCGGAATTGCTCTCAGACAAGCGAATAAATTTTCTGAACCTGCGCGATCAAAGTCCGGAAAAATCTGCGGTCAAGAAATTGAGCAGGATTCTTGTTCACTATGTGCGCTTGATGCACTACGCGGCGAAATCACAGGCGCCGATTTTTCATATTCTTTGGAGCAACCGAATCGAGTGGTTCGATCGGACTTTATTGCTTCTTTATTACCGCTTGCTCGGTAAACGGCTTGCCTTTACCGCGCACAACGTGAACGCCGGGACGCGCGACGGAAATGATTCGTTTTTCAATAGGCGAACACTGCGAATGCAGTATCGGTGGGTGGATCATATTTTCGTCCACACCCAGCGGATGAAGACGGAACTCGCGGAAGACTTCGGTGTCGCGGAAGAAAAGGTCACGATAATTCCGTTTGGAATTAATAATTCTGTTCCGATTACGAATCTGACGACTGCTGCTGCGAGAGACCGTCTTGGTCTTCAACCTCATGAGAAAGTCCTCCTTTTTTTTGGAAATATCGCGCCCTACAAGGGTTTGGAGTTTCTTGTGACTGCCTTCAAACAAATCGCCAAAGAGTCTGCCGATTATCGGCTGCTGATCGCAGGCCGAAAAAAGTGCTCCGAGGATTACTGGCGGCAAATCGATCTAGCCTTGACTGATTTGGGAGACCGCGTGGTGAAACGGATCGAGTATATCCCGGATGAAGAAACAGAAGTGTATTTCAAAGCGGCCGATGTTCTTCTCCTGCCTTACACGCATATTTTCCAGAGTGGCGTCCTGTTTCTCGGCTATAATTTCGGATTGCCCGCCATCGTGGCGGATGTCGGGTCGCTCCGGGATGAAATTGTCGAAGGCGAAACCGGTTTAATTTTTCACGCCAAAGACACTGGTCATTTGGCCCGAGTTATCGTGGAATATTTCCAGAGCCGATTATACATGGAACTGGAGCGCAACCGCCAAAACATCAGCGAATACGCGCACAAGCGGTTCTCCTGGACCGAAGTGGCGGCGAAAACTTCGAAAGTCTACGCGAATCTCCTCAGGAACTGAGGGGTGCGGCTGATTTTCAACGAAGTGGAAAAGCCGTGCTATTATCGCGTTAGGCCAGAGTCCTGCTTTCTCCGATCTAAATCATTTGCTGACCGTGCCAAAGAGAATGTCCGATATGCTTATTGAACCTGCTGTGGAGGACGCGATCTTGCGGAAAACGCCGCCTGAATTGGAGCCAGGCGAGGAATGGACCACACGGCTCGGCCCGCATCGGGGCTGGTTTGATTGGCGGCTCCGACAGCTGTGGCAGTATCGGGATCTGATCGGTCTTTTCGTGTGGAGGGATTTTGTTTCCGCCTACAAACAAACGATCCTTGGTCCGGCGTGGCATATCATCCAGCCGCTGCTGACGACCCTGATGTTTACCGTCGTCTTCAGCAGAGTCGCGCGGCTTTCCACAGACGGCATTCCACCCTTCCTTTTCTATCTTCTTGGCAATGTTGCGTGGGGTTACTTCTCCAACAACATCACCAAGACCTCGGTCACTTTTCTCGGGAACGCGCACCTTCTTGGAAAAGTCTACTTTCATCGTCTCGTCCTTCCTATTTCCGTGGCGGTCTCGAATCTGATTACGTTCGGCATCCAGCTATCCATCTTCCTTGTAGCTCTCATTTTTTATACAGGCCTCGGTTACCATGCGCATTTCACTGCCTGGATACTTGGGGTGCCGCTCTTTCTTTTCATGATGGCGGGTTATGGATTGGGCGGCGGAATCATTGTTTCGGCCCTAACGACTCGCTACCGCGACCTGGCTAATCTGGTAGGCTTCGGCATCCAGCTGCTCATGTACGCCACCCCGGTCATTTACCCGGTTTCGATGATCCCTCCGAAATTTCGCTGGATCAATGACATCAACCCGTTAGCCCCGATCTTGGAAGGTTTTCGCCTGGCGTTTCTAGGCGCCGGAACGGTCGATCTTTCACAGCTTGCGATCAGTTTTTGCGTAATGGTCGGCGTGCTCGCGGTCGGCCTGATGCTCTTCACGCACGTGGAGAGAACCTTCATGGACACTGTCTAATCGAATTATGTCGACCATCATTTCGATTGAGAAGGTGAGTAAGGCTTATCGCCTTGGGACGATAGGCGGAGCGGACTTGAAAGACGATTTTGCACGCTGGTGGGCGAAGATGCGGGGCCGGCCGGATCCCTTATCCAAAATTGGCGACGAACATCACTCGCGCCTTATGGGGGAAGAATTTTGGGCGCTAGATGACGTTAGTTTCCAGGTCAAAGAAGGAGAGGTGCTTGGAATTATCGGACGCAACGGCGCCGGTAAAAGTACGCTCTTGAAAATTCTCTCTCAGGTAACCGCGCCTACTTCGGGCGAAGTAAAGATCAAAGGCCGCATCGCGAGTCTGCTTGAAGTAGGAACTGGTTTTCATCCGGATCTTACTGGACGCGACAATGTTTATCTCAATGGCTCGATCCTCGGTATGACGAAGCCAGAAATCCGGCGAAAGTTCGACGAGATCGTTGCGTTCTCCGAGATCGAGGACTTCATCGATACGCCGGTGAAACGTTATTCCAGCGGCATGTATGTTCGTCTCGCCTTCGCGGTCGCAGCCCACTTGGAGCCGGAGATTTTGATCGTCGATGAGGTCCTTGCCGTAGGCGACACTCAGTTCCAACAGAAGTGCGTAGGAAAAATGGGACAAGCGTCGCGGGACGGGCGCACAGTAATTTTTGTTAGTCACAATCTTGCGGTTGTTAGCAGCCTCTGTAACCGCGCGGTCTTACTCGAGGCAGGTCGGAAGACGAGTGAAGGACTGGCCACTGATGTCGTCTCTGCCTACGTGCAATCCTCCGCCACAACCAAGGGAGAGGTTACTTGGAACGGTGAGCCGGCCGCGAACAACGGCCGTCTTCGCCTAGGCCGCGCCCGAACCCTTTCCGGCGGCAAAGTGACTGCGAATGTGCATATCGATGAACCTGTGCTGGTCCAGTATGATTTCGAGGTCCTGCGTGAAGGTCTGGATGTGAGTACTAGCATTCATCTGCACGATAAATACGGCACTTGTGTCCTGGCTTCGGGTACAGCTTCGCGAATTCTGGAACCTGGCTGGTATCGGCACGCCTGCGTCTTCCCCGCAAATTTTCTCAACGATGGCCGTTACACCGTTTCGATTCTTCTTATCACCGACATCACGCGTTTTGATGTCGCAGTCCCGGAAGCGCTAGCCTTTTTCGTGCATGAAGCCAAAGGGCGCGAAGGCTGGCTTGGCAACGTTATCGGCAGTATTCGACCTCGGCTTGAATGGCAGGAAACTGCGTTGGAGCCATCGATGGGCAACCTATGAAAGTAGTTATTCTATGCGGCGGTAAGGGAACGCGGTTGCGAGAGGAAACCGAGTATCGTCCTAAACCGATGCTACCGATTGGAAACCGTCCCATCCTCTGGCACGTGATGAAAACTTATGCGGCGCACGGCTTCAGCGATTTTGTTCTCTGCCTCGGTTACAAAGGCGAGATGATTAAGGAATATTTTCGAAACTACCTTTGGATGGCCGGCGACGTGAGCCTTCAGCTAGGGCGGGACCCTTCCGTCCATTTCCACGATCGGCATGGAGAAGAATCCTGGAAAGTAACACTCGCGGATACAGGAGAAGATACGATGACGGGTGGACGTATTCGTCGCATCCGGCGGCATCTCGGCGACGATGAGGAATTTTTCCTTACCTATGGCGACGGAGTAGGCAATGTGGATATAACAGCGTCGCTTGCGTTTCATCACCAGCACGGAAAGCAGCTCACGGTAACCGCAGTTCATCCGCCGGGCCGTTTCGGTGAGCTCGGGTTATCTCCCGAAGATGCTGTTTATAGCTTCTTCGAGAAACCCCAGGTAGAAGGTGGGTGGATTAGTGGCGGCTACTTCGTCGCTTCGACAAAGATCTTTGATCACATCGCGGACGATGACAGCGTGACCTTCGAGCAAGAACCGATTCGGGATATTGCCTCTGCTAACAACCTTATGGGTTTTCGTCACCAAGGCTTCTGGCAACCGATGGATACGTATCAGGAATTCATGCTCTTGAACCGCTTATGGTCCGAAGGACGAGCCCCTTGGAAAATTTGGTAATGGATCGCCACCACGTTCGCGATGCACAGGAAGTCATCGCTCAGTTAGGGTCACTTAACTCCCGGTTCTCGGGGAAGACCGTCCTGCTAACAGGCGCGGCTGGTTTTCTCGGCAGCCAGTTTGTTCATTACTTTCTCCAGCTTAACGATTCGGGGGCGCTGGGGAAACCATGCCGGCTGGTCGTCTGGGATAACTTTCTCCGCGGACTCCCATCATGGTTAGAGGCATTGCAGGGCCGCGACGGTCTGGTTTGCGAGAAGAAAGATATCATCGAGAAGCACGATTACGGCAACGCCGATTTCGTGATTCACGCCGCATCGATCGCTTCGCCTATTTTCTACCGGCAATACCCGATCGAAACGATGGACGCCAACGTCATTGGCCTTAGAAATCTCCTGGACGCTGCGGTGGTGCGTCCGATCGAGAGTTTTCTCTTTTTTTCCAGTAGTGAGATCTACGGTGACCCCGATCCCGCGAGTATCCCAACCTCTGAGAGCTATCGTGGGCTGGTTAGCTGCACCGGACCGCGTGCCTGTTACGATGAATCGAAGCGCTTTGGTGAGACGCTCTCCGTTAACTTCTGGCAGGCGCATAAGGTCCCGGTGAAGATTGTCCGTCCGTTTAACAACTACGGACCCGGCCTTCGAATTACCGACCGGCGAGTGCTGCCGGACTTCTTTCGAGATGTGTTAGCCGACAAGAACCTTGTCTTACTCTCGGATGGCAGAGCTACCAGGACCTTTTGTTACGCTTCGGATGCTATCCAGGGCTATCTACGAGCGCTCTTATCAGATCACAACGGCGAGTCTTTTAATATCGGAACCGAAACGCCTGAGATTTCGATGTTAGAGTTAGCCCGCCTCGTTGTAGGCGCTTCCGGAAAGCCGCTCGAAGTGGAATATCAAAAGAGCGATGACCCTAAGTACTTAACGGATAATCCAGTCCGCCGATGTCCGGACATTAGCAAAGCGCGGCGTTTGCTGAACTACGAGCCCACGGTAGCACTGGCCGAAGGATTGCGGCGAACGTATGAATACTATCTGGATCACCCGAGCGAATAGTGGATTCAGAAATAATTTCGCCTCCCGGCATGTCAGAAAGATCAGTCTTTGGTCTAACCGCAATCCGGCGGGCCGAGTATGAGGGGCACAGTGCTCAACTGCAGCATCTCTTCCTGGCGGGAGATCTCAAGCAGCCTACGCCTCATCCGTTTTTTCGGCGTAGCGATCTTGAATTCATACTTTGCACCTACCCTGCAGGTGCAGAAGGCGCACCGCATTGGCATACGAATGTGGATGAATTGGAGATCATATTGGAAGGGCGCATTGGTTATCGCGAAGCGCCTTCCGGACGGATGCTTTGGTTCGAAACAGGAGACTTTGTTCATGTTCCAAAAGGCACTTGCGTGAAACGAACCGTCGTTCTCCCATCCAGGACCGGCGCGATGAAGATACCGAGCGATTCATCCAGCGTGACCTGTAAGGATTGCCCGCGCGAATGTGCTTACCGATTGGAACCCTACCTTCCGGCATGAAAATCTGCGTCGTAGGAACCGGATACGTCGGCTTGGTTTCGGGAGTTTGTCTTGCGGCAAAAGGCCATGAGGTGGTCTGCGTCGACGTCCGAGCCGAGGTGGTTAAGACACTGAATGAGGGGCCGCCGCACATTCATGAAAGCGCGCTCCCTAAGCTTTTGGATGAAGTTCGCAATGCGAATCGATTTCGCGCCACCTTATCCTTAGAGGAAGCTCTAGCGAACGCTGCGCTTGTTTTGCTGGCGGTAGGCACGCCCAGTTCTGAAGGGGTGATCGATCTCACTTACATTCGTCAGGCAGCGGGGGAAATCGGTGCGCTCCTGCCCAAGCTCGGACGCTTCATTTCTGTGATTGTCAAAAGCACAGTCGTCCCGGGCACAACAGACACTGTGGTGAAGAAAATCCTGGAAGAGAGATCCGGATACAAGCTGGGACAGTTCGGACTTGGAATGAATCCGGAGTTCCTCCGTGAAGGAGAAGCGGTGGGCGATTTTATGAACCCCGATCGCATTGTCTTTGGCCACGAAGACGAGCAGACGCGCCAACTTCTGGAAGAGTTATACCGTCCTTGGACCTGCGAAAAGATCGCGGTCAACACGCGGACTGCGGAGATGATCAAATACGCAAACAATTGCCTCCTAGCCACACAAATTTCCGCGGTAAACGAACTCGCGAATCTCGCTGCCGCGCTCGGTGGCGTCGATATCATGGATGTGATGCGCGGAGTGCATGCCGACAAGCGCTGGAATCCGATCAAGCCGGACGGTTCGCGCGTTCGGCCCGAGATTCTGACTTACCTAATTCCAGGTTGCGGTTTTGGCGGAAGTTGCTTTCCCAAAGATGTACAGGCCTTGCGGAGCCAGGGTCGTACGGCCGACTCGCCGATGCAGCTCCTCGATGCGGTACTCGATGTGAACGACCGCCAGCCTTCGCAAGTCGCCACGCTTCTCCGGCGCAAGTTCAAGAGTCTCGCCGGGAAACGTGTGCTTGTATTGGGCGTCGCCTTCAAACCCGAAACCGACGACGTCCGCGAGTCGGCCTCGCAAAAAGTCATCTCCGACCTTTCCGCGGAAGGCGCGGTGGTTTCAGCACACGACCCGGTCGGCATTCCGAATGCGAGGAAAGCGTGGCCTGATCTCAAGGTGAATTACGTCGAGGATTGGGAGTCCGATCTGAAAAATTGCGACGCGGTAATAATTGCCACAAAGTGGCCTGTTTATCGTAAGCTGACCTCGTTGAGCTCAGAGCTAAACGGGAAAATCATCGTGGATGCGCGGCGATTTTTCCAAGCATCCGAGTTCCCCACGAGCGAGTATCTCGCGATTGGATATACCCCTGCTAAGTGACCCACTTTTGACTTATGATGACTGAAACTCCGACCCGAACCAAAGAAGAGATCCGAGACGAGATTCTTGCTCTCACGACTGAGTACTACGAAGTCGCGCACGCCAAAAAACCATTCGAGCCGGGCAAGACCAAAGTGGCCTACTCCGGCCGCGTTTACGACGATGCTGAAATTCGCAAAGGCGTCGAAGCAGTGCTGCAATACTGGCTAACCGCCGGCCCTTTCGCGAATGAGTTCGAAGGGACGATGAAGAAGTATTTCGGCTCTCGCGCTGCGTTCCTCGTGAACTCCGGCTCGTCGGCCAATCTCCTCATGATCTCCACTTTGTGCAGCCCGCAAGTGGATGGTCATCTCGTCCCCGGTGATGAAGTTATCACGCCTGCGGTAACCTTTCCTACCACGCTGACGCCGATCGTACAGAACGGTCTCGTTCCAGTCTTCGTCGATTGCAAACCAGGCGAATACGACATCGATGTGACCGAGCTGGAGAACGCGCTCTCCCCGAAAACGAAATGCATCTTCGTCCCTCACACCGTCGGTATCCCGGCGAACATGGATGTGATTATGGACGTGGCAAAACGCCATGACCTCTGGGTCTTGGAAGATGGCTGCGATGCACTCGGCGCCAGCTGGGGCGGTCAGATGACGGGCACCTTTGGGGCAATGTCCTCGATTTCCTTTTATCCCGCGCACCACATGACGATGGGCGAGGGGGGCATGGTAGTAGTGAATGACAACGGCCTTCGCCGCACTTGTCTTTCCATCCGTGACTGGGGGCGTGATTGCTGGTGCGAACCCGGAGTAAGCAATACCTGCGGGAAAAGGTTTGAATGGCAGCTAGGAAATCTGCCGCGTGGTTACGATCACAAATACATCTATTCGAATCTGGGTTATAACCTAAAGGTTACCGACATTCAGGCAGCCTTAGGTTGTGCTCAATTCGAGAAGCTACCCGACTTTATCGACGCGCGCCGGCGTAACGCTCGCTTCTACTTGGAAGCGCTCAAACGATTCGACGAACACCTCATCCTGCCGACTGTCCCCGAGAAGGCCGATCCTTCCTGGTTCGGCTTCCCTATTACATTGCGCGATCACGTTGATCGCAAAGCCTTCATTACTTTTCTAGAAGACCGCGCTATTGAAACCCGTCTTGTCTTTGGCGGAAACATATTAATGCAGCCTGGTTTCCTCGAAATTCCGCGCCGCGTTCATAAGAGTCTCGATGGGACGAACGTGATTATGAACCAGACGCTCTTCATCGGCATTTATCCTGGGCTTACACAGGAGATGCTCGACTACGTGGTCGAGTCGATGAGCGAGTTCTTCAGTCGAAATTGACTTTGGCGGAAGTTTCTTCGGAGTCAGGTGTGTCTTCCGTTCCTCGCGAAGATCTCGCGCACATTCTTCGGCACACGTCCGGGGTGTGGGAAGAGCTGCGCGGCGCGCGTATCTTTATTACGGGCGGCACCGGCTTCTTTGGCTGCTGGCTGCTGGAATCTTTCTGCCACGCGAACGAGCAGTTAGGTCTCGGGGCGCGTATTGTTGTTCTCACCAGGAGCGTCGAATCGTTCCAGCAGAAAGCTCCCTACCTTGCTTCGCGTAACTGCGTTGAATTGGTAGAAGGCGACGTCAAGAATTTCGTGTTTCCCAAAGGGGAATTTTCGCACGTTATCCATGCCGCAACAGAAACGCATCCCCCATCCGGACAGCTTGATCCCATATCGCATTTCGAGGGCAACTTGAAGGCCACGAATCGCGTCATCGATTTCTGTCAGGCGTCCGGCGCCAGGAAATTCCTCTTCACCAGCTCTGGCGCGTCCTATGGGAGCCAGCCCGCCGAGATGACTCATGTGCCGGAGACTTACTTCGGCTGCCCGTCACCGCTAGATTTGAATAGCGCATATGGACAAAGCAAACGTGTCTCCGAATTCCTCTGTGCGGGTCTTAATCGAAACAAGACTGTTGATGTAACGATCGCGCGCTGCTTCGCCTTCGCCGGACCGCATCTTCCACTCGACGCGAGCTTCGCCATCGGAAACTTTGTGCGCGACGCGCTGAAAGGCGGGCCTATCCGGATTGGCGGCGACGGCACTCCCTGGCGTTCGTATTTATACGCAGCGGATCTTGCCATTTGGCTATGGACAATTCTCATCCGCGGTCAGGCGGGCCAGGCTTATAACGTCGGCTCTGACGCCGACCTCACTATCGCGGAGCTAGCCAAGGTTGTGACGGAGGTCGTAAGTCCCGAGGCAGAAGTAATTATAGCGCAACAACCCGATCCATCGAAGCCCGCTGCGCGCTACGTGCCGTCCATCGAACGCGCGCGAACTGAACTAGGTCTGGAGCCATGGATTGACTTACGCGAATCAATCAGGCGAATGGCGGAATGGAATACAAAGAATAAATGAAAGTCTCGGACTACGTCATCGAATTTTTAGTGGAGCGAGGTGTGTCCGACATCTTTATGGTTTCAGGTGGTGGCATCATGCACTTAGTCGACTCGGTGGGGCGACACCCTGGGATGCGCTACATTTGTAACCACCACGAACAAGCGTGTGCTATTGCCGCTGAAGCATACGCGCGAACGCGTAACGGCGTGGGCGCGTGTCTAGTAACTACGGGTCCAGGCAGCACCAACGCACTTTCCGGAATTGCCGGCGCCTTTGTCGATTCGATCCCGGTGATTGTCATCTCCGGCCAGGTTCGTCGCGATTTAATCGCGGATTACTCCAAGCTCCGTCAGTTCGGACCACAAGAGATCAACATCGAAGACATGGCGCGGCCGGTAGTTAAATATTTCAAAACCGTGCGCGACCCGGCCTCGATTCGCCACGAGATGGAATGTGCCTGGTGGCATGCGACAACCGGGCGGCCGGGGCCGGTTTGGATTAATTTACCGTTGGACGTGCAAGGTCTTCAAGTTCCGACAGACTTAAATGCTTTCGAGGTTCCCGTTCAATCGGCCCCCGCGTCAGCCCAAGGCTTACGGGCGAAGGTTGCTGAAGCCATCCAGATGTTTAGTGCTGCTAATCGCCCGGTAGTCGTCGGAGGTAACGGAATCCATCTTGCTCGCGCCCATGAGCGTTTCGCGCGCTTTATACAGACAACGCACGCGCCGGTACTCCTAACGGTTGGAAGCGTCGATCTCGTGGATGAAGCGCATCCGTGTAATATGGGTCGGTTTGGTCCGTTAGGTCAACGGCGTGCAAATTTCGCGCTACAAAATTCGGACTTAATCCTAAGCCTCGGAGCAAGCATGTCGGTCAGTTCTATAGGATTTAATACCGCTGGCTTTGCCCCAGGAGCCAAACGGATCATGGTCAACGTGGATGAAAATGACTTGGATAAGTCTAACTACCAGGCGCACCTCGCGATCGCGGCAGATGTCACGGAGTTTTTCGATGAATTCGAGCGTCAGTCGGTGGACTTAAAGTTAGGTCCTCCTAACGAATGGCTAGAAGCTTGCGACCGCTGGCGGAAACGCTACCCCACGGTTACTCCCGATTATCTCTCGGATTCGGAACACGTAAATAGCTATTATTTCAGCCGTGTCCTTTCGAAATTGCTCCCTTCGTCTGCAGTTGTGGTGACCGGCAACTCCCTCGACTTTTGGTCTGTGTTTCAGACCTTTGAGGTAAAGCTAGGTCAAAGAGTGTTCACCAATATCAACTATGGGTCCATGGGATGGGATTTGCCGGCCGCCGTCGGGGCGGCGATCGCCCGACCTAACGAGATGATTTGTTTACCGACCGGCGACGGTAGCTTTCAATTCAATGTGCAGGAACTTCTCACAATTCGCGCAAATCGACTGCCGGTGAAGATTTTCGTTCTGAATAATCACGGTTACGAATCCATCAGGTCCACGCAGCAAAATCTGTTTGCAGGACAATACGTCGGTTCGAGTTTCGAGTCTGGTTTAGCAAATCCGGATTTTCGGGCCTTAGCCAGTGCTTATGGCATTCCTTACGAGCGAATCTCCGACAACAATGAATTAGAAGCAAAACTTCCAGGAGTTCTGGCTTTGGAAGGGCCGGTGCTCTGCGAATTAAATTTGTCTCCGGCCCAAACTCGCACGCCTAAAACGATTTCAGTTCGTAAACCGGATGGCAGTTTCGAAACACGACCACTGGAAGATATGTTTCCTTTTCTCCCGAGCGACGAGGTGTCGGAAAACATGCACCTCTTCGATTAAGCGCCGTCGCTTTAGATCTGACTCATTAGCCCGTTAGCCACAGCAAAAGCCCGCAGATGTAGCTCCGGCGCAGGGAGAGATGGACTCATGACCTGCTAGGATACGCTACGAAAATAACGCGACGCTGTCGGGCTAGCGTTGTAAAAGGAAAATTTTCAAATGAACTCACTTTACTCCATCGGCCATCCGACAGTGGTCTCTCCTCGTTCGTTGGGTAGAACTGTCAAAGGTGAACGCACGCACATTCCTGCTTTGGATGGACTTCGCGGTGTGGCGATTTTGCTCGTCGTAGTGGTCCACACGTTGCCTTTTCAATTGACCGGCTACGCTGGTGTGCATTCGGCACTCAAAAACGTGCTTTGCTCAGCGGGACTCGGCGTCCAACTGTTTTTCGTTCTGTCAGGTTTTCTAATCTCGGGCATTCTCTTGGATTCCAAGCAGTCCCCGAACTACTTCCGAAACTTCTATGGTCGCCGTGTTCTCCGAATCTTTCCCCTGTATTACGGGGTCATCCTAGGGTTTTGGGTGATCGCTGCACTTCGCGGCTTTCTCGGCGATAAACTATTTGTAAAAGAATTGCCATGGCTTTTCACCTATACGTCTAACGTTTTGATGATGCTAAAGAACGACTGGTACGTTTTCAACTTTGGCAAAGTATCGATCGGTCATTTTTGGTCGTTGGCAGTCGAAGAACAGTTTTACCTGGTTTGGCCGGCAGCGGTTTGGTTCTTTTCAAAAACCACACTTAAATGGGCATGCCTGTTAGCAATCCCTTTCGCTTTCGGTGCCCGTGTTATTCTGCTTTACGCAGCAAACAACGCAGCGGGTGCGTTCGTGTTTACTCCATGCCAATTGGATTCCTTGGCAGTTGGTGCACTCTTGTCGGTGTTGGTTCGGGAGCGAGAGGAGACGGTAGCAGCGATGGCCTGGCCCATGGCCTTGGCGGGAGGTCTCGCTTGGATAGTTTGTTGTGTGGACAAGAATCTTTTGCTTACCGCCGGCGTGACAGCCTTCGGCGTCATGTCTGCTGGGCTGCTGGCAATCTGCCTCTATCATCCTTTGGGATCGGTGTTCGCTAACGGACCCCTCCGCGCTTTCGGTAAATTCAGCTACGCCATCTACGTCTTCCACGTCATTCTACTTCCTTTTGTTGTCCAATACAGAAACACCTTCGGACTGCCTCTTTTCATATTACTCTTTGCCGCACTCTCATTTGCCGCGGGATGGCTCTCATGGCATCTGTTTGAGAAGCACTTTTTGCTCTTGAAGAGCTTCTTCCCGGCAAGTACTTCGTCGGCGTGGAAGCCGCGGCTTATTGCAATACCCAGACCGGGCAATTAGCTACCGCGGGACGCCAACGGATCGAATCAGCCCTAAAATATATTCGCCTTCTATAATCGAATTAAGGAATCTCCCGCCTTGTATTCGGTTCAGAAACCGAGAGAACGTCCGGCCTATAACGATTTGCTAAAGACTATGCCTTCGATGACGGAAATGCGGGGGCGGGCTCTCTTACTCGATGGCGAGGATATTGCTTTAGATCTCGATTCGACGAATGAACACGAATAGGCAGACCCTCTAACCATGATTAACGGAAAATCCATTTTAATTACAGGCGGTACTGGCTCCTTCGGGCAGAAATTTACCGAGACACTTTTCACGAAAGCTGATCCACGGGAAGTCGTCATCTTCAGTCGCGACGAGTTCAAGCAGTCGGAGATGGCGAAACGATTCCCTCCAGACAAGTTTCCGATCCGATATTTCATCGGCGACATCCGGGATAAGGAGCGACTGCTTCGCGCGTTTACCAATATCGATTACGTCGTTCACGCTGCCGCCTTGAAGCAAGTGCCCGCCCTCGAGTCGAACCCGTTCGAAGCGGTGAAGACGAACATTCTCGGAGCGCAAAATATCGTCGAGGCGGCGATGGATCGTGACGTGAAAAAGGTCATCGCACTCTCTACCGACAAAGCTGTTAATCCAATTAACCTCTACGGCGCAACCAAACTGGCGATGGAGAAAATCATTATTGCGGCTAATGCCTACGTTAGATATCGAGACATTACTTTCAGCGTTGTTCGATATGGCAATGTCGTTGGTAGCCGAGGAAGCGTGATCCCATTTTTCTGCGACTTGATTCGCAAAGGCTTACGCGAACTTCCTGTGACTGATGAGAGAATGACTCGCTTTTGGTTGACTTTAGAGGAGGGGGTTACGCTTGTCTTGACTGCCGTCGAGCACGCAGGTGGAGGAGAGGTGCTGATTCCCAAAATACCTAGCATGAGGGTAGTCGATCTCGTGGCTGCTCTACCCGGAAATTGCACTCACAGCATTGTGGGAATACGGCCGGGAGAGAAATTGCACGAATGTCTTGTAGGTGAGGATGAAGGCCGCAAGACCTACGACCGAGGCACTCATTACGCTGTGGTGCCGCAGTTTCCCATGCATCATAAGCCGGTGGATGGCGCGGGCACAGGCAAACTAGTTAGTGACGGATTCTCCTTTGCTAGTGACACGAACGACCGGTGGTTAACAGTCCGGCAACTGGGGGATATGGTGGAGGAATTCACAGACGGAATCTCGATTGAGCGAGACGCTCTTCAACCCGTATGAGTTTGCCGCGGGCTAATGTGCGCAGTTAAGGCCGGAGCGCAGACGGATTGCTCGATGGTGGTCACCGGCGTAAGCGGGCTTTTAGGGGCGAATTTCGCTTGCTCCGCCCGCAGCAATTGGAGGGTCGCCGGCTTTTATCGTCATCACCCTGTCAAAATTCCCAATGTCAATACTCTGTCTTGCGACCTCCTGCAGGCGAGCGAAATTACCTCTCATCTTAAGGTACTTCGACCGTCCGTAATTGTTCATTTGGCCGCTGCGACCGATGTGGAATGGTGCGAGACTAATCCGTCGCAGACGGATCGCATCAATCGAGAGACGACCAAGGTTCTTGCGCAGTGGGCAGCAGAACATGAGTGTAAATTTGTCTTCATGTCGACGGACGCTGTTTTTGACGGTGCAGAGGGTGGATATACTGAGACGGATCCGGTCGGGCCTACAAATCGCTACGCAGAATCCAAACTCCGCGGCGAGAACGCTGTGCGCGACGCTAGTCCCTTTCACCTAATCATTCGCGGCAACATCTACGGTTGGAATCTCCAGTCGAAACTGAGCCTGGGTGAATGGATATTGAATCAGGCGCAGGCCGGAGAGGGATTTCCGGGATTCACTGACGTGATTTTTGCCCCACTCCTTGTGAACACACTCGCCGAGGTGATGCTGAGGATGTTGGAAGTCGAGGCGACGGGCACCTTTCACGTCGCGTGTAGGATTCCCTGCAACAAGTTCGATTTTGCGCAAAGAGTAGTCAAAACTTTCGGCTTAGATCCAGGGCTCGTTAAACCCTCGATATCATCATACATGACGCGGCGACCTTTAAACACCTGGTTAAGGGCAGATAAACTGCGATCAGAGTGCGGGATTTTTCCTCCTTGCCTTGAAGAAGATTTGTTAAGGTTCAAGGGATTGCGCGATTCAGGTAATGTAGCTCTTCTTAAAAGCATGAATGTTTCATAAAAATGAAGGCGAATGAGTTTGCAATTGGCAATCGCTTGATAGGCGACGAGCACCCGACCTACTTCATCGCCGATATTTCGGCTAACCACGATGGTGATCTTCAAAGAGCCAAGGCCTTAATTCGGCTGGCGGCTACAGCGGGGGCTAACGCGGCAAAGTTCCAAAACTTCCGTGCGGCTCAGATTGTCAGTCAGCGAGGATTTGAGACTCTAGGCGGTAAAGTTTCACATCAGGCCGGCTGGAAAAAATCGGTTTCCCAAGTCTACGAAGAAGCGAGCGTCCCCTGGGACTGGACACCTATCTTGAAAGCCGAATGCGACGCGGCTGGCATTGATTATTTTTCAACGCCCTATGATCTCGAAGCGGTCGATATGCTCGTTCCGTTCGTGCCGGTGATTAAGATTGGATCAGGAGACATCACTTGGCCAGAGATGTTGAACAAGGTGGCTGAAACGGGCAAGCCAGTGATCCTAGCTACGGGCGCTTCGGCAATCGGCGAGGTCCAACAGGCGGTTCAAATTGTTCAATCGTCTGCAAAGCATTTAGTGCTGATGCAATGCAACACAAACTACACGGGGAACCTCGATAACTTCAAACATACTCACCTCGGCGTATTGCGAGGATACCGAGTGCTATTTCCTTCGGTGATTCTCGGCTTGTCAGATCACACGCCCGGGCATGCCACTGTGTTGGGAGCGGTCGCTTTGGGCGCGCGCGTCATCGAAAAACATTTTACAGATGATACCGCTCGCGAAGGTCCCGATCACCCGTTCTCGATGACGCCACAAACATGGCGGGACATGGTAGATCGCACGCGTGAGTTAGAGTATGCATTAGGGGAGGACGACAAAAAAATCGCCGGGAACGAACTCGAAACGGTGATTGTGCAACGGCGTTGCCTTAGGGCAAGTAGGCGAATGAAAGCGGGTGACGTGCTCAGTCGGGAAGCGCTAGACGTTTTGCGCCCCGCGCCAGAAGGAGCAATTTTCCCCTATGATATGAACTTGGTGTTGGGGCGCCGAGTGCGAACCGATGTGCTCGCGGGCGACCATTTAACCTGGGCAATGATCGATTAGCGGCGCGTGCGAATTCTTTATTTCAGTCGAGACTACACTACTCACGACCGACGGTTCCTCGAGAAACTTGGCGCATCTGAGCACGAAGTCTGGTTTTTGCGGCTTGAAGATGATGGGCTCGGTTACGAGCAACGGACTTTGCCAACAAATGTCCATTTCGTGGAATGGATCAATCGGGGTGCAGCCCCTGCCACGCCCGAAGCTTGCTTGCGCCTGATGCCAGAATACGTGGCGATTCTGAATCGGTTGAAGCCCGACGTGGTGCACGCTGGCCCTGTGCCGCTTTGTGGATTTATGACCGCGCTCGCTGATTACCATCCGCACTTGGTTGTTTCGTGGGGCTCGGACATTTTACTCGAGGCTCGAAGCAGTGAAAAAATGGCGTGGGTAGCGCTATTTACCCTTGAACGGTCCGACATGTTGTTTTGCGATTGCGACGCCGTCCGAACAAGGGTTCAGCAGATTCTACCTTATCGCGATGCCGATATAGTCCAATTCCCATGGGGAATCGACCTGGAGCAGTTCAGGAAGGGATCGAATGTCACGCCGTTGCAAGGGCCTCCTGAATGGGCAGATGCTTTTGTGGTCCTCTCCACTCGTTCGTGGGAACCGATGTACGGTATCGACGTGTTGCTCCTAGCCTTCGCCAAGGCGCGTTCTCAGAACTCGCGCCTCCGACTCATACTATTGGGCAACGGCTCACGTGAGGATGAGATCGGCCAGATCATTAAGTATCATCGTCTGGACGCAGTGATCTTTCGCCCGGGCCGCGTGTCCCAGGCCGAAATTCCAAGGTATTTTCGTCAAGCCGACCTTTACCTTAGTTGTGCTCATAGCGATGGGTCTTCGATTTCCCTAATCGAAGCGATGGCGAGCGGGTTACCAGTTATTGTGACAGACGTGCCGGGAAATCGTGAATGGGTGACGCCTGGGGAAAATGGCTGGCTTGCTCCCGATAATGACGCGGATGCCTGCTCTGAGTTAATCTTGCGAGCTGCGAGTCTGGATAAGAAAGCCAGACATGAAATTGCGGCTCTTAATAGGCACGTCGTGGAATCCCGCGCGAACTGGAATGGCAACTTTCCAAAATTGCTGGCGGCATACCAGCGAATGGATCAGACGACGCGCGAAACCACTTCTCATGCTTCGAGCGACGGACATAAGTTAAGTTCAAAGCGTATCGGTCATACTGGAATTGACTTATGATAACAGTCCTCGTTTCCACCACTAACCGGCCCGAGATGTTGAGGACTGCTCTGCGCTCGATTGAGAAACAGACCGCACGGGACGCTATTACGTTGGTCGTCGTTTCGGAGAACGCCGGCAACCGCGATTCCGCTAAGGTGTGCGCAGAATTCCCGTCACTTCCAATCAAATACAAGTTCCGTGATCCTCCCCTGTTTCCTATGGAACATTGTGCTGCCCTACTGTCGGAAATTAGAGATGTATCAAATCCGTATTTGGCCATTTTGCACGACGACGATTGGTGGGGAAGCAATCATATAGCTAACGGTTTGGAGGCGTTCAAAGAGCATCCTGATGCCGTTGCATACTGGGCCACCTCTTTCTTACTGTATGGAGAATCGTCCTGGTTTCTGCAGTGCTGGAACGAGTCTTGTTGGATTGTTTCTGGATTCAAGCCTGTAACAGAGGTTGCAAAGCTCGACTTGAAACAGGCTGCACTGGCATGTGTTGGCAGTGGGCCTGCTCACTATTCAAGTCTCATCGGTAAGACGACGGAGGTCACATCGGGCCTTTTAGAAGTTATTAAGACCCGAAATTTGCACGATAACGATCGACTGCTCTTTTTGGACTTAGCTAAACGAGGACCTCTTCTTATTAACTTCGTCCCGGAAGTTTTTGTTCGTCAGCATCCCAGACAGGATCAAAAAACATTAACTGTGGAACAATCGACCGAGCATGTGGCGGCTGCTACTCGGGCGATCCTGGACTTCTGCAATAAACAAGAAATCGACATTGTCGCTGAATACGGGAGGCTCTACGAAGAATGTCCGGTTCCCAGTTTTCGGCCTTATCTTATCGGGACGATGGATCCACGCGTTGTCCAAGATCTAATGCGTCTAAATTCGCTTCCATTGCCTCAGTTGGTACAGCCCCACCAACTTCCCCCCCCACCGCCACTACCACCGCCTGAGCCGCCGCCTCCGCCTGCAAATCTGCTAAAGCGCATTGCACGACAACTCTGTCCTCCTTTCGTATGGAACACCGCGAGCATCGGGAAGAACCTCCTACTCGCACGTGTAGGAATGAGTAATGACTCCGCCAATTAGGTATTCGACGAATTAGGGATTTTCTACGTAGCAGTTCGTCGGCATTTTTTACAAAACGACCCTCTCGAATTTCTTGCTCAAGAAAGTAACGTTATGTCATCTCGCTCCATCTAAATCACAATGAGAGACAGAGTTACGATATACGTGTAGGCATCACATCTTTCCGTTTCTTACTTCGGGTATGAAACGTGCGGTGCTCGGCTCGTGCCGGGACAAAACTGTAGGATCTTCCACGGTGCGAGCGTATTAAGGGCTCTTTCTGCGAGTGGTATAGCCGTAGCATTCTATTGTTCGCGGCTGGATGCCCAATCTCCATGTCCCAATCCGATCGTTTGCGAGAACGCCTTACCTGGCAATCCATCAAGTGATTGGGACATTAGCGGAGCCGGGGATTCGTCCATTCAAGGTTTCGCGACCGATATCAGCGTCAATCGTGGACAAACTATTAGCTTCAAGGTTAAGACCGACGCTCCCTCCTTTCGACTAGATATTTATCGACTCGGCTACTACGCGGGCCGTGGCGCGCGAAAGGTGGCAACGGTAAACCCAACGGTTTCATTACCGCAAAATCAACCCCCTTGTGTGAGTCAAGTTTCTACGGGACTTCTTGATTGTGGGAATTGGAATTTATCGGCGACTTGGAATGTTCCGAGTAACGCAGTTTCGGGTGTGTATGTAGCCCGGACTATTCGAGCAGATACTAATGGAGCAAGTCACATTATTTTTGTTGTAAGAGATGATTTGGGAGCGGCGGACCTATTATTTCAGACCACTGACACCACGTGGCAAGCCTATAACAATTATGGAGGAGCCAGCCTATACGGAGGAACGGGCCCTGCTCCTGGCGGACGTGCTTACAAAGTAAGCTACAACCGCCCCTTAGCTACGCGAGGGGACAATGACCTCGGTGTGTATTCTTCTCTCTTTGCAGCCGAGTATCCAATGATTCGATGGTTGGAATCTAACGGGTATAACGTTAGTTACGCGGCTGGATTGGATACGGATCGCCGGGGTTCCGCGGCCCTTACGGCGCATAAGGTTTTCTTATCGGTAGGTCATGATGAATATTGGTCTAGTGGACAACGCACAAACGTAGAAGCAGCACGCGGGGCCGGTGTTCATCTCGCCTTTTTTAGTGGAAACGAGATATTTTGGAAGACGCGATGGGAAAACAGCATCGACGGGAAAAACACCCCGTTCCGTACTTTAGTCTGCTACAAAGAGACTCACGCTAACGCTAAGATTGATCCCACGTCTACCTGGACGGGTACTTGGCGCGATCCCCGATTCAGTCCACCAGGCGATGGTGGACGACCGGAAAATGCGGTATCAGGGCAGATTTTCACCGTTAACGCCTTTCGTTACGATCCAATCCAAATCTCGTCTAACGAAGGAAAGCTCAGATTCTGGCGCAGTGCTGGTTTGGATACGATAGCTAGCGGATTGTTTGCAGAGTTGCCGGCGGATGTTTTAGGCATCGAATGGGATGAGGTTCTGGATAATGGCTTTCAGCCTGCGGGTTTAATTCGCCTTTCGACGACGACATTTCCGGTGGAGAACTACCTGCAGGATTACGGATCCACCTACTCGCCCGGGACGGCCACGCATAGCTTATCCCTCTACCGTCATTCCAGCGGAGCCCTCGTATTCGGTGCCGGCACTATCCGGTGGCCGTGGGGTTTAGATGACAACCACGATTTCGCAGGTCCCGCCCCTGATTGGCGGATGCAGCAGGCGACGGTAAACCTATTCGCCGACATGGGCTCACAGCCAGGGACACTCCAATCGGGTCTCGCACCATCCACTGCCTCAACCGATGTATTACCTCCGAGCTCTCTAATCTTGATTCCGACGAGCTTAACCGTACCCGCTTGGACTTCAGTAACGATTTTCGGCAGCGCCACGGATGTTGGAGGAGGAAGGCCCGCGGCTGTCGAGTTGTCGGTTGATAACGGTGCGAATTGGCACTCGGTCCGCGGCGCCGAAAACTGGGCAGCGGCTTGGATGCCCGGCAGTCCTGGTGTTGTGACAATGCAAAGTCGAGCTGTGGACGATAGCGGAAGGATTGAGGTTCCGAAGCCTGGGATTCCAATTACCGTAACAGCAAATTCGGCTCGATGTAGCTTATGGCCGGCAGAAGCGGCACCGGGGGTGGCGGACACACCGGATTCTGGAGCGGTAGAGCTCGGGGTGCGGTTCAAATCGGACCTCAATGGGTGGATCACGGGGTTACGCTTCTATAAGAGTGTGGCCAACACCGGCGTTCATATTGGAAATTTATGGACGAGTAGCGGCAACCGGCTTGCTACCGTGACCTTCACTAATGAAACGACGTCGGGATGGCAGGAGGCCCAGTTGGCGACACCAGTTCCCATCACGGCAGGGACACGATATGTAGCTTCGTATCATATGGATAGCGGTCACTACTCCGGTGATCTGTATTACTTTCAAGGGGCTGGAGTTGATCGCGGACCCTTGCACGCACCTGCAAACACCGTAGCCGAACCTAACGGAGCATATATCTACGGCCCGAGCGCCTTTCCTGCGAACACAGTTGGCTCGGAAAACTATTGGGTAGATGTCGTCTTTGCTGCGAGCCTGGCTCCTGACACGACGCCGCCGCTTGTCACGGCAGTGTCACCCATGTTCGGCGCTGCAAATGTCAGTCCTACTTCTGTTTCGGCGCGGTTCAATGAGAAGATTGCCTCCGCAACGGTTTCGACGTCCAGTTTTTTTCTTCGCGATGCCCTAGGTAGTAATGTGCCTGCGTCGGTAAGCTACGACCCTATTCAAAACGTCGCCAGTTTGCAGCCGTCGCCTTCCCTCACGGTTGGCACGTCGTATACGGCAACAGTCAAGGGAGGCGCCTCGGGGGTGGGTGACCTATCGGGAAATAAACTTCCTATGGATATAAGTTGGTCGTTTACAACCGGCTCCTGGACGCTATGGCCGGCAGAAGCGGCACCGGGGGTGGCGGACACACCGGATTCTGGAGCGGTAGAGCTCGGGGTGCGGTTCAAATCGGACCTCAATGGGTGGATCACGGGGTTACGCTTCTATAAGAGTGTGGCCAACACCGGCGTTCATATTGGAAATTTATGGACGAGTAGCGGCAACCGGCTTGCTACCGTGACCTTCACTAATGAAACGACGTCGGGATGGCAGGAGGCCCAGTTGGCGACACCAGTTCCCATCACGGCAGGGACACGATATGTAGCTTCGTATCATATGGATAGCGGTCACTACTCCGGTGATCTGTATTACTTTCAAGGGGCTGGAGTTGATCGCGGACCCTTGCACGCACCTGCAAACACCGTAGCCGAACCTAACGGAGCATATATCTACGGCCCGAGCGCCTTTCCTGCGAACACAGTTGGCTCGGAAAACTATTGGGTAGATGTCGTCTTCACGACATCCAACCAGTTAGCGGCTCCAGTTTTCAGCCCCTCTGGGGGTACGTACGCGGGAACTCAGTCAGTTACCCTCAGCATCCCAGGTTCATCCAGCGCGCAGATATATTATACCGCGAATGGCAGCACGCCTTCGATATCATCCACTCGCTACACCGGCCCGATTTCATTAGCTGCCACAGCCACGCTAAAGGCGATTGCAGTCGCTCCAGGCTCAGTCAACAGTGCGGTGGCGACGGCCACCTACATAATCCAGGCATCGCAAGCCGGTGCCCCGACATTGACCCCGGGTACTGGTAGCTATACGGCTGCTCAATCCGTTACGCTTTCATCCGTCACCTCTGGCGCTCAGATTTACTACACGACCAACGGTTCTACTCCTTCCCCCACTTCGACCCGTTACACCGGGCCGATTACAGTGGCAGCTCCGACCACCATCAAGGCTCTCGCTGTCGCTAGCGGTTTGGCGAATAGCTCGGTCTCTACTGGCACTTATACCTTCCAGGCGGCACAGCCGATTTTCAGTCCGGCAGGAGGAAGTTACACCGCGGTGCAATCGGTCAGCTTGTCGGACAGTAGTCCGGGTGCGGCAATCTATTATACGATCGACGGCAGCACCCCGACAGCCTCCTCCACTCGCTACGCCAGCCCGATTAGCGTTTCGAGCAGTAAGACGATTAACGCTATTGGTATCGTTACGGGCTGGGCCGACAGCGGTATTTCCACTGCTACTTATACCATCCAGTTACCGACGGCACCACGTCCGCCTAGTGGTCTGTCGGCGACTGCCGCTTCGCCAACCCAGGTCAATCTGTCCTGGACCGATCTCGCCACCGACGAGACCGGATTCAAGATTGAAAGGAAGACTGGATCTGGCGGTGCCTACACGCAAATCGCCACAGCTGGAGTTAATGCAAGCACCTACAACGATGTTACAGTGCTTGCTTCCACGATATATTTCTATCGGGTGCGTTCCACGAATACGATAGGCGATTCTTCTTATTCAAACGAGGCGACAGTTACTACACCCGCGACCGCTGGTTTGCCGGCGCCGTGGGTGGACGCGGATATAGGAAGCCCCGGGGTCGCCGGAAGCGGTTCCTTTACTAGCGGGTCTTTCACGGTCAAAGGTTCAGGAAGCGATATCTGGAATGCCACGGACGCATTTAACTTTGTTTACCAGCCACTAAACGGAAACGCAGAGATCGTGGCCCGGGTCAACAGCGTGCAGAACACAGATCCCTGGGCTAAGGCTGGGTTGATGATCCGCGAGAACTTAACCAGCGGGAGCAGGAATGTTTTTGTGGGCATCACTCCAGGCAACGGCCTTACCTTCCAGCGTCGGTTGACGGTGAATGGAGCCAGCACATACACAGCGGGCGCGTCGGTCTCAGCACCCTATTGGCTACGCTTTGTGAGAGCAGGTGATACCTTTACTGGCTACGCCTCGATCGATGGCTTGACTTGGCTACAGGTTGGCGCCGACACAATTCCAATGAGCGGCACCGTACAGATCGGGCTAGCTGTAACAGCACATAATAATGCCGCCTTGAACCAGTCAATCTTCAGTAATGTCTTCCTCACCGTAGAACCGGCTGCTCCTAGTGGACTTACTGCTGTGGCTTCTGGCAGTCAGATCAACCTTAGCTGGTCAGACAATTCATCGAACGAAAGCGGCTTTAGAATCGAGCGCAAGACCGGGGCGGCGGGGGCATACGGTGAGATTGCCACAGTAGCCGCGGGCGTGACCAGTTACACTAATTCGGGACTGGCTGCCGGCACGACTTATTTCTACCGGCTGCGGAGCACGAATTCCGGCGGCGACTCAGCCTATTCCAATGAAGGAAGCGCTACCACCGCTGGAGGAGTGACCGCCCCGCTCGCTCCCGGGTCGCTAACCGCGCTGCCCGTTTCAGGAACGCAGATCAATCTGGCCTGGACGGATGTGGCTAACGAAACCGGCTTCAAAATCGAACGGAAAACAGGCGCGGGGGGAACTTATGCGCAGATCGCGACGACCTCTGCCGGCGTAGTTACCTATAGCAACACTGGGCTGGCGGCCGGGACCTCTTACTATTTCCGGGTCCGGTCGACGAATGGAGGCGGCGATTCTGCCTACTCTCCGGAAGCGAACGCGACGACCAGTATTGCGGCCTTCAGAGCAGCCGCCTCGGCGGGAGCGGCTTCCGGCGTTCTCTCCTTGAAGATCAACAAGCCATCCGGCACTCTAGCAGGCGATGTACTGGTAGCCTCAATCGCTGTTCGGCCGAGCACCGCCACAATTAACGCTAGTGGATGGACCCTTATCCGCAGGCTTGATAACACGACGGGTAATTCTAACTCCCTCGCGGTATATTATAAGGTGGCTGGTGCGTCTGAGCCGGCCAGTTATACCTGGAGCTTCAATTCTTCGGCGGGTTCTGCCGGCGGAATCCAGGCTTTTTCGGGAATTGACACAGCCAGCCCGGTCGATGTCGAGGCCGGCGTAAATACGGCTAGCGGTTTAGCCATTGGCGCTCCAAGTGTAAACACGCGCTTCGCGAACGATATGTTGGTGACTTCGCACAGTTTTGCCAGCGCGGCGAGCTTCACACCCCCGGCCGGGATGGCGGAAGGCTTCGATGTAGCTAGTAATTCGGCCGGTTCGGGAGGCGATGCGATCGAAGGATGTTATCAACGCCAAGCCGCGACCGGAGCGACCGGAGCGCGCGGCGCGACTGCCTCGAACGATGCCGATACGGGCAACTCGCACACGCTGGCGTTAAAGGCGCGCTAGGCGTGACTCGTGGCTGCGCAAGGCAGTCGAAGGGGGCATACTTGCCGGCGAAATTTGGTGAGCAAATAGATATTCGCTACGCTCGCGAGGGCTGGTCCGGTCCAAAAAACACTTTAAGCCCGGCCCGGAATCTGCACATTGGACTTGGTAGCCCGCGGAAATCGCTTTCCCGCCGGTGTCGCCAATAGACCGGAGCCCGGGGGTGGTTCAGGATTTCCGCGGCGGTACTAGAACGTCCTAAAAATAATGAAAGAATTTCTCAAAGGCTCGCTCGAGAAGATTGGCCTTTTTACACCGATAAAAAAACGTAGCGCGGCCAAAAGACATTATCTCCGAGGACTCCGTAACGCAGGCCGCCGCAGTTTCGTACGCACTGTGCTAAGGGAGCTGGGCTATGAACTGCTCCCAGCTCCAAAGCCTCTTCATTCCCAAGCGGGTGCGGGCTCAATAAACCGAGAGATAAAATACCCACTTGGCTCCTGGTGGCACATTCCAGACAGCGAACTTTACACCCCGTTTTATTCCCCTTGGTTCGCAGAGGGAGAGTTTAGGCATTATTATGCGCTCGCCGCACCGCGCTCGCTGGTCTCGGTAGATCGCTGCTATGTGCTTTACACTCTCTTGAAGCAAAGTCTTCTCCTCGATGGCGACGTATGGGAATGTGGCGTCTATAAGGGAGGCACCGCTGCGATGATGGCGCAAATCCTCCACGATAAAATGCCCCAGAAGAAGCTTTACCTATTCGATACCTTCGAAGGAATGCCCGAGACCGATAGCGACAAGGACGTTCATAAGAAAGGCGACTTCGCCGACACAGGTCTTTCTACGGTCATGTCTTATGTTGGTAATTCCGAGACAGCTATTTTTCGGTCGGGCCTTATTCCGACGACTTTCACTGGCTTGGAATCCGCGGAGATTTCGTTCGCTCACGTGGACGTTGATATTTATCAATCAATTATTGATTCGCTTAACTTTATTTGGCCACGCTTAACCCGCGGTGGGTTCATTGTCTTCGACGACTACGGATGGCCATCTTGTCCTGGAGCACGTACCGCCGTCGACGAATTTTTCGCCGATAAGTCATCAATTCCCCTTTGTCTCGCTTCAGGCCAGGCCTTGGTCTTCAAAGGCGTGGCTTGGTAAAGTGAACTATCAAAAGAATCTCACGGTGATCAGCAACCCTTAACATAACCTAGAAATCAACTACTTATCTAAAACTCGTATGGGCCGACGATGCAGTGAACTTGTTCAACGACTGGCATTGTTGTTCGGATACAGAATCTGTCGCGCCGAACCTCAGGTAAAAGAACAACGAGCGGCGCCTGCTCAGAGCGGGGCGATCCCAGCCAGTAACACTCTTGCCCTCACGCTTAGTGACGTCCTGCTCCGGATCGTCCTCTCTGGGGGCAGCTCCTCGGATTTTATTTTCGTGCAGATTGGCGCGAACGATGGCGTTTCGAACGATCCCATCCGAAGGTTCGTCCTAAAATATGGGTTCAAGGGAGTTTTAGTGGAACCTCAGCCTGAGGTTTTTGCCCGCCTGCGTCGCAATTATGCAGGCGTCGTAGGCGTTGCCTTTGAAAATGCCGCTGTCGGAGGTGAAGACGGTGAACTGAAGATGTATCGTTTTAAAAAAACGGAAACTCTTCCTGGCTGGGCCGATGGACTAGCTAGCTTTTCTAAGGAGACCTTGGTAGCTAATCTGCAAAACATCAGGGCCGAGGTGGAAGAGATCGCAGTACCTACCTTGACCTTCCAGAGCCTGTTGCAAAAGCACGGCCTGCAACATGTCGACCTACTACAAATCGATGCAGAAGGATTTGATTTTGAAGTAATAAAAATGATCAATTTCACTACGCTCAAGCCGACCATCATTCACTTCGAGCAAGGCCTGCTTTCCCAGGAGGAACGCGAGGAGTGTTTTCGTTATTTGACCAGTCAAGGGTACAAAATTACGAATAACGTTGATAATACCGTAGCTTATCTTGAACCGAAGGAGCAAAGCCTTCCTGGCAAAGATTGGTACGAAGCTCTTCCGGAAGAAGACAAAATCCTGGTCTCCGCTTCGGTTTGATTCTTGCGACATCTCGTTGGCGGCTTGAAATCGTTTCGTATCCCAACGCGCTTTATCCAAGGCTAGTTACTTCTATCTAAAGTTTGTTCTATAGTAGCAAACGAGTTACCTTGCTGAAATGATGCGACTTTCCGACTTTATCATGCAACGCCTCGCAGATTATGGGGTGCGCCACATCTTTATGGTGACCGGCGGTGGTGCGATGCATCTGAACGATGCGATCTCGCGCGAACCGAGGATTCGTTATATCTGCAATCACCACGAGCAGGCGAGTGCGATTGCCGCGGAAGGGTATGCGCGGATAAGCAATAAGATTGGAGTTGTAAACGTGACGGCTGGTCCCGGCGGTGTGAATGCGCTCAACGGTGTCTTTGGCGCCTTTACCGATTCGGTGCCGATGCTAGTTATCTCCGGCCAATCCAAACGCGAAGCTTGTATGGCGACTTATGACATTCCTGGCCTAAGACAGCTAGGCGACCAGGAGGTAGATATCGTTTCCATGGTTAAGGGAATCACAAAGTACGCGAAGCTCGTGGTCGAGCCGGACTCGATTCGTTTCGAACTGGAGAAAGCCTTACACCTCGCGACTAGCGGACGACCTGGCCCCTGTTGGCTGGATATTCCAGTAGATGTGCAGGCCGCACAGGTAGACTCGGACGCAATGGCCGGATATAGGCCGGAGCTTGATGATGTTCTTCCGTACGACCTAAAGTCGTTGCCGGGACGGTGTGCGGAGATTGTCGCGCGGATTAGGAAGGCAAAACGCCCCGTGCTCTTGGTAGGAAGTGGCGTGCGAGCCGCGGGCGCACTAGAGATTTTAGATGAAGTAAGCCGTCAGTTAGGGATTCCGATCGCGACTGCCTGGTTGCCTGATTTAATAGCGAGCGACAATCCTTATTACTGCGGTCGGCAGGGAACAATCGGAACGCGCGCGGGTAACTTTACGGTGCAGAACTCGGATTTTCTCCTTATTCTAGGATCGCGGATGGCTATTCGCCAGATCAGTTATAACTGGGCTGCGTTTGCTCGGCATGCTTACAAGATCCATGTGGACGCTGATCCGGCAGAGCTGAAGAAGCCAACAAGCGTAGCAAACGAGACTCTTTGTTGTGATGCAAAGCTTTTCCTCGAGGAATTAAGTCGGCAACTTAGGACGAGCGAACATAAGCCCGCCTCACATACCACCTGGCTGAAGTGGTGCCGAGACCGAGTTGCTAAGTATCCGACCGTCCTGCCACGGCAGCGCACGACGGATAATGGGATCAACGCTTACTTCTTTATTGAAACGCTCTTTCAACAACTGGTAGCGGATGATGCGGTTGTCTGCGGCGATGCGACGGCCTGTGTAACGCCTTTCCAGGTTGCACAAATTAAGAAAGGGCAGCGGCTCTTCAGTAATTCCGGGTGTGCCTCGATGGGCTATGACTTACCTGCGGCGATTGGCGCGGCGGTGGCGCGCGATGGCAAGCGTGTCGTCTGCCTGGCCGGCGATGGCAGTATCATGATGAATATTCAGGAGCTACAGACGGTTGCGCACTACAACCTTCCGATCGTCATCTTCCTGCTCAACAATGGCGGCTACGTTTCGATCCTTAATACTCAGCGCAGCTTCTTCGGAAACTTGATCGGGGTAGGGCCTGAAACTGGCGTCTCATTTCCGGATTTTCTCAAGCTAGCTGATGCTTACGGTCTGCCTGCAATGCGGCTCTCGGACGAGAGGTTTCCCGAACAAATCTCCGAGGCGCTCGCGCATGGCGGCCCGATTGTATGCGAAGTTATTTTAGACCGCACCCAGACGTTCGAGCCCAAGCTTAGCTCTCGAAAATTGCCCGACGGACGTATGGTGACGGCGCCGCTGGAAGACATGGCTCCATTCCTGAGTCGGGAAGAACTGCAATCGAACATGCTCGTTCCGCTGGTAACCGACTAGGTCGCTTCACCTGACTGACTGATCGCTGCTCATTGAAGCGGTCTGGATTGCAGTGGTGAGGCGGAAAACCAGGATGAAGACGAAGAGCATAATTTTCGACTTGGACGGGACGCTGGTGGACTCGTTGCCCGGCATTGAAGCTTCTACCCGGTACGCACTGGAACGGCGTTCTCTCGCCATGGAATTCCCACCAATCCGCTCCGTGATAGGGCCCCCGATTGCTAAAATGTTCGCGCAGCTTTGGCCCAATTTAGCTAGTGACGAGCTAGCTCAATTAGTAGGTAGTTTTCGCGAGCATTATGATGGCGACGGTTGCCTTCTTTCTCTTTTGTATCCGGGCGCAAGGGAAACGCTGTGCGCGTTGAAGGAGAGAGGAGCCGATCTTTTCGTCCTCACAAATAAACCTGCTCAAGCCAGCCGGACAATTCTGGCACACCTCGATATCCTCCGATTTTTTGAGGAAGTAGTTTCGCCGGATGTGTGCCATCCCCCGTTTCTGACCAAGAGCGACGGTGGAAGATACTTGCAAAAAAAGCACGCGCTGGAGCCCGTTTCTACGTTTCTCGTCGGGGATGGAGCAGATGATCTCGCGACGGCGCAATCCTGCGGATTTACTTTTGTCGCAGCCGGTTATGGTTACGGCAGTGTAGCAGGTGACGAGAGCGGGAACTGGCCTGTAGCAAAAACTTTCCCCGACATTATGGATATTGTGGTATAACCGTTGACCAGTATGATTCAACGTAATTTTTTCGAAGAACTTTTCGTCCTAGAGTTGGCAAACAACCACTGGGGTAAAGTCGAGCGCGGCCTTAAAATCATCGCCGATTTCTCAAAAATTGTTCGTTATAACAACGTTCGCGCGACGATTAAGCTACAGCTCAGGGACGTCGATAACTTCATTCACAAGGACTTCCGGGATCGTAGCGATATTCGCTACATAAAAAAAACGATCGATACGCAACTTTCAAAGGAAGATATAACCACCTTGGTCCACGCGGTCAGGAATGCAGGGTGTCTTCCTAGTGCCACCGCCTTTGATGAAGCGTCGGTGGAACTTTGTGAGGAGCTCGACCTTCCTTTGATCAAGCTAGCCAGCTCGGATATCAATGATTGGTTCCTGATCGAACGGATTGCTAAGCTTAAAAAGCCAGTGATCGCTTCTTCAGGCGGTTCTTCGCTGAAGGACACGGACGATCTGGTCACGTTCTTTGCCAATCGGAATGTTCCGTTAGCGCTCAACCACTGTGTTTCGCTTTATCCGACTGAAGAGAGAGATCTGGAGTTAAACCAAATCGATTTTCTTCGGAATCGGTATCCGGATAATACGATCGGCCTTTCTACCCACGAGTATAAGGATTGGGAAACGAGTATGGCAATCGCTTATGGCAAGGGAGCTCGCACTTTCGAGCGGCACATTGATATCGACGCTGATGGGATACCGGTTGCGCCTTACTGCTCGCAACCGCATCACATTGACGTCTGGTTCAAGGCTTTCAAGAAAGCTAAGAGAATGTGTGGCGCGCCCGGAACGATGAAACGGCGCTGTGAAGTGGAGGAGATTAAGTACCTCGATGCCCTGGTCCGCGGCGTCTACGCGCGGCGCGATATGAAACAAGGTCAGGCGGTCAAAGACAGCGATCTCTACCTAGCGATTCCATTGCAAAAGGGCCAGCTATCCTGCCGTGAAGTGATGACAGGCCAGGTGCTCCTTTCAGACGTACAGAAGGATAAGCCGGTTATGATCGATCAGATCGATAGTCCTTACGCCTACGACGAAGAGCTGAAGGAAGCAATTTACGCGCGAGGTATCTAGCTCTGGCTAAGGGGATGGTGAGGAGCCGATCGGGTCGAGCGTGGGATTTCCTATCGGGACCCGCTCTAAGTCGGCGCCGGAGGATCTGAAGATGGTTACGGTTGTCATCTCCACGACGAACCGGCCGCACATGTTGCGGACGGCCTTGCGCTCAGTTAACGACCAAACCGCGAAAGCAAAAATAGGTCGAGTCATCGTTTCGGAAAATGCCGGTAATCGCAGTTCGGGCGACGTGTGCAATGAGTTTCCCTCTCTCCCGATCAAGTACATTTTTAGAGATCCTCCTATCCCCGCCTTGATGCATGGGATCGCTCTCTTTACCGAAGCCGCGTCACTAACTCAGGAATACACTGCCATTCTGCATGATGACGATTGGTGGAGTCCTCATCACCTTGCGAACGGACTGGCCCAGCTTGGCCGCCACCAGGATGTATCCGCTTATTGGTCCACCTCCTACCTGGTTCATGGTGAATCCTCGTGGCTTATACAATGCTGGAACGAATCGTGTTGGATCGCCTCAGGGTTTGCTCCGTTGACCGATGTGGCAAAATTGGATTCCAAGCAGGCGGCCCTAGCCTGCGTTGGGAGCGGACCAGCGCATTATTCCAGTCTCATCGCAGAAAAACACGCCTTGGCGGAAAACTTCCAAGTCGTAGCGAAGACAGGTAATCTCCACGATAATGATCGGCTGCTCTTTCTGGAATTTGCGCGGCATGGTCCTTTGCTAGTGAACTTCATTCCCGAGGTCTTTGTCAGGCAACATCCGGCACAAGATCAGCGTTCCCTTTCTTACGCCGAGTCCTCAAAGCACATCTCGGCAGCAACGGATATTGTTCTGGAGTTTTGTCGAGAACAGGGCCTAGACGTATTAGAGGAATTTGCCCGCTTGGATAGGGAATGCCCAATTCCTGCGTACCGCCCTTACCTAACAGGCACTTTCGATCCCCGAATCAGGGTAGACTTGCACCAGCGAAATTTGCTTCCCCCGGTGGTCTCGTTGGAGGAGCCACGAAATTCAAAATGGTTGGCCAAAAAGATAACGCCCCCATTGGTTTGGAGCGCGATGAGAGAGGTGAAGATGGTTCTCAGTCGCTCCGGACGGTAATTTTCTTTGGCTTTATCTGGTTCGCCTTGGGCTTTGGGTTCAGCGAGGATGCACCGGATTCTGTCTCTGTGACCCGGAGCGGGCATGAATCTTCCTACCAGTTCCCGAGTAATGATCGATTTAAGTTTTCCTTTTACGCGGTCTTACCTCTCAAATTATTTTAATCCAGAGAGTAACGACGCCTCGTTAACGGAACGCATTCTTGCGCAGTTAACCAGCGACGGGGCGTCCGAAGGATCCGTTACACTGACAATATCTGCGTGATGAATCAGCCGAGTACTAATAACGGTCCTGCTTCGGTAAGGGACGTCACAGTCCTGATCACAACGACGAGTCGACCTCAAATGTTGCGGACCGCTCTTAGTTCGATAGCTGCGCAGACAGCCGTAGCGCGCATCGCGGCCGTTCTCGTTTCAGAGAATGGCGTTAACCTCGAATCGGAGGAGATATGCGCTGAATTTCCCAACCTTCCCATTCATTATTTTTTTCATGATCCTTCTTTAACGGTCTTCGAGCACTACCTCGCTCTTTTTGAATCCATCAAGACGCCTACGAGTCCGTATATAGCTATTCTCAACGATGATGATTGGTGGGGTATCAACCATGTCGCCAATGCCGTTAACCGGCTCGAGAAACATCCGGACGCGGTAGCCTATTGGGCGTCGTCCTATCATGTGCGTGGGGAATCGTCCTGGATCACCCATTGTTGGAACATGGCGGCGTGGGTGGCGGTAGGGTTTCCATCCCTGACAGAGGTCGTAAAGCTGGACCGTAAGCAAGCCGCGCTAGCATGTGTGGGTGGTGGACCGGCTCACTGCTCTAGTTTAGTAGCTCGGGTAGAGCCTTTCCTCGCCGCTGCGAATAGTGTAGCTGCGACAGCTAACTTACTTGATGGCGGCCGGATTTTCTTCTTAGAGCTGGCGTCGCGCGGCCCCCTTCTACTTAATCTTGTCCCGGAGGTCTTCATCCGGCAGCATCCGGCGCAGGGTCCGCTATCCTTGGCCTCGGAAGAATCCAACGGCCACCTCGCGGCGGCGACGAGGCGGGTGCTGGAGTTTTGTAAAGAGGCGGGGATCGATGTTGTAAGGGAGTTCTCCCGGTTGTATGAGGAATGCCCAGTGGCTTTTAAGCCTTATCTCTTTGGTATGTTCGATCGCAAGGTCTTAGCGGAGCTTCGCCGGCAGAATGTGCTACCATTGCAACTTTCGCAGCGTCGCCCTGCGAATCTCCGGTGGCTTCTTGAGCAACTGTGTCCTCCTTTCCTCCGAGGGACCGTCGCTCGTCTTAGACAAAGTATTCGGCCCAGCGGCGGCGCCACCAGCGTGATGTTCACTCCACCGGGTATCGATCCAACTTTGATTCTTCCAAATCAATGATCACGGTTGTGCTTCCAACGGCAAACCGCCCAGGGATGTTGCGAACGGCGTTGCAATCGATTGAAACTCAGAGCGCGAGGGACCGGATCACTACAATCATTGTCTCAGAAAACGGAGGCAACCTAGACTCGCGCGCTGTCTGTGCCGAATTTCCAGCGCTTCCGATCAGCTACGTTTTTCGGGACGGCGGGTTAACAGCACTTGAGCATGGATCTCTACTGTATGCAGAGGCGCGGAAACTGCCTGCTCCCTATGTGGCCATCCTGCATGACGACGACTGGTGGGCGTTCGACCATATCGCAAACGGCCTGGGCCATCTTCAAGCGAACCCTACAGCCCCTGTGTATTGGTCGTCATCTTTTTTCGTCCAAGGCGAGTCGTCCTGGTTTATGGGTTGTTGGAACATGTCTTGTTGGATGGTAACGGATTTTGGCCCCTTGAATGAGCTAGCAATACTAACCCTTAAACAAGCGGCGCTCGCCTGTGTCCCAAGTGCGCCCGCGGCCTATTCCAGCTTGATCGCAGAAAAGGATGCGCTGGCCGACGCCTTCCAGGAAGCGACGAACGAAGGTAACCCTTTCGACAACGACCGGCTTTTGTTCCTAGAGCTTGCGCGGCGCGGCCCGGTGTTGGTTAATCTCGTGCCAGAGGTCTTCGTGCGACTGCATTCTTCTCAGGATCAGCGATCTCTTTCAGACACGACCGCGCAAAAGCACGCGGGGGCTGCGACTCGTAGAATTCTACAATTCTGCAAGGATAACGGTATTGATGTCCTTAAGGAGTTCGACCGCTTCTATGATCAAGCTCCTCATGACTACAAGCCTTACCTAATATCCGTTTTTCATCCTAAGGTCTTCACCGAACTAAAGCGCCTGAAGGCCTTACCGACGAAGCTCATGGGTGGACCGAGGAAGGCAAAATGGTTTGTGCGACAGATGTCGCCTCCATTCCTCTGGGCTCTGGCGAGACACATTGGGAGAGCTATCCTTTCTACTTCGCGTCCCAAGGCGTAAGCCAACCCGTGGAAGTACAGGAAGGCCGACCCATGCCAAGTGCTGACATGCGCAGGATTTCCGTGATCATCTGCACCAGTAATCGAGCTGGGCCTTTAGCCAATACTCTTGCGGCTTTGACGAAAGTTTTTGTTCCTGACTCCTGGGATGTCGAACTGCTTGTCGTAAACAATGGCTCGACTGATGAGACTGCTGGCGTTCTGCGCGAAGCCGATCTGACAAACTTTCGCCTGCGCGTCTTGGTAGACGAGAGAAAAGGTAAAGGTAACGCACTAAACACGGGTTTGGCCGCGGCCAGCGGTGAGGCAATCATCTTTACTGATGACGACGTAATCCCAGCGCGGGATTGGTTAACCAAACTCGTTACACCTCTCTTGGAGGGAGAATGTGATGCAGTAGCTGGTCGAATCAAGTTGGCGGATCATTTACGCAGGCCCTGGCTTTCCTTCAGTTATGCGCGCTGGCTGGCGGCGACGGACGGAGTCGGTGACGATTTTGAACTAATCGGCGCGAACATGGGTATTCATCGCCGTGTGCTGGAAAAGGTTCCGGGTTTTGATACCAACCTCGCCCCCGGGGCGATTGGATTGGGTGAGGACACATTGTTTACCTGGCAGCTACAAGAGGCAGGTTTCCAGATCAAATTTATCGCAGAGGCGGTGGTAGAGCATCATCCGGATATCTCACGGCTACTCCGTTCGGAATGGTTACGGATGGCGGAGAGTCATGGCCGTAAAGATGCATACCTGCTGCACCATTGGAAGCACGGGAAGATTAATTTTCCCACGTTCCTCCAAATGCGCCTGCGCTTAAAGCTATTCCTTCGAAGGCTGTTAGAGCCGCCGGCCCCTGCCAACGCAGAAGGGTGTGCCGCGTGGGAGATGAGCTATCTTGGTGATATTGCCATGTGTAAGCAGTACCGCACCGAAAGGCGACATGCGCCTAGGTATAGCAGATCGAAGATGAAAAGGGCGAATTGAGCACAAGCGATTCCAAAATTTCCAAGAATCTCCGCTGCTCCTCTTGAAGACTATGCTTTGGGGAATACTAACGCGGAAGGAGAGGTGGCATCTTTCCTTGCGTGGCTGGGTCCTCCTTTGGGCCACACTTATAGGACTCGGAGTGCTGATAGCCTGGAATATTTATCCTTTTCTGGCGTTGAGCCATCCAGTCGAAGCCGACGTGTTAGTGGTCGAAGGTTGGATACCCAGTTACGCCATCCGGATCGCAGCGGAACGATTTCATTCCGAGAATTATCGGCTCGTCTTTACAACTGGCGGACCGGTCGCAGGTAGCGGTGGCTACACAAATGATTTCAACACTTATGCCAGCGTAGGGGCGGAACAGCTGATCGCCGCCGGCCTTCCGCGGTCGGTCGTCCTAGCGGTTCCATCCCGTGAGTCTGCGCGCGACCGAACATACGGCTCAGCCAACGTCCTGAGACAGGCACTTCGCGATGAAAACGTCCATGCGGTCAACGTCATGACGGAAAATGCACATGCCCGGCGTAGTCTTCTTCTCTTTCAAAAAGCTCTCGGATCGGACATCAAGGTCGGGGTGATCCCGATTACTAGTCCCGACTACGACTCGAAACATTGGTGGCGTTACAGTGAGGGCGTCCGGGATGTAATCGGTGAATCGATCGCTTATCTTTATGCGAAATTTCTGTTTTCTCCCGATTGAGCGGCGGCCTCTGTCCTGCTTCTGAAGGGCTCTGATATGATGCTTCGAATCCGGTCTTTATGAAGATTGCTATCGTCGGCCTCGGCTACGTTGGATTGCCGCTTTCATTGCAGTTCGCGCGGTCCGGCGCCGAGGTTCTCGGACTGGATGTCGATCTCGCGAAAGTTACGGCGATCAATGAAGGACGGAGTTACATTAGGCATATTGATGGTACCGCCATCGCCGAGTTAGTAGGAAAGGCAAAGCTGGCCGCTTCGGCGGAATTTAGTCGGGTGCGAGAAGTTGAAGCCGTTCTGATTTGTGTACCTACGCCGCTTGATCGTCACCGTGAGCCCGACCTTTCTTATGTGTTGAACACGGGGCGATTTATCGCGCCGTACCTTCAGCGGGGTACGCTCGTTGTACTGGAATCAACTACCTATCCGGGAACGACCGAAGGAGAACTGCGCGCTGTCCTGGAAGAGGGCTCGAATTTGAAGGCAGGCGTTGACTTTCATCTCGCCTTTTCTCCGGAGCGAGAGGATCCGGGAAACGCGGGAAGTCATGTTGGGGTGGTGCCCAAACTAGTCGGGGGCCTCACTCCCGCTTGTCTGGAGAAAGCGGTGAACCTTTACCGAGTAGCTATTAAAACCGTAGTGCCAGTTTCGTCCTGCCGAGTAGCAGAGGCGGCCAAGCTCTTGGAGAATATTTTCCGGAGCGTCAATATCGCGTTGGTCAATGAGCTAAAGCAGGTCTATGCGGCGATGGATATCGATATCTGGGAGGTGATTGCGGCCGCGAAGACAAAGCCCTTTGGCTTTATGCCATTTTATCCTGGACCCGGGCTAGGTGGACACTGCATTCCAATCGACCCTTTCTACCTAACCTGGAAGGCGCGTGAGTTCGAACAACATACCCGTTTTATTGAGTTAGCAGGCGAGATCAATACCGCGATGCCGGACTATGTGGTCAGCCGAGTAATTGAAGCGCTGAACTCACAGACAAAATCCTTGAAAGCGAGTCGGGTTCTTATCGTGGGTCTGGCTTACAAGCCCGACGTGGATGATGAGCGTGAGTCTCCGAGTTATCGCCTACTGGAGAAGCTCAAGCTGCGCGGCGCGGAGGTGGCTTACTACGATCCATATGTCCCGGTAATCGGCGAGACGCGTGAACACCTTCAGTGGGCCGGGACGCAGTCAGTGCAATGGAATCAAGAGACAATCAGCAGTTTCGACGTTGTTCTTATCGCGACCGCGCACTCTAGCGTGAATTACCAGGAGCTAGGACAATGGGCGCAATGTATCGTGGATACGCGGAATGCAATGGACGGGGTGCGAGCCGCGAAAGAGAAAGTCTGGAAAGCCTAACGGGCACTTGTTAGGTATTTGTTATTCCTGCTGTGAATGCTCCTCTGTCCCCTGAAGCGCGGCAGAATGATGGCGGTCTTTCAACCGGGCGAGTTGTCGCCAGCGTGATTTTTCTCGTTCTTTGCGCGCTCATTTTCGGTCGCGATATAGTGGCGTTGGTCTGGCACGCGGCGGCCAATGAAATCCATTCTCATATTGTATTGGTGCCGTTCATCTCGGCTTACCTCATTTACATTAAGCAAGGCCAAATGCCGCGTAATCATGCGGCTAGCTGGGCTCCTGCCATCGTGGCGTTGTTTGCAGGAACCTGCGCGCTGATCGCGGCTCCCTATCTGCGGTCGGTTGAAGCGCCTATCAGTCAGAACGACTACCTTTCTTTGATCGCTTTGTCGCTAATCCTGGTTCTTGCCGGCGGCGGCTTCTTGTTTCTCGGATCGGCTTGGATGAAGGCCGCCGCCTTCGCGATTGCGTTCCTGATTTTCGCGATCCCTCTGCCTGATCGGGTGGTTGATATTCTCGAGACCGGTTCAAAGCTGGCCTCGGCGGAAGTCGCGAACGCGTTTTTCAATCTTTCAGGAACGCCGATTATCCGTGACGGTCCGATTTTCCAGATACCGGGGATTGTGATCGAGGTCGCGCAGGAGTGCAGTGGGATTCGGTCGAGCTGGGTTCTGTTAATCACCAGCTTGCTGGCTTCTCACATGTTCCTGCAAAGCCCATGGCGCAGGGCGGTTCTTGTTCTGTTCGTGATTCCGCTAGGATTCTTGCGCAACGGTTTCCGTATTCTCGTAATCGGATTGCTATGCGTTCACATCGGTCCTGAAATGATTCATAGCATCGTGCATCGGCGTGGTGGCCCGATGTTTTTTGTATTGTCCCTTGTGCCCTTGTTTCTCTTGCTTTGGTGGCTAAGAAAAGGCGAAAGCCATCGTTTGGATCAAGAGATAAAAAGCGAGCGAGCGTCGGATTCCCTTACGCGCCCCTCGAGCTAGATAAATACACTATCTTACGGTAATTATAAATATTATCAGGTAGATTCCTGACGATATATTTCGACAAATTGATGGTTAGCTCCTGATCACGTGACAGTTAAGTTGGACTTTAGGATGCGAAGTAACCCTCGCTCATCCACACAACTGTCCGAAGCGCCAAAGGCTGGAACGGCTACTGCTAGGGAACCAGCCGATGAAGAAAGTAGTTTTTTCCTGTCTGTGTGCGGTGGCCTTTGCCCTACAGGCGAAAGCGAATGTTTATAGCTTCGCGCCGACCCCGGGGAATCTCGGCAACTTGGACCACAATTTGTTTTTCACTTGGGGCCTTAGTTGGGCGGTGCCCTCGGGCGAAAAAATCACCAGCGCCAGCTTAACATTCTCGAAGATCTGGGACTGGCGGGTCGAGCCGGACGCCTTGTTCATTCATTTGTTGGACACCGCACCCTTAGGCGTGAATTCATTTACGGATAACGAGCAGGGAGGCGATTTTTTCGCCAGTTCTTATTTCAACTCGTTAGGTGTCTCGCACGTGAAAATAGGGGAATGGAGCGATCCATACGGCGGAGATGCTTCGAAGGCTCAAAATGTGACTTTTACCTTCAATGCCAGTCAGCTAGCCGCCTTGCAGGGCTACATCAGCAATGCCACTCCGAGTGGATGGGCAATGTTCGGATTCGGTTTCGATCCAGACTGCCATTACTTCAACAGCGGCGTTACCTTCACGATCAACACTCAGAAGAACTCAGTGCCCGAGGCCGGGAGCACCTTAGGTTTCCTGGCCATCGCAGGTGGGATGATCGGTTATCTGCGCCGGCGATTCAGCAGCTAGGGCGCGTCTTTCAGCGGCCTTCTCGTCCAGGAGTTGTTTTCCGCGGCGAGGTGTGATTGAGACTCTGGCAAGGCCAGACGCAAAGGCCGAACGCCGTTTTCGTTGCATATTCGGCTCGCCGCGTGTTACAAAGAACGTCGATAAAAATCATGCATTGTCTTGTCCATCACTCGCGAAATCGATTTTCAGTACGGCGAAGAGTCCTTAATAGCGAAAGAGTGGGCGGCGGCGCTCTCCTGGCTTCCGCCGCCCTGGCGGTCGTTTGCAGTTTCGTCAGCTGCACACCGCTGCAACCCCCTTTACCGGAGCAAGCGGCTGCGCCTCCCCGGGTAAATCTTGCGCCCGGCGACGTCATCCGCCTGTCATTTTCAGGCGCGCCGGAAATCAGCCAGTCGCAAAAGATTCGCTCCGATGGAAAACTTAGCTTGCCGCTAATTGGTGAATACTCGGCGACCGGCAAGACGATTCCTCAAGTCCGGACCGACCTGATCGAGCTTTACCGTCCGCAATTAAAGAATAGCGACGTCGTCGTTACCCTCGAAAGCGCGGTCACGCAGGTTTACATCGCCGGCGCGGTGAATCGACCGGGCAAGCTGACCTTCGATCGGCCCACGACCATTTTGCAGGCTCTGACCGAAGCAGGAGGCATCAGCCAGTTTGGAAATTCGCGGCGCGTGCAAGTTATACGTCTTAGCCGCGGCGAAGAGCGGACTCAGTTGCTCGATCTGCGTCCTACCTTGGTCGGGAAAACGACGAAGCCATTCTACGTTCGCGACGGCGATATCATTTCGGTTCCGCAAACGGCGTTTTGATTTTTCCGGTCCGCGGCCCGAGGCGTTCTTGCTTCGCCAGATAGTTTTGCGGTAGGATCGGACGCTGAAACTAATCGCAAAGAGACGCGCATGACGGCCTGCCCCGTTCTCGCGCCACAAACCTGAACTCGGCAGATTTCTCCGGAGTGCATTTGAACTTCAGCAGCGCCTTATGTTTTCTGGCGGCAAGCATCGGTGCCGCGCTGGCGGTAGTTGTTTTGTGCGGAAGACAACGCTCGTTCGCGCGCTTTTGTTTTGCCGCCGGCATGGCGGTGCTGGCGGCGGAGAGCGGCATCAACGGCGTAAGTTTTCAGGACTTTTCCGCGGAGAGAATCAGACGCTGGCAGACGATCGCGCTGATCGTGAAGTCTTTCCTGCCCGGCATTTGGCTCTGCTTCAGCCTGAGTTACTCGCGCGGTGATTATCGCGAATTCCTAAGCCGCTGGCGCGTGATGTTAGCGGCTACTTTTGCCTTGCCGATAGTGGCGTGGCTTTTCTTCGGCGCAGATTTGCTTCAGGTCTCGCCGCAAGAGTCTAACGAGTGGTGGATCGGTTTCTCCGGCGGGTCGAAAATCTTGAATGCCCTTCTCCTTCTAGGCGCCTTTCTCGTTCTGAATAATCTGGAAAAAACTTTTCGCGCAGCCGTGGGCACCATGCAGTGGCGGATCAAGTTCCTCGTCCTGGGGGTGGGTATAATTTTTGGAGCGCGCATCTACACACGATCTCAGGCGCTGCTTTTTTCCGGTCATCCGCTTTCTTTGCTTAACATAGAAAGCGGGGCGCTGCTCATCGGCTGCGGCATGATCGCGATCGGTTATCGGCGGAGCGGTTTTGGCGCGATCGACGTCTACCCATCGCGGATTGTGCTTCACACCTCCTTCACGGTGCTGCTGGCCGGCGCTTATTTGTTCGTCGTCGGAGTGCTTGCGCAAATCGTCGCGCGCACCGGCGGGTCGAGCAATTTTCAAGCGCAAGCTTTTGTGGTGCTGATCGGTGTGGCGCTGCTTGCAGTGCTTTTGCTCTCAGATCGTTTTCGTCAGAGCAGCCAGCGTTTTATCAGCCGGCATTTTCAGCGCCCGGAGCACGACTTTCGTGAAGTCTGGACGCTCTTTACTCGTTCGGTTTCGAGCGTCCTCGACCAGGCGGGCGTGAGCGACGCTGCGGCGAAACTTCTTTCCACTAAGTTCAACGCGCTCTCCGTCTCGATCTGGCTTTTCAATGAGAAAACCGAGCGCCTGACTCTGGCCGCTTCGACGGCGCAGCTCCCGCTAGACGTCACAGATGCCGCGCTCGCGCTTGAGATTAATCCGCGTGAGAATGCCGCGCCTCCATCCACTTCGAGGCCTTTCGATCTAGAAAAAGCGCGGGAGGGATGGGCCGAGCCGTTGAAACAAGTTACGTCCGGTCAATTTCGCGAAGGGGGAAATCGGCTCTGCATTCCGCTGCTCATTCGGGAGCGCTGGCTAGGGCTCGTCGTTATGGCGGACCGGGTGAGCGCGCGTCCCTATACGGCGGAGGAAATCGATCTGCTGCAATGCGTGGGAGATCAGCTCGCGACCAGCTTGTTAAACGTTCAACTGACCGCGGAGATTTTACAGGGGAAAGAGCTGGAAGCCTTTCGCACGATGTCCACGTTCTTCGTGCATGATCTGAAGAACGCCGCTTCCACGCTCACGCTTACGCTGCAGAATCTGCCGATTCATTTCGACGATAAGAATTTTCGCGAAGATGCATTGCGCGGCATCGGGAAGACGGTCACTCGGATCAATCAACTGATTGAGCGGCTGAGCATTCTCCGCCGTAAACTGGCGATCGACGCGGTCGAGTTGGATCTGAACTCATTCGTCGAACAAACGTTGCAAGACCTTACGCCGACGGCGGAAGTCGAACTACAGAAAGAACTCCATCCGGTTCCAAAGGTAATCGCAGATCGCGAGCAACTGCACAGTGTTCTAACGAATTTGCTTTTGAATGCGCGTGACGCGGTTTTACCAAAAGGCAGGGTGAGTGTGCAGACCGGGATGCGAAATGGATGGGTCATGCTGGCGGTGGCGGATAACGGCTGCGGGATGAGTCCGGCGTTTGTGCGCGATTCTCTTTTCCGCCCGTTCCAGACGACGAAAAAGAATGGTCTCGGTATCGGAATGTTTCAGTCGAAAATGATTATCGAAGCCCACGGCGGCAATATTCAGGTGGAAACAGAATCCGGCGCAGGCACAACTTTTCGCGTAATGTTGCCGCTCATTTCGAAAAATTGAATGAAACCAACCGTGCTGATCGTCGATGACGACGAAGAAATTCGGACACAGATGAAGTGGGCCTTGAGCCAGGAGTATGAGGTTTCTTTTGCCGAGAATCGACCGAGCGCGCTGGAAAATTTCCGGGCCGCGAGACCGGCGGCGACCTTACTGGATCTCGGACTTCCGCCGCATCCAAACGATACCGAGGAAGGCCTCGCGACACTTAGCGCCATCCTGAGCGTGGATACCAGCGCGAAGGTAATCATTATTTCGGGGCAAGGCGAGAAGAGTAATGCGCTGCAGGCCGTCGGTGCTGGCGCCTACGATTTTTTGTGCAAGCCGGTCGAGATCGAAGAACTGCGCTTTCTGCTCAGGCGGTGCATTTACGTGGACGGCCTGGAGAAGGAATACCGTGAAATCCAGCAAGGCGGCCGCGCTAATGTCTTCGAGGATATGATCGGCACCAGCACGCAAATGCAGGGTGTTTTTTCCTACATTAAAAAAGTCGCGACCGCGACTGCTCCGGTCATTTTACTCGGTGAAAGCGGCACCGGAAAAGAGATGGCGGCGCTGGCGATCCATCGCCGTAGTGCGCGGAAAGAGGGACCGTTTATTCCGATTAATTGCAACGCCATTCCAGAAAACCTGCTGGAGAGCGAGTTGTTCGGTCACGAGAAAGGGTCATTCACGGGCGCGCACATGCAGCGGAAGGGCCTGGTCGAGAACGCTTCCGGCGGGACATTGTTTTTGGATGAAATCGGCGACCTGCCTCCGTCCGTCCAAGTGAAGCTCCTGCGCTTCCTGCAAGAGCAACGCTTCCAGCGCGTGGGCGGGCGCCAGGAAATCGAGAGCGACGCCCGGGTGATCGCGGCGACGAATGCGAATCTTGATCAATCAATCGCGGAGGGAAAATTCCGCGAAGACCTTTATTTTCGCCTCGCGGTTGTGGTGATAAAACTGCCGCCCCTGCGCGATCGCGTAGACGACACGATTTTCTTGGCGAAGGAATTTCTACAGCGTTATGGGGCGCAGAACGATCGGACCAATCTGACCTTTTCGCCCGGAGCTTTGCGGGCTTTAAACATGCATCCCTGGCCGGGCAATGTTCGCGAACTGCAGAACCGCGTGAAACGCGCAGTCATCATGGCGGATGGAAAGCGGATTACCGAGCAGGACCTCGAGCTAACTGGGGTGGGCGGGGTTACACGCGCGACGCTAAAAGAAGTGCGCGAAAGCGTGGAGCGCGATCTGGTGCAACAAGCGTTGAAAAGACATTTTGGGAAAATTAGCTCCGCCGCGGCGGAGTTGGGCATAAGCCGTCCCACACTTTACGAGTTGATGGAGAAGCTCGGCGTCCAGCGGGGCGCCAAGGCAGAATGAACTTCCCGCGCGCGGCGACTCCGCGTAGTTTAGATCGAGACTTTCACAGGCCGCGCACGCCCCTGTCGAGATTCCAAACCTGACACCATGAACAAATTGCGGAACGCATTCACACAAGTCCTGGCCACGATTCTGATCGCGGCACTCACTTCAAGTTGCTCAGCCGAGGCGAAGAAGGCGCGCTTAGCGCGGCGCGCCGAGGATTTTTTCAAAGCCGGTGACTACGATAAGGCGAAGATCGAATACACAAACCTTCTCCGAGCTGATCCAAAAGATCCGGAACCGTTTGAAAAAATAGGAAGGATTTGGTTGGAAGAAGGAGCGCCTCTTCGCGCGGGTCCTTTTCTCATTCGAGCCCGTGAGTTGGCGCCGGCACGAGCAGATATCCGAGCGAAGCTAGCTGAAGTTTATATCGCTGTCGGCGGGTTAAGCGAGGCGAGAAAGGAAGCGGTCGAAGCGCTCCAAATCGAACCAGGAAATGAGACCGCCATTTTGATCCTGGCCGATGCCGCCAGGACACCCGAGGAAATCGCGGAGGGAGAGCAACAACTCAAGGGGAGTAAGCGCACCGACACGGTCAATTATCACCTCGCGGAAGGCACATTAGGATTGCGCAAAAACGACTTGGCGGCTCTAGAGCCCGCACTGCAAAAAGCGATCGCAGCCGATCCGAAATCTGCACCCGCTCATTTGGCGATGGCGCGATATCGACTGGCGACACAGAAGAAGGATGCGGCGCGGGTCGAGTTTAAATTGGCTGCAGATCTGGCGCCGCCTCGCAATTCCGCACATCTCCTTTACGCGGAGTTTTTAGCGCAAGCGGGCGAGCGTGACGAAGCGATGGCTTACATCAACGGCATTTTGAAGAAGGCTTCGGACTTTCTGCCCGCGTGGACGCTCTTAGCAAAATACACCGCGCAAAAAAATTACGACGAAGCAATCGGCGTCTTGGACAACGTCTTTCGCCGGGACGCGCAGAATTTCGATGCGCGCATGTTGGAGTCGGAATTTTATATTTCGAAAAGGGATTCGAAAAAAGCGGTCGAAGCGTTGAAACAACTCGAAACGATCTACAGCAAAATTCCCATCGTGAAATATCAGTTGGGTCGCGCTTACGCAATGAGCGGTGATAACGCGCAAGCAGCCGCCTCGCTCGAACAGGCGATCAATCTGGCGCCAGGCTATGGCGACGCCATTCTCCTTCTAGCGGACGTAAATCTTCGGCTCGGAAATCCAGGCCCTGTCGTCGGCGCTATGGAGAATTTGCTCAAGACGACTCCGAACGTCGAGCAGGCCCAGGTGTTACTAGCCGATGCGTATCGAGCGATGGGCCGATTCGGCGATTCCGAAGCGATTTTGCGCAAGCAAATTGCGACTACGCCGCAGAAACCGGAACCGTATCTCTTGCTCGGCGTGCTATTGCGCCAGGAGAACAAACTCGCGGAAGCGCGCCAAACGCTTGAAAAGGCGGTAGAGCTGTCTCCTGATAAACTCAGTGCCGTCAATCAGCTCGTTGAGCTGGATATTCTGGCTGGGGATTATCCAACCGCGTTAAAACGGGTCAATGGTCAGTTAGAATTGACTCCCCAATCGCCAGGATTGTATTTGGTGCAGGGCAAAATTTACGCCGCGCAGAATGACTGGGAACGCGCGGAAACGGCGCTGCTCAAGGTCATCGAGCTGAACGCCGATATTCCTGCCGCGTACGAGCTGCTCGTCTCGGTCTACATTGCGGCCAATCGACTGCCACAGGCTGTGACGCAGTTGGAGTCTTTTCTCGCCAAGACGCCGGATAGTCCCGGGGCGTTAATGACCTTGGCGCTGATTTTTAACGAACAAAAAGATTATCCGAAAGCGCGCGATACCTATGAGAAGTTGCTCGCGGTGAAGCCCGACGTGACCATGGCGATGAACAATCTTGCCTACCTTTACTCTGACAATCTAAACCAGCTCGATAAGGGCCGGGAATGGGCGAGTAAGGCGCGTAACGCGGATCCGACTAACCCTTCAATTGCAGATACATTTGGCTGGATTCTCTATCGGCAGGGCGATTACAAGCAGGCGGTAACCCTTCTGAAGGAAAGCGCCGGAAAACTGCCAGATCAGGCGGAAGCGCAGTATCACGTTGGAATGGCCAGTTACATGATGGGCGACAGCAAATCCGCCCGAGTGGCGCTGGCGGCGGCTGTGAATTCAACCCAGGCGTTTGTGGGAAAAGACGAGGCGCAGAAGAGGCTGGCCATGATCGACCAAGGCGGCCTGCCCGGGGAATCGACTGGTATCGAACAAATGGAAGCGCTTTTGAAAGAACAGCCAAACGATCCGATGACGTTAGCGAATTTGGCCGCCGCCTATGAGAAGCAGGGAGCGGTGGAAAAAGCTGGCAGCACCTACGAACAGGCGATCGCAATTAATCCCAAGCTGACTGAAGCTACAATCAAATTGGCGCAGCTTTACGCAGGGCCGCTCAAGAAAAAGGATCGCGCGATAGAGTTAGCAAAGAAAGCCCGCGAACTCGCACCCGCGAATGCGCGATCCACAGCCATTCTGGGTCGTCTCGCTTATCAGGTGGGAAACTACAACGGGGCCTACAGCCTCTTGCAGGAAAGCTCACGCCAACTGAGCGACGATGTTGCCGTGCTTAAAGACTTCGCCTGGGTCGCCTACAGTATTGGCAAGGTAGCCGAGGCGCGGAGAACCATGGAGCGGATTGTGAAAACCAATCCCGAGTCTCCAGAGGCTCATGATGCGAGAAATTTTCTATCGCTCGTCCCGGAAATTGGAGAAGGGGATTCGGCCGCACTGGAGGCGCAAGCCAAACTTATTCTAGAAGAAGACGCTGTCTACGTCCCAGCTTTGATGGTACAATCGAAAAACCAAGTGGCGAGGGGCGAAAAAGATGCGGCAGTTAAGGTCTTGAGCGATGTGCTCGCGCGCTTTCCCGATTTCGCTCCTGCGCAAAAAGGATTGGCCGCGCTCTACATTGAAGAGCCCAACAACCGTCTGAAGGCGTACGAGCTCGCCACGAGCGCGCGAAAAACGCTCACGGAGGACCCAGAACTCGCCGCCACATTGGCAGAAGCCAGTTTTCACAAGAAGGAAAATTCCCGAGCAGTGCAGCTCTTTCAGGAGAGCGTACGCAAGAGGCCCTTGGGAGCCCGCCAGCTTTACTATTTCGGAATGGCCCTCGCCGAGACCAAACAGACTGCACAGGCACAAGAAAATTTGGAGCGGGCGATCGCTGCCGGCTTAGGCGAGCCAGAGGTGTCCGAGGCTCGCAAAACTCTTGAAACCTTCGAGAAGAAGCCGCAATGATTTCCGTCGGAAAATCTTACGCTTTTCGTAGGTTCGTGCGACGCGTTTTTGGTTTTCTAAAAAGTGTAAATCATTGGTCACAAGTAGCTTATCCATGCTACAGAAAAGGTGGCACCGCTCGTGCTATTACACGGCGAAGTTACTAACCTCATCTCCTCTTACGAGGATCAAAAGACAGAAAGAAATACAATAATGAAAACTATCTCAGCTAAACTCTTCGTCCTTGCCGCTACGGTTGTAGTCGGCTGCGGACTCTTCAGCCAGCACGCGTCGGCTGTTCCCATCACGGGCAACATCAACTTTAGTGGTACTGCTCAGTTTGGCGACGCTGCCGGCAACCCGGTTAATTCGTTGGCCCAGGCTCGCCGGGTGATCACGTTCTTTGATGTGTTCAACAATGCCAATCGCGCCACGGTATCGGGCTCTCCGACTGGAACCTTCGCCACGGGCGGAGTACCTCCGATCACAGCAGGCCAATCAGCGACCTTTGCGTCCAATTATATCTTCAATCCTGGTTCGACTCCTCAACCCGGATTGTGGTCTATCGGCGGATTCACGTTCAACCTGCTCACCTCTACGATCAACACCCAGACCAACTTCTTCCTGGACATCAGTGGAACTGGCATCCTGACTGGCAACGGATTCACTCCGACCAGCGGTATGTGGAGCTTCCAGTCCAACAAGGCCGATGGTGGGACTGCGTCAACCTTCAGCTTCGCGGCGAACACAAGCGCGGTTCCTGAAGGCGGTTCAGCCCTGGCATTACTAGGCATCACGCTGGTTAGCGTCGAAGTCCTGCGTCGAAAACTCCAATCTGCCTAGCAGACCGACTAGGGGAGATTACAAAAGTAACACCGGCCGGGCAGGGGAAACCCTGCCCGGCTTTTTATTTCGCGGGATCCGGTCCCCCTTATCGCGTAATGGTTGCTCAAAAGGCCTCGCGGCAACTAAGACTTCGAGGAAATGCTTTTCCGTTGCTCCATTGGCACCTTGCAGGGTACGCTAAATGACCGTCATGACTCGACCGCCTTGCAATTTTTTGTTACCTGTTGCGACCGGCGCGATCCTCTTGTTGCTGGGAATGACCGTCGCGAGAGCGCAGGACGGACCCACCGTCGAGGTCTTTCGGAGCGGTGGAACGAACGGCGGTGAACCCTCAGTGCCGCATTGGCGGCTTCCCGTGCGCGTCTCCGTCTCGCTCAATGCTGGTTACGATGAAAACGTCGCGACTACGAGCGAAAAGGAAGGATCCTTTTTTACGGGGGCAAGCATCAATCTTAACTACGAATTCGGTACCTCTCGGACCCGGGCAAGTCTCAGTACGGGGACTGGACTCACTTATTATCCGGAAGTGGAAAACAACCGATACGATCCCAACCTCTTTTTGTCTCTTAGTGTGACCCATCAGGTAAATCTTCGCCTGACGGTAACGGCGACGCTGGATGTCCATTATCAGGCAGAGCCAGATTTTACGAGCGACCTCAGTATTGATCGGAGGGCGGGAAACTATTTCAGTACGGCTGATTCTTTTTCCGCGTCCTATCAATGGTTGCCGCGATTTTCGACCGTCACGGGCTATTCGATCGCGACTGTTTTATACGACGACAACGCGGTGGGGTCTTCCCAGAACAGGGTCGACCATTCCTTCAGTCAATCGCTTCGTTACCTTTATTTGCCAGTCACGACTATCGTGGCTGACTATAGAATTTCCCTCGCCGACTATGACAGCGCGGATCGCAATTCGCACACCCAGTCATTCCTGATCGGTTTCGATCACACTATCAGCACGAGACTGCAGGGGACGCTTCGCGCGGGCGCTGAGTTCCGTTCGACTGATAATCCTCTTTTGCAAGGTAATGACGGCTTCAGTCCTCATGCCGAAGCCAGTTTGAGCTATGCCGCGGGCAGCAAGACCTCACTCAGCTGGAATGCGAGTTACGGAACGCAGGAGTCTTACGTAACAAACTCTGCCGCTAGCCTGACTTTCCGAACAGGCTTGCAGGCGGGTTATTCGTTGACGCCCCGCATCGGCGCTTCTCTAAGTGGCAGCTATCAGCATAACGAGAACGAGAGTGCGGAGTTCTTTCCTGGATTGCGAGCCTCTTTCGCTGAGGATGTGCTCGATTTCTCTCTTGGCCTTAGTTATGCAATCAACCGTCATTTTTCTGCCAATGCCGGCTATTCTTATACCGAAGTCGAATCCGATTTTGGTCTCCGGTCGTATTCCCGGAATCGTTATTCCTGCGGTTTGAGCGCGAGTTTCTAGACTTCAGGATAACTTCCGGCCCGCGAAAGTTCGGTCCTTCGGGGTTAGCTGTAATTCGATTAGTGACTCATGGCGTTCTAACTAGGAATCTTTAGCGCACATGGACGGCTGATTTTGAGCCATGACGCGCTGTCAAGGGCAGTTTTGTCGGAGCATTTTACGTTTGTCTCAACGGCCGCAGAAGCTTTCGATCTTCCAAAAAAATATTATACGCAATATTGCCTCGTAAAAGCCCTTGAGCTAGGCGCGGACACCTTCAGGTGGCACGCTAGTGGCTTATAGGAGCTGAATTCGAAAACGAACCAAGTTAACGCGTAAACAAGACCCAAGCATCATGATGAAATCCCATCTAGTTCAAAACCACTCACCTCTGCGGCGCTCTTCCACACTTTCTTGGCAGACATTGTTCGTCGGGGCCGCAGTCGTCGTTTCTTTTGCCCTTCCGGCACTCGCCGAAGAAGCACCTGAGACCAACGCTATCAGCGATTCGGTTAAACAGCAGATTGACGGAATTCTAGAAACGAAAGCGTCATTCAGCCCGGGAGAACAAAAGCTCTCTACTAAGCTCGTCATCGCGAGCCGTCAGGCCCTGGGCAAATCGTCCAATTTCCTCGACGCCGTCCCGCATGACGCAGTTACCGATGTTGATGCTCTGGTCCGCGTCTCGATCCGCGGAGACGTTACGAACAAGATGCTTCGTGCGATCGAAATAGCGGGGGGCTCTGTCGATGCTGTGGCGCCATCAAACGATTTGGTTGACGCGAGAATGCCGTTGCAGAAGCTGGAATCATTCGCCGCGCGTCGCGATGTAAATTCCATTCGGGAACCTGCGATCGCGCGAACTAATGCGGGATCGCTTACCACCCAGGCTTTCGTCTCGCATCGTGCCAAGGAAGTAGTTGCCAGCGGGATCGCAGGAGCCGGTGTGAAGGTCGGAGTGTTGTCCGATAGTGCCCTGCCGGCGCAAGTCACGGCCTTGATGGCTAGCGGCGACCTAGGCCCGGGAACGACCGTTCTTCCCGGCCAACAAGGCCCAGCGAATGGGTCGAACGAGGGAACTGCCATGATGGAAATCATCCAAGACTTGGCGCCGAGCTCTCAGGTATTTTTCGCGACTGCCTTCACCAGCGAGGCTTCATTTGCGGCGAACATTGTCGCCCTCGGAGCTGCAGGCTGCAAAGTGGTCGTGGACGACGTGAGTTACTCCGATGAATTCCCATTTCAGGACGCTACCATTGCCAAGGCAGTGAACACTTATGTCGCTACTGGTGGTATCTATTTCTCTTCCGCAGGTAATTCGGGAAGCAAGACCGATGGAACATCCACAACCTGGGAGGGAGATTTTTTCGACGGCGGCCCCTACACAGGACCGACACCTAATCCAGGTGCGAGCGCGACGCCTTATCCAACCGGCGCGATTGTCCATAATTTCGGCACCACCGCTGTTCCTCAGCGGTCGAATCAGATGTTGCAAGCGGCCGACGCGGGAATTCTCTTCTGGGCAGATCCAATCGGCGGGTCAACGAATGACTACGATCTTTTTATTACCAACGCCGCAGGGACCACCCTGAAAGCTTTCTCGATTGATACCCAGAATGGCACGCAGGATCCGATTGAAGAAGCGGGAGCTGCTTCTCCGGCTGCCGGTGACCGTCTGGTTATCGTCCGCAAGGCTGGCAGTCAGCTTCGCGCCATGCATTTAGAATCGCTCTTCGGTGAAGCGGTTCTTGCCATTAATACCTCCGGCCAGACGCACGGGCATAATGCTGCTCAGAACACGCAGTGCGTCGCGGCTACCTATTGGAATAGCGCTGGAACCGGGACGAAGCCGTTCAACGGCACAAACAACCCGATTGAGACCTTTAGCTCAGACGGCCTCCGTAAAATATTCTTCACACCTACTGGCACGCCGCTGACTCCAGGGAACTTCCTCTTCGCAACCAACGGGGGCCAGACGCTGCAGAAACCCGACTTCACCGCCGCTGATGGCGTGACCACACGGACTGCAGGGTTCAATCCGTTCTTCGGCACTTCGGCGGCTGCTCCTCATGCAGCCGCGATTGCCGCGCTTGTTCTATCGGCAAAGCCCACCCTAACGAACACACAGATCAGCGCGATCCTTCACAGCACCGCTCTTGATAACATGTCACCGGGGGTCGATCGGGACGGCGGAGTGGGTGTGGTGATGGCTGCACAGGCAGTGCAAGCAGCAATCGCAGTGGCCGCTCCTACAGTGACTCGTCCGGAACTAGCGCGTCCTGAAGTTGTCCGGGCTAGGTAAAAGTGCTGGCAACGACAGTGAGATTAATGACCCTTCCTAAAACACCTATGAAAATCGCAACATCCCTCCACGTAACCTTCGGTTCCGTACTCGTAGCGCTCGCGCTTTGCGCGACTGCTTCCGCCACCGATGTCCTGAACGTCAACGGTACGATAACAAACACTGACCCCACGCAGCAGGGGCGCTTGAGCCGCAACAGTCTTCCACAGGATTGGGTGGGTACGGAAACTTTTCCGGGCATCGTCAATCCTACCACTACCTACCGTTACGATAGCTATTTCATTAACTCAGGTGCCATCGCGAACGGACGATTCGTGCAAATCTCATTGCTCGATCTCGGCTCGGCCGCGAACCAGTCGAATCTGTTTGTTTCAGCCTACGCGAATTCCTATCAGCCTAGCTCGACAGGAACCAACCGCGGCCTCGACGTGAATTGGCTCGGAGACGCCGGCTTCTCGGGAAACAGCTTTGGCACTAACGCGGTCTTCTTCCAGGTATTAGTCCCCGCGGGCACGAGCCTGGTTATCGTTATCAATAATACGCTTAGTGCCGGCAACGGAGGAATTGGCGAAAGCTACAACCTTTTGGTGGAGAGCTTTAGCGACAATCAATACACCGATGCCGTACCTGAAGGAGGAGCGACTGCGCTTCTTCTTGGAGTCGGCGTAGCGGGAGTTTTCCTATTCCGTCGGAGTGTGAAAGCGGCTTAGACCGGCATGCTGAAACCCGCTCCTACGTCCTGTTAAGCGAATAACCGCGACAGGACTCGCTTCCCCATCCCAGAACAAAAGCTGCCGCCGGTGAAAGCCGGCGGCAGTTGTGTTTCAAGTGCTAATGTACGACACTGATTTGCCGACAAACAAGACCCGGCACTTTGAATGAAATATCGATTTTGCCTCTTCTTTACCTTCTTCGTCCTATCGAAAGCGGCGGTAATTGCGACTGACACTTGGACTGGCGCGGGAATGGGACCAGCGTGGACCGATTCTAACAACTGGTCTGCCGGCGTGCCTATGGAGGGAGATGAACTCCTTTTCGGCCCTTCCGCGCAGACGGCGATTGATTTCGACACGATTGCATCTCCCGCCTCGCTAACCTTCGAAGCCGATGCGCCTTCCTACACGATCGCAGTTTTGCAGGATCGCAGCCTTATGTTGACAGGTATAGGTGTGATTAATACTTCGGGCCTAACCCAGACACTTACCAATGTGGGAGGGCTGGTTAGACCTAGGTCTGGCAGCAATATCTATTTTACTTCCAGTGCCACGGCTGGGAACGCCACGATCGTGAACAGTGGAGGCATGGCGAATGGTGCCGGTGGTGGCGGCGTATTCTTTTTCGATTCTGCCACCGCCGGGACCGCCAATCTCAGCAACACTGGGGGAGCGATTACCGGCGCAAACGGCGGGTTGATGCAGTTCACCTCATCCAGCAATGCGGGGACTTCCACCATAACCACCGGCGGTGGATCTGCCCCCAACGCAAAAGGGGGTATTACTGGATTTCTAGATGAGGCTTCCGCTCAAGGGGCCACCTTGACAACAAACGGGCCTGAAGTCGGAAGCGCTTTTGGCGGAGCGACGCGATTTTTTGATTCATCCAGTGGCGGAACGGCCAGGGCTGTAACCAATGCCGGGGGGATGTTCGATATCAGCGGACTTACAAACACGGGTATGAGCATTGGGTCGATCGAAGGAGGGGGGATCTTCGCTCTAGGCGGGAAGATCCTGAGCGTCGGTGGGAACGATCTGAGTACGCTTGTCGGGGGGATTCTACAAGATGGGGGAACAAGCGGGGGCACTGGTGGAGGACTCACTAAGGAAGGTGCGGGAACACTGACTTTAGCCGGCGCCAACACTTATTCCGGGAACACGCGCGTCAATAGCGGGACGCTCGTCGTCGCCCTTGGTGGGTCGCTTGCCAATTCGTTCGTCTTAGTAGCCTCCAACGGTGTGCTAACCGTCAATGGTCTTATCGCCGGAACCTCCGATATCAACGGCACAGCGAACGGAACGGGAACCTTCGGGGCTGCGGTCACTATTGAAAGCGGAGCTACATTTAGTGCGGCCGCTACCGTGAACGGGCCTTTAACTGTCCTAGCGAACGGCGTGGTTACTCTTAGCGCCGGCACCCTTACGGCAACTAACGGGGTGACCAATAATGGTATCATGCGCTTTCGGCGCGGTGCAGCGCTTAACGTCAGTGGCGGGTCGTTGGTTACTAACGGCACACTTGATGTAATTACGGGAACTTTCACCTCCCCGGGAGGGTTCGTAAACAACGGTATCCTGTTGGATTCGCGCGTCGTGAAAATTAAAAAGCTGGATCGCAACGGCGGAGCTATTCATGTCATGATCGACTCCTATACCATGCACACCTATCAGCTCCAGCGCGCGGCCGCGCCTAGCGCTGCCGCCTTTTCCGACATCCTAGGACTGCAGACTGGGACAACTGGGACCACACTCACTTTTACCGACAGCGCGCCTTTGCCGTCGCAGGGATTTTACCGCGTGGTCGTCGATCCTTGATGCGATAACTCCTCGTGCGGAGTTCGCAATTCCTTCTAACTAAATCTGTCCGTCGTAGAATTCGACCAACGCGATGCCGGTCGAGCCATTTTTACCACGCAGGATAGCAGTGTAAGATCCACGCGGCAGTGCGACGACAATCGCGGATTCACGAATGTCGGTAGGAGCGAGACCGCTATTGTTGATTTCAGTTTCCTGGGTGTCTTGCCAATTGTCGTTCGCTGCCATCACGACACCGTCCGCGTTTACCAGCGAAAGTTCCGGATCCTGCAAGGCGCCGATCACGCCGCTGGAACTAAGAGAAGGTCCGCGACCGCGGACAACTACCTGCATATCTCTAGCCGCAAGTTCTCCCTGAACAATGATGCCACCAATCAAGACCTTGTCATCGATTCCGACCGATCCGCGGCTGCTAATGTTGCCCAGGAAAGTCGTGCTATCTGGCCTGAGGTCGTAGATTTCCACGAGCGCGATTCCGGTCCCATTATTCTTACCTCGAACTATTGCTGTGTAAGGACCGGGTGGAAGGTTCTGGACAATCGCCGCTTCCCGATCGTCTTCGGGAGCTAGGCCAGTGCTTTGCACATTTGCCGCGTCAGATTTCCAATCGTCGTTAAAGATCGCCGGACCGTTGGTCGGTACTAATTGCAAGGTCGGGTCCTGCATGGCAGAGGCAATGCCGCGATTGCTGAGCGAGGGACCGATTGCGCGCACGATAACAGGTTTGGGTTGAGAGCCGGTGATGATAAATCCGCCGATCAAGACGTTTTCTCCGGTTCCAGCGTTCGCGCGGCCCGAAATGTTAACCAGCCGCAACAATGGATTCACGGCAGCCAACTCCTTTTGGTTTTTCTCGAGCTCGGAGCCGTTGGAGATTGTCGCGCACGCGATCAGGAGCGCCGGGATTAGAAGCGATCGAATCTTTTTTAGAGTCATAGTTGGGGATTCCTGGCAGCGCATACGGGGATCGAACCCGTGCACCAGCCTTGAGAGGGCTGTGTCCTAACCACTAGACGAATGCGCCGT
>CAXSFN010000002.1:0-142032 GCA_964236815.1 uncultured Chthoniobacterales bacterium
GCTCAGAGAAACACGAAACGGTAGCGCACAATTCAGTTTTTGTTTGATTGCTGACAAGTAAGAATGCCGGACAGCGAGCTCCTCGCCGTCCGGCATTTTTTGTCTGAGAGGCAACGATCGGCGCAACTATCAACTTCGGCGCGAGATTTCTGGCGAAAACGATCGTTACGACAGACAAGAGAGCGATGAGCATTTGCATTCCGCATTCGGCATTCTACAATCGGCATTCCAAGCGGGGGGCATAGCTCAGTTGGTAGAGCGCCAGCTTTGCAAGCTGGATGTCAGGGGTTCGAATCCCCTTGCCTCCATTTGTTCTTCAAGAATGAAGGCGCCGCTTGGACCCCCCTTGCTATCATATTCGCGAAGCGTCTCATGCGGCGGTCTATCCCGATGAGCGAAATTATGCGGAAGTCGGTCGGCCCAAACGGCCCGCGCTTCAAAAGCATTTTGCCAATTTGAATTCGCGCAACCGCAGTAACGATAGTGAGATGTTTTAACGTCTCTCGTCCCTTTTCTCCGGACTCGCGCCAGCGAAAAATCCTGGCGGAGGAATGGGCAGCGGGTCGTTGGCGGAAAGAAATCCGCCGCGGCCACCTTTCTCATCTTTTCGGGGCGGTAAGTCCTTCAGCTTTACTCGGGATTTTCTTACGTTTTTCTTCTCAGCCATCTGATCACCGCCTCGCCACACGTCGCAAAATCGTCGTTTGCCGCTCGCCGGCGGAGGCAAAGAAGGTTCGTGTTGATTAATGTCTCACCTCCCGATTTTCAATTTATACTTTCTGGAATGGGGAATTGGCGTTGCGCGGGATGCGGGGCGTGCTAATTCTTCCTCTCCGATTTCGCTCCCGCGAGCCGAAAAATTCCGGGCCTGTAGCTCAGTTGGTTAGAGCATGCGCTTGATAAGCGCAGGGTCGCTGGTTCGAGCCCAGCCAGGCCCAGTTTTTTTCGGGAACGTTTATCCAAGCACGTACCTAACGAGTGGTCTGGCTTGGGATAATTGTCGAGGACTGTGGGCAAATCGTTCGATAAATCAGGAGCCCAACAATCACTCCGCAGATATCGATCATGACATCGCGTGGTGACGCGGTTCGGGAAGGGATGAAGGATTGATGAAATTCGTCCGAGGCCGCGAAAACCGCAGCAACGAGAAAGGCCACGGTTGCAAGCAGGCCATTCCGGGTCGCAGAAAAACTGCCCCGCAACGCACGCCAAAGCAGCGCTCCTAAGACTGCGTATTCCGTCAGGTGTGCCATTTTGCGGATGAAGAATTGAAGCGCGAGCAAAGTTGCGGCGGAAATCTCTGGGGCGAACCAGCGCAGGATCGGCTCCAGGAATCGCGAGGTGTGCTCGGCTGACATGACGTCGGTCGAAGCAGTGAAAACGAACATCATCCAAAAAAACACCGGCATCCACAGTCTGACGAAAGGTCCGGGCTTCATCTTCAACACTGTTTCACTGTAACCGCTGCGCCAGGTTTGCTAAATTGCGTTTGAAAGGTGGAGGTTTATGATCCGCGTCCGCTCGCTTCATCCGATGCCATTGACTCAGCCGTTAGTTTTCGACCCCATCTTCATGGAGCGGATCTGGGGCGGGCGCCGGCTGGAGACGCTCTACCAAAAGCGTCTGCCCCCTCGAGTTCCCATCGGGGAATCATGGGAAATTGTCGACCGTGCCGAGGCCCAGAGCGTGGTTCGCTCGGGTTCGCGGCGCGGAAAAACGTTGCATGAATTATGGGAACACGATCGCGCGGATATTTTTGGCGGTCTCGCTGAGAGCGAACGCTTTCCTCTCTTAATCAAGCTGCTCGATGCGCAGGACAAACTTTCGCTGCAGGTGCATCCACCTGCGAAAATCGCGAAGGAGCTTGGCGGCGAAGCCAAGAGCGAGTTTTGGTACCTCATTCACGCGGATCCCGCGGCGGAAATTTTCCTGGGACTAAAGGAAGGCCGCACTCGCACGCAGCTCGAAAAAGCAATCGAGCGTGATGAGGTTGAGACGCACGTTCATCGGATGGCGGTCGCGACGGGCGACGCGGTCTTCCTGCCCAGCGGGCGCATCCATGCGATTGGCGCGGGGAACGTAATCGTTGAAATCCAGCAGAATAGCGACACGACCTATCGAGTCTTTGATTGGAACCGGCTCGACGCCAAGGGCGCTCCGCGGCACCTGCATCTCGAGCAGGCGTTTCGCGCGATCGATTTCCATGATCACGAGCCTTCGCTCATTTCTCCGAACGGTGAATCACTCGTTAGGCAGTCGTTTTTCGCGGTTGAAAAGTGGTTCCTCCAAGAAGAACGGGAGGCCGGGCCGAAGGGAAGCTTCGCGATTGTCGCTTGTCTAACCGGGGCGGTAGCGTGCGCTGGAGTTGACCTTCGGCCAGGCGAATTTTTCCTCGTGCCAGCCAGCTTGAAGGACCGCGCGCTACAGCCACGTGCGGAAAACACCTCGTTACTGCGAGTCACGATCCCATAGCTGAGACCTCTTCCGGACCTCTTGAAAATAGGAAGCGCGTCCGCCCGATTTAGGCGTGGGTGCCGGCGAGTCGATGACCAGAACGATCCCGCGCCAGTTCTTCTACGCCGTCGATTTTCCACGAGTCTCCCTCGTTGGTAAAGCTGTAGAGAAATGCACGCAGCGAACCATCATCGGCGAAAACGAAAACCTGCATCGAAGCGCTCTCACCCTGCATTCGCACCACTCCGAATTCCACTCGTTGCGCCCGCGTCATTTCGGAATAATTCTGCCGCACCATTTTTTCAAACTGCGGGAGCGTGAACTTTTGCTGCACGGCAATCGCGGCATGATGATAGGCGCCGCGGAAATCGGCCGAACGAAAAGCAATCAGCTGTTCGTTTACAATCGCAAACAATTCCCGCGGCGCGGGCGCGGGTAAGCTCCTACGCAAGTTGTGCGCGAATAGGAGAGCGCAGGCGCAGACCAGGAAGAGAGAAAACAGAAGCCCGCCTTTCAAGATGCGCGTCATTTGCAGGCCGATAATAGCAAGCGAGTCAACTAGCCACGGTTTTGCCAAGGCGGCGGAGGTATTGGTAAGAGTAGATTCCTGTTTCATGATCATCTTCCCAACGTGGCAAAATCGCGTAGCCGCCGACAAGGTTCCAGCCGCGCAGGATAAAGCTTTTCCTTGTGTAACTCACCTCCGGCCGCTCGATATTTCCCAGGACATCGGGCTCCCCGCCACAGGCCGCGCATGGACAGGCGCGGCGAAGAAAGTCTAACGAGAGATAGGATTCGGTCCCATCGTTCCATTCAATCGCGAGCTCGCTTCCAATTAACTGGACGTTCTTCGGTTCAATCCGCATTGCATCCGAGCGTATCGGCCGCGAACTCAAACTCAAGCGGCGCCTCGGAACCGCGGAGTTTTCCGAACCAGATTTTTACGTCCCCAGAATCGATCTTATTGTCTCATTTCGAGGGCACAATTCGGCCTCCCTCTTATTCATAAAGACAAAGCAGGCCCGCGATGAACGATGGCCGGAGGTCGAGCCAACAGCCGGACATTATTGGTGGCTAGCATCCTGCTACCGCGGATGACATGACCATTCTTGTTGACCATTTCATGCGCGCGAAGCAGCTCGCGCTTCTCATCATCGCCGCGTCAATGCTCGTTACCGGTCTCGATTCCGCTCTTGCCGCCGCCCCGGCAAAGCCTTTGGTCGAGTTGGAGTCCCACATCCAATGGTCCGCGGTCAGCAGCGCCTGGAAGGATTTGCGTGCTGGTTGGGTGACCAAGACGAGCGGTTGCGATGAGGCTGCTTGCGTCGGGATTCAGCTATTAAAGTTGGAGGAGAATGTAGAATGGAAAGCGGTTAACCCGAAGTGGGCGGCCCGCCGGCCGGATTGGGTGAAGGAATGCCAGAATGTGACAACCGACACGCAAGCGGCCAAGCTCCTCCTCGAGCTTGAGCAAAACATCGGATGGAGCGCAGTGGATAAAGATTGGAAGGGTGCGCGCGAGGGATGGATGGCGCGCGTGAAAGGCAGCTAAGCGAGGCCAGGTTCTGACGCTCCTGCGTTAGCCCTCCCCCACTACGGCGACGCCGAGGTGCGCTTTCGATTATCCGCGGAACAACGCTCAGAGAGCGCGGCTGGCTGCGCCCCTGGGACGCAGAGCGTGCATGAGACCGAAGAGACCTAGCACTCCGAGCCCCGTGAGAAGCGCGCTGCTACCAGTCTCGGGAACAGCGGACGTTTCGTTAACCACATTCAAGAAGAGATCGCCGGTAGTGGTGCCAGCACCGCTGCGAGTGACCATGAGCCCGATGGTCAGTCCGAAGGGGTTGGTGCCGGGAGAAAAAGTTCCGCCAACGGAGAACCCATAAGGCGAATTCGAGGTGGTATTGGTCGCCAGAAGGCTTGCCAGGTTCAAGTTGTCATTGGAGTTGCCGCCGTAAGCGCTGCCGGTGATCGAATTATTTCCTCCCGCCGGTGGCTGAGTGCCCCCGAGGGTAAGCAGAAATGTGTTACCGCTGAGGAAGTCTGTATTACTCGCGTAGAGGTAGATGGTATGCGTGCCGTTGTCGCTGGTAACAGCGCTGAAAGTTAAATCGAGCTGCGGCTGTGAGGATGAGCCGATGACAGGATTACTTTGACCGATGTTGGTGGCAAAGGAGAAGCCCCCGACGTTAAACGCGCCGGCGTTAATCTGACCGGGTAAGGTCGAGCCTGGAAAATTGTCGCCGGCTCCTCCGTCTATGACGATGGTGTCGCCGCCGCCAGTGCAGAGCGCATCGTCACAGATATAGACGACGAAGGCGGCGCGGGCGTTGCCGGTCATCCCGGCGAGGCAGAACAAGGTGAAGAGCGCTGCGAAGAGGCACGAGATTTTTGCGTGTTTTTTCTTATGCATAAGACCAAGGGGGGATTAGTTGCTGCGCTGACGGCTTCACCGTATAAGCGACGAAGCCGATGTTGGGTTCACCAAAAACGTTGGCGGGATAAAAGCCCTATGGCTAGCATAAAATTACAAGTGGATATGTTTTTGCCGCAGCCGTTATAGAACCGCGACCGGTTGTAGTGCTTCCTTATTCTATCGACACACTGCGCTGCTGGCGTCGCTAAGCGATCTTGACTATCGGCTGGCTGCTAAAGCCAACGCGATACGAAGGTCACCCCAGCTAACTCGTGAAAGAGTGCGAGAAGGAACACCCGATCCGCGAACATCCGTGTTGATCTGTGGCGGGATCTGAACGCTGAAGCTAGAACCGGCTGAGCTACGCTCTCACCGCTACGAAATTCGCGAGTCCAAACGCATCGTGCGTAAGCTGGCTGGCGCGGGTCGCATCTTCCTCGGATATCACGACCGCGATTTTGATTTCGGAGGTGGAGATAAGCTGGATGTTGATCCCGCCTTTGCCGAGGCAGTCGAAGAGCCGCGAGGCGACGCCGGAATGCGAGCGCATCCCAATCCCGACCACGCTCAACTTGGCGACGCCTCCGTGCGAGATCAGTCGCGCGGCTCCAATCTCTTTAACGATCGGCGCGAGCAGTTCTTCGGCGCGCGGCAAGTCGGCTTCGTGGATGGTGAACGAGAGATCCGTCGTGTTTCGATCGGAGGCGCTCTGCACGATCATATCGACCAGAATGTTTGCGGCAGAGACGGTGCTGAAGATGCGGGCGGCCGCGCCTGGAAGGTCTGGCACGTCATCGAGCGTCACTTTCGCCTGCTTGCGCTCGATGCTTATGCCGCGAATAACCACGTCCTCCATGCTGCGCGTTTCTTCTTTCGCGAGCGTGCCGGGATTGCGATTGAAACTCGACCGCACTTCGAATTCGACCCCGAATTTCTTCGCAAACTCCACCGCCCGCGACTGCATCACTTTCGCGCCCGCTCCAGCCAGCTCGAGTAGTTCGTCGTACGCGATCTCTTCCATCTTGGTGGCGTCGCCGACTACCCGCGGATCGCAGGTGAAGACGCCATCGACATCGGTGTAAATCTGGCAGGCATCGGCGCCGAGCGTTGCGGCCAGGGCGATGGCGGTCAGATCGGTGCCGCCGCGTCCGAGCGTGGTCGTTTCGCCTTCAAGGGTTTGTCCCTGGAAGCCAGCGACGACCACGATGTAATCGTCGGATAGCAGTTCGTGAATTTGCTTCGGGCTGATGTTTGCGATCTTCGCTTTCGTATGCGTGCGATCGGTCAGGATTCCGGCTTGCGCGCCCGTGAGGGAAATGGCGCGGCCGCCGAGCGCGTTCACGGCCATGGCAACGAGCGCGACCGCGCCGCATTCGCCGGTCGCGAGCAGAATGTCGAGCTCGCGTTCGTCGGGACGCGACGAGACCTCGCGCGCGAGCTTGAGCAAATTATCGGTTACGCCCGACATGGCCGAGATAACGCCGACTACGCGATTTCCGGCGCGTTGGGTTTCGAGCAAACGCTCGGCGACTTTGCGGATTCGCTCGGGATTGCCGACCGAGGTGCCGCCGTATTTCTGCACAATCAATCGCATGGAAGCGGGAGGGAAAGAAGATTGAATTCGGAAGCCAGTAAACCAGGAATAAAAAATGAATCAGGAGATCGGAAAGCTGGAAATGCGTTTTTTGATTTCACCATCCTGGTTCCCTGGTTTCTGAATCGATTCTTTCTTCTCAGAATCCGATCGCGCGCAGAACATCGGACTCGTTAGGCGCGACCGCAGGTTCGGTTACGAACCGGATTGCTTCCGGATCCTTCAAGCCATGGCCGGTCACGGTGCAAACGATCCGGCTTCCCTCGCCTATTCTGCCTAACGAGTAAACCGGACGCCGCGATGCATCCGCGCACTTAAACAATCCGGCGATGGAAGCCGCGCTGGCCGGCTCGACGAAAATTCCTTCGTGACTTGCAAGCCAGCGTTGCGCTTCCAGAATTTCGTCGTCGGTGACGATGTCAATCGCACCATGAGATTCGGTGATCGCGCGAGTCGCCGCTTCCCAACTCGCCGGATTGCCGATCCGAATAGCGGAGGCGATTGTTTCGGGTTGTTCGACCACCCTGCGATGAAAAATCGGCGCCGCTCCGGCCGCTTGAAAACCAAGCATGGAGGGAAGTTTGCTCGCCTTGCCTAACGAGTGATACTCTTCGTAGCCGGCCCAATACGCGGTAATGTTTCCCGCGTTGCCGACTGGAAGCAGATGAAAATCCGGAGCGTCTCCGAGTTCTTCCACGATCTCGAACGCCGCGCTCTTCTGCCCGGCTATCCGATGCGGATTGATTGAATTGACGATTGCGAAATCAGATCGACTTCCAAGGAGCCGCACCAGACGAAGCGCGTCGTCGAAGTTTCCTTCGATCGCGACCACCTTTGCTCCGTAGGCAAAGGCCTGCACCATTTTGCCGCTCGCGATTTTTCCCGCCGGCAAAATAACCGCGCAACGAATTCCCGCGCGCGCCGCGTAGGCGGCGGCGGATGCGGAAGTGTTGCCGGTGGAGGCGCAGACCACAGCAGCGATCCCTCCCTCCATCGCCTTCGAGACTGCGACCGTCATGCCGCGATCCTTGAATGAACCAGTCGGGTTTAGCCCTTCATATTTCACATACACTTCGCAGCCGCGGCCGACTTTCGCCGCCAGTTTCGGGCATGGAATGAGTGGGGTGTTGCCTTCGCCTAACGAGACGATCGGGGTCGTCTCGATTACAGGAAGATAGGCGCGGTAGCGCGCGATGACGCCGTCGAATTTCATCGCCCCCCCTTACACTGTCATCCTGAGCGAAGCGAAGGATCTGTGATTGTTTCCGCGCTGAGTTACCGGAAATAGTCAGTGATCCTTCGCTTCGCTCAGGATGACATGCTGAAGATGGCTTTTCACGAGTGTTGAGAACTTCCTCCGGCACGGTAAGAGTCGATGAGGTATGCCTGCCCTGAGCAAAGAAAATAAACTGCGGCTTCTCACCATCCTGCTCGAAAGCCGGCACGGCGATTTGCGCGAGCAGAATTTGAATCGCCAGGGCAAAGGCCATTTCCACGTTTCCGGGATGGGCCATGAAGGCCTGGCCGCGCTCGGCCTGTCGATGCGCGACGGCGATTACGTCGTCCCGTATTATCGCGACCGCGGAATCGTCCTGAGCCGCGGCGTGGAGTCACGCGAATTGGCGCTCGATTATTTCGCGAAACGCAAAGGGCAAAGCCACGGACGCCAAATGCCATCGCATTACAGCTACGCCTCGCGCGGGATCTGGAGTGTTCCGACGCCGACGGGCTCGCAACTCCTTCCCGCCTGCGGCATCGCCTGGGGTATACAGCTCGATGGGAAACCGAACGTCGTCGTCACCACGATCGGCGACGCGGCTACGCGCCAGGGCGACTTCTTCGAGGCGGTTTGTTTCGCGAAAGAACGACAACTGCCGGTGCTCTTCGTGGTTGAAGACAACAAATACGGCATCAGCAGTCCGACGCGAAAAATCAATCCACGCGCGCTCGATGTTCTCCAGCCTAACGACTGGTTGGAAGTGGACGGGTCCGATGTGCAGAAGATCCACGACGCGGGCGCGGAAGCCTTCCAAGCCATGCGGGCCGGCCAGGGTCCGCGCTTTTTCTGGGTGAACATGGAGCGCCTTTCCAGTCATACCAGCTCCGACGATCACAAACTTTATCGCAGTGAAGAAGAGCTCAAGGATTTGGAAAAAGGCGATCCGTTGCGCGTCTGGAGCGAGCGTCTGATGGCCGAGGATGTAATCTCCGCTGAGGGATACGAGACGCTCGACAAAGAAATCAAAGAGCGCATTCGGAAGGAATTTGCCGAGGCAGAACGCGCCGAGGATCCGACTGCGGACGAACTGGAATTGCAGGTCACGGGCGAGCTTCCGCAGTTAGACGACGAAGTGCTGCCGGCGGGCAAGTACCGCATCGGCGACACGATCAACAAAACGCTGCGTCTTGGTCTAACGAGAAGTAAAGATCGCATCATTTTTGGGGAGGACGTGGAAGATCCGAAGGGCGGTGTCTTTCGATTAACGCAAAAACTTTCGACCGAATTTCCGAAGCAGGTTTACAACTCGCCCCTCGCGGAATCGACCATCATGGGCGTGGCCTGCGGTTTGGCATCCTACGGCAAGCTTCCCGTCTTCGAGCTACAATTCATCGACTTCATCGGACCGGGCTGGAACCAGCTCGTGACGAATCTTTCCACCCTGCGCTGGCGTTCCTTCGGCAGTTGGACTTGCCCGGTCGTGATCTACGCGCCTTACGGCGCTTATCTCCCCGGCGGAAGTTTGTGGCACAGCCAGGCGAATGAAGCGGCGCTTGCGCATTTTCCCGGCATCAATCTCGCCATCCCGAGCACGCCCGAAGACGCAGCTGGTCTGCTTTGGACGGCGATGCATTGCCAGGATCCGACCTTTGTCCTCATTCCGAAACATCTCCTCTGGGCGGAACACGAATCCGCCGAGCCTGTCAAAGCAGTCCCGTTAGGCGTCGCGCGGAAACGGCACGCTGGTTCTGATGTCACGCTCGTCGCCTGGGGCAACACGGTGGAGAAATCACTCGAAGCGCTGGAGAAAATTGGCGACGAAATCAGCATCGATCTGCTTGATCTGCGCTCGATCGTTCCATGGGACCGCGCGGCAATTGAAGAATCGGTCCGGCGCACCGGCCGCCTCGTCATCGTGCAGGAAGACAGCGAAAATTGCAGCGTGGGCCAGATGATCATCTCGCACATCGCGGCGCAGCCGGAGATCTGGAGGGAACTCGTCAGTCCGCCCATTTTAGTGAGCAAAAAAAATGTGATGATCGGCTATAACCCGATCTACGAATACGCGGCATTACCTGACGTCGAGCGCATTGTGGCGGCGCTTCGTCGATCGACGGAGACGAGTACGCAGAATATAGCCGCGGCCGTTGATCCCGGCCGTCGAGCGCCCAACTTGGAAACCAAACGGCCGGGATCACCGCTCCCGAGTACAGCAAAAGGGATCGTCGTCCCGATCATGGGCGAAGGAATTCGGAACGCTAAAGTGGTCGCTCTCCTCAAGCAGCCCGGCGACTCGATCGAGCTCGATGATCCGCTTTGCGAAGTAGAGACCGACAAGGCCGTTTACCCGATCGAGTCTTCGTTCGCAGGGACGATGGGTGAATGGAAAACAGAAGTGGGCGCGACGGTCGATATCGGCCAGGAGATCGGCACAGTCTTGGGCACCGGTTCCGCCTTGGAGGACCAACTCGAAGCTGCTGCGGAGGTTTCGGCAAATGGTGCGTCGCCTGCGAGTACTGTGCGCTCGAATGCGCCGACCCCGTCACGCAAAACAAGTGCGATCGAGCCAGCGTTATCGCCCACGATCACGCGTCGGCTTGGGCGCGTCGTGCCGGCTAATCTGCAGATCGATGCGCGTTGGGATGCGATCAAAATTGCGCGTGAAACCGGGAAGAAAAAACAAGGTGACGCCGCGGCTTCGCCTTCCGTCATGCTTGCGTGGGCAGTGGTCCGCGCGATGGAAAAACACGCGCCTTTCCGGCGGATGATGCTGGAAGACGACAGCATCGTGGAGCATGAGGCGTTCGATCTCGGCATCGCTGTCTCGCTCGACAACGATCGCCTCGCCACCGCCGTTGTGACCAAAGCTAACACGCGCGATTGGCCGGATTTCGTAAAGCAATATAACGCCACGGTTGAGGAAACTCGCGGCGGTCGCGTCGACGCGGTCAACGCACCGATCGTGATCAGCAGCCTCGGGGCTTTCGGTGTGCGAGCAGCCGCGCCCATCGTGGTGCCGCCATCAGTCGGCACTTTGTTCATCGGCTCCGCGCATCACGAAATGCTCGGCGACGGCAAAAAATACGAGACCGCAGAAGTGATTACGCTCTCGCTCACCTTCGATCATCGCATCGTGAACGGTGCGGGCGCGGCAAACTTCGTGCACGACATCAAACAGGAAATAGAGAGCTTTAAGATTCCGAAAGAAGCGAGCACCACTCGTTAGGCTGTCCGCGGTCTTCAGGATTGGCCATGCCCCCAGATGTTTTTGGCGAGTCGCCAAAAACTGCATGCGGGTCGCATGCGCTCCTCAATCCAAGGCTATACCGCCTGATCGTTCCACGCTTTGGACAATTGCGCGCCGGGGACATTCGGGATCGCATTTCCCATCTTCGTGTAATGCGAAGTGTCGTTAAACAATGTCAGTCGCGCGCGGGTCGGATCTTTGAAATCGACGATGCTGAGCGAGGCCGGTTTCAGATCGAGATTGTCGCGATAGCGGCGAGGATCAAAGCCGAGAAGCGAGCTGAGGAGCAAACGAATCGTCGCTTTGTGCGACACGACCAGGACATTTTCGCAGTGATGCGCGCGGACCAGATCGATCAAGACCGGCAGTGCTCGCGCTGTGACCGATAGTCCGCTTTCACCACCGAGCGGTGCGAAGGTGTAAGGATCTCGCTCCCATTCCGCCGCCTCTTCCGGAAAACGCTTTTCCACTTCGTGGCGCGTCATTTGTTCCCAATGTCCGTGGGAAATTTCGCGCAAACCGTCGCGCGCTGTGACCGCCAGTCCATGCGGTTCCGACAGAATGCGCGCCGTTTCCATGGTGCGGCCAAGCGGCGAGGCATAAACCGCCACGATTTTCTCCCTACCCAAACGCTGCGCAAGATGCCGCGTTTGTTCACGGCCAATATCGGAAAGCGCCACATCGGTCGCGCCTGCGAAACGATCTTCTGCGCTCAAAAGCGTGGCGCCGTGCCGGACGATGAAGACGCGAGTTGTGTTGACGGACATAGGCAACGCAACGGACGCAGTGCAGGAAAAATTTCAAGCGGATCGGCGTGCGAATTCCGCTGCAGCCCGACCGGCCCGCGTTCCGGTCGCGAAACAACCCTGGAGCAGATAACCGCCGGTGGGCGCTTCCCAATCGAGCATCTCGCCGGCCGCGAAGACGCCCGGGAGTTTGCGCAACATGAGCGATTCATCCAGCCCACTCCACCCCACTCCGCCGGCGGATGAGATGGCTTCCGCGATCGGCCGCGGCCCGCGCAAGCGAAGCGGGAAATGTTTGATTCGTTCGATCAATCGTTCTGGCTCCTGGAGGTCGGGCGCAAAAAAGCATTCGAGTATTGCGCGCGCCGCCTCGCTTAACTTCAAGGTCCGCCACCATTCCTGCCCGCTGCCTGTACTCGTTAGGCGAGAGCGAAGCGCGTCTGCCGAAAGCTGTGGTTTCAGGTCGATTTCTATCTGCGGCTGTGGCATCGCGCGCAGGATTGCGCCGAGCCGATAAATCGCGCCACCCTCGAGGCCATAGCGAGTGATGAGCAGTTCGCCCGAGCCTTCTTCATCACCGGCACGGACGGTGAGATTCTTCAGCGGCAGACCATCGGCACGGGTTAAGAACTCGTTAGGCCATTCCACTTCCCAGCCGCAGTTTGCGGGCGACCACGGGGTAACGCTCACACCGTGTTCAGCAAGGGTCGCCGGCCACGCTCCATCGGAACCTGTCTCAGGCCATGACGCGCCACCCAAGGCGAGAACAATGGCGGAACAAACGATCGGATCGCCATTCTCGAAACCCGCTCGCCACCGCTCCCCTTCGCGCGCGAGAGATTTGAAGCGCAATCCCATTCGGAACTCGATTCCGCTCTCGCGCAATCGACGCACCCAGGCGCGCAAAAGCGCGGCAGCTTTTTGTCCGCGCGGAAAGACCCGCCCGCTCGTTCCGACGTAGGTTTCGAACCCGAGCTCCGTCGCCCAGGCGCGCAGATCGTCCGGGCTGAATTCGCCTAACAAGTCCTGCCAACGCTCGGGGTGATCTCGATAGCGCAACGGGAAATTTTCCACCGGCTCGCCATGAGTGAGATTCAACCCGCCCCGCCCCGCGACGAGAAATTTTCGGCCGACAGATCGTTGCGCGTCGCAAAGGATTACCTGCGCGCCATTCGTATTCGCGACCTCAGCCGCACGCAGTCCGGCCGGGCCTCCGCCGATAACGAGAAGAGATGCCGGCGAAATGGACATGCGCGAGCTTAGAGCGACTTTTCCCCATGGAGGAAGCGGCAAAACCACGGGCCATCATCCATCTCGATATGGATTGCTTCTACGCCGCGATCGAGGTGCGCGATCGCCCGGCGCTGCGCGGCAAACCAGTCGGCGTCGGCGGCGCACGCGATCGTCGCGGCGTCCTGACCACCTGTAACTATGAGGCCCGTAAGTTTGGCGTGCATTCCGCGATGCCGACCTTCATGGCGCTGCAACGTTGCCCGAATTTAATCCTGTTGCCGACACGCTTTGATGTTTATCGCCGTGAATCTGCGATCATCCGCGAAGTCTTGCATCGCTTCTCGACCCTGGTCGAACCGCTCTCGCTCGATGAAGCCTATCTCGACGTGAGCGCGCATCCCGGCGCACCGGGTCCGCTCGCGCAAGTGATTCGTGATTTGATCTTCCAGAAAACTAAATTGACCGCTTCCGCCGGGATCGGGCCTAACAAGTTGATCGCGAAAATTGCGAGCGACATGAACAAGCCGAATGGCCAATGCGAAGTGGCCCCGGAAGATGTGGCCGACTTCATCGCCGATCTTCCGGTGCGGAAGCTTTGGGGAATCGGCGCGGTCACGGAACAAAAACTGGACTCGTTAGGCATAAAGACCTGTGCGGAGATGCAGCGACTTTCGCGCGCGGAACTCGTGACCCAATTCGGCAAATTTGGCCTGGAGCTCTACGATCAGTGCCGCGGAATCGACGACCGCGCGGTTGAGCCGGACCGCGAACGCAAATCGCTCAGCAACGAAGAAACGTTCTCGAGCGATCTTGAGACAATCGAGGAATGCGAGGAACGCTTGCCGGAATTGTTTGAAGAACTGGCGGCCGAGCTGGCGCAGAAAGCGGACAACCGCGCGATCACGAAGATTTTTGTGAAGATAAAATTCAGCGACTTCACACGCACGACCGTGGAACGAGCTGGACTTTCATTGTCGATCGAAAATTTTCGTCTTCTTTTGCACGAAGGTTTCGCGCGCACCGGCAAGAGCGTTCGGTTAATCGGAGTCGGCGTGCGTTTCGCGTCGTTGGAGACGGTGGAGAGCGCGCAGCTAGCCTTGCTGTAGCATAGGCATCCTGCCTGTGGGGACACCGGGCTTCTAGCCCGGTGATTCTGTCGCGGCAAACACACCGAGCGAGATGCCGGTATCCCCACAGGTAAAATATCTGTGCTACGTTTAGGCGACTTCCCGGTCACGATGACTGCTCTCTTTACTCCCCTTCAACTTCGCGATGTGTATTTGAAAAATCGCATCGGCGTCTCTCCGATGTGTCAGTACTCGAGTGTCGATGGCTTCGCCAATGACTGGCATTTTGTGCATCTCGGCAGTCGTGCGATCGGCGGCGCGGCCTTGGTGATGACAGAAGCTTCCGCGGTCACGGCCGATGGCCGGATCAGCCCGCAGGACCTCGGGATTTGGAACGATGAGCAAATTGAAATGCTGTCGCGTATTTTTCGGTTCATCGAGGCACAAGGCGCAGTCCCGGCCATGCAACTCGCGCATGCGGGCCGAAAGGCGAGCACGTCACCGCCTTGGGACGGCGGAAATCCGGTTGGCGAAAGCGATGGTGGCTGGCGACCGATTTACGCGCCAAGCGCAGAGGCGTTCAAAGAGGGCGATATCGTTCCCGAGGAAATCAATCGCGTTCAGATTCAGTGCATCGTGCAGGGTTTCGCGGAGGCGGCGAGACACGCGCTGAGCGCAGGCGCGAAGGTCGTGGAGATTCATGCGGCACACGGATATTTGCTGCACGAGTTTCTTTCGCCCTTGAGCAACAAACGAACCGACGAATACGGCGGCTCGTTTGAAAATCGGACACGCGCGACGCGTGAAGTCGTAACCGCTGTGCGCAAAGTCTGGCCAGACTCACTCCCATTGTTTGTCCGAATCTCGGCGACCGATTGGATTGATGAAGGATGGGACGCCGATCAGTCAGTCGCGCTCGCGCAGGAACTGAAGTCGTTAGGCGTGGATCTCATTGATTGCTCGTCCGGCGGCGCGGCGCCCGGAGCCAAAATACCGCTCGAGCCGGGATATCAGGTGACGTTCGCGGAACGTATCCGTCGCGAAACAAACGTTCCCACCGCAGCAGTCGGCCTGATCACAGATGCCGTTCAGGCGAATGAAATCATTCAGGAGGGACGCGGTGACATGGTCTTTCTTGCGCGGCAATTTTTGCGCGATCCCTATTGGCCGCTGCATGCGGCCAAGGAGTTGGGCGCGGATGTGAACGCACCGATTCAATATGGTCGTGCATTCGCTCGGCGCTGACCTCTCCTTTGTCATGTTGAGCAAAGCGAAACATCTCTGACTATTTCGGAACACTTGCGCCCGGAAATAGTCAGAGATTCTTCGATCACTCGGAATGACACAACCCTTAGCTCCTTCTGGAACAATGCCGGAACGCTGGTCGGTCATTCTTTTCTACAAATACGTCACGGTCTCGGAGCAGAAGGAGTTTGCCGAGACCCAACGCGCGCTTTGCTCGTCGCTAGGATTGAAGGGCCGCGTCTTGATTGCGACCGAGGGGATTAACGGAACTCTCGCCGGACCTCCAGATTCGATTCGGCAGTACGTCGCCGCGTTGAATGCGGACGAACGCTTCGCCGATGTGGAATTCAAATACAGCGAAGGCACCGCGGCTACTTTCCCGAAGCTGGTGGTGAAAGTGCGCGCTGAGATTGTGACCCTCGGCGCAGGGCCTTTAACGCCCGATCACGATAATCAGCTCTCGCCCGGTGAGTGGAAACGGATGATGGAGGAAGATCCAAATGCGGTCGTGCTCGATATCCGAAACCGTTTCGAATCCGATGCGGGAAAGTTCGAAGGCGCGGTCGTGTGCGAGATCGAAAACTTTCGCGATCTGCCGGGCTACGTCGAGCGCTTGGACGCGCTCAAGGACAAGAAGGTGCTGATGTATTGCACCGGCGGAATTCGTTGCGAGAAAGCGTCAGCGTTACTGCGCAGCCGCGGATTCAACGACGTATTTCAATTGCACGGCGGCATCGTCACCTACCAGGAACAATTCGGGAACGAGCATTGGCAGGGCGAATGTTTTGTCTTCGATCAACGCATGACGGTGCGGGTGGAAGAAGGCTTGAAGCAGATCGGGCGTTGCGCGCACACCAATCGCCTAACGAGTCGTTTCGTGAATTGCCTGCACGATCCGTGTCACAAACTTTTCATGCTTTCCGAGGACGCTGAGCGCGAGAACGAGAACTATCGCCTATGCCCGGAATGTCTGGCGAACGGCATAACTGTCGCGACCGCGGAATATCCAAAGTGATCGCCGGCGAATCTGGGGAGCGCGCGCTTGCAGCGTGCTGGTTTCGGCATTCTGCCGAGACGAACTTTCGTACCACGCAGGGCTGTCATGCAATGTCGAGAAAGAGAAAATCCGTCTCCGCAGAAGGCGGAGACCAGCATGCTACAAGCGTGCGCTCCCCGGGTGAGGAATCTTGCCTCGAGGTTTAATACCGTTCGCCGACGTAGATCATGTGCGCGAAACGCTTGGCCCGCTCGTGCGCCTTCGCAGGATGTTCTTCGGCCGCGAACCCGGCGCGAACTAACTGGCCGGGGAAATCCGGCTCGGGTTCAGCCGACCAGAGGGCGACGCGCCCGCCCGGTTTCAGCGCATTGAAGATCTGCTTGAGTCCCCGCCACTCGTAGAGCCGCGCGTTCTTCTTCTGGACAAAGGAGGTCGGCCCGTTATCGACGTCGAGAAGAATCGCGTCGTATTGAGCGTGCGCGCCGCGCCGAATGACCGCGAAAACATCTTCGATCAACACTTCGACGCGCTTGTCGTTCAGCAGCTTGCCATTTAAACCGGCGAGCAGTTTGCGGTTCCACGAAACAACATCCGGGAGCAGCTCCGCCACCTGGACCACGCCATTTTTTCCGATCAAATCCAGGACTCGCTTCAAACTAAACCCAAGCCCAAGTCCACCGATCAAAGCCCGACGACTGGCCTTGGGCGTAGGCTGGAGCATGGCTTTATCGGCCAGCAAAATCTCCGATGTGGTCGAGGTGCTGCTCATGAGCTGACGGCTGTTGAGCTTCATGAAATATTCGCCGTCGTGTTCGTGCAGGCTGAGGCGCGAACCATCGGGCGTGCGCGTCTCGGCGAGATTGCGAAACGGTTTCACTCGTTAGACCAGGCGCGCCAGCTCCCTCGGCAGCGGCGATTCGAAACTCATTTCTTTTCGCGTCACCGGATGAACAAACTTCAGCCCGCAAGCGTGCAGTCCGAGGCGATGCGAAGGATTAGTCCTCGATCCGTATTTCTCGTCGCCCACCACCGGACAACCCGCATCAGCGAGGTGGACACGAATTTGATGGCGCCGCCCAGTCTCCAATGTCAGCTCGACCAACGTTCGTTTTTGTCCGCGAGCTAACACCTGAAAATGCGTGACCGCGTGTCGCGTTTCCGGACTCTGCGGCGCGCTGTAAACTCGGAATGGATTTGTTTCGTTGAGATGCGAATCGAAAGTCCCCTGCCCTTTCGGTAGGTTTCCTTCCACCACGGCTTCGTATTTTTTGACGACCTGATCCCAGCCCGTCTGCAGAGCTTGTTTCGCTTCTGCGGTTTTCGCGAAGATCATCAGCCCGGAGGTTTCGCGATCGAGTCGATGCACGATCCAAATGCGATCGCGCGCGTGCGCCTGACCGCGGCGCACGTAATCCGTTAGCTGGAAATACGCGGTTTTCTCCTGCTCGGCTACGCTCGCGACACTGAGCAGATTTTCCGGCTTATCGATCACGAGCAGCGTGGCGTCTTCGAAATAGACCTTCATCCCAGAGGCAAGCGAAGTCTTCGGAACGGCAAAACGATCGGAACGAATCGCCACCGTGTCGCCTGCGACGAGCGGATGATTGAATTGCGTGACCGGTCGCCCGTTCACCATCACCGCCTGGAACTTGAGCCAGTTGCGGATCTGTTTCTTCTTCAGATCGGGCCACTGCGCGAAAAGAAAGGAGAGCAGTTCGGCAGGCGCCTCGACCGTGCGCGATTTCGGCATTGCGCGATTTAACGGACGGCCCAACCCGGAGACCGCTTTTCCAGGAAAGCTGCAACGCCCTCCTTAGCTTCCTTCGATTCACGAGCCTGCATGTGATGGGCGAGCGCACGCTCGATGTCCTCTTTCACAGATGTAGACCAAAGCTGTTCCAGAAGGCGTTTCGAATTGCTCAATGCGCCTGGGGCGTTCTGCAAAATCGCGCTCACCAGTTTTTGCACTTCGCCGTCTAGCTCGTTACGCGGAACGACGCGGTTGATCAGTCCTATCTCTTTGGCCCGCGCGCTCTCAATCAGTTCGCCGGTCAGGAGCAATTCGCGAATGTCGCGCTCGTGAAGTTGCCGACGTAGAAAGGTCATGACCAATCCCGCGACCAATCCTCGCCTGGCTTCAGGATAACCGAACTTCGTTCGCTCCGCCGCCACGACGAAATCACAAGCCGACATGATTCCCGCCCCGCCGGCCACGGCCGCGCCATGGACCGCCGCGATCGTGACTAATCTTGTTTGGCTAATCGCGAGCAGCGTCTTCGCGATCATACCGGCAGACTCGTGCGCTTTTTCCGGTTCGCCGACCTCCTTGAGATCGAGGCCAGTGCAGAAGGCCTGGCCTGCTCCGCGCAGAATCAGAATTCGTTGCGCTTCATCGGCCGTCGCCGCTTCGACCGCGGCGGTGAGTTCCGTCATCAACTCAATCGTCAGTGCGTTGCGCCGCTCGGGACGATTCAGGGTGACACTTGTGATTTGCGAGGATTGTTTTTCGACAAGAAGGACAGACATAGCGAATCAGAGTGGGAAAGGTGAATTAGGCGGAGCAAAGCTCATTGTTAATCAAGAGTTTGCGATTAATTGGTCGAAGAAGATCGCAGGCAGCAACGTAGGACTGACCTCGCCAGTGCAGCCGCACGCGAGCGGGAGTTTGCGTAAGGTCGCTAACGAGCGGACAAACGAGGAGTGTGGGGAGCGCGGTCAATCGTGGATCTTGAAGCGAAACCAGATTCGGTAGGTCTGTGCCTCTCTTCGAGGTAAACAGGCCCAGGTTCATTCGTCACTTACTGGGTAGGACTCGTTCACCCGCAGCGTCTCCTCGGCAACGGCTTCGGTGTAGGCGTTGTTCATCTGACAAATATAGTCCGCCTTATCTCGACGGCCTTGTTCGTCTGCCAGAAGCCGATCCAAAAAAACTGCCGGAGGTGTTTCGCCCCGTAAAAGATCCAGCTTCTCCCGCGCATCCGCCTCAAGCACTACGGCATTTTTCGTCTCACTCTTTGCGGGCGCCGTCATACTTTCACTGTAAAGACTTGCCCTCGGGGGCGTCAACGAGGTGATTGTTGCTCCTCGCCATAAATGGAATCCGTCAAGCTCATCGAATGTCCCCGCGACGCCTGGCAGGGTTTGCCGGGGCAAATTCCGACTGCGCGGAAAGTGGAATATTTGCGCGCTCTGATCGGTGCGGGTTTCAAACACATCGACGCGGCCAGTTTCGTTTCGCCGAAAGCGATCCCGCAAATGGCGGACAGCGAAGAGGTGCTCGCGCAGCTCGGCGCGCACGACGGCGTCGAGATCATCGGAATTGTCGTGAACGAAAAAGGCGCGGAGCGCGCGATTGCTACGCGCGCGGTGACGACGCTTGGGTTCCCCTGCTCCATCTCGGAAACTTTTTTGCGGCGGAATCAGAACCAGTCGTTAGGCGAAAATTTCGCGATGCTCGAGAAAATCGCGGCGCGCGCGAGTGAGGCTGGATTGCAGATGGTCGCTTACATTTCGATGGCGTTTGGAAATCCGTATGGCGATTCGTGGAACGAAGAAAAAATCGTCGAAGCGACGGAGAAAATTACCGCGCTCGGAATTTGTTCGATCTCGCTCGCGGACACCGTCGGCGCGGCCACTCCGAACTTGATCGGTCGCGTGGTAGCGACCGCGAAGTGCGATTGCGATCGATGCGACGTGGGCGTGCATCTCCACAGCACGCACGAGGAGGCGATGCCGAAAATCCTCGCGGCCTACGACGCCGGTTGCCGGCGCTTCGATAGCGCGATCGGTGGACTGGGCGGTTGTCCTTTCGCGCAAGACGACCTGGTCGGTAACATCCCGACCGAAGAAGTTCTGCGCGCGCTGTCACAACGCGGAGTTGAACCCACAATCAAACTGCATCCGTTAATCGAAATGAACAACGCGATTGCCGAAGAGTTTGCCACTACTCGTTAGGTAGTCCCTAGGTAGGGACGCCGCGCTGCGGCGTCCGATGGGTGTGGCTGCACCTAGTATTCTTCGGATGTCGCTTGTTGTCGCAGCACGTTTCGGACAGCGCAGCGCGCTGTCCCTACCGTTGCGGATTGGCTACGAACACGTAAGGCCAGTCTTCGACCTTCGAGACCAGACCTGCGCGCACTGGATTAAACAGAATGTAATCCGCCTTTTCGCGATAGCTCTCATCGCGACGCAAGCGGTGCTCGAAGAAGTCGCGCTGCCAATCGATGCGCAGCGACTTGGCGGTCCATTCCTTCCACTTGCTCATAACAACCTGGATTCGCTTCTCGCGCGGAAAGGAAAGGAGTAAATGCACGTGATCAGGCATGATCATCGCGAGGTGCGCCCACCAGACGTCCTTCTCGTTCCGATGTTGGATCGTCTCGATTAAGGGCGGGCCAACCTCCTCTCGGGCGAGTTGGTTCACCCCGCGCTTCTGGCAGCAGACCGTGATGAAGAAGATTTCCTTCGCTGGATCGACAAAGGATGGGAACTCATGCGGCAACGTCTTGCGCGGGCGCACCGGAATCCGCGGTCCATCCTCACGGTAGGGACGCCGCGCTGCGGCGTCCGATGCGCGTGGCACGTTCGAAGGACGTTCCATAATCTAAAAGCTTATACCATATCGTCGGACAGCGCAGCGCGCTGTCCCTACCCTCAACGCGAAAGCTGGCTTGCATAATTGCTGCGCGCCCCATAGGACACCGACTACACGATGAACATCCTGTTGTGGGTCCTACAGGTTCTCGCCGCGCTTCTCTACGGCGCGTCGGGCGTCATGAAGGTCTTCATGTTCGACAAGGTAAGCGCGGATGTCCGGTCCTTTGGTGCCTTGCCGAGAAAAGCCTGGATGGTCCTCGGCCTACTAGAACTCATCTGCACGCTCGGGCTGATCGTCCCCGCCGCCTTCCACTGGCATCCGGCGCTTACGGTGGTGGCCGCCACGGTCCTGGCGATCGAGAGCCTCGTCTTCATCGGGGTGCACGTGAAGTATCGCGAGATCACGCCCATTATCATGAGCGTCGTGCTAGGCCTCCTCATGGCCTTCGTTGCCTACGGTCGGATGGTCCTAAAACCGATCTACTAACGACGGCGCACGCATTCTGCCTCTTCGGATGGTTCGCGTCGGCCGCGCGGAAGAGGTCGCCGACGCGGCCACTTTCCTGTGAAGCGCGAGCCGGATTTATAACCGGCAGGAATCTCCGCATCGACGGCGGAACGGTCCCGACAGTTTGAATCCAAAGCAGAGCAGTCCGAGCCGCCTATCAATGCTTTGTGTCGATAGTTAGCGCTGAGCCCTACCGCTTCCCCGGACGACTTGAAGTAGCTCAGTCAACCAGTCGGCGGCGGCTATACCCGAGACTTGCAGCAGCGCGCTTCTCCTCGGGATCGAGTGCTGAGTCTCCTCAGTCTCCGGCGCGCTCTGCGCACTGCGAGCACGGTTGGCCGGAGCCTCTCAGTGTTGTTGAGCGAACCGCAGTCTTTTCCGAGGCGACCGGAGAGACAAGGAAAGCATTGGCTCCTTCCTTCTATGATCGACCGCTAGCGCTAACCCGATTCACAAGGAGCATTTCAACCTTCGAAGCGTAGAATTTCACTTGCCAGCGCGTTTCTCATTTGGGAACACTCGCGAATCATTATGAAATCCCCAAAAATCTGTTGGTTCCTCGCGATAGTCCTGGCTTGTTGCTTCGCGGTCGACAAGGTCCAGGCCCAGTTTCCTTTCGAGTATGACTGGACTACGAACACTCCAGGCTTCAGTGGCAAAATCTTTCTCGATTCTTCCTCTAACGCCAATGGAAGCCTCGCTAACATGGACCTGGCCCAATCTTTCATTACCACTCCCGACGGCACCTTTCATTTCCAACCCTTTGCGCCCACCCTTCTCGGCCCGCTGGTTTGGAACTCCTCCTTCATTACCTCGATGAACATCAGCGGCTACCAAGTGTTTAACGACATGTTTAGTGGTCTGATTCAAGTGAGAAACAACGACATCAACGACCAAATCATTTTGTTTGACATCGAGCCCTTTCGGGAGGCAGGGGATACCGGGAGTTGGCTTGCTGCTTTTCGCACCAGCGCTGTCCCAGAAGGTTCCTCCAGCATCAGCTTGCTCATCCTTGCGCTCCTGTCCTTGGGCGCGTTTCGGTTCCGCCTCACTCGCGCAGCCAACCTTCGGGAATGATGTCCGCCTAGGACCTTTGACAGTTGACGCGACGCCCCCCGCCCCGAACAGACTCTCCCCAACCCCTTGAACATGAAAAAATCCCCCTCCACTTCGCGCCGCAAATCTTTCGTCCGAGTCCTTTCCATTTGCCTGGCTCTTCTCGCAGTGGGTCCGACCCGGGCGGACACTCTCACGGCTACGTTCTCGGGCACCGCTTCAGGTAACCTTAATGGAACCAATTTCAACAACGCCGCTTTTTCTTTCAGCGAAACCTACAATAGCGCCAAAGTGATGCAGCTCGGCTTTGCTTTTTTTACCCCGGCAGGCGTCGCATTTAGCATCGCCGGCGTGGGGACGGGGACTGCGCTCGCGCTATCCTTCTCAGATAACCCGGCCAACGGGTTCATCGTAGTCAGCACCGGAGGTGCTCCTCCTGCGCTCAGTGGTTCTAACGCCAGTCTCATCGGCTACGACTTTAAGTCGCCGGTCGGCCCAGTGCCTCTGAATTTGGAGTACCTGAACTTTTCAAGATGGCCCCACCACCGCCGGAACGCTGAGCATCACCGCCGCGTCTGGCTTGGTCTTTGGGGTCTCAGGAACCGCGGCGGTGCCCGAAGGCGGCCCGGGATTGGCCCTGGAGACTGACATAGCCGATAGCTACAACTAAGAGCCAACCAAGCTGTTTAGCAGAGCGCCGGAGGAGCAATCTTCCGGCGCTTTTTTCTGTGATGCAGTAGGTTGGCGTTCGAGCATCGGAAAAAGAGTTCCGAGACAAGGGTGTTTCCAAACGGAATTTGAGAAGAAGGAGCCACGATCTATCTCTGGGGCGCACGCCTGTGGCATCTTGTGATGGTGTTCCGTTATCACTACCTTTTTGGTGTTCACGTCACGCCGAGGATATCCTTACGAAGTTCGTGATCGCAGAATGCCATCACCAGCACGCTACAAGCGTGCGCTCCCCGGAGACAGGGTCGCGCGCGTGGATACTACTCGTTAGACCTGCACTACGCCCATGTGGAAGCGGGCTTTCGGCATCGGACGCGAAACGTAGCTCAATAGCCTAACGAGTACTTCGCGCGTCTCATGCGGCTGAATGATGGCATCGACCCAGCCGCGCGCGGCGCCATAGCGGATGTCGGTTTGCTCTTCGTAGCTCGACTTCACTTGCGCGCGTAGTTCTTCGAGCTCTTCGGGCGTGGATTTTTTGTCGCCGCGATCGCGGGCTCGAGCCAGGACGCTGAAGACTGTGTCGCTCGCTTGTGCGGCGCCCATGACGGCGTAACGCGAGTTCGGCCAGGCGAGGATGAAGCGCGGATCGTAGGCTTTGCCGCAGAGCGCATAGTTGCCGGCGCCGAATGAGCCGCCGACTACGATGGTTATTTTCGGAACGGTAGAGTTGCTGACCGCGTTGACCAGCTTCGCGCCGCTCCGGATGATTCCGCTCTGTTCGGCCGCGCCGCCGACCATGAAGCCGGTGACATCCTGGAAAAAGATGATCGGCAGACCAGTTTGGTTGCAATCCATGATGAAGCGCGCGGCTTTGTCGGCGCTGTCGTGATAAATCACGCCGCCCATTTGGATGCCTTCTTTTTTCGTGCGCGCCTGTTGCCTTTGACTGGCTACGATGCCGACCGGACGGCCGGCGATGCGCGCGTAAGTCGTGACGAGCGTTTTGCCGTAGTCGGCCTTGTATTCGTCTAACGAGTCCTGATCGATGATCGAATCGAGAAGATCGCGCGCGTCGTAGGGCTTGTGGCCATCGAGACTGATGATGTCGTAAACGGCGTCGGGAGATTTCGCGGCCTTGAAGGTTTCTGGTTTGGGCGCGCCTTTGACAGCTTCCGCTTCGGGAAGAAGCGCGACTAACGAGCGCAAGCGCTTAAGACAGGAAGGATCATCCTTCTCGTTGAAATCGACCGTGCCGCTGATCTCGGAATGCATGTTCGCACCGCCTAAATCTTCCGCTTCGATGATTTCACCGATGGCGGCTTTGACTAACGAAGGCCCGGCGAGATAGAGCCCGCTGCCTTCGGTCATCAAAATTTTGTCGCACAGGACCGGCAAATACGCGCCGCCCGCGACGCAGTTTCCCATGATGGCGGCGAACTGCGGAATGCCTGCGGCGGAGATGACGGAATTGTTGCGGAAGATGCGGCCAAAATCGTCCTCATCGGGAAAAATCTCGTCCTGCATCGGCAGAAAGACGCCGGCGGAATCGACCAGATAAATGATCGGAAGATTCGATTCGAAAGCGATCCGCTGCGCGCGAATGAGCTTCTTCGCCGTCTGTGGAAAGAACGCGCCGGCTTTCACGGTGGCGTCGTTCGCAATCACCATGCACGGAATGCTGGCGACATAACCAATGCCGGCAATCGAACCAGCAGCGGGAATATTTCCCCACTGCGAATACATTTTGTAGGCGGCCCACAATCCTACTTCGAAGAAGGGCGAATCTTTATCGAGCAAGAGCGCGATCCGCTCGCGCGCGAATAAGCGTCCGAGTTTATGCTGCCGGTCCTGGCCCGCTTTCCCGCCGCCTTCGCGCAACGTTTCTTCCTCTAGCGCAATCTCCTGGCATCGTTGGCGCAGAGAATTTTTGGCGGCAGCAGAACCGGGCATGACGGAGGCATCGGTAAGCTGCGCGCGACTTCTAAGCAAGAGCGGGAGGAATATTCCGAGACGTTCCGATTAAAATCGCGGGCTCGGCCGCCGAGGACGGACAGCTACAACACGATGGAGCGCAGCCAGAATGCAACGCGAACGATCAGTTGGCGCTAATAGAGATCGTCGTCCGACGGGAAACCGTAATCGTCCCGAATCGAACGGAGCCGTTTGCGGCTGCCTCTTTCGGACTCGGGCCGATTGATCCGTTCCATCGCGAGCCTCACGAGCAAAGGAACTGCGGCGAGCGCGCCGACCGAAACCAACGCAATCGCGGTCGCCTGCCGGACGGGACTCCTGAGCTTGTCCGCAACCAGGATTCCAATTCCGAGACCAAAAGCGGTGCGAGTAAGCACAAGCAAACCATCGAGCGGGAGTTGCTCGGAGGTTTTCGGAATGGATATCGAAAGAGACATCGCCTACCTTTATACGACTGAGGGCTGAAAAAGAAACGGGAAATCTCGAGCCCCGCGTGATGGATTCGCGCGTCATTTCATCTTCATGTCGCAAACCATTTTCGCGTTAATCCTGGCCGGCGGAAGCGGCGAACGTTTCTGGCCGCTGAGTCGGCGGACGCGCCCGAAACAACTTCTGCGGTTGATTTCGGAGAAGACGTTGCTCGAGGAAACGGTTGCGCGTCTCGATGGCCTGGTGCCATGCGAGCGAATTCTGATTCTGACCAATGTGGAACAGGAAGCGTCCGTCCGCGCGCTGCTGCCGGATTTTCCGAGCGAGAATATTGTGGCGGAGCCGGCGAAGCGCGATACGGCGGCGGCGGTCGCGCTCGGCGCAGGCTGGGTCGCGGCGCGCGATCATCTGGCGACGATGGTGGTGTTGCCGGCCGATCATGTGATCAAAGATACGGCTGCGTTTCAAGATACGGTCCGCACGGCGGCGGCGGCAGCCGAAGAAACAGGCGCGCTGGTTACGATCGGGCTGAAACCGACCTGGGCCTGCCCCGGTTTCGGTTACATCGAACAGGGCGCGCCGGTGCAGTTGCAATCGGCGACGGAAAAGGTCGCGGAGATTCATCACGTGATTCGCTTTCGTGAAAAACCGAACACGGAATTGGCAGAGTCGTTTCTGCGGAAGGGCAATTTCCGCTGGAACGCGGGTATGTTCGTCTGGACGGTGCCGACGGTCTTAAGCGAGTTCAATCGGCACGCGCCCGAGCTGGCCAGCTTCATCTCGCAGATTTCGGCGCCGAACAATTTCGAGAAAGCGCTCAACAGTCGATTCACGAAGCTACCGAAAATTTCCTTCGATTACGCGATCATGGAAAAAGCCGATCGCGTGCTGGTGGTGGAAGCGGCTTTCGATTGGGACGATGTCGGCGGATGGCAAGCGGTCGCGTCTTATTTCAAAAATGACAGCGAGAGCAATGCGGCCAACTGCGATCTGACCGCAGTCGATTCGAGCAATAACATCGTCTTCGACGAAAAGGGCACGAAGGTGGCGTTGCTTGGCGTGCACAATCTCATCGTGGTGCGCACCGGCGATGCCTTGCTCGTTTGTCATCGCCATCAGGCGGAAAAAATCAAAACCCTGATCGGCAAACTTCCGCCGGAACTACAATGAGCGGCTTTGCACTGGTTAGGCGCGTCCTCGGAATCGACTATGGCCGCGCGCGAATCGGGCTGGCGATTTCTGATGAGCTGGGAATGCTGGCGCATCCATTGGAAACGATTCCGGCTGCGCGAATCGATCAGGCGCTAAAAAAAATCGCGGAGGTGGCGCGAACCCGAAACGTGGAGCGCGTTATCCTCGGGCTGCCGCGGCACATGAACGGAGAAATGGGTGCGGCAGCGGAAGAGGTGAATGCGTTTGCGGACAAATTGCGACCGTTGCTCTCGTGTGAGCTGCTTCTCTTGGATGAACGCCTCACGACCACTGCGGCAAACCGCGCGCTGCGGGATTCCGGACAAAAGACGCGTCACACTCGCGGCATCGTTGACCAGGTTGCAGCGCAAATGATTCTGCAGGGTTATCTCGATCGCGCCCAATCTTCCCGCGAGTGAATGGCGACGAGATTGAAACTTACGGTTGCCTATGACGGGGAGCCGTTTGCCGGTTGGCAAAGTCAGACGAACGGCAACACGATTCAGGATCATCTGGAAAGATCGTTTGCGCGCATCTGCAAAACGAAAGTGTCTGTGCAAGGCGCGGGACGGACGGATGCCGGCGTGCATGCGCTTGCACAAACGGCCCACGCGGATGTCTCGCAAACATTGATACCCGAACAATGGACCTCCGCATTAAACGCATCGCTGCCCCCATCGATTCGAGTCTTGCGTTGTCGCTATGTGAAAGATGCTTTTCACGCGCGCTATTCCGCCAGAGGTAAAATTTATCGCTACCGCGTTTGGAACGCTCGCATCCTTCCGCCGTTGGAGTTCGGCCGCGCCTGGCTGGTGGCGGCCGACCTGAATCTGGAAGCGATCGCGGACGAGGCGCAGGTTTTTGTCGGAAAGCATGATTTCGCCAGCTTCGCCGCGAACCGTGGCCACCCAAACGAGAACACTGTTCGCACCATCCAATTCGCGCGGGTCAAGCGTCGCGGCGACTGCATCACGCTTGAGTTCGCGGGAGACGGTTTTCTCTATCGGATGGTGCGTTTGATGGTCGGTTCGCTGGTCGAATGCGGTCGTGGCAAGTCGCCGCGTGGTGAGGTTCGAAAACGCCTCGGCGACCGATCGTTCGTGAGCCCGAGATTGGTAGCGCCAGCCGCCGGATTATTTCTCGTCCGGGTTCGGTACTGAGCCTGCTTTAGAATCAGTTCCTCTGCTTGCCATGGCAGAGTATTTGCTTCGTGGGTCTCATAATGCCGAAGAAGGACGATTCTGCCCCTGGGACCTCGACGCGCCGAGGTATCTTCGCCGTTTTCGGCCGCGGGATGACGTGGCTTTTTAGCCAGAAGCATTTCCATTTAAAACTCCTTTCCGGAACGGTCGCGGGCGTGGTCGTGATCATGTTCTTGGCGGGAGTGTTTCTCCTGCTCGCTTATCGCACTCACATCCGGGAAGCGCTTCGCACACACACGATCGATGTGATCCGTCTCAGCAGCGTGATCGAGAACGACATCGCCGCGCTCGAAACCGGCCACCGCGGTTATTTGCTCACGGGTGACGAATCTTATCGAGAATCATTCGATCGCCGGCGCGCAGGAATCAAACAGCGCATCGACGATCTGACGGACCTGATCCTGAACACTCCGGCGCAGCGCAAACGCGTCATGAAGGTGCAGGAATTCGTGCAGCAATGGCTGATTACGGTCGCGATCCCGGAAATGACAACGCGGCAGAGAACAACCTCGCCAGCGTACTCCGCACTCGGCATTTCCATTCTCGACCAGGCACGCGAGATCCTGCAGTCGCTGCAGAACGAAGAGCAGATCGTGTTGAACCAGCGCATGCGCGACCAGGAATGGGCCGCGCAATCGACTCAGATCCTCGACTTGCTGCCGAAATTGGAACGGTCGGTCGTGGAAATGGAAAAGGAAAAACGCGGCTATCTCCTGATTGGCGACGCGAATTTCGTCGAAGCTTACAAGCGCGCGACAGCCGCGTTTTCAAACTATCACGGAATCCTTTCCATCCTGGTGGCCAGCAACCCGGAACAGGTTGCTCTGTTGAGTGATACTCGCACCAAGGTGGAAAAATGGATCGACACGTCGGCCGCGCCCGAAATTGAAGCAAAACGAACGGGACGCGACGCGCTCGCCCTGACCGCGAACGGTGACAGCGAAGCGCTCATGAATGAGATCCGCGCCAGGATCGGCGCCTTCGAGAAAAACGAGATGGCCCTCTATGAAGTGCGAGCGTCCGCCGCGAGTGGCGAACGAATCGTGAAAACGACCGGGTTGGGTGTGCTTTGTCTGCTGGCAGTCGCTCTGCTGGTCGCTTCGAACAGTTACAGCCATGTCCTGGTGAAGCGGCAGCTTTCCAAGCTGAGCGGCATCGAGATTCGGATCAAATCGATCATCGAAAACATCCTCGACGGGATGATCACGGTCGATTCCAAAGGCGTGATTTGTTCGATGAATCCGGCGGCGGAAAAGATGTTCGGCTGCCGCGACAACGAGATGGTCGGACACAATTTCGTTCGATTGGTGCCCCGCTGTTATTCGAACGATCCGGATGCAGAACCAATCTCCTGCGCCTGGGATGCTCTGGCGCGGCGCACCGGCGGCAGCACGCTTGCGGTTGGCCGGACACGCAAGAATTCAAATTTCCCCATAGAAATATCGCTGAGCGAAATGCTGGTCGATCACGAACAGCTCTTCGTCGCAATGATCCGCGACGTGACCGAGCGAAAGCGTTTCGAAAAAGAAATCGACGCCGAAAAAGAAAGCCTCGCGGTCACTCTGCGTTCGATCGGCGATGGCGTGATTACGACCGATGTGCATGGCAAGATCATCATGATCAACAACGCGGGCGAAACCCTGACCGGTTGGGAAACGAAGGAAGCGATCGGCAAGCCGCTCAAAAAAGTCTTCAACGTCGCGATCGATCTGGCCGCACAAGCGCGCGCGCAGCAAAGCGGTTATCGCAACGAAGCGCAGTCTATCCTCCTGAGTCTTCCCGAGGCGGCGACTCTCGTTGCGCGCGATGGGACCGAACATGTGGTGGAGCAAGTGGCCTCGCCGATTCGCGATAGTAAAAACGACGTCACGGGAGTAGTGCTCGTCTTTCGCGATATCACCGAACGCCAGCGCAATGAAGCCGAACGCCGAAAAGCCGAGACCCTGGAGCAGCTTGGTTTGCTCGCCGGCGGGATCGCGCACGATTTCAACAATTTGCTCACCGCCATCATCGGCAATATCTCGCTCGCATCGCTCCTTTTGCCGCCGAACGACGAGATGGGAACGCGTTTGAACGACGCCAAGAATGCCTCGCTTCGCGCGCGGGATTTGGCTCAGCAGCTCCTGACTTTCGCGCGCGGCGGCGCGCCAATTAAGAAGACGGCATCGATCGGAAAACTCATTCAGGACACGGTCAGTTTCTCGTTACGCGGCACACATTCCCGAAGCGAATTTGATTTCGGTTCCGACTTGTGGCCGGCGGAAATCGATCCGGGCCAGATCAGCCAGGTGGTCGCGAACCTGGTGGTGAATGCAGACCAGGCGATGCCGAATGGCGGCACGCTGCACGTGTGTTGCGATAACTTTGTTTACACCCCGGAAGTTACGCCCCCGATTTCCGATCTCGCGTGCGGTGATTACATCCGGGTCCGCATTCGCGATGAAGGCGTCGGCATTCCAGACGAATTCATGAAGCGTATTTTCGATCCTTATTTTACGACCAAATCGAAAGGCACAGGTCTCGGACTCGCAACCACCTATTCGATCGTGAAAAATCACAACGGCCTGATCACGGTTGAATCGCAGGTCCATTTCGGTTCGACTTTCACAATCTATCTGCCGGCCTCCCGTCATCAGACGGTCCCGGTCGAACCAACCCACGCTATTAGCCCGGTCATCGCGGGCAGTGGAAGGGTCCTGATTGTCGATGATGAAGAAGCGATCCGCGCTCTGGTCGCGTTTACGCTCGAACGCCTCGGTTATGAGGTTGCGGAAGCTGAAACTGCACTGGAGGGCGTGAATCTTTATCGCGAGAAAAAAGAAGCGGGCGAGCGTTTCGATCTAGTCATTCTTGATCTCACATTGCCCGGCGGGATGGGCGGAAAAGAAGCGCTGAAGCGCTTAATGGAAATCGATCCGACGGTGAATGCGATTGTCTCCAGTGGCTACGCGATGGATGCGACCATGAGTCGTTACCAGGATTATGGCTTCCGCGGCGTGATCGCGAAACCGTACGAGGCAGCGGAGCTCGGCCGCATTGTTCACGACGTAATCGAATCGAGCCACGTCAATCTGGCCGAGGAGTTCGAAGGCGGTCGCCTCGCGGCCCGCGTCGCCTAACGAGTGATTGCTCGGCGGTTGTCGCTTTCGCCGCTATCGGCGGCGCAGCACTTACTCGTTAGACCGTAAGCGCGGCAGCAACTGCTCCAAAATCGTCGCGACCGATTCCTCAATTGTTTGCTGGTCGGTTCGAACCGCGATTTCCGGATCTTCCGGCGGTTCGTAAGGCGCATCGATCCCGGTGAAATCCCGAATCTGTCCAGCGCGCGCCTTCTTATAGAGATGCTTCGGGTCGCGCTCTTCGCAAACTTGCAGCGGAGCGTCGACGAAGATTTCGATGAAGTCGGCGTTGGCCTCCAGCGCAATCATCCGCGCTCTTCGGCGATCGTCACGATAAGGCGAGATGAACGCCGTGATCACGATCGCACCAGAGTCCGCCATCAATTTCGCCACCTCCCCGACCCGGCGAATATTCTCTACGCGATCGTCCGGCGAAAATCCGAGATTCGAATTCAAGCCATGGCGCACGTTATCGCCATCGAGCACATAGGTGTGCATGCCACGGGCGAAAAGCTCGGTCTCAAGCGATTGCGCTATAGTCGACTTTCCGGCGCCGGAAAGTCCTGTCAGCCAAACAACCGCGCCACGATGACCATTCTGCGCCGCGCGCCGTTGCGCTGTGACTTTGCCTTCGCTCCAGAAAATATTCTGGCTCTTCACGGCCGCCCGGGTGGTGTAAACGCCGCCGAAAATTATCCCCCCGCCGGCGATTCGGCCTTCGTGCACCACGACGAAACGTCCAAGGCTCGCCACACAATCGTGATTGTCGTGAACGAGCGGCGCGCGCGTTTGCAGAGTGACGCGGCCCACTTGATTGCGCCCGACTTCTGTCATCTCGCCCGAAGAAATCGCGAGCGTGGATGAGTCCATTACCTGTTCGATCGTTACCACCTGGCAATTCACTTCCTGGGTGGCAAGGCGGACCGCGTAATGCATTTCTTTTCGCAGCGGCGTTTCCCCGAGCCAAAAAATATCGGCTCGGAAACGATTCGTTTCGATCGGTCGCTCGCTCGGATGTGACCCGACATATCCGCGCTCGACGAAAATTTGTTCACGCAGGGTGATTCCGATCGAATCTCCCGAGACCGCTTCATCCGCGGGAGGGGCGCTCCAGGTTTCGATTGTGGCTACGGTGGAACTTTTGTTCGCCGGAGAAAAAACGATCGGGTCCCCCACCCTGAGTGCGCCGCTTTCGACCCGGCCTGCGATAATTCGGCGCTCATCGAAACGGTAAACGTCCTGCACACAAAAACGCAGCGGCTGATCGGCCGGCGCGGTCACGACCTCGAGCAGATCGAGCGCTTCCAGCAGGGTCGGGCCGGCGTGCCACTTTGCCGTTTCGTTTCCGCGCCGCGCGATGTTCTCCCCCGCGCGCGCGGATGAGGGAACAAACTGTCGCGCCTTCAAGCCTAACGAGTCCAAAAAAATTCCATACTCCCGTTCGATCTCGCTGAATCCTTCCTGCGAATACCCGATCAAATCCATCTTGTTCACCACCACGATGATTTGCCGGATGCCGAGCAGGCTGAGGAGATACGCATGCCGCCGGCTTTGTTCGCGCACGCCTTCATTCGCCGCGATCACGAGCACGGCCGCATCCGCGCTGGCCGCGCCGGTGATCATGTTCTTTAAAAATTCCTTGTGGCCGGGCGCGTCGATAATGACATAACGACGCAGCGCAGTCCGAAAGGGAATCTGCGTAGTATCGATCGTGATATTCTGCGCCTGCTCCTCTAGTAACGCATCGAGTAGGAAAGCGTATTCGAATTCCATTCCCTCCACCGCGCACGCTTCCCGGATGGCGGCGATCTTCCCTTCCGGCAGCGAATCGGTCTCGTACAGAATGCGACCGATCAGGGTCGATTTTCCATGATCAACGTGACCGACGAAAACAACTTTGAGACGTTGTGCCTCGTCGCTCACATGAATCCTTTAGCGCGCAGTTTTTGCATCGCGTTCCGCTCGTGATGATCCTGCGCGCGACCCGCGCGTTCGCTCGTCCTGCTCGCGTCCAACTCTGCGATTATTTCGGAAATCGTGGATGCGTTGCTTTCGATCGGCTTCGTGATTGGCTCGCAGCCTAACGAGCGATAACGTCGACCATCCCGCGCGAAATACATTTGTGGAATCGGAATTTTTTCCCGCTCGATGTAGCGCCAGATGTCCGCCTCCGTCCAATCGAGCAGCGGTTGCACGCGGATATGTTCGCCGGCCGCCGCGGTGCTCGCGAACTGTCCCCAGAATTCGGGCGGCTGATCTTTGTAGGACCATTCGAACTGCGCGTTTCGAGGGGAGAAGTAACGTTCTTTCGCGCGGGTGGAATCCTCGTCGCGGCGAATGCCGGTGATAAGCGCGTCCCACTTGTGCTCGGCCAGGGCCTGCTGGAGCGCGACCGTTTTTAATTCGTGCGTGACCGTGACCGGGTCGTGCGTTTCATAGCCTACGCCGCGCGCACGTGCGTCTTGGTTGATCTTGACGACGAGGTTGAGCTTGTAATGCGCTTTGGCCCAATCGCGGAACTCGATCATCTCCGGGAATTCGTAGGTCGTATCGATGTGCAAGACCGGATACGGAATTTTCCCGAAGAAGGATTTCAGCGAGAGCCAGATGAGGACATTCGAATCCTTCCCCATCGACCAGGGCATCGCGATGTTCTTGAAGGCGCGATAGGCCTCGCGCATGAGATAGATGCTCTGGCTTTCGAGGTGATCGAGATGGCTGCGAGTCAAACTCATCGGAGCGAACGAACTCGCTTTATACAGGTGACGTTTCGCGCACGCAATTGTCGCGCTACCTCTAGATTGTATCCTGAACGCAGCGAAGCATTCCAGACTGGTTGGCCTTCGACGCGCGTGGAGGCGGAAATAGTCGGAGCTGTTTCGGTGCGCTCAACATGACAGGGACGAGAACGGTTGTCGCACACTGCTCGCCTAATCGACGGGAATTCGCGCTTGCGGCGCAGGACCCGAACTTTACAATCTCGCAGTGCTGGAAGCTCGCCCCCTCGCCTACGATTCGAAGATCGAAGGCAACGTGATTATCACGCGAATCGATGCGGCCATGAATTGGATGCGGAAGAATTCGCTCTGGCCGATGCCGATGGGTCTGGCTTGTTGTGCGATCGAGCTGATGGCGACGGCGGCATCGCGTTTCGACATCTCGCGCTTCGGCGCGGAGGTGATGCGATTTTCGCCGCGGCAGTGCGATGTCATGATCGTAGCCGGGACCGTGACTTACAAAATGGCGCTGGCGGTGAAACGCATTTACGACCAAATGCCGGAACCAAAATGGGTCATCGCGATGGGCGCCTGCGCATCGACCGGCGGAATGTACCGCTCCTATGCGGTGCTCCAGGGGATCGATCAACTTCTACCGGTGGACGTTTACATTTCCGGTTGTCCACCGCGCCCGGAAGCCTTGATCGAAGGCCTGATGAAATTGCAGGAAAAGATTTCAGGCGAGAGTTCGTTTCTAGCCCAAAAGAGAGAGTTATTTGCCGACCGCAGCGAGGTCCCGGCATGACCGGCCCGGAATTGCTGGCCTCGCTCGGCAGGCTTTTCGGCGAAAAGATCGAGAGCAAATCCGAGTTCCGCGGCGAAACCACCTTTACGATTGGCCGTGAGAATTTACGGGAGGCCGCTCGCTTCTGTCGTGACGATCTTTCCTTCGATTACCTGCTCGACATTTCGAGCGTGGATAACTTCGGAGAAGAGCCGCGCTTCGAAGTCGTTTATGAATTGTATTCGCTAACCCTGGCCGTTCATTTGCGGATCAAGCTGCGCGTTTCGGAAGACGATCCTACGGTCGATACTGTCTCCGATCTCTGGCCGACAGCCGAATGGCATGAGCGCGAGATCTACGACATGATGGGGCTGCGTTTTAACAAACATCCCGATCTGCGCCGGATCTTGATGTGGGAGGGTTATCCTTATTTTCCATTGCGAAAGGAATTCCCACTGCAGGGTCTGCCCAGCGACATGCCGGACGTGGCGTTCACTTCCGCCGCGCCTCTGGAGGGCGGACCGTTCGTGACCCGGCCGAGCACCGCGACAACGAAAGATCGCGAGCCGCGCGCTCGGTCGGCGCCGGGACAGAGCGGGTAGCAGCGCCCGTTTCAGTTCGCCGTCGCGCGAAAATCGCTATACGTGATTTTCGTAATGATGCGACCTTCCGCGCCAAGCATGGAGCCGCTCATCTCGGAGACTAATTCGCTCGGCACTGGTTTACCGTTCTGCATGAGGCGATAATGTGTTGTCGTTTCGAAACGCTCGATCTTCGCCACCAGTTTCACGCGCGTAGGTTTGGTCGATCGAAAGCGAACCTCTTCGACAAAGGGCACGGCGCCGCTGCTGTTGACCAGAAGCTCTGCGCTCGAATTTCCGGAAAGGTCCGTATCATTCACCATAACCGAGTCTTTCGGCAGGGAAGCGAACCGGAAAACATTTCGGCCTTTTTCATCCACGCCATTTGTGGCGGGCTTATCGAAGTAGCCAGCCACTCGACCATAATAAGCTGCGCGCCGTTTCGGCGAATCCTTGCGATAATTTTGCGATTGTCCTTCCGTCGGAGTCTGTCCGTTGATCGAGATCAGCTTCCACCGTTGCTCGAAAACCTGGGTCGGATCCCATCGCTCCACTGTGATCTTTTCCTCCTTCTTGGCACCTTCGAACGATTCGCTCCGCACCATGCGCGTGTAGGCATAGTCCTCCGCCGTGACCGTGCGAGCATGCGCAATAATTTGTTCCTTCACGCTCTCCAGATCGGCAGCGCCCAGCGGGACTTGCAGAAAATTTGCCAGCGCCAGCACGCCGAACACTTCGAACAAGAAAATGCGGAACCTCATAATGCCGCGCGAAGAAGCTGCGAAAATTCCGCAGCCGCGCCCTGTCCGACTTGGAGCACTTCCTGATGGTTAAGCGTGTCGCGACCGATCCCAGCGGCCCAATTTGTGAGACAGGAAAAACCCGAGACTTCTACGCCGAGCGCCCGGGACTGGATTGCTTCGAGCACGGTGGACATTCCGACGGCGTCCGCGCCTAACGAGCGCAGCATCCGCACTTCAGCAGGCGTTTCGTATTGGGGCCCGAGAAGTCCCGCATAAACGCCTTGGTGCAACTTGATCCCTTCTTCGCGCGCCACTCTTGCGAAGCAGGCTCGCCGCTCGGCAGAATAAACATCCGACATATCCACGAATTGCCCCGAGCCTAGCAGCGGAGTTGTGCCAGTAAGATTGAGATGATCGCTGATCATCATCCACGAGCCGGGAGCGAAAGCCGGATTAGCGGTGCCGGCAGCATTCGTTAAAATCACGCGGCTGACTCCGCATTCCGCCAGCAAGCGAATTCCAGCCGTCACGACCGAGGCGGGATGGCCCTCGTAGAGATGGGCCCGGCCTTGCGCGTAAATCACGCGGGTATCGTTCACCATCCCGAGCGCGAATTGTCCGCTATGACCCTGCACCCTGGCCGGCGGCAGCTCCGCAAATTCCGCATACGCGATGCGCTGTTGAAAAGAAACGCTCTCGACTAAGGAGTTCAGCCCGGACCCAAGAACAATCGCTGTCGTTGCGCCCCATCCTTGCAGCTGTTCCCGCGCGGATTGGCTCACGAATTCACGCTGCGGAAACAGGCGGCGCCGATTCCGGTTTTTTGGTGGATGCCATCACGTCCGGTCGCATTCCATCCACCCGCAGACTCGTCGTCTTCGAATCTTGTTTCGGATAGGCGATGCGCGTATGCAGCATCGTCATCAGGGTAAATCGGAACCGTTCGGCGATCGTGTTCAACTCCGCCATGGTCAGATCGCATTCGTCGAGTTGGCGGTCCGCGATGCGTTGCGCGATGAGCTCGGTGACCAGTTGCTCGATCTTTTGCGGCGTCGGTTTTTCCAAGCTCCGGGATGCGCTTTCCACCATATCGGCCAGGCTAATGATCGCGCTTTCTTTCGTCTGTGGTCTCGGCCCGGAATAGCGAAAACTCTCCTGGCTCACTTCCGGCACATCGCCCTCGCGCATGTTCATGATCTTCCCGCCAATGCGCGCATCTTCCTGCTGCTGGACCGCGCGCTTGTAGAAATAATAAACCAGCGAAGTCCCATGATGCTGTTGGATAACGTCGATGATCTGTCGATTGAGCTGATGTTTAAGCGCGAGGTCCACGCCTTCTTTGACATGGGCGATGATGATGAGTGCGCTCATCGTGGGCGCGAGATCGTCATGCGGATTGCGCTCGAAATTCATGTTCTCGGTGAAGTATTCGGGCTTCACCAATTTGCCGACATCGTGAAAATACGAGCAGACACGGCAGAGCGTTCCGTTAGCTCCAATCGCTTCGCCGGCCGCTTCCGCCAGGTTCGCCACGACCAGACTGTGATGATAAGTGCCGGGCGCTTCGATCGTCATGCGACGCAGGAGCGGATGATTCAAATCAGATGCTTCCAACCACGAGATGTCGGTCGTGATGCGGAAGAGATGTTCGAGGATGGGGAGAATTCCGCCGATCAACGTGGCCGTGACGATGCCGTTGCCGATCGCAAATGCGCTTTGCAATCCGAGCATTTGCCAATCGTTCGCGCGCGGGGTGAAGAGATCGATCGGCCCGATCAAACCGAAAGCGAGCGAGACGAGCCAGAGGGCGACGCCCACTCCAAGTCCGGCGCGAACAAGGCGACTGCGTTTACGCACCTGGAGCGTGAGATAGACCGCGGTGAATCCGCTGACGATGGCGCAAGCAAGGAGGGGTGCATCGAAATTGCCGAAGAATATACGCGTCCAAAGGCTAACGAAGATGGCCGCATAAAGGCCATGATTCCGTCCGAGGAGCACACTCAAAACGAGCGGCGCGAATGCGTAAGGCGCGAGCAAAGCAGCCGTGTTCGGCTTCAGGATTCCAACCGCGTTGCTGTGGCAAAGGACGAAGACAAGCTTGGTCACAGCCAGCTGAATGAAGATGACGCCGAAGACGAGAAGGAGGCGCGAGGCGCGCGCGAAAGTCTTCGGCTGGTTAATCCAAAGTTGAATGACGGCGGCGGCGAAGAAGAGTGCCGCGACCAGAAAGCTCTTAGTCGGCTCGGATTGCCGGCCGTTGAAAATGAGCAGCGCGAGCCCGGCGACAAAAAGGGCGAGGATGATTATTTTCCCCTGCGGAGCGTATTCCAGCTTGCGGATCAGTTCGCTCGAGGCACGGCGGCGGCGTGTTTTGCCTGAGGCGAGACCGCGTTTGACCAGCTGATTGCGTTTTAGGAATGCGAACATGCGCGATTATTTCCGAGGAGCGCCGGTGGCGTTAGCGGGCGAGCGATGCTGCTGATAGGCGTTGATGATGGTTCTGACAAGCTCGTGTCTGACGACGTCGCGCTCGTTGAAATAAATCATCGAGATTCCTGAGACAGCCTTGAGCGCCTGAAGAGCTTCGACCAAGCCCGAACGTTTGTTCGAGGGCAAATCGATTTGCGTCACGTCGCCAGTGATGACGCATTTGGATTTCGGACCCATCCGGGTGAGCAGCATGAACATCTGCTCCATGGTCGTGTTCTGTGCTTCGTCGAGAATGATGAAGGCGTCGCCGAGCGTCCGACCGCGCATATAGGCGAGCGGGGCGACCTCGATTGTCTGACGCGCCATGTGCCGCTCGATCTCTTCCGGCTCGAGCATATCGCGCAATGCATCGTAAAGCGGCCGCAAATACGGTGTGATTTTTTCCTGTAAATCGCCCGGCAGAAATCCAAGCGCTTCGCCGGCTTCCACCGCAGGGCGAGTCAGGACGATGCGGCTAACTTGCTCACGCTTGAGCGCCGCGACGGCCATCGCAACCGCGAGATAAGTCTTACCGGTTCCGGCGGGGCCAATGCCGAAAACGATATCATGCTTCTGAATCGCCTCGACATAGTGGCGTTGTCCGATCGTGCGCGGAACGATCGGTGGCTTGCGCGATGAGGTGGGAATCTTGAGATCAACCACGTCGCTCAAATTATCGGGGCGCGCTTCGTTCACCGAATTGAGCGCGTAGTTGAATTCATGTTTGCCAATCTGGAGCCCATTCTTTCGCGCCTGTTCTAGCTGTGCGAAAACGCGCTGCGCCTGTTCTAGCTTTTCCGGCTCGCCTTCCAGTTTTACCCAGCCTTCCCGGGTCGTGACTTTGATGCCTAACGAGTCCTCGAGCGTCTTGAGTAATTTCAAATCGCCGCCGTAAAGCGCGTCCAAAGCTCGCGCGCTCTCAAACTGCAGGGTGCGGGATTCCGTCATCTAAGCCTCAGCGAGGCCATTCAGATAATCGCTCGTTAGCGGAAGCCGTAAACCAGCGCCCAATGGGTGCGCTCTTCCGGCGACTGTTCGATTTTCACGATGATGAAATAGGTGCCGGTAGTCTGCGGGACAATGTGGGCGGCAGCGAAGTGACCTTTCTGCCAGCTGTCCGGCTGCTCCACTAGCTTGCCGTCCGCATCGTAGATGTGAACAGACACCGACGCCTTCTCCACTTCCGTCCCTAGCCAGAACCAATATTCGTTGCCTTTAAATAGCTGTTGTTTCACAGCTTTCGGTTCCCCGGAACCGAGGTCCCCACCCCAGTAATCCTCCCGGACTTGGAAGCCGTCTTTGACGTAAGCTTCGGCGGCCTGCAGCGCGAAAGATTGCGCGTCATCCACCGATGCAACCGAGATCGTCAGACCCGCAAACAGGATCGCGAGAGCAAGGAGCGCACGTGTCGTTAGGTTAAGGAAGGCAGACATGTTCGCGCTATTTGGATTTTGTCACGATGGCGTCGTCGAGACGAGAAGTGATCTCGTTAATTCGCTTCACGGACTGCGCGGAGATGCGTGTATCTCCGACATCGATCAACGGCCGCACCTCGCCGAGTGCCGCCTGGATATCCTGCAACAACTTCATGTTGAACTCGGGCATTCCGCGCAACCGATCTTCAAAATACGCGAGCAAATCCGGTTGGTGCAGGAGCTCGGCCCCGTCTTCCGAGAATCGCTTGTTCACGACCGCGGTCAGCACTTCCGTTCCGCGCAGCCAGCCGCCGAGGCTGACCAGATGTGAAAGCTTTTCATCGTGCACTTCGTTCATCGCCTGTTGCACGCTGTTTTGAGTTCTATCCAATTCCTGCCGCACACCATTCCAGTTACGTTTGTCGGCTGCTTCCGTGATCGCTTTGGCATGCGGCGTGATCGAATTGCCTACGCCAATTCCTTTGGCCAGACCCAGGACACGCTGTCCAATGTCTTTGACCGTCGGCGCGTCTTCGGCCTGCACGGCGATAAATCCATCCGCGATCACCGTTCCCAAAAGGAGCGCAATTCGCGGCCGCTCGGTGAAATTATTTCCCTTCCCGTTGCGGACATATTCCTTCCAGTTAATGCCCCCGAGTTTATTGAGCGCGCCAAAGACCTCGTTAGGCAACGGCACCACGACATCGTCTACTTTGCCGTAAAGTTTTTTAAGATCGATTTGCTGAGGCGGCTCGGCCCCGCGCATCGAGAGACTTAGTCCGACGATCGTGAGGACGGTCAGACGTGAAAATTTAACGAAAGGAATCATCCGTGCTTCGACTGTTGATTTCGGCTTCTATTCAGGATTAGTGGTTAACTCTAAAGAGAACTCTGGAGCGCACAAATATCCCATCCTCGGCATTTTGACATCTTTGATTTGCAACGAATTTCGCGGCCCGCGGTTTCCCAGCCTCGATCTTTCGGAGCACGCACGGAGCCACTCATGACCTCTACGCGCGTCACGGAAATCCTGAAACAGGCCGCGTCCAAGCGTGTCCTGGTCATCGGCGATCTCATGCTGGACGAATTCGTCTGGGGCAAAGTCGGCCGCATCTCGCCCGAGGCGCCCGTGCCAGTGGTGGAAGTGACGGGCGAAAGTTTTTATCCCGGCGGCGCCGCTAACGTGGCGCGGAATCTCCGCGAGTTTGTCGATCGCGCGTCAGTCATCGGACTTGTCGGGCAGGATCGCGGCGGCCGACAGCTGATGAGTCTGCTCGAGGGGTGCAACATCGCTACCAATGCGCTGATCGAAGATCCGGAATTCCAGACGATCGTGAAAACGCGCATCATCGCACGTCAGCAGCAAGTGGTGCGTGTCGATCGCGAGCGGATTCGTCCACCGAGTAGCGAGCAGATCGAACGCGTGCGTGGGCAGGTCGAGAAAGATCTTTCCATGATCGACGCCATTATTTTCGAGGACTACGGCAAAGGCTTTCTCTCGGCCGAAATCGTGCAGCAAATCTCCGTGCTTGCTGGCGCGGCAGGCAAAATCGTAACCGCCGATCCGAGCCCACGCTGCGCGATCGATTGGAAACAAATGACCGCGGTGAAGCCCAACCGGAGTGAAGCATTTATCGCATCTGGAATTCCATGGAGCGACCCGGTCGAGCAGCCAAAGGATGACGCCGCCCTTCTCGAAGTCGGCCGCATTCTGCTGACGAAGTGGGACACGCGCTATCTGCTCATCACGCTCGGCGAGCAGGGCATGATCCTCTTCGAACGCGACGGCTCATCACATCATATCCCTACGCGCGCACGACAGGTTTTCGATGTTTCCGGCGCCGGCGATACAGCCATCGCTCTTTTCACGCTCGCCCTTTGTTGTGAAGCCAGTGCGCACGAAGCCGCCGAGATCGCAAATCATGCCAGCGCCGTCGTCGTCGGGAAGCTTGGAACTGCGACTGTGACGCGAGAGGAACTAATAGCCTCCTTCGCCGGCAATGAGGTTTGAAAATGGACGCCTCCGCAATTCGGCGCGCGCTAACACTTAGGGCGACGACCTTCCACAGTTCGCGCGCGCGTTATCGGGCCGGCGCCGGAATATTTCTCGCGATGATATCTGTTTTCGTTCCCGCCGTGGTTTGCCAGTCCGGGCGAATCGCTTCGCGCCACGTTACTCCCGGAAAGTCCGGCGGCTTTTCGAGAACGTAATTTGTTTGTCAGTCAAAATGCGCTCGAACGGGCCTGAGCTTTCCTCCCTTTCGCCGGGCGTTTTTCTCGATCGCGACGGCACCCTGATGCGCGACGTCGACTATTGCGGAAACCCGAAGGCGGTAGAAATTTTCACAGGTGTGCCCGCAGCGTTGCGACGGCTAAAAGATGCAGGCTACAAATTGATCGTGATCACGAACCAGAGCGGGATCGGTCGCGGTTATTTCACGGAAGAAAATTATCGCGCGGTGGAAAGCGAAGTTCAGCGCCAGCTCGGCGTGATCGACGCGACTTACTTTTGCCCCGATTTGCCGGATGCAGGTTGTCGTTGTCGAAAACCCGAAGCTGGTTTGATTTTCGATGCGCAACGCGATCACGCGATCGATTTGCTTCGTTCCTACTTCATCGGTGACAAAGCGATCGATGCCGAGTGTGGCCGCAACGCCGGCCTCCGGACAATACTCGTGCAAACCGGTAGCGAACCGGCTAACGAGAGATCGGGCGCGGATTGGCTGGCGCGCGATTTGGCGGAGGCAGTCGAGATCATTTTGCGTCATGCGAATTAAGACGCTCGGCATCATTCCAGCGCGCTGGGCTTCGACGCGTTTCCCCGGGAAGCCGCTGCACCTGATCGCGGGCCGTCCGCTGTTACAGCACGTCTGGGACCGCTGTCGGAGCGCGAAATGCCTAACGAGTGTTGTGATTGCGACCGACGACATGCGCATCGCGGAAGCGGCCTTCGCCTGGGGCGCGGAAGTCGCGCTTACCTCGGCGAAGCACCGCAGTGGAACGGATCGGGCCGCGGAAGTTATGGCGAACGCGAGCAACTTTTCGCACGCTATCAATATCCAGGGCGACGAACCGCTGGTGGACCCGAAACTGATCGATCGTTTCGCGAAGGAGTTTGAACGCGAGCCCGAGCTGGAAATGATCACGGCCGCAAATCCTTTTGAAGATGAGCGCGATGTCCAATCGCCGCATCAGGTTAAGGTGGTAATCGATCGCGATGCGAACGCGCTTTATTTTTCCCGCGCCGTCATTCCAGCAACCAAGATTTCTCACCGGTATCTTCGCCATCAAGGCATCTACGGCTACACTCGCGAGCTGCTTCTTCGCTTCGTTACCTGGAAGCCTTCCCCGCTGGAGCGCGCCGAATCGCTCGAGCAATTGCGCGCACTCGAGAATGGCGTAAGGATTCGTGTGCTCGTCGCGAAGGCAGGCTCGCCCGGCGTGGATACGCCAGCAGACGCCGCGGCGCTGGAGCGGTTTCTCGCTCGCGCGGCACGCAGGGATCGGCGTCGATGAAATACATTTTTGTCACAGGCGGAGTGGTAAGTTCGTTAGGCAAAGGCCTGGCTGCGGCAGCGCTCGGCACCCTGCTCGAGCTGCGCGGGCTGCGGGTCGTTTTTCAAAAATTCGATCCCTATCTCAACGTCGATCCCGGAACGATGAACCCGTTCCAGCACGGCGAAGTGTATGTCCTGAACGACGGTGCCGAGACTGATCTAGATCTTGGGCATTACGAACGTTTCACTAACTGCGTTCTCTCCCGGCACAATAACCTAACGAGCGGTCAGGTTTATGAGATGGTGATCCAAAAGGAGCGGCGCGGCGATTATCTCGGCAAGACCGTGCAGGTCATTCCGCATGTAACCGATGAAATCAAAAACCGGATCCGGCAGGTCGCGGCCGAGAGCAAAGCGGACATCGTCATTACAGAAATCGGCGGCACTACGGGCGACATCGAAGGCTTGCCCTTTTTGGAAGCGATCCGGCAATTCATTCTCGAAGTCGGTGCGCAGAACGTGGTCAACATGCACGTCACCCTCGTGCCCTTCATCAAAGCGGCGGGCGAATTAAAAACCAAGCCAACCCAGCAAAGCATCGCTCGGCTGCGGGAGATCGGCATTCAACCGCAAGTCCTGATGTGCCGCACGGAACTGCCGCTCGATATCGAGACGCGTGAAAAGTTATCCATGTTCTGCAACGTCTCGCCGCAGGGTGTGATCGAAGCGCGCGATGTGCAGCACACGATCTACGAAGTGCCGCTCATGCTGCACGAGGAAGGCCTCGACAATCTGGTTTGCGAACTTTTGCACATCGATGCGCCGCCGCCTGATCTGACGAATTGGCGAAAATTTGTCGAACGCATCGTCAGTCCGAACAAGCACATCAAGATCGCGGTCGTCGGCAAATACATTGAGCTGCAGGACGCTTACAAAAGCATCTACGAGTCGCTCACTCACGCCGCCGCCAGTCAGGATTGTGGGATCGATTTGAAATTGATCGACGCGGAAACTTTACAGGATGGCGTCGATGGTCAGCTCAAGGATGTGGCGGGTGTATTGATTCCAGGCGGCTTTGGGGAACGCGGCGTAGAGGGCAAAATCAAAGCAACGCGTTTCGCGCGCGAACAGAAACTTCCGTTTCTCGGCCTTTGTCTGGGCATGCAGGTCGCGACGATCGAATTCGCGCGCAACGTTTGCGGAATCGAAGACGCCAACAGCACCGAGTTCGATCCGAATGCGAAAGAACCGGTGATTTCCCTACTGGATGAACAGCGCGGGGTGCGCAACAAAGGTGCCAGCATGCGGCTCGGAACGTGGCCGACGAAAATCTCGCAGGGCACCCTGGCCGAGAAAATCTATGGCAGCCCGGAGGTCTTGGAGCGGCATCGCCACCGTTACGAATTCAACATGAAGTATCGCGAGCAGATGAGCGAAAAGGGATTCACCATTTCGGGAACTTCGCCGGACGGAGCGCTCGCGGAATTAATCGAGCTGAAAGACCATCCGTATTTTCTCGCCTGCCAATACCATCCGGAATTTCAAAGCAAGCCGAACAAGCCGCACCCGCTTTTTCGCGGTTTTATTCAAGCCTGCCTAGCGCATCAAAGTTAGCTCGACGATTACCCGCAGCCGCACGCCGCAGGCGATCCATAATTGCTCTCCCGAGACCAACTTCCGGCACTTCTTCCGCAACGAGAAGATCGTAACCGGAATCGTCTAGGTCGCGCAAACGGCGGAACAGATTCGCGGCTGCCTCTCGCAAATCCCCTTCTCCACTTAAGGACCGCAAACTCAGCACACCGACCTTTCTTCCCTCCGCTCGGAAGGTCGCGAAATCCTTTGTCAAAACGAGCGGAGTTCGAGGCGCATAGTGCGTCGGCAACTGACCAGGGGCTTCGATCCGTCCGGGCCGGTTGCCCACACGGACGTCCGCCAGTTCCTGCAAAGCTTCCAAAGTGACCGGTCCTTCACGCAAAATTTCGATTCCGCCATTGCGGGCCGCGACAATGGTCGACTCCAATCCATGGCTCGCCGAACCGCCGTCCAAAATCAGCGGAATGCGTCCGCCCAATTCCGCCAGGACGTGATCGGCTTGCGTCGGGCTAATCCGGCCGAAGCGATTTGCGCTCGGCGCAGCCAGCGGCTTTTTGAGCGCCTCGATCACTTCACGAAAAACAGGATGAGCGCTCAAACGAATCGCAACCGTCTCCAAACCTGCGGTTACAATATCCGGAACAATTCCGCGTCGCGGCAAAACCAGCGTGAGTGGTCCCGGCCAAAAAGCATTCGTTAGGCGATCAATCAGATCTTTGTCTGCTGGCGGAGTACTCGTGAGGCGATCCAGCCATTCTACTCCCGGGAGATGAACGATCAGCGGGTCGAAGCGCGGGCGTTCTTTCGCCTCAAAGATCTTAAGCACGGCTCTCACATTCAAAGCGTCAGCCGCCAGGCCATAGACCGTCTCGGTCGGGAGCGCGACCACGTCGCCGCGTCGCAAATGTTCGATCGCCGCAGCGACCGCGATTTTCCGCGCGCTCGGAGAATCGACGCCGAGAACCTGCGTCTTCACTTGACCGCAGCGTTGAGCGCGGAGCGCGCTTTAGTGACTCGAGCGATGGCGGCCTCCACATCCGATCCCAGCGCGGTCAGATGACCCATCTTCCTTCGCGGACGCGGCTCGGTTTTGCCGTAGAGATGCAGGTGCACACCTTCCGTCGCCATCGCCTCATGCCAATCGGGTTCGCCCCGCAGCCAAACTTCCCCCAATAGATTCGCCATCGCGGATGGTCGCAAAATTTCCGTCGCGCCCAGAGGTAATCCGCAAACCGCACGCACCTGTTGTTCGAATTGACTAGTGACGCACCCTTCGATCGTCCAATGCCCCGAGTTATGTGGACGCGGCGCGAGCTCGTTCACGAGCAGGTTGCCGTCCGATTTTAAAAACATTTCGACCGCAAGGAGTCCGACCAGCTCCAGTTTTTCTGCGATCGCACAGGCCAATCGAGTGGCTTCGCGCGCGACTTTTTCGTCGATCCGCGCGGGCGCAACCGTCAGATCGAGAATATGATTGCGGTGGATGTTTTCGCAGACAGGAAATGTCGCCATCGCGCCTTGTGGATCGCGCGCCACAATCACGGAAAGCTCTTTCTGGAAATCGATCGCGCCCTCCAAAACCAATTCGTCGGCCGAACCCGCGCTCCAGATCTCTTCGAAATCTTCCCGCGCATTGATCATCTGTTGACCTTTCCCGTCATAGCCGAAGGCGGCTGTTTTTAGAATCGCGGGCCGGCCTATTTGTTCGATCGCGGAGGCGATTTCGTGCGCGTTTCGGACCGCGCGGAAAGGCGCCACTGGAAAGCCGGCATCGGCCAGGAAATTTTTCTCGCGCAACCGATTCTGTGCGATGTGCAGGATCGCGCCGGCCGGCCGCACTTCGCGTTCATGCGCGCACCATTCGATCGTCTCGATCGGAATGTTCTCGAATTCGAAAGTGATAAAATCGACGTCGCCGGCGAAACGGCGCACGGCGGATTCGTTGGTGTAATCGGCGATGCGGGTGAGATCGGCGAACTGACCCGCGGGACTGTTTTCCTCCGGGGTAAAAATCTGAACGCGATAGCCCATGCGCCGCGCTGCGACCGCGAACATGCGGCCCAGTTGGCCACCACCCATGACTCCGATAGTCGCGCCGGGCAGGTAACTCATTCCAGCCGTTGCGACAGGACCGCGTCGGTCTGTTCTTTGCGGAAAGATTCGATTTTGGCGCGAACCGTATCATTCGTTAGGCCAATAATACTGGCTGCGAGCAGACCGGCGTTCTTTGCGCCCGCGGCTCCGATCGCGAGAGTGCCGACCGCGACGCCCGCAGGCATTTGCGCGATCGAAAGAAGCGAGTCCATCCCCTTGAGCGATTTCGATTCAACCGGAACACCGAGAACCGGCAGCCAGGTGTGCGCCGCGATCATCCCCGGCAAATGCGCCGCGCCGCCCGCTCCTGCGATGATCACGCGCAGACCGCGCCCGGCTGCAGCGCGCGCGAACTCTGCCATCAATTCCGGGGTGCGATGAGCCGAGACAATCCGATGCTCGTTCGGCACACCAAGTTGAGCGAGCATCTCGACCGCATTCCGCATCGTCTCCCAATCCGACCGGCTGCCCATGACGACAGCGACAAGAGCTTGTGAGGATTCTGTCGGCATGTGCTGATCACTTCCCCTAGCCCGTCGCGTTTCGCAAGCTGGAAGCATGCGCTACTTTTGGGCGCGATGCAGCGGGGCGAAGCGATCATCCTTATCGGTTTTATGGGCAGCGGGAAATCCTCTGTCGGCCGCTCTCTTGCTCAGAAAACGAAATGGCCGCGCTACGATACGGATGAAATGATTGAAGCCGCGGCGGGTCTTTCGATCGCGGAAATATTCTCAGAGCGCGGCGAGGAATATTTTCGCGGGATGGAAACGGATGTGCTCAAAAGATTGGCGACTCAAAGCGCGATCGTCGTCACCGGCGGCGGTGTTGTTCTTCGGAACGAAAATCTGCTTATGCTTCGGCGTCTTGGAACAATTGTGTATTTGAAAAGCGACGAAGAAATAATGTTCGAGCGAGTTTCTCAAAGCGAGAATAGGCCTCTTCTCCGAACCGAAAACCCACGCGCATCCTTTCATGAGCTGCTGCGCATTCGTACGCCGATTTACGATTCGGTCGCGGATATCGTGGTTGATACTTCCGCGCTGTCGCCAACAGAAATTGCGGATCAGATTCTGATGAAAATCGATGAGCGAATTGAAGTCTGAGATAGTCGCGCGAGCGCAGGCGCTCCGATTCGATTCGTGCCGTTTCACAGTTTGCGCGCCACCGCGGCATACGAAGGAATTTGGCCAATGGCTGCGCGACGGCGCGGCTGGCGAGATGGAATGGATGCAGCGCGGCGAAGAAAAAAGATGCGATCCAGACCAGGTTTTACCCGGCGCCCGCTCCGTCATCGTGGTAGCGATGAACTATTGGCAGGGTGAAAATGTTTCGGCTCGGCCGGGTCGGGTCGCGCGTTACGCGTGGGGCGACGACTATCACGACGTGATGCTGACGAAGTTGCGCGAGCTCGATGTTTTCCTGCAAGCGCGCGGCGGGCTGCAGAAATGTTACGTGGACACGGGCCCGCTGCTGGAGCGCGATCACGCCGCCGAAGCCGGGATTGGCTGGCATGGCAGGAGCACGATGTTGATCGATCAACAGCTCGGCACGTGGTTTTTCCTCGGGGAAATCCTCACCACTCTCGAGCTGCCAGCCGATGCACCGCAATCTCCACGCTGCGGAAGTTGCAATCGCTGCATCACCGCGTGTCCGACCGGTGCGATCACCGAACCACATCGTCTCGATGCCCGCCGCTGCATTTCTTATTTGACGATCGAACTCAAGGGTTCGATTCCGCTCGAGTTCCGTCCGCTGATCGGCGACCGCATATACGGTTGCGACACTTGCCTGGATGTCTGCCCTTGGAATCGCTTTGCCCAGACTTCGCGCGAAGTCGCTTTCGCCGCGCGACCCGCGACCACTGAGATGCGGCTGCGCGATTATCTTGCGCTGAACGACGAGCAATTTCGTGTTCTCTTTCGCGGCTCACCGATCAAAAGGATCAAGCGCCGCGGTTTTCTGCGCAACGTCTGCGTGGCGCTGGGAAATGTCGGCGAGGAGGAGGATTTACCCGCGCTGGAACGCGCCGCGATTGATCCTGAGCCTCTCATAGTCGAACACGCCCTCTGGGCGATTGAACGCATTCAAAAACGGCTGAACGCCTTTCCCTTTGCAAAGGTCTAAAACCTCACTATTTCTCTCACTCCCCCGAACCTGACTGCGTCTGCCATGCATCAAGCTGTTGCCACGCCCGGCCTCGCCGCGGCGCCCAAAAAGAAACGTTCGCATCGAAAACGGAACATCATTCTTGGCGTCGTCGCCTTGCTGCTCCTGTGGTTCGTAGTCTCGTACATTCTAGGAAAACGCGAGAAGCCGATTCCTGTGACCACAGAAAAGGCGGTCCGGAAAACCATCCTGCAAACGGTCTCGGCGACCGGAAAAGTTCAGCCCGAAATTGAGGTCAAGATTTCACCTGAAGTAGCGGGTGAGATCACGGAGCTGCCGGTGGTCGATGGAATGCCGGTCAAGAAGAACGATCTCCTGATGAAGATCAAACCGGATTCCTATAAGGCGCTGGTCGAACAACAAATGGCGGCGATTAGCTCGGCGAAAGCTACCAATCTGCAGATGAAAGCGGCCGCGACCAAAGCGGACGCCGACCTGAAACGCAGCCAGGATCTTTTCAATAAGAAGATGATTTCCGACTCGGAATTTATCGCCTCTCAAACCGCGTCCGATGTCGCCAAATCAACTTTTGAAAGCACGCTGCATGAGATCGAACGCGCGGAAGCCGGTTCGAGTCAGGCGCGAGATCAACTCTCGAAGACCACTATATATTCGCCGATCGACGGCACGATTACGATCTTGAGTAGCAAGCTGGGCGAGCGGGTAGTGGCGACAAATCAATTTGCCGGCACCGAAGTGATGCGGGTGGCCGATCTCACGAACATGGAAGCGCGCGTCGACGTGAATGAGAACGACGTTGTTTCCGTGAAAGTGGGCGATAAGGCAGTCGTCGCGATCGATGCGTATGGCGATCGCAAGTTTCACGGTACGGTCTCTCAGATCGCAAACACCGGAAAGACCACCGGCGCGGCCACGCAGGAAGAAGTAACCAACTTCGAGGTCAAGGTGCACATCGAGGATAACGATGTGCAACTGCGGCCGGGTCTGAGTTGCACCGCGGATATTCAAACCAACATGGTCGAAAACGTAGTCGCGGTCCCGATGCAGGCGGTCACGATTCGGACCGGCGACACGAATTTGAGCCCGGAGGAAATCGAGAAGCGAAAGCAGAAACAGGCCGCGAGCGACAAAGGCGACAATGCGGCCGAGCTGACTAACGAGCGATTAGAAAAGAAGAACGCGAAGGACGAACGCGAGAAATCGCAGAAGGTTGTCTTCCTGAAAAAAGGCGCCAAAGCCGAAATGGCGAAAGTGACGACTGGCATCGCCGACGACACTTACATGGAAATCAAAAGCGGCGTGCAAGCGGGCGACGAAGTTATTTCCGGCAGTTACAGTGCGATCAGCCGCAAGCTGAAAGAAGGCGCGAAGGTCGAGATCGAGAAGGCGGAGAAGAAATGAATCGCGATCAGTGAATGGTGAAGGATCAGTCCATCCGCCCGAGCGGCCCGATCGTCATTGATATCGAAAACATCACGAAGCATTACGTGATGGGCGAGGAAACAGTGCACGCGCTCCGCGGCGTTACCTTGCAAATCCGTCGCAACGAATATCTCGCCATCATGGGTCCGAGTGGGAGCGGAAAATCAACGCTCATGAACATGCTCGGCTGCCTCGATACGCCGAGCTCCGGCCGCTACGAGTTCAATGGTAAAGACGTCTCCTCGATGGATGGCGACGAGCTGGCGGCGATCCGTAATCGCGAGATCGGTTTCGTTTTCCAAACCTTCAATCTACTCCCCCGCTCCACCAGCTTGCGGAACGTCGAGCTGCCGCTGATCTACGCCGGGATCGATCCCATCACGCGCGAGGAACGCGCGGCGCAAGCGCTGCGCGATGTCGGTTTGGGCGAGCGGCTGCAGCACAAGCCTAACGAGTTATCCGGCGGACAACGCCAGCGGGTCGCGATCGCGCGCGCGCTTGTGAACGATCCCTCCATTATTCTGGCGGACGAGCCGACCGGAAATCTCGATTCGAAAACCGGTGAAGAGATCATGGCGCTGCTGGAAAATCTTTATCAGCAAGGCAACACCATCATTCTAGTCACGCACGAGCCGGACATCGCGCGACACGCGCGGCGCACTGTCCATCTGCGCGACGGTGTGGTCGAGAGCGACGAAATGGACCAGCCGACGCAGAGCGAGTCACTCGCATATACTTAAATGAAACGATTTCTCTACGAGCTGACCGAAAGCTGGAAGATCGCGCTCGCGCAAATGCAGGCGAACAAGACGCGCTCCATGCTCACGGCCTTGGGCGTGATCATCGGCATCGTGGCGGTCACGTTGATGGGCACCGCGATTACCGGTATTCAGAAAGGCTTCGACAAGAGCATGTCTATCTTGGGCGACGACGTTCTTTATGTGAGCCAGTTTCCCTGGGCGCGCGTGAACGATTGGTGGAACTATCGCGACCGTCGTGAAATCAAAACCGATTATGCCGAAACGCTCAATCGGTTGATCGATGCGACGCCAAATTCCAATCTGCTCCTGGCCGTGCCGACTTCGAATATCACGCGAACGGTGAAATTCGCCGACAACCAAGTCAGCAGCGTTTTCATTCAGGGAACGACCGCGGATTATCCGATCATCTCCACGGTAGATTTTACTGAAGGCCGCTTTTTTACCGACACCGAAACGAAAAGCGCGATGAACGTTTGCCTGCTCGGTTACGACGTCGCCGACGCGCTTTTCGCTTCCGCCAGCCCGATCAACAAGAGCGTTCAGATTAGCGGCCAGCAATTCAAAGTGATCGGCGTGGGTGCGCGACAAGGTTCGTTTCTCGGCCTTTTCAGTCTCGACTCGATCGTGATCGTGCCGTTGCCTGCTTTCAAAAAATACTTCAGCGCCAAAAGCGAGTCTGATGTGCGCGTGAAAGTGAGAGACAAACTCAAGCTGGAGGATTCAAAAGACGAACTGACCGGTTTGATGCGACGCGTGCGGGCGTTGGCGCCAGAGAAGAAAAACGATTTCAACATTAACGAGCAACAGGCATTCAAGAGCACGCTTGATCCGGTAAAAAATTCCATCGCCATTGCCGGCCTCTTTATCACCGGCCTCTCACTTTTCGTTGGCGCAATCGGCATCATGAATATCACGTTCGTCAGCGTGAAAGAGCGCACGAAAGAAATTGGGACGCGCAAAGCGCTCGGCGCACGACGGCGCACTATTTTGCTGCAGTTCCTGATCGAATCGACCGCGCTCTGTGTCCTTGGCGGACTCATCGGCCTCGTCTTTGCCTACCTGATGTGCTTCAGCATCGGGAAAGCATTCCCTTCCTTTCCGGTGCAGTTCTCTTTGGGGCTGGTGCTGGTGGGGATGTTTGTCTCGGTTATGACCGGATTAGTCTCAGGCTTCGCGCCCGCCTGGTCGGCCTCGCGGCTCGATCCGGTGACGGCACTTAGATATGAATGACTTTCCATTCACCACAGAGGACACAGAGATCACAGAGGAGAGGAAGGCCCTTAACTTACTAACGGAAGGAGTTATTGGTGCGGCGATCGAAGTTCATCGCGAGATCGGGCCGGGGTTGCTCGAATCAACTTATGAGATGTGTCTCGCCCGCGAATTATCGCTACGCGATATTGAGTTTGTCCGGCAGGTTCCCGTTCCGGTGGAGAACAAAGGGGTAAAGTTAGATTGCGGCTACCGCGCAGACTTGATTATCGCCGGGCGTGTCTTAGTCGAAACGAAATCGGTCGAGGTTCTGTTGCCTTTACACGAGGCACAATTGTTGAGCTACATGAGACTGGCGCGACTGGAGGTGGGATTGCTGATCAACTTCAACGTTCGCCTGCTAAAACAAGGAATCAGACGACGGCTCCTCAACGGCGAGTCGCCTCCTTCATTTTAACTCTGTGATCTCTGTGTCCTCTGTGGTGAAAAGTTAAATGCAATTTCGCGAAATCATTTCGATGGCATTGCAGTCGTTAGGCGCAAACAAACTGCGCTCCGGACTAACGATGATCGGCATCACCATCGGCGTCTTTTCGGTCATATCGGTTATGACGGCGATTGGCGCTTTGCAGAGCTCGATCGAGAGCGGCATCAGTTTTCTGGGCTCGAATATTTTCCAATTCGCGAAGTATCCCGTCTCCGGCGGCGCGGGCGGACGCAATGCGGAGAAGTACGAAAACCGGCGCAACATTTCTTACGCGCAGGCGTTGCGTTATTACGGCTTGATGGACGGTATCGCGCGCGAGGTTTGCCTGAAGACTTTCGATTTTAAAGGCCAGGCGGTTTATAACGGATTGAAGACCCCGCCGAGCCTGACGGTCGCTGGTTCGAACAAGAGTTTTCTGACCGCGAATTCTTACACGCTCGCCTACGGGCGCAATATTTCGGAGGAAGATGTCGAGCTGGCGCGCAGCGTCCTCGTTATCGGCAAGACGATCGAGAAGAATCTGTTTCCGCACGAGTCGCCGATCGGGAAGATCATTAAATTGAGCGGCCATCCGCTCACGATCGTCGGAGTCTTGGCAGAGAAAGGGACCGCTCTTGGCCAGAGCCAGGACGACATCTGCGTGATGCCGATCACGCGCTTCTTCGAAAATTTCGGAGGCTCGAATCGCTCCGTCAATATCGCAACCCAATCGTTCTCACAGGAGACTTACAATCGCACGCTCGACAAGGCGATCGGCGCGATGCGCATCGCGCGCGCGTTGAAGCCGAATCAACCGGATGACTTCGAAATTTATTCTAACGATTCGCTCAAGAGTGCTTTCGCTTCCGTTGCCGACGTGGTTCGAATTGGCGCGTTCGTTATCAGCTTGATCGCGCTAGTCGCCGCCGGCGTTGGCATCATGAATATCATGCTCGTGAGCGTGACCGAACGAACCAAGGAAATCGGTATCCGGAAATCGATCGGCGCGCGCAGTCGCGACATTTTGCGGCAGTTTTTGACCGAAGCGGTTTTCATTTCTGAGGCTGGCGGAATTCTCGGGATCGTCCTGGGCGTCCTGGGAGGAAATTTGCTCGCGAGCTGGTTGAAAGCGGATCTCATTTTCCCGTTTGGCTGGGCGATCGCCGGGCTGGTCGTTTGCTCCGGCATCGGAATCGGTTTCGGATTTTACCCCGCTTATCGCGCCGCCTCACTCGACCCGATCGAGGCGCTGCGATTCGAGTAGCCGCGCACGAGTCCGTGTGCGCGCGGAAAACGGGCTCCCGTTTTTCAATGCTTGGTTATGCGCAGGCATTTCTCCTAATCTTGCGTGATTCCGTTTTCATCTCGCTGTGCCTTCGCCTCATAAAAAATCCGTTGGCACCATCGGCGGCATCCTCTTGGTGGAGGAATACCAGCCTCTCGCGATGGCTTTTGGAGCAGCGATCCGAAAGTTTGCGGGCGATCATGAGACACGCGTCGTCGTATCCTTACTAGAAGCGGAACGGGACGTGGATCGGTTCGCGCCGGAGCTGATCGTGTTGGATTTCGATCCCCCGCCACGAGGCAGTGTTGCTTTTTTCAACCAGCTGAAGTCCTCACTTCCAAAGGCGCGCATCATTATTCTCGTGCCCGGAAAGGCACCCGGTTTCAGAGACGTGCGAGCTGCGCCTCCGACGTTCAATTTCGTGGAGAAGCCTTTTGAACTCGCGACCTTTGGGGCGGTTCTGGAGCAACTGATTGGGTCGAAGAGCGAGACGGAATACGCCGGCGGGACGGCTCGCGATTTCAATTTGATCGACATCATCATGCTCCATGCAATGAGCGGCGCGGCCACGGCTCTGAGAGTAGAAGCGGGCGGCGCGCGGAGCGGCGAGATTCACTTTTTCGAAGGACGAATTTCTCACGCGGTTGTGGCGGGCCGATCGGGAGTCGAGGCCTTCCAAAAAATCCTTGGCTGGCGTTCGCCGCGGTTCACGGAAATGGAACGCCCGACTGACGCGCCGCGGACGATTCATGCCTCCTGGAAGGTAGTCTTGTCGGATGCGTTGCGAGCTTCCCCTGCCGCGTCGGTCGCTCAATTGCCGGAACCTGTGAGCGCGCCACCGCCTGCGCCCACGCCTTCCGGCAAGAAGATCGTAATCGTTGATGATACTGAACTGCTTTCGCTTTTCGTGGAGGAGATTCTCCGCACCGCGGACCCGACCTTCGAGATAAGAACTGCGCTCACTGGATTGGAGGGATTGCGCCGCATTTCGGAAGCGATTCCTGATCTGGTTCTTTTGGATTATAGCCTGCCGGATGTCACCGGCGCCGAGGTCGCTCGGCGCCTGCTGCAAAGCTCTGAGACGGCAGCGCTCCCCATCATCATCATGTCGGGGCATGTGGCGGAAATGACAGCCACCGCCGAACGCTTTGAAAACGTGGTGGCGACAATCGCGAAGCCGTTTCGATCCGAGGAATTAGTTGAGTTGGTTGCAAAGACCTTTTCGGAACTCCCGAAGATCGCGGAACGGCGGCGGAAAAAAGGAGCGAACAAGCGCCCGACGCTTGAGGTCGTTGAGCCCCATGTTGTGGCAGCGAAAAAAGCGCGAAACGGAAAAAGAATTAAGATTGTAGCGCCTGTTCCAGTCGAGGTAACTGAGGCGCCGGACCTAGGACCTGAGCCGATCGACGTGGAGCCGCCGGCGATTGTTGAAGTAATCGAGGCGTCCGCCGCCCGGCCTGAACCGGTCGAGGTCGTCGAGCCGCCTGTGGTAGAGCCGGAGCCGAGCGAAATAGAAGACATCGAAATCGATCCGATCACTTTCGAGGAGGAAATCGCAGACCCGCCGCAGCCCTCATCCGCGGAGATTGTCCAGGCTCTCGGTATTCCTGCCATGGTCAGGGACGCGACGTCAAATGCGGTCGTCTTCGGCTTGCCGCTGGAAGTGATAGCGATCGAGTTTTCGCCCGCATTGCGCATCGAAAAAATTCGTGCCCGTCCCTTCGCCGCCTGCGTTTCAATCCGGGTTTTGCCGCAGGCCAATCCCGGAACCCCAATTTTCGATGCCCTCTTCGAGCTCGCTCGGGTGGATCTCGACGCCGAGGAGCGAATCAATTCAGTGCGCTTGGTTCCGCCGAGCGCGCCGCTCTCAAAAACCCTTCGTTATCCAACCGCGATCGACGGTGTCGCGATCTCGCCCACGGTTGATGGGCGGACGGTTGAACTAACGCCGACCGCGGTCGCGCCAATGCGCTTCCAACTGCTCGCACTTTTTGAACTCGCCAGCGTCGAGTTATCGCCAGATTTTAGCCTTGCGCATCTCGACCTGAAGTCTCGCGGCGGAAAAACGCGGATCACACTCCTGCCGGAAGTAGCGCAAACCGGAGCGACCTTTAGAATCGAAAAGGTTCGGCTGAGCGGGAGCGGTGGAATCGAAGAAATCTCGCTCTACGCTGTGGAAGTTTGAGCGTTGCCGCTCTTGTTCCGAAGAAATTCTTCCAGCTCCTCGACACCGAAATCCGCCAGGACGTCGCCATCCCAATCGAGCGTGGGTGTTTTCGTTTGCCCGGAAATTTCCTGCAGTTTTTTCATGGCCTTGTCGCTTCCGCGGACCTCAATCTTTTCGTAGCCGATCTTATTTCCATCGAGAAAGTCAGTCGCAGCTTTGCAATATGCGCATCCAGTCTTGACGTAGAGAATCGGCTTCATGCTCTTGATTCGTGTGCGGTCAGCCGCCTAGCCGCCTTGGGTCTTTTCGTGTTGCGGTCAATCGCTTCCCCACCCGAGGCGCGCCGGCTTATGGCTAACGAGTGCTACAGTCCGAGTGCGCGAAAGGTTTCCTCGACGTGGCGCAAGTGCACATCCATTGAACAGAGCGCGTCGATCTCATCCGGCGAGACGAGCTCGGTGATCTCCGTCTCATCCTTTGCGTTCTGCGCAAACGAGCGCTCGCCCTTCCAGGTCCGCATCGCAGCGCGCTGCACTGCTTCGTAGGCAATCTTGCGTTCCGCTCCGGCCCGCGTAAGCGCGAGTAAAATGGATTGGCTGCTGTAGAGACCTTTCGTGCGCTCCAGGTTTTGCTGCATGTGTTCGGGATAAACCTGCAGCCCTTCGACCAGCTCACGCAATTTCACCAGCATGTAATCCAGCAGGCTAGTGGCATCCGGAAGAATGATACGCTCTGCGCTCGAATGACTGATGTCTCGTTCGTGCCAGAGCGCGACGTTCTCCAGCGCCGTCAGGGCATAACCGCGAATGACGCGCGCCAGCCCGCTCAGCCGTTCGCCCGTGATTGGGTTTCGTTTGTGCGGCATGGCCGAGCTGCCCTTCTGGCCTTCACTAAAAAATTCCTCCACCTCGAGAACTTCAGTGCGCTGCAAATGGCGAAATTCCGTGGCCCAGCGATCTATGCTCGAAGCGATGAGCGCGAGGGTGGTCGAAAATTCTGCATGCCGATCGCGTTGAATAATCTGGGTCGAAAGCGTCGCCGGTTTCAATCCGAGTTTCTCGCAAACCGCCTTCTCCACTGCCGGATCAAGGTGAGCGTGCGTCCCGACTGCGCCGCTTAATTTCCCAACGCGAATTCTCTCGGTCGTTTGCGCGAGCCGTTCTTCGGCGCGGCCAAACTCATCGAACATCAACGCCATTTTCAACCCAAACGTAATCGGCTCCGCATGGATGCCATGACTCCGTCCAATCATCGGAGTCATCTTGTAGCGACGCGCTTTTTCCGCGATGACCGCGCGCAATTCCTTTAAATCCTGGGCCAAGATACGCGTCGCTTCCGTCAGCTGAACGGCCAGCGTCGTGTCCAAAATATCGGACGAGGTCAGGCCTTGATGAATCCATCGGGCCGCCGGACCGACCGATGCCGCGACGTTTTCGAGAAAGGCGATGACGTCGTGGTTTGTGCGTCGCTCGATTTCGGCAATTTCAGAGATGGAAAAGCGAGCATGCTTCCGGATTGCGACCGCATCGGCTTTCGGAATTTGACCAAGCTCCGCCATCGCTTCGACGGCAAGTGTTTCGATCTCGAGCCAGATCTGAAACTTCCTTTCCTCCGACCAAAGAAGCCGCATGGCAGGTCGCGAATAGCGTTCGATCACGGCGGGAAGATAAAGCCGCGCCGGAGAGCGAAAAGCAGAAAAACGATGGAGGCCGACTCAACGTGAGGCGAACGATCGGCTTCTCATCCCGGCATCACGTCACGCAAAAAAAAGCGTCGCCTCGGCCGAACCGGGGCGACGCTCTCAAAATTGATTCCCGAATTCGCGACTAGCAGACCCGCGCGCGGGTAATTCGACCCTCGCTTTGCAACCGGACCTGACCGCTCCCCAACAGATCGGCTACTGCTGCGACCGTCTCCTTGGTGTTCTTGGTGCAGGAGCTGACCGCCAGAATGAGGTCACCGAGGGAAAGTATTTGTGGGGTTTTAAGAATTTGGCTGGGCTTCTTCATAAGATTACCCACTTAGAGAGCAATAGACGTGCCGATGTTCAAAACACGCTCCTTCGCGCGCGAGATTCTCTAGTCGCGACGGAATGCGGGAACGGCGACCGGCGCTCGTTGACAGTCGTGTCAGTTCCCAGATACCGAGGGCGGCGGCAGATTTCGCGCGCTCAATCGCATCACGGCTAGATAAAGCGCGGTGAAAAGAACCGCGAAAAGCACAATCCAGGTCGATTGCGATTTGATGAACTCGACCATCGCATCCGGATTCGAAATGAGATCCGGCCGCACCTGAAAGGCTTTCCGCCCGAGGTAGGCTAGGATATAGCACCAGAGCGCCGAACCAGCGACGGTGACAATGCTAAAAACGGTGAAATTCATCCGCACGATCCCGGCCGGAATGGAGATGAGATGGCGAATGACAGGAAGCAATCGCGCAAAGAAAACGCCCCCCGCTTCATAACGAGCGAGCCATATTTCCGCGCGAATCAATTTGTCCGGGCCAAGGAAGAAATACTTCCCGTAGCGCAGGACGAGCGGTCGACCGAGCGCTCGCGCGATCCAGTAAGTGATGGCGGAGCCGAGATACGATCCGAACGTTCCTGCCAGGACAACTCCGGTAAAATCGAGATCGCCCTGCGCGGCCATGAACGCGGCCGGCGGGATTACCACTTCGCTCGGAACCGGAAAGATCGAGCTCTCCATCGCCATGAGGACGATGATTCCGAAATAACCCCAGTGTTGCACCCACCCGAACCAAATTTGCATGAGCTGATGCATAACTAATTTCTCTCTTCTGATTTCCGGCTTCTGAATTAGCCTCGCGAGGATTGAGGCCGGTCTAGTTCAATCCGAAATCGCAAATCTGCAATCCCCAAATCGTGGTTTACCGTCGCGTCCTTCGCTACTATCGGCCTTTCGCGGGCCAGACCATTTTCGGATTGATCCTCACCCTCTGCGGCATTGGCCTGAACCTGCTTAAACCCTGGCCATTTAAGATCATCGTCGATGATCTGATCCCGCACCACGCGATCCGAGCCGGCTGGTGGTCGGCATTTCTTGGGAACGAACACCGCTCGCTCGTCATTCTTTGCCTCGCGCTTATCGCGATCCAAGTGCTTTGGGGGCTGGCCAACATGTTCTCCAATGTCCTCTTTGTCCGGATCGGATTGCAGGCGCTCCTGAAACTGCGCACCGAGCTTTACACCTATCTGCAATCGCTCTCACTCAAGTATCACGATGCGCAGCGTTCCAGCGATTCGAGCTTCCGCGTGGCCTACGATTCGCAGGCGATTCAAACCATGTTCAACCAAGGTTTCACGAACATCTTCGGTTCGATCGTTACGCTCATCGGCGTTTTTTTTGTGATGGTAAGAATCGATTGGCAACTGACGTTGCTCTCGCTCTGCGTCGTGCCGATCGTGGTTGGCGCGATTTACCTTTTCGCGAAACGCATTCGCCAGCAATCCACCGTCATTCGCGAGCGCGACAGCGCACTTTTGGCGCAAACCCAGGAAGGCTTGAGCTCCGTGCGCATGGTCCACGCCTTCGGTCGCGAGGAGTGGGAAGTGCGGCAGTTCCGCGCGCAAGCTCACCAGAGTCTGCAGGCGAATTTGCGCCTCACTCTCACAAACATGAACAGCGCGCTTGTCATCAGCACGCTCATGGTCGTCGGGACGGCGGCGATGTATTACCTCGGCACGATTCACGTGTTGGCGGGCACGTTGACGCTCGGGTCGCTCCTCGTGTTCAGCGCGTATCTTCTGATGCTCTATCAACCGCTCGAGTCGCTCACCTACACGACTTGGGCGATGGAAGGCGCCGCCGCAGGCGCGCAACGTTGCTTCGAAGTTCTCGATCGCGCGGACGATGTCGTTGATCTTCCGGGCGCGACCGTAATCAGCTCAACCTCGGGTTCGATCGCGTTCGAGAACGTCGATTTCGGATACTCGAGCGATCAATTCGTTTTGCGCGATATCAGCTTACGCATCGCGCCGAATCAAATCGTCGGCGTCGTCGGCGGAACCGGAGCGGGCAAGAGCACATTGCTCAGTCTGGTGCCGCGATTTTACGATCCCACTTGCGGGCGCGTCACCCTCGACGAGCGGGACCTGAAGCAAGTCACGCGAAAATCCTTGCGCGCGCAGATCGGCATCGTCCTTCAGGACACGCTGCTTTTTTCGACCACGGTGCGAGAAAATATTGCCTACGGCCGTCCGAACGCGACCGATGCGGAAATTCACCAAGCCGCCGAGCGCGCGCAGGCAGATGAATTCATCGGCGCTCTCCCGCGCGGTTACGATAGTCCGGTTGGCGAGCGCGGTGGGCATCTGAGCGTGGGCCAGCGACAGCGGATCGGAATTGCGCGCGCCTTTCTCAAGAACGCTCCCATCCTGCTGCTCGATGAGCCGACCTCCGCGCTCGACCCCACGACCGAAGCCGCGATCATGGAGACGATCAAAGAATTGATGCGCGGTCGCACCACTCTCATCGTCACGCATCGGCTTGCCACCATTCACAAAGTCGACCGCATCGTCGTTTTGGAAAAAGGCGCGCTCGTCGAAGAGGGCGAAGGGGCGGAACTGCTCGCCCGCGGTGGCCGCTACGCCGCGCTTTACACCGCCGGGAATTATCCGCGATGAAGCGAAAACGAATCGTCGTGATGGGCTTCATGGGTGCGATGCCGATCGCGGGCGTCATCTGGCAGCACCTACATTACATCGTGGGCCTGCAGCGCCTCGGGCACGACGTCTACTACATCGAGCATTCCGCGCGACTTCCTTACAACCCGAAGCTCGGCGATTTCAGTTACGATTTTTCTTACACCGGAAGATTGTTCACCCGTCTCGCGAAGGAATTCGGTTTCAAAAATCGATGGAGCTTTTGCGCGCGTTATCTTCCCGAGAATCCAGCCGCCGGTCTGCCGCGAAAGAAACTTCAGCAGCTCTATCGCGAAGCCGACGCCATTCTGAATGTCTGCGGCGCGCACGAGCTGCACGACGATCTGCTCGCGAGCGATCGGCTCATCTACATCGAAAGCGATCCCGGATTGGAACAAATCAAAGTCGATCTGGGCCACGCCCATACCGTCGAACACCTAAGCGGCCATCGCACGCTATTCACCTTCGGCGAAAACGTGGGGACGCGAAAATTTCCAGTGCCGACCCGAAAGTGGAAATGGCTACCGACCCGACAACCAGTCGTGACCGATTTCTGGAAGAACGGGAACGACGCAAAACGTGCCGCCGTTTTCACCTCGATCGCGAACTGGAGCACGAGCGGGCAAAAAGACATCACGTGGCGTGGCGAAAAATATCTCTGGAGTAAATCGCGCGAGTTCCTGCGCTTCGTCGCCGCGCCGAAACAAGCGGGCGAAGCCTTTGAGCTGACGACCGAAATCAAGAGCGAGCGGACCCGCCAAAAATTTCTTCGCAACGGCTGGCGCCTGCATTCCGCCGATGGCCTGAGCGTCAGCCACCATCGTTACCGCGATTACATCCGTGGCTCCAAAGGCGAATTCACGGTCGCAAAAGATCAATACGTGCGGCTCAATACCGGCTGGTTCAGCGATCGCAGCGCCTGTTACCTCGCGGCCGGCCGGCCGGTCATTACTCAGGAAACCGGATTCAGCGATCACTACGGAAAGGGCTCCGGTCTTTTCGCCTTTCACTCGTTAGGCGAAATCGCCGAGGCGGTGAAAATGATTAACGCCGACTATCGCAAACATTCCCGCGCCGCGCGCGATCTCGCCCGCGAAGTCTTCGAAGCCGAAACCGTGCTGCGTTCCCTCCTCGAGCGCGCAGGCGTTTAATTGGACGGCATTCTCCCTGGTTGCTTCAAGCTGCAGCGACGAATCACTGCCGCTCGCCCGTTATTTGCTTTCCCACTCATCTATCACATCTTCTCGGACTTTCGGATGACGCGTGGGATAATTTTTTGCGGGATTTTATTGTTGGCCGGCGGGGAACTTCACGCGCAACAGAAAACAGTTCCTCCCCAACCGGGAGATCCCAAACCTCTTTCCTCCGTTGCTCCGGCCGGAAACCCTGCTCCGCCCGCCATTCCTGCGCGGCCCAACGGCAACATTCAAAAGAGCCTGGTCCGCATCACCGCGACTGATGTGGAGCCCGATTACAAAGCGCCGTGGAATTCCGGCGGCATCCAGCGCGGCATCGGCGCGGGCTTCGTCATCGACGGCGGGCGCATCATGACCAACGCGCACGTCGTCAGCAACAGCCGCTATCTCACGGTCGAGCGGGACGGCGATCCGAATAAATATTCCGCGACTGTTCTTTTCGTCGCGCACGATTGCGACCTTGCGCTGATCAAAGTCTCGTCACCCGATTTTTTCAAAGACATGGTGCCGCTGAACTTCGGCGGCATTCCTGAGCTGGAATCGACTGTCTCTGCTTACGGCTATCCGCTCGGCGGCCAGCGCATGTCGGTCACGACCGGCATCGTCTCGCGGGTCGACTTCCAGCTTTACACGCACTCGTCGATCGATCAGCACCTCGCGATTCAAATCAGCGCGCAAATCAATCCGGGCAATAGCGGCGGTCCGGTTATGCAAAATGGCAAAGCGGTCGGCGTCGCCTTCCAGGGATATACCGGCGATGTGGCGCAAGGCGTCGCTTACATGATTCCCACTCCGGTCATTCAGCGATTTCTGAAAGACATCAGCGACGGCCATTACGATCGGTATGCCGATCTCGGTCTCACTTATTCGAAGCTGCAAAATCCCGCGCAACGTCGCTACCTCGGTTTGCAAGATGACGACCGCGGCGTGCTCATTAACACGGTCATCGCGGCCAGCTCGTCTGCGCAATTCCTGAAGTCGGGCGACGTCTTGATGGCGATCGACGATCACCCGGTCTCCAGCGATGCCTACGTCGAGCTGGAAGGCGAGCGCGTGGAAATGCCCGAAGTAGTCGAGCGAAAATTCAAGGGCGATAGCGTGAAGCTCGATCTTCTGCGCGACAGGCAACCGCTGACCGTGAATGTCCAGCTCGGACCGATCTGGCCCTACGCGATACAAGGGCACGGCTACGACATGCGTCCGCGTTATGTCGTTTATGGCGGTCTCTTATTTCAGCCACTGTCGCTCGATCTCATTCAAGCCTACCAGCCGCAAGACCTGCGTTTGCGGCACTACTTCGATTTTTTCATCCTCGAACAAATTTATCTCGAGCACCCCGAAGTTATCGTGCTGACGAATATTCTGCCCGATCCGACGAACACCTACTTGCAGCCGTATCGCAATGGGATCGTCGACGAGGTGAACGGGAAGAAAATCAAAACGCTGGAAGATTTGGCCAAGACCTTCGCGGAACCGGCGGAACGTTTCGTAATTAACATGATCGGCGATGGACCGCCGCTTGTGCTCGACCCGAAAGAAGTGGAGGCCGCGCGCGCGCGCATCAAAACGCGTTACAACGTTCTCCGGGAGGAAAATCTGAGCGAAGAACCGCCGCCCAAACCTCCAATCGAAGGGAGCGCGAAATGAAACTATTTCGTATCGCCACGATTTCCCTTTTGCTTCTGAGCAACAATGCGTTCGCGCAGACGAAAAAGGTCTCGACTTCAGTTCCAGCCATAAAGCCGAAGGACGTATCACTCGTTAGGGTGAACGTCACCGGCCAGCCGTATGATTATCAACGGCCCTGGCAGAAGAAGGCGCCCTTCTCTAAACGAGCGCTGGGCGCGGTCTTGTCGAAAGGGCGCGTCCTGGTCACGGCCGACCTGGTTGCAAATCAGAACTACGTCGAGCTGGAACGCGCGGAGACGGGCGAGAAAACCGCCGCGGAAGTGATGGTGGTCGATTTCGAATCGAACCTCGCGCTGATCGAGCCTTCGAATAAGAAATTCCTCGACGGGTTGACCCCGCTCGAGCTTGCGATCGACACCGTAGTTGGCGATCACCTGGAGGCATTGCAGCTCGAACCGACCGGCGCGCTCGTGGTCACGGATGGTCTGGTCACGACCATTCAGATGACGCGCTATCCCGCCGACGTCGGCCAATTCCTCACTTACCGCATCAGCATGACGATGCAGTATCGCGACAACAGTTACACGATTCCGCTGGTCAAAAATAACAAGCTCGCCGGTCTCCTCCTGCGCTACGATCCGCGGTCGCAAGTCCTCGATGCCATCCCCGCGCCCATCATCGCGCATTTCTTGAAGGCCGCCGAAGCGGAGAGTTATCGCGGTTTTCCTTCCGCTGGTTTCAGTTTCTTCCCAACGCGCGATCCGCAATTGCGAAAATTTGCCGGTCAAACCGGAAAGCCGGCCGGGGTTTACGTCCTGAACATTGAGCCGAATTCACCCGCGGCCAAAGCTGGATTACAGGTCGGCGATATCGTTACCGCAGTCGGCAAAAATGAAATCGACCAGAACGGGAATTACGTCGATCCACTCTACGGAAAGATCGAATTTACGAATCTGATCACGGCCAAGGGTTTTGCTGGCGATTTGCTTCCACTTCAAATTCAACGCGCCGGAAAATCGATGTCGCTCGATTTGATCCTCGATCACCGCGCGGCGAGCGAGTTCGTCGTGCCGCCCTACAACGTCGATCAACCGCCGTCGTATTACATCTTGGGCGGGATTATTTTCCAGGAGCTCTCACGCCAATACCTGCGGGAATGGGGAGCAAATTGGCAGAAGGACGCACCGCAAAAATATGTCTATCTCGATCGTTTTCAGTCCGAGCTTTTCCCGGAAGGGAACCGGCGCGTCGTGATTATAAGTCAGGTCCTTCCGGCGAACAGCACACTTGGTTACGACGACCTCGCTTATCTCACCGTGCAGAAGGTGAACGGCAAAGAGATCAAGTCGTTGCGCGATCTGGCCGAGGCGGTGAAACAGCCGCTGGAAGGCGGTTTCATCAAGATCGAAACCGATGAAGATCCGAAGCAGATGGAGCTGGATATAACGCAAGTCGAAGCAGAAGCGAGCGGACTGCAGGAAAATTACGGATTGCCCTCTTTGCAGCGGTTGGAATAGCTGGATCTGTTGTTCTGAAGATGAGGCAGCATATCCTCGGGAGGATACGCTCGGTCACGCATCTGATTCGCGCGGAGTTGATGTCGTCGTTTGCAAAAAGCGCTCGACTTCGGCTTCATAAGTTCGGAACGGATCGCCCATAATCAAGAAATCGTGGCTCTCGCACGCGATCGAATCCCAGTTAATGACATAAGGCTGCGTTCCTTTCTGAAAAGCTGCCACAGCCTGCGCGCGCCCAGCTGCCCGCGTGTTTGCCGGCGGCGTCGTGCATGCTTCGGATCGGCGCACGCTGTTGTTCCATTCACCGATCCGTTTCGCAGCCGGTACTCCAAAGAAGAGTCCCTTCGCTGGATCGATGTTGTGATATTCCAAATCGAGACTGAGCAGCCAGGGGTCGTCCCAGCCAATATTTTCCGAGGCCATGAAAGTCTCGAGCAGCCACTTCTTCGTGATCCAATCGACACCCCCGAGAAGCGCTTCCGGTTTGTTCGCGACCGCGTCGAGCGTGAAGCTCCAGCTTTCCAAAAGCCAATCCATCTCTTCGCTGAAACCGGCGAGATGTTTGGTGGCCAGCTCGTGAAATTCCCATTGCAGATCAAGACTCCCGATTGTGCTGCCATTCTCTAACCGAACCATCCAGGCCTGTGTCGGATCACGTGAAATCTCACGCGTACTTTGTACGGCATCGAGCAAGCTGAGATTCTTCGTTAGTCGACCCTGCTCTAAAAGCATGAGCACGCACGCCGTCGTCCCGACCTTTAGCGCGCTCGCAAAAGGGCTCATGTTCGAATCGCCGATCAATAAATGCAGCCGCCGATACTTCCGGTAATCGGCCAGCGGTTCGTCCCGCGCGTTGATGATCGCGCGATTGAATTGCACCCATTGGTAGATGTCGTTCACAATGTGATCCGCGCGTTGGCTGAGCTGGAAAGCGACCGGCGTATCGCCCGTGGGCGCCTCAAAGTCGAACGCGAGCGGGTTCGCCTGGCCGACCCGACCGGCGCCCGTGAAAATTTGCCGCGTGGCCAGAAAGGCTAGCAAGGTTCCGAGCACCGGCGGCGTAAACTGCGCGTTCCGTTTCATCAAATAATTCTCGTGGCAACCAAAGGTCGCGCCGGTGTGGTGGTCGACGTTGTTCTTGATAAAGGCGACGCGGTCCGTCGCGCCGAGCGCGGTGAGAGCAGACTGTAGAAGCTCGTCGCCCGCTAGATCGTAAGCGACGAGATCACGCAGGCTCAGGCATTCCGGCGAGGCATATTCGATATGGCCCATATCGAGATAAATACGGCCGCCATTGCGCAAGAATCCGCCGTTTCCCGGCGGCTCTTCGTAGTCGCGGTAGTGGAGGTCCAGTGCACCCACGCCGGCCTCGCGGAAGAGAAAATTCTTCACCTTCACCGGCCAGCTTTCGCCCCCTTTCGCGGCAACGCCGCTGACAAGGCAACCGTATTCCGTTTCGATCCCTACGATCCGGTCCATTGAAAGACGATGCGGTCGAGTCGGCGCGATGCCAAGAGCTTCATTCGCAGGAGGGTCCGCGAACCTGCGCTTCATCAACCGTCGGATCTCGCGCGAAAAGAGACAGGGTGCGGCCCGACCAGCGATCGGGCCGAAGCCTTCAAGACGGCGAGGACTTAAGCTTGAAAGTTGTTCACAACTTTCGCAACCTCACTTGAAATGAGCAGCTTACCGGTCCGAAGCCCGGCCGCGAAAGTCGGCGGCATCGTCTATTTCGGACGCATGCTCGATAAGATCAAAGCGCAGGCCAAAGGCGAGTTGCCGGAGGCGTATCAACCGAATCTCGGAAAAGGCTTCGACCAAAATTGCATCAGCTTTTTACGAATCGATTACCAACAGCTTGTAACTCGCGTCCTGCAGGGCGGGAGCGACGAAGAAATTCTTCAGTGGTGTTTCGCCACTGGCAAAATGCCACGGCCGGATGAAATCCACGTCTGGAATGGATTCATGCGGAAGTGCGGCTGGAACGACGACATCTCGGAAATGCTGACACGCCGCAAGAAAGAATCGGGCATGGCTGGCCGATCTGAGATTCGAACGATGTTCGAGTTCATCGATGTCGATGAAGGCCGATCGCTTCCGGATGCGCTCGGCTTTGAGCGCAAGGGCTGAGGCTAAGACCGCCTTTCTTTCATTGACGACTGTCATCCTGAGTGAAGCGAAGGATCTCTGACTATTTCAGCGCTGAGCGAAGGGGAAATGACAGAGATCTTTCGCTTCGCTCAGGATCGCAGTCCCAATAGGCGAGGAAGTCTGCCTAACGAGTAGTTACGACGGGGCCGCGCAGGTTAGCGATCCAATTGTTGTTCACTCACCGAGTGCGGCGGCGGCGGCGCTTGCGTCCGGTAGTCGATCACTTTCCAGACCACGAACACGATCGTGACCACTAGAATAGTGGCGATGATCTTCCGTTTGCGCACCGCCGCATTTGCCGGCGCTGGCGGTTCCGGCGTCACCTACTCGTCGGAGAGCGTATCGATGCGCTCCGCCAGAGCGAAATCGAGATCGGTCAATCCGCCCTTGCTGTGCGTGGAAAGAACCAGCCGCACCTTATTATAACGAATGTCGATGTCCGGATGATGCTCCTCATCCTCGGAAACTTCGGCGATCGCATTCACAAAATCGATCGACTCAGAGAAGTCATCGAACTCAAAACTCCGCTCGATGTGCTTCTTCTCCAGTTCCCATTCCGGAATTTTTTTCAGGCGGGTTTTCAGTTGGTCCGCTTTGATCAGCTCAGCCATAACGGGGAACGAGTAACATCCCCGAACCCTTTTGCAATCGACTCGCGCACCTTTTTTCCTCCTGCTTTCGCGCTTTCGTTCCGCCGCGGACCAAGCTGGGATGCGCTGCGATTTCGAGCGGCACTCGACGATTGACGCCGCGTTCTTCCTCCGCAAATTACCGCTCTCTCAGCGCCCGTAGCTCAACTGGATAGAGCATCTGACTACGGATCAGAAGGTTTGAAGTTCGAATCTTCACGGGCGCGCTCCACCCTGCGGCAGAGAGTGTTCGCGCCGTGAAGTTCGACGCAATTAATGACGTCCGCTGTAGGTGATCGACGCGTCTTGCGAAGCGAGATCTTCACCCGGAGTCTGGCGTCCCCGTTTGTCGAGTTCTTCCTTGCTGTAAACTCGTTTCTCCGTGTCGATATACGGACGGGTGGAGGCGGGCGTCGGGCTATTGGCGCAACCAACGAAACTCACCGCAGCAAAGGCGGCAACTGCGAGGCGAATTAACTTTGTTCTCATAAAAAATCTTACGCGCGCTCCTTCCCGGTCGCAACCTGACCCAGCCATCGGTCGTTTTCTCCGGCGAATCCTCCTTGTCTCTCCTGCCCCTTTCCGGTAATCGACACGGATGCTTCACGACGAAAAAGATCTGGATTTTGTTCGTCATGCGACGGCGGAGCTGGCGGCTTCTTTCACCGACGCGCGCGACCATAATTTACACGCCGCTTTCAATGGATTGATCGAAGCGATCCAATCCGATCGCAAGCGGCTTAGGTCTCTCGAAGCCGAAGTGCAAACTCTTCGTTCGCAAATGTCGCAGCATCCTGCCTAACGAGCGATTGCTCGTTTCCTCCACGTTCAGCGCTTCATTTCGGCTAGCGAATTTCATGGGGCACGTTCGTTTGAGCGACCTGAATGACGCTCAGCGCAGCGCCGTCACCAGCACGGACGGTCCGCTCCTTATCCTTGCCGGCGCCGGCACAGGAAAAACTCGCGTCATCACGACCCGCGTCGCCTATCTCATCGCGCGAGGGATCGATCCATCCCATATCCTCGCCGTCACTTTTACGAACAAAGCCGCCGCCGAAATGCGCGGACGGCTTTCGCGCATGGTTGAGCCCGGCGCGGCGAAAAAAGTCACGATGTCCACTTTCCACGCGCTTTGCCTGCGCATCTTGCGCAGCGGAATCAGCCGGCTCGGTTACAAAAATAATTTCAGCATCTACGATGAAGGCGACCAGCTTGGGATGATCAAAAAAATCATTACTCGCACTGCGGCGCGTGATGAAAAGCTCGACCCGAATGTCGCTAAAGCTTCGATCAGTAAGGCGAAAAACAACGGTTGGTCGCCGCCCGCTGACGACGAAACTCTGCTCGGCGCCGTCTTCTCTCGTTATACCCAGGAATTAAAAACGGCGAACGCGGTCGATTTCGATGATCTGCTTTTGCTCGCGGTGAAGTTATTGAGCGAGCACTCCGACGTAGCCGAGCGGTGGCGCGATCATTTTCGCTATCTGATGGTGGACGAATTTCAGGACACGAATCGTCTGCAGCTCGAGTTGATCACACTCCTGGCGGATGAGCGCCGGAACGTGGCCGTGGTCGGCGATGACGACCAGTCCATCTATGGATGGCGCGGCGCGGAGGTCTCTAATATCCTTGAATTTGAGCATCACTTCCCACGGCCGACCGTGGTGAAACTTGAGCAAAACTACCGCAGCACGAATGCAATTCTTGGCACGGCGAATTCGTTGATCAAACACAATCCGCGTCGCCGTCCGAAACGGCTCTGGAGTGCAAAAGGCGAAGGCGACAAAGTTCGACTGATCGAAGCGCCAAACGACCGCGAAGAGGCGCAATTCGTTGCCGAAGAAATCCAGCGCCGGCATCTCGATAGCAGCGAGCACTGGGAAAACTTCGCCGTTCTTTTTCGTATGAACGCGCAGTCTCGTCTGCTTGAAGAGAATCTGCGCCGACTGCAAATCCCGTATCGGATCGTTGGCGGAAAAAGCTTCTTCGATCGCAGGGAAGTCAAAGACCTGATCGCGTACATGAGCGTGCTGACGAATCCAGACGACGACGCCAGCCTTTTGCGCATCATCAACACCCCCGCGCGCGGACTCAGTGCGGCCACCGTGGAAACCGCGTTGCATTCGAGTGTGCGCCGGAAGTGCAGTCTCTGGACGGCGCTGCAATCGAGCGAGCTCCAGGCCGAATTGAGCGCACGCACCGTCAGCAGCATCAAATCCTTCCTCGAGCTGATCACGGAGAACTCCGCGAAGATAAACGCGTCAGGCAGCGATGCGGCATTAATCTTGAACGCGTTTGTTGTCACGATTGCGTACGGTGATGAGCTTCGCCGGAATTGTAAATCCGTTGAAGAAGCGGAAACGCGCGCCGGTAATTTGCGCGATATCCTGCGCGATCTCGCGGATTTTTCCCGTCGTTCCACGAAAGGATTGCGCGGGTTCCTCGATGAAATCGTCCTCGATCAGGAGCGCGAAGAAGAAAAGCAGGAGGACATCGAGACGAAACGCGGCGTCACCTTGATCACGATGCACGCCGCAAAAGGATTGGAATTCCGGCACGTCTATTTGATCGGATTGGAAGAGGGAATCCTGCCGCACGATCGTTCGAAAGTGGAAGGTAGCCTGGATGAAGAACGCCGGCTTTTGTATGTGGGAATCACGCGCGCGCGCCTCACTCTCACACTAACTTATTGCCGCGACCGGATGAAATTTGGCAGCGTCAGCGCGTGTCATCCGAGCTCGTTCATCAAGGAGCTCGCGCCCGAAATGCTGGAGCAAATCGATCTGCAGAAGCTGCTGCGCACGCCGGTGACCGAAGACACGGGCAAGAGCCGTTTCGCGCAAATGCGCGCGGCGCTCGGGAGTTGAAGCGCGCAAATGGTTCGCGTATCCATCGCAGGTCAGCTGCGGAGCGCAGCTACTCAATGAGCCGAGTAATCTTCAACCGCTTTATGGCCTAACGAGTGGTTCTGCTTCCGTCGCTGGAGCAAAGAACGGCCGGATCTGAGAAAATTTCTTTGGGCCAATTCCCTTCACTTTTTTCAAATCATCCGCGGATTGAAAGGGACGCGCCGCTACAATGCGCGCGGCCAGGACCGGTCCCAGCCCAGAAATGGCGAGGAGCTCAGAGGTGGTGGCAGTGTTGGCATCCAATTTTCCTCCCGGCGAAGCGTTGGCCGCGAGCGTCTCGGCCGCTTCCGCCGGAGCAGCCAGACGTTCGGGATGAAAAAAGGCGTCGAACGAATCGGCGCCGCTCTTCGGCGGTTGCTTCGCCAGGCGCGCGGTCAACCGCCCGACGGACGCGCCCCAGCCGCCGACTTGCGCAGTTTTGGCTTCGCGTTCCAGACGTTCTAATTTTTCGCGCTCGCGCCCCGGCGTACTCAATCCTTCCGGCGTCGCTACGCTGCCGTGGACGCGCGCCATTCCGTTCGCCACCAGTAGCTCCGCGAGGTCACCCTCACCCGTTTCAATGAAAGCGTAGAAGCGCTCCTTCTTGCTCCGGCCCAACGCATCCTGCAGACAGGTCCGAACGGTGAAGGAACGCGAGAGTCTTTCTTTCGTGAATCGCTTGGCGAAATCACCGAGCTGCAAGGTTTGCGGCAGTGTCAGGTGAAAATATTTCGCCTGCTCGCCTACGCGATCGGGAAATGACGCGTCGGTTTCCGGCGCGTCTACGAAGTAGAGCCGAAAGATGTATTCTTTACCGGCGGCGCGAACGTGAAAGCTATCGCCGTCGTTCGAATCGTTCGCGATCTCCTGGCAATTTTTCAAAATCAGCCAAGGCTCGTGCGCCAGCGCGCATTGGGCCGCAACGATCAGGAACGCGACGGTTACAACCGAGCGCCTTGACCATGTCTGCGCGAGTTTCACGATCAAGCTAACTCGTTCTTCCTGTCATGTTGAGCGAAGCGAGACATCTCTCACCATTTCCGTTCTCTCACCGCGAAGGAAGTTCAGAGATCTATCGCTCCGCTCAAAACGAGAGCAGCGAAAATGAGCAGACCAGCAACCGCTCACACCAGAGCTTCGAACTGGCTCATGTTTCGAAACACCTGATAACGCTGGTCGATCTCTTCTCTCTTTAAAGTGCGCAACCGTTCCAGACTGAACGCCTCCACGTTGAAGCTCGCCAGCACGCTTCCGTAAATCATCGCGCGCCGAAACGCCGTAAAGTTCAGCTCGCCATTCGTAGCCGCGAGATATCCTGCCATCCCGCCCGCGAAGGTGTCCCCCGCTCCCGTCGGATCGTGAATATCTTCGAGCGGATAAGCGCCGCAGCTGAAGAATTCATCTTCACCGAAAAGCAACGCACCGTGCTCGCCCTTCTTGATCGCGACATACTTCGGGCCGGTTTTGCGAATCTTGCGACCGGCTTTGATCAAGCTCGTCTCTTTCGTCATTTCGCGCGCTTCGCTGTCGTTTAAAATCAGAAGATCGACGCGCGGGAGCAACGCATCGAGATCGGCACGCGCAGTTTCAATCCAAAGATCCATCGTGTCCGCGACCACAAACCGCGGCTTCTCCATTTGATCGAGCACGTGCGATTGCAAGGCGGGTGCGATGTTCGCGAGCAGAACGAAATCAGTCTCGCGATACGAACTCGGAAGCGTTGGGCGGAAATGTTCGAAGACGTTGAGCGCGACCGAACGCGTCTCGCGCGTGTTCATGTCCCAGGCGTATTCGCCGGACCAGCGAAATGTTTTCCCGGCGACACGCTGCACGCCGGCATCGTCGATTTTGCGCGATTTCCAAAAGGCGAATTCGGATTCCGGAAAATCATCGCCGACCACGCCCACCAAATTTACGGGCGAAAAAAAACTCGCGCCCAAGGCCGCGTAGGAAGCAGAGCCGCCGAGCTGATCGGCGTGCTCCTCGACCGGAGTCTTGACGGTATCGAGCGCTATGGAACCAACGATGAGAACAGACATTGTTTTTCGCTTTAGGATTTCGAATTTCGAGTGAGCAGCATTTTTGCGGTGCGCGCATACTCTGCGACATGCGGCGCTTGCAGCAAGCCGGAGACAATCACTACGCGTTTCGCTCCCGCTGCGATCACGTGCGGCAAATTCGCCAGCTTGATTCCACCGATGCAAAATATCGGCACTCGGACCGCCGCGTCCGCCGCAGCGATCTCATGCAGGCCGATCGGCTGGTAATCCGGTTTCGTCGGCGTGGCAAAGAGCGGTCCGAAGCCAATATAATCCGCGCCTTCTTCCGCCGCGCGTTTTGCTTGCTCGAGACTGTGGGTTGATTTGCCGACAAAACATTCTGGCCTAACGAGTGATCTCGTTTTCTCGATCGAGAGGTCGTCCTGCCCGAGATGAACGCCTTCCGCGCCGATCGCTCCGGCGATCTCGGGATGATCGTTAATCACCAGCGGCACCTTCGCGGCCGAGGTCACTCGATGCAGTTCCGCCGCCAGCTTTTCGATTTGCGAGGCGCCAAGATTCTTCGCGCGTAATTGCAGGAGGTCGACGCCGCCCTCCATCATTTGAGCGGCGACAGAAAGCATGTCGCACTCGTTCACGTAACCGAGATCGATGATGCCGTAGAGCTGTGCTTCCTTCAGCCGCGAATTCCCGCTGCTGTCATGTTGAGCGGAGCGAAACATCTCTGACTATTTCTGCGCTGAGTAACCGGAAACAGTCAGAGATCCTTCGCTTCGCTGAGGATGACAACGCGAACGATGAAAACGGCGAGACCAACGCCTGTCCTACTCGTGCAAACGGGTCGCAGTCGGCTTGAGTTCGAAATTGTCGGAGCTCATCAACCGTTCGACGAAGCCGGTATCGTATTTGCCCGCGCGAAATTCAGCATTGCGCATGATCGCGCTGTGGAACGGGACCGTGGTCTTGATGCCGGTGATGTAATATTCGTCCAGGGCCCGGCGCATGCGATCGATGCAAGATTCGCGCGTCGCACCAACTGTGATCAGCTTCGCAATCATCGAGTCGTAATACGGCGGCACGACGTAACCGGTGTAGGCATGCGAATCGATCCGAACGCCGCGTCCGCCGGGCGCGTAGTAAAACGCAATTTTACCGGGCGATGGTTGGAAATTTTTCTCCGGATCTTCCGCATTGATCCGGCATTGGATCGCATGCGAGCGCGGGGTGGCATTGGCGACGTGCGGCGAAAGATGATCGCCCGCCGCGATCTTGATTTGTTCTTTCACCAGATCGCATCCGTAAACTTCCTCGGTAATAGTGTGCTCGACCTGAATGCGCGTGTTCATCTCGATGAAATAAAAATGGCCGCTGTTATCGACCAGGAATTCCATCGTTCCGGCATTCACGTAGCCGACTGATTGCGCCAGCTTAACTGCAGCCGCGCCCATCTTTTTGCGCAGTGAAGGCGTGAGCAAGGGCGAGGGACATTCCTCGATCACCTTTTGGTTGCGACGCTGAATCGAACAGTCGCGCTCACCGAGATGAACCGTCTGGCCGAAGCTGTCGGCTATGATCTGAAACTCCACGTGGTGCGGATTCACGATCAGCTTCTCGAGGTAAACGTCGCCATTTCCGAAAGCTTTTTCCGCTTCCGTCTTCGCGGCGTGAAACATGGGAAGAAAACTCGCTTCGTTATGCGACGCGCGCATGCCGCGGCCGCCGCCACCGGCAACGGCTTTGATCATGATCGGGAAGCCCATCTTGCGCGCGATCCGGAGCGCTTCCGCTTCCGTTTCGACAATGCCGTCGCTGCCCGGAGTGATCGAAACGCCTGCTTTGCGCGCGGAAGCGCGAGCGGAATTCTTGTCGCCCATCGCATGCATCGCACTGGCGGGCGGACCGATGAATTTGATTTTGCAGCTCTCGCAGACTTCCGCGAAATGCGCGTTCTCGGCCAGAAATCCGTAGCCCGGATGAATCGCATCCACGTCGCCGACCTCGGCGGCGCTCATGATGCGATCGATTTTGAGATAACTTTCCGAGCTGGGCGGCGCGCCGATACAAATCGCTTCGTCCGCCAACTGCACGTGCAAGGAATCGGCATCCGCTTCGGAATAAACTGCGAGCGTACGCACGCCCAGTTCTTTGCAGGCGCGGATGACGCGGAGCGCGATCTCGCCGCGATTGGCAATGAGGATTTTTTCGAACATCGGAGTAGCGCGAGCTGCGCTATCTCACCCGAAACAGCACCTGCCCGAATTGCACCGGCTTGCCATTCTCGGCCACGATTTCGGCGATGGTCCCGTTCGTTTCCGCCTTGATCTCGTTCATCACTTTCATCGCTTCGATAATGCAGACGACCGACTCTTCATCCACCTGTTTTCCGATTTCAACGAAGGAAGGCGTTTCCGGCGAGCTGGCGCGATAAAACGTGCCGACCATTGGAGAAACGATGTCCTTCAACGCGCTCTTTTCCGCTTCGGCCGGAACGGGCGCGGCGGCTGCAGGCGGAGCAGGCATGCTCGGCGCGGGATAATTCGCAACCGGCGCCGGCGCTGGCATTGAATACGTCGCGACGTCACTCGCGCCTTTTTGCAGCTTCAACTTGAAGCCATCCTTCTCCATTTCGAAGACCGCCAAGTCGTTCTTCTTCATCAAATCGATGATGGCTTTGATGTCTTTGAGTTCCAACAGGTCTCCTTGGGTGCTTGAGCGGAGTTAGGTAAAGCGGTTTTGCAAGACAGGTCAAGCGCCTGCATCGCCTCGCGCTTTGAGCGCGGTAATGGTGAGAGGCTTCAGTGCAATTCCCGCTTTCGCTCGCACACTCGTCATCCTGAGGCTGGCGCAGCACGCCGAAGGATCTCACAACTGCAATCCGTGCTCGTTGCCTCCACGACACGTCGAATGGCAACGTGAACTCAGGTCATCCGCTGAAGTTGTTTTTCGCGAAAATCGAAAATGCGTTTGAGCTGCCGATGAATCACGAGCGCATTGATCAAGGCTCCGAGCGGGCCGAACGGAGGCGCGTAGTGGACACGATCCCGCGCTTCTGTTCGCTCGCTGTCGATCGCGCGGAAGAAATGCTCGTGGTGCCAGATGCGATAAGGACCGGTGCGTTGCTCATCGACGAAATATTCCAGCCGGCGCACATGCGTGATCTCGCTCACCCACGTCATCGGAATTTTCCAGAGTGGCGAAACCGAATACCGAATCATCAGCCCGGAATAAATTTCTTCCGGCAGATCATCCGACAAGACAACGAACCGCAGCTCCGGCGGCGTGATTTTGCTCAAATTGCGCGGATCGGAAAAGAAGCGCCAGCATTCCGCCAGCGGCATCTGCACCACCTGCCGGCGCTCCAATTTATAAACGGCCACAATCAAAATACGCTTTTCTCAGCGCTGGAGACGCCAGAAGAATTCGGCGTGACGATGCATGATGTAATCGTTCACGATGCGCGCGAATGAGAATTCTCAAGCTGCAGTGCGCCTCTCTGCTCGTCGCTGGAATCGTTTGCGCTTCCGCTCCGATGGAGCGCGGCAACACGCCTGTCTCGGCGGCGGATCTTCCCGAGGCTGAATTCCAATCGCTGGTCGAAAAAACAAACCTCTACGTGCGCGCGCTCAATGCGATCAGCAGCGCGCAACGTAGCTACGACCGCTACGCATCCTGGGTCGACGTGAAAAAGGGTCCGACCGGCAAAGAGCGTTACATCAGTTACGGGCTCTATGAGATTAACAAATCGTCCGTCGATGAAGTGAAAGAGGCCGCAGTAAAAGGAACGCAGCTGAAACCGGCGCTGCCGGAGCTGGAAGCAATCGTCCTGCGTCTGGCCGATTCGTTCCGCGCGCTCGAGCCGATCGTGAAAAGGGCGCACGACTATTACGAGCAGGAGGATTTTAAAGACGACGGCGCGAAAGGCGCACGCGAAATGCACGCGGAGATGATGCCGCTTTTCGAAAAGATCTTCACCGCCGAGCGCGACCTGCGTCATGGACTCGATGCGCTCAAGGCGGAGGTGGATCAACGGCAGTTGGCGCAGATCGAAAAAACCAGCGGCCGCAAATACGAATGGCACCTGCGCAGTTACTTGCTCGCGGCGAAAGCCGTGATCAGTCTCCTCCCGGAAAACACGGACGCGCCCGCGATTGATGGAGCCGTTTATAAGAAGCGCTACGCCGAACTGGAGAATGCTTACAACGCCTTCCAAACTTTCTCCTCCGAGAATCCGGATGAAGTGAAGAAGGTGCTGCTGGCCAGTTTCGCGGAAACAACCGTGAAAGATTTTTTCACCGCGAGCAAATTCATGCGGCGTGTTCTAGAAGCCGGCAAACTCGACCGGCGCGAATACGTCACGCGACTCAGCGAATTAGCCAAGACTTATAACGACCTGATCCAACGGACCAACAGCATGCGCTGACGCTCAATCTGGCTTGTCGTTCCGTATTCCCTGTCGTGTCGAACAAAGCGAAACGTCTCTGACAATTTCGCTCAAGATGACAATGGCTCCGAGGAAGCCGTCACCACGCGGCCATCGCGCATTTCGATCCGGCGCGAGGCGGCCCGCGCGACTTCCGCGCTATGCGTGACGACGATGAGCGTGGTCATATGTTCGTCACCGATGCGGGTGAGAATTTCCAAGACCTTCTCGGCCGAGCGTGAATCCAGATTTCCGGTCGGTTCGTCCGCGATCAACAAGGAAGGCCGATGCACCAGCGCTCGCGCAATTGCGGTTCGCTGCTGTTCGCCGCCGCTGAGTTGATGCACAAAATGCCGGGCTCTTTCCTGCATTCCGACTAGCTCGAGCAACTGCCGCGCGCGCGTTTCGCTCTCGGTATGCGAGACGCCCTGCAAAAGCAGTGGGAAGCCGACGTTCTCGATCACATTCATCGTCGGCAAAAGATTGAAGAACTGAAAGACGAGGCCGAGACGGTGTCGTCGGTATTCGGTCAACGCAGCGTCATCCGCTTCATGCAGAGCCAGGCCGTCGACATTTATTTCACCGCTGCTCGGCGCTTCTAAACCGGCGAGCAGATGAATCAGCGTGCTTTTGCCGCAGCCACTCGGTCCGCTGATCGCGATAAACTCGCCGCGCGCAATCTCCAGGGAAACGTCGTCGACCGCGTGCACGGAACGTTCGCCGCTTTTATAATGGCGCGTGACGTTGCGGAGCGAGATCAAGCCTGCCTTATCCGCCAGCGCCGAAACTCGCGCAAATCCACCGCACGAATTCGCGATCGTCGATGAAACGGCAGATTACATCGTGGTCGATAAGCCCGCGCAATTGCTGGTCCATCCGACGAAACCCGATGGAGCACGCACGCTTTGGGGTGAACTGCGCCATCTGCTCGCTTTCGAAATCGCGAATGGCGGACAAGTCTCGATCGTAAACCGGCTCGACCGCGAAACCAGCGGCCTCGTCTTGGTTGCAAAAAATGCGGCGGCGGCGCGGCGTTTTGGATTGCTCATGCAGCAACAGCAAATCGCGAAGGAATATCTCGCGATCGTTTGGGGTTGGCCGGAGTGGAATACGACCACGGTGGATGCGCCACTCGCACGCAAAGGAGCGCATGGCGATTCCGCGATTTATTTGAAACAGGCAATTCATGAGCAGGGCGCGGAAGCCAGTACGGAGTTGCGCGTGGAAAAGCGTTTCGAAAAGAGAACAACCGCGGGTGAAAAATTCTCCGTCGTCCGGGCCTTTCCGCGGACCGGCCGCACCCATCAAATCCGCGTGCACCTGGCCGCTTTAGGACATCCGATTGTCGGAGATAAAATTTACGGGCCTAACGAGCAATATTACCTGCAGTTCATTCGAACCGGATGGACGAACGAGCTCGAACGCGTACTGCTTCTACCACGCCACGCTCTTCATTCCGCGCTTCTTCAAATCGGCGAGCAAAGATGGGAAAGTCCCCTGCCGCCGGACCTCGCTACGTGGACAGGCGATGTGTAGGCACGGGCCTGTCCACCATCTTTCAGCAAACGAATGGCTCGCCCGCCCACGGCGTGGCGACAAGCCTTCTGGCTAGGCCGCGTTCGTTGCAATCGCACGCCCTCAACATATCGTAGCGCGCCAATGAACCGATTTTGTTTCGCCCTCGTTTTTGTCGTGCTCGTTTGCTGCGCATTTTTAGCGCGCGCGGGTAACGAAGCAGTCAGTTCGCGGCTGGGCGGCCCGAACGAACTAATCGCGCCGCGCTTCGAGATCGCAGCGGAGACTTCCTATCTGCTCGGGTCGTTCGCGAATCCGAATAGCTACGAGGTTGGGGCGCAATTCATTACCGCGCGCTTGCGTTGGGGCACGATCCAGCACGACGGTTTTTTCCGCGGTTACAATCAGGTTTACTTTCTTGGAACAGCTGAGGAACTTTTTCGCGGCCCGGAAAATCACTACTTCGGAATCTCCACCGGCTTTCGTTTTAACTTCGTTCAGCGTGGCTGGAAATTAATCCCATATGTCTCGGGCGGGGTCGGGCTCGGTTGGATCGACAGCCACTCCGAAATTTTCGGCGCGCAAGGACAGGATTTCACTTTCAACATTCTCTCTGCCATGGGCGTCTCCTACCCGGTGAACGACCACCTGAAAATTCAAGTTGGCGCCTTGTACGAACATTTCTCAAATGGCGGACAGACCGACCCGAACCCGAGCCTGAACTTGTTTGGGCCCCAGATCGGCGTGACCTACTCGTTCTAAATTCGGGACCGCTGATGGCTTCGCCGGAGGAAAACGTATTAGTCGTTAGGCGCAGTCTCTTCGACGACTTGGGGAGCTTTCATGGCTTGAATTTCGAGCCGGAGAAATATCTCAGCGCCATCCTTTCCCGCGGAAATAATTTCTTTCTTCCGCGCAGCCAGGCCGAGAATGATCCGGCTTACAAACAGATTATTCCTTACGCGCTCGTCGCGCACGGCGAGACGGTTCTGCATTACGTTCGCGGTAAGAAGGCCGGCGAACAGCGGCTCGTCTCCAAAGGTTCCATCGGCATTGGCGGTCACATGAACGACACCGACGAGTCGCTTTTCGCCTGGGACGAAACGGCCTACCGCGCAGGAGTGAAGCGGGAGGTTAACGAAGAGATTAGAATCGAAAGCCGTTTCGAGGATCGTATCGTCGCGCTTTTAAATGACGACACGACCGAGGTTGGTCGAGTCCATCTCGGGATCGTGCACGTCTTCCGTCTGGAAGAACCCAAAGTGGAAAAGCGCGAGGCGATGATTAGGAATCTGTCGTTCTTGAACCGCGAAGAACTTGTTAGTCGTCGCGATCAACTCGAGACGTGGTCGCAGCTTTGTCTCGACTCGTTAGACCGGTTGCTCGGGTGACCGCGAAAGGCACGCGCGTCTTTCGTTGTCATGTTGAGAAGAGCGAAACATCTCTGGCCATTTCCCCGCTCGCAGCGCGAAGAAATAGTCAGAGATCCTTCGCTTCGCTCAGGATGACATCTTTAGTAAACAACGCACGGTGAGTCAGTAGCGCGGTCGTCCGCCCCACGCGACCTCGCCATTGCGAATGACCACGCGGTAACGCTGCTTTCCCGTGTATGTGCCGAATTGGTTCCGAGCGTTCACCTTGAAATCCACCACATAACCGACAAAGCGCTCGCCTTTTTGCGTGCGGTATTCTCCCGGCTTCGGTGCATCGCCCCAGTCAATCATCGCGCTGGCCGCATCGAGTAATTTCGTTTCCAGCCAGCGCGTCGTAATCTCTTTGTAAGCGAGCGGAAATTCTCCGAAGACCTTCGGATCGCCCGTAGCGGGAAGGATTTGAATCTCATTCTGCGCGCTGGCAATCGCGGCAAAAACGACGCAGCAAACTAGAAGGATCGCCTTCTTCATGGGAAAACGATAAAGCCGCGCGGCAACGGCGTCGAGTAGCTAAGGCGTCGGCGCGACTTGCAACCGCCAGAAAAAACGCGCGCCCGTTGGAAAAGAAGGATCGGCGAGTGTGCTGCTCGACCAGGGCAAGACTTCCGTCGGCGCGCTGCTGATCGCAGACCATCGCGCGAGATCAACCGAACGTTCCAGCGTGTAAGTAAAGCCGAACAAGGTCGCGAATTGAAAGACAGCAGAGCGATCAGCGGTATCCAGATTCGTGAAAACAGGAGCGGAAGGGAATTCGCGTTGAGTCAGGTCGCCCGGTTCTTCACGCGCCGGGAGGAGAAATTGCAATGCTTTGGGCAAGCGCGCGGCCCAAGCCGTTTCGTTATGCGATTGCCCGCAGCCGGCAACGAATGCGAGCTCAGCATTCGCCGCATAACCCTGCGCGAGGTGGACGTCATACATAGCGAGCGCATTGTTCCAGTCGTCCGAGGGCTCCGCGGTGCCGAAGTCGAGATACACGCGAATCGGTTTCTTCGAACCGGAAGTGACTTGGGAAATGTAGTTCGGCGAAATCCAAAAGGCGGGCGAAAAAACTCCGATCTTGCCAAAGACTCCGAACTCACGTCCGAGGTAAAGCGAGATCAATCCGCCCAACGAGGAGCCAAGCGTGAGCGTATTTTTTGGATCGTTCAGCGTGCGGTAATTGAAGTCGAGATACGGGCGCACGTTGTTGATGACAAAATTCGCGTAAGCATCCCCCCGTCCCTGCGTATTTTGATAGCTGTCGTTCGGCGGCATGTATTCCGGGATGCGGCTCGCGGTGTTATCGATCCCGACCATGATCGCCTCGCGCATTCTTCCTTGCCCGATCTCGCGGGTCGCAGCCGCATCCGCGCTCCAGGAACCAAAGTCACCGCCTGGATCGAAAACATTCTGACCGTCCTGCAGATAAAGAACGGGATAACGCTTGCTCGTGTTTTGCGTGTAACCGCGTGGTAAATAAATGCGGACGTTGCGCCCAGCGATGTTGGTCGCGGTCGAATCGACGTAATGAGTCACGATCTGCGGGGGAGAAACCACTGCGGGCGGTTGATAAGAGAAAACATTACCGTCCTGGACTTCGAAGACGTCGAGATCGCTCAGATAATTTCCCCCGCCCGGCGGGTTGTCGTAGTGGCCACTGCCATCGGTTAAGACGAATTCGATTTGCGCGCCAGCGTCTCCGACTGCGTTGATTTTAAAGAGTGATTCGCCTGGGAAACGACCCGCTCCGATCTTCGTCATCGGGGCAGAAATCCAACTGCCGTTCTGGTTGTAAAAAAGATTCGGGGTCGTCCAGCCGCTCAGGTAGTAGAGGGTTTTTCCGTGATAGGGAGCAGCCGGTTGCGCAGGAATACTCCGCGAAAGATTGCCCGTGAGATAATTGGCGTTGGCTGCATCGCACCAACTGCCATTGGCCGTCGCGCGCGCGATGAATCGATACTGCAATTGCGTGCCGGATTGGATCGCAATCTCGCCAGTCCAAACGTTCCCGGCGGTATACCGCAGCTTGATGGCCTGCTTCACATCCCAATTGCCCACGTCCGGATGATTGCCGACGACGAAGACGCTGTTCCCCAAACCGACATCGCCAGTGTAGGAAAAGGTGCTCACCACCTTCTCCGGGCTGCTCGCTTGCGCGCAGACCGCAAGCAGGATGAAAAGGAAAAGACGCAGCGCCATCAGGAGAAAGAATGGAACATGGCGCCGCCCTCCCGCAACCTAGCGCGGTGTGCTAGTTTCAGCGCCGTGCCGATCGATTACCTAGCGCAAAATCCGTTCGCCGCACTTTCGCTCATCGCGGCTCCAGCCATTCTGACCAATGCCAGCTCCGTTTTGGCGTTAAGCACGAGCAATCGATTTCTGCGCGCCGGCGAGCGAATGCGCGACGTCGCCGGGCAACTGCAGAAACTTAACGGGGGTGAAGAACATTCCTTCCTGCTCGTTCAGGCAACTCGGATTGAACATCAGGCGTTGCTCCTGCTCACAGCGTTGAAGGGAGCGTATGTCGCGCTTGCTTCCTTCGCCGCCGCAAGCCTCATCTCGATCGTCGGCGCCGGACTCGCCTCGACCAGTTTCGCCCTGGCCTCGCGCGTCACGGTCGGCCTTGCACTTGTGGTCGGCTTTATCGGTGTGGGCGGGATCGTTATCGCCTGCACCCATCTCTTCCGTGCCACCCGTCTCTCGCTCCTCAATATCTCCGACGAAGCAGCGTTACTCCGCAAGCGCGAAAGCCGGCGAGCTGCCTAAGAGATCGCTGAATCAGCGCTCGTCGATCGGCACAACTTTTTTCCCGACCGGCTCGCCTACGTATTGGCTCAACGGACGAAAAAGACGGTTGTCTTCCAGTTGCTCGAGAATGTGTGCACACCAGCCAGAAGTCCGTGCGATGGCGAAGACCGGTGTGAAGAGATCGGTCGGAATGCCTAACGAGTAGTAAACCGTCGCCGAGTAAAAATCCACGTTCGCATTCAGGTTCTTCTTTTCCTTCATCAATTTTGCGATCCGCTCCGACATCTTGATCCATTTCGGATCGCCCAATTTTTCGCTCAGCTTGATCGCCATTTTCTGCAAATGCGGCGCGCGCGGATCGAGCGTTTTGTAAACGCGATGGCCGATTCCCATGATCTTCTTTTTCTGCGCCAGCTGCCGCTCGATGTATTCATCGACCTTATCTTCCGAGCCGATCTCCTCGAGCATTTGGATCACGCCTTCGTTCGCGCCCCCGTGCAAAGGTCCCTTGAGGGTGCCGATCGCAGAGGTGATCGCCGAATAGAAATCGGTCAATGTCGAAACGGTGACGCGCGCACTGAAGGTTGAGGCGTTTGTGCCATGATCCGCGTGTAAGACGAACCCGACATCGAGCGTAGCCGCCGCCTCTTTCGTCGGCTCTTCGTCAAGCATCAGGTAAAGGAAATGCGCAGCTTCTCCGAGATCGCCACGCACTGGAGGAAGCGATTTTCCCTGGCGCGCCCGATGAAAATAAGCCGCGATCACACCGATCTTCGCGGTGATGCTGCGCGCGCGTTTTTTATTCGCTTCCGGACTGAGATCTTTAATCGCATCCGGATCGTAGAGGCCGAGCATTGAAACGCCGGTCCGCATTACGTCCATCGGATTAGCCTCCTTCGGCACGGACTTGATGAAATCGATTAGACCTTCCGGCAATTGGCGCAGCCCGCGCAGCGTCTCTTCGCACTCGGTCAGCTCGGAGCGATTCGGCAACCGATTGTTCCAAAGAAGGTAGACGACTTCTTCGTAACTGACCTTGCCGGCCAGCTCGTTGATGTCGTAGCCGCAGTAGATGAGCTGACCTTTATCGCCAATCACCGCGCTCAAGCGCGTTGTGTTCGCGATCACACCTTCCAAACCTCTGGCAATCTCGGCCATGTTCTACCTTCCTCCGTTCATACGTTTAATCAAAGTGTCCGCCATCGTCGCGGGCGTGTCGGCCACGGCGATGCCCGCTGCTTTCAACGCCTCGATTTTTCCCTCAGCCGTTCCCTTTCCTCCGGAAACGATCGCACCTGCGTGCCCCATTCGACGTCCCGGCGGTGCAGTCGCTCCCGCAATAAATGCTGCCACCGGCTTCTTGTAATTTTCTTTGATCCACTCCGCCGCCTCCTCTTCCGCAGAGCCGCCGATTTCACCGATCAAAATCAGCGCGTGCGTTTCCGGATCGTCATTGAACAGTTTGACCGCATCGAGATGCGACATCCCGTTGATCGGATCGCCGCCGATGCCAATGCAGGTCGACTGGCCGTGACCGCGCGAAGTTAATTGCCAGACTGCTTCGTAGGTAAGTGTTCCGGAACGAGAGATTACGCCGACATTTCCCGGCTTATGGATATAGCCCGGCATGATGCCGATCTTGCATTGGCCCGGCGTGATGATGCCGGGGCAATTCGGACCGATCAGCCAACTTTTGCTTCCGGCCATTTGCGCTTTCACCCGCATCATATCCATCACCGGAATTCCTTCCGTGATGCAGATAACCAACTCAACGCCCGCATCCACTGCTTCGAGAATTGCATCTGCCGCCCCCGCTGCAGGTACGAAAATGACCGAGACATTGCAGCCAGTTTCCTTGCGCGCTTCCGCGACGGTGTCGAAGACCGGCACCTTGCCTTCGAACTTCTCGCCCCCTCGCCCGGGAGTTACGCCGGATACGACATTGGTCCCATATTCCATGCATTGCTTCGCGTGGAAACCGCCGGTTTTTCCAGTCAGTCCCTGGACGAGCAAGCGAGTGTTTTTATCGACCAGGACGGACATGAGCTAAGCGGATTTTCGTTTGTGCACGACAAGCTTGTTGCCATCCGGGTCGCGGAATTGCGCCATGAAACAAACCGGCGTTTCGGTTTTTTCCATATCGAATGCGACACCGCGTTCCTTTAATTTGGAAATCGTCGCGTCGATATCGTCCACTTCGAAAGCGATCGTGGTTCCGTCACGCGACGGTTTCCAATTCGGATGCTGGCCGACGCCAATCGTGACCGCGCCCACCTCGAATTCGACCCACGGAAAACCTTCTGGAGAGGAAGCCGCCTTCAACTCCAGCGTCTCTTCATAAAATTTCCGCGAGCGTTTGAAATCCGAAACTGCGACCGCGACGAAAGCGACTTCTTTGATCATTTTGATTTCAATTTGTGAATGATGACTTTGTTGCCATCAGGATCCTGGACCACCGCCATGTGACAGACCGGACTCTCGAAGGGCTCGGCCGCAAAACGAATGACCGCGACTTTTAGCTTCTTGATTGCCTCTTCGAAATTTTCCACTTCCAACGCGACGCTCGATCCTTGATCCGAAGGCTTCCAATCATCGCCCACGCTGGCGAGCGAAATGGTGTCATCGCCCACCGCATATTCGACCCAAGTTCCCTGAACGAACTCTCCCGAAACTTTGAGATCGAGCACACCTTCGTAAAAGGCACGAGCCCGTTTCATGTCGGTCACGGGAATCCCAACAAAGCCGATCCTAAGCACTTTCACTTCGCTCCTCCTGCGGCCCTGACCGCTTTTTGCGCGGCGTCTCCGAGATCGTCCGCCGTAGTTACCGGCAGCCCGGAATCGGCGATGATTTTCTTGCCGGCATCGACGTTCGTTCCTTCCAGCCTAACGACCAATGGCACCGGCAGGTTAACTGCCTTAACCGCATTCACGATCCCTTGCGCGATCACGTCGCACTTCATGATGCCGCCAAAAATATTGACCAGAATCGCTTTTACTTTTTCGTCGGCGATCAGAATTTTGAAGGCCTCCGTCACCGCTTCTTCCGTCGCCCCGCCGCCGACATCGAGGAAGTTGGCCGGGCTGCCGCCGTAAAATTTAATGATGTCCATCGTCGCCATCGCCAGGCCGGCGCCGTTGACCAGGCAGGCGATGTTGCCATCGAGTCCGATATAGTTGAGACCAAACTTCGAGGCCTCTACTTCGCGCGGATCTTCTTCGCCGATATCCCGCAACTCCGCGAGATCGTGATGACGGAAGAGCGCGTTGTCGTCGAAATTGAACTTCGCATCGAGCGCCAGGACTTCGCCTTTATTGGTCACGACGAGCGGATTCACTTCCACCATCGAGCAATCGCAACCGATGAAGGTTTTGTAGAGTCCGTCGAAGAGCGTCGAGGCTTGCTTGATTTGCTTCGACTCGAACCCAAGCTGTCGCGCCAGTTTCCGGGCTTGAAAGGGCTGCAATCCTGCGAGCGGATCCACCGGCTCGCGCATGATTTTTTCGGGTGACTTCTCAGCCACAGTTTCGATTTCCACCCCGCCCTCGGTGCTTGCGACCACCAGCGGCGCACCCGTGGCGCGGTCCAGCAAAATGGCAAAATAAATTTCGCGCGCAATCTCAACCGATTTCGCCACCAGCACCGTATTCACGACCCGCCCGGTGGGACCGGTCTGATGCGTGACTAGCGTTTGACCTAACATTTTCCCGGCGATCTCGCGCACTTCTTCGGGCGACTTACAAAGTTGCACGCCGCCTTTAAATCCATTCGTAAATGTCCCCTTCCCCCGACCACCCGCATGGATCTGCGCTTTCACGACCAGTTCCGAGGTTCCCAGTTCCCGCGCGATCTGCTCCGCTTCTGCCGGCGTCTTGGCAGGTTTTCCGGGCGGCGTCGCCACTCCAAATTTCTGGAGCAGCTGTTTCGCCTGGTACTCGTGGATGTTCATGCGCGCGCCAAAGTGCTAGCGAGCACTAAGCATTTGAACAATCCGGCGGCAATTTAATTTCTTAGCAATGCCGTCATCACCGCAAATGCACTGCGATGATCAAAGATTCTTCGCCACGCTCAGAGTCACAGTCTGTTTATGAGATTGCCTTCTCGCGCGAACCGGCTTCTTGCTTCAGCCAACGTGAGACGAAGGTCATGTAGTCATTGAAGAGCAAATCGTCCGCGCGAAGCCCAAGCTCTTTACACAAGAGCGGGAGCGCTTTCAGAAACTTCCCGTAGCGCCGGTAGATCAACTTCCCGCCAGGAAAACTCACGCCCGGTTGCGCGTTTCGAAGAAAATCGCGCACCGTGTAAATGGCGGCCTGCGGACTGCGCCGGTGCGCGCTGATATCGCATCCTTTGATATCGGAGCAAAATTTCTCGTAGCGATGCGCAGAGCGATCAAGGACCAGACAGATTTTCGATCGCTGTTGAGCATCCCCAAATTCCTTCGCGCCGAGAAACATTCCCAGCTCGAGCGGCATATTGAAACGTGGCAACCGCCAGCGCCGGTCCAGTTCCGTGCGCGAGATATCGTGAATCCCGAGACCGCATTCCGAAATGGTCCTGAAAATTTTCGCCAGCCGCAGCTCTCCGGCATCGCTGATTTCGAGCGCGCTGCGTGCGTTATAGCCGCAGGATTTGACCGCGAAAACAATCGCGTAAAAGAGCCTGCGATACGTTCGGTCGAACGGGCAGTTAATGAAAACCTGGAGCCGGTATTCCGCCGCCTCCATTCGATTCGACTTATCGCTTCGAGCGAACGCGAGATGCCTTTGCCGACCCGTTCGCTTTTTTGACCGGGAGCGGCTTCTCAGCCAGAGTCGTCATCACTTTGCGAATAGCCTTGTCCACCTGCTCAATCGTGAATCTGCTGAGATTCGGTTGATCTTGAATCGCTCGGTAGGTTGCGCTTGCCATGACGTTATTAGAATAACTCCCTCGGCCGAAGCGTCACGCGATTTCTGCGCTGCTTTTTGCGAGGCCGAGAGCGTGACTCGGCTCCGTTCCTGAATCAAGTAACGATACTACATGAAACTCACTTATTACGGCCACGCCTGCTTCGCTGTTGAAGCGAACGGCAAGACACTTCTCTTCGATCCATATATCACGCCAAATCCGCTCGCGGAAAAGATCGAGATCAAGAAGATCGCGGCCGATTTCATTCTTGTTTCGCATGGTCACGGCGATCACATCGCGGATGTAGTCGCAATCGCGAAACGCACCGGCGCGAAGGTGATCGCGCCTTACGAAGTGGGCGGCTGGTTCGAAGATAAAGGCGTCAAGAATGTGCAGGCCATGAATCACGGCGGCGCAGCGAAAACAGAATTCGGCCGCGTGAAATTAACCGCCGCCATTCACAGCAGCTCGATGCCGGACGGAAGCTACGGCGGAAACCCCTGCGGCTTCGTCATCGAAACGGATGAAGGAAATTTTTACTACTCCGGCGACACTGCCTTGACCATGGACATGAAATTCATCGGCGAACAAACCAGTCTGCGCTTCGCGGTTTTGCCGATCGGTGATTTCTTTACGATGGGAATCGACGATGCCTTGCGCGCGGCCGAACTGGTCGGCACGGACAAAATTGTCGGCGTGCATTACGACACCTTTCCACCGATCAAGCTCGACCACGCCTCCGCGCAAAAGAAAGCGCGCGCCGCAGACAAAGAACTGTTGCTGCCGAAGATCGGCGAAACGATCGAGCTCTAAGCCGGCTCGGTTTCGTGCAGGCGGCCGTAATCGACCACGATGCTTTCTGCGCCCTGTTCGGTGTAGATGTCGACGAAGCGCTCGTTGAAACGGATGTCGCGCCAGGAATAATCCTTCGCGCTTTGCACGCTCGCGGGGATGACGGTTTCGATGCAGACAACCGAAGCGACCAGGCGCGCCTCGCACGCCTCCAGCATTTGGATGGTTTGCCCGTGCAGCGGACTTTGCTCGTCGATCGTGTGGCGCAACGTCAGCGCGGTCGGAAAACTAATCAGATGATCGAAGTGCAGCTTGAGCATGTAAAAATGCCGGAAGGACTCGTCGTTTTCGATCGCTTCGTTGCGCATGAAAGCGATTTTGAATTCCGCTTCGACCATGCTGTGATGACGCAGATTGGCCACGCGCAGCATCAAGGTTGGCTGACCTTTGAACGGACAGATCACGACTTTATTACTGAACTCGATCCGCGCCGTTGGGCGCGAGAAGCGGACGAAGATGACACCGGTGAAAACCGCCACCAGAAACACGCCCACGACGATTTCAATCGTGGTCACGATATGCGCGTAGAGCGTGACCGGATAAAGATGTCCGTAACCGACCGTGGCCAGCGTTTGCACGCTGAAGAAAAACGCGGTTGCGAAAGAGCCGGCTGGCATTCCCTCGATCCCGCCGCCGACAAAATAAAGGACCGCGAAAACCGCATTGATGACGAGATAGAGACCCACCATTAGCGCAGCAAAGCGCGGCCAGCTTAACGAAAGGATCGAATGGTAAACGTCGCGCCACTCGTCCGCGCCAGCGTTGATCTTGAGGAATTCGAACTGCCCTACTTTGACCGAGACCGCTTCGTTCGACTTTCTTTTCATGCAATGCGCGCGGCTGTTCGTCCCGTCTGCCGCGCGCGAATCTGTAAGTAAATCTGCGGCGCCACGCAAGGTAACAGCGCGGTTACCTTTGCGCGATTGGCGGCGCGCGGGGGTGTGTTAATTCGTGGGCCGCATCACATGAAAACAATTCTGGCCCTCGCACTTTTTTGTCTCTTCTCCGGCAGTCGCATCGCAGCTGCGATCACGCTCTACTCCGTGACCGACCTCGGTGATTTTCCAGGCGGCGCGAATCAGAGTCAGGCCTTCGGCATTAACGCTTTTGGCCAGGTCGTTGGCTTCGGTCAGAACGCCAGCCGTAATCGCGCTTTCCTTTCCTCGATTGCACCAGATGGAAGCATCGTATTGAACGATCTGGGACAACTGCCCGGGCTCGCTTCGACTAGCGCGACTAGCATCAATTCCTTCGGCCAGGTCGTTGGCGGAAGCAGCGACGGCGACAAGGGGCGCGCCTATCTCTGGCAGCCTGCGGTCGCCAACGGAACGAGCGGCACCATGTTCGAAGTCCTCGGCCTGCCCGGTGAAAAAAATCATAGCACCGCCACCGGCATCAATGCGCGCGGCCAGGTTATCGGCATCAGCAGCGGCCAGGCCTACCTCTGGACGCCGACCTCGCCGAACGGGACCACCGGAAGTGCGGTCAGTTTAGGCGGAGTACCGAATGGCGTTGGCGGAAGTCTCGCTTATGGTGTCAACACTTCGGGCCAGGTAGTGGGCATCGCCGGGACAACTGCCGGCAGCCATGCTTCCCTTTGGACTCCGACCACCCCGAACGGCAGCACCGGTTCGATGGTTGATCTCGGCAATCTTCCTGGGGGCGTGGGCGCGAGCCAGGCAACCGCAATCAATGACGCCGGCGCGGTCGTGGGAAACAGCGTCACCGCGACCGGCCAGCACGCGTTTTTGTGGACGCCGAATCCAAACGGAGGTGGCGCGATGACAGACCTCGGGGATTTAGATGGCGGGAATGATATCAGCGCCGCCTACGGCATTAACTCGTCGAATGAAGTAGTCGGTAACAGTAACTCCGCGGACAGCGACCACGCTTTCGTCTGGAAAGCAGGCGATGGGATGTTGGACGTAAACACGCTGACCGATGCGAGTGGCGCGGCCTGGACATTGCGCTTCGCCCAATCAATCAACGACGCGGGCCAGATTGTCGGCTCAGGTACTTTCGATCCGGATGGAGCCGGCGGCATTGACGAAGGTACGCACGCTTATCGGCTCGAACCGGTCGCCGAAATTCGATCGGGTCAACTTCAACCCCGGGCGGAAGGAACTCAACTCGCGCTCTATTTCGTCGGAGATGCCGGCGCAACATACCAACTACAGGCTGCGTCCAGTCTCCCGGGCGCGTGGCAAGCGGTGGGCAATTCCTTCGTCTCCACCGGTGGCCTCACGACCTTCCGCGAAACTCCCGTTGGCGGAAAATCTTTCTACCGTGTCGCGCGTTTGCCCTAACGAGTGATTTGGTCGCGCAGACCGCAGCGGCCTTTCTCTACCGCGAGTAACTGATGCGATAAATCACGCCGCCGGAATCATCCGAGACCAGGAGCGAGCCATCTTTGGCCATGGCCAATCCCACCGGCCGCCCGAATTGGCCGCTGTTACCGTTGACCAAAAATCCGGTCAGGAAATCTTCGAACGCGATCGGCTTTCCATCCTTAAACTTCAATCGCACGATCTTGTAACCGCTCGGTTTGTCCCGATTCCATGAGCCGTGCAGGGTAATAAAAGCGCTGCTGCGATACTCTTCCGGAAACTGCGAGCCGGTGTAGAAAAGTAAATTCATGGGCGCGCTGTGCGCGTCGTAGGTCATGACGGGCGCTTCGCATTGCTTCGCGTATTCCTCCCAGCTGACCTTCAAATATTCCTGCGGATTATCGGCCGGGTTGCGCTTGCCGTCTTCGAAGACAAACGGCCATCCGTACTTTTTCCCCTCCACGATGTGGTTGAGCTCTTCTTTCTGCGAGTCGTCGCCTAACCAATCGATGCCGTGATCCATTCCAGACATCTCGCCCGTTTGCGGATTCAAATCGAAGCCGATCGTATTGCGCAAACCGCTCGCAAAGATCGCGCGGCCCGAACCGTCCGCCTTCACTCGCAGGATGGTCGCGTTTTCTTTGTTGCCCTCCCAGGTCGCGTTCGCAGTGCTGCCGACGGATAGAAATAGGTCGCCCTTTTTGTCGAACGCCAGCGTGCGATTCGCGTGTTGACCGGCATCGGGCAGATCGCTGTAGAGCGTTTTCATCGCGCCGAAAGTTCCGTCGGCCTGGATGTCGGCGACGTAAAGATTGCGAATCGCCGCCAAATAAATCTTCCCTTCACGGATCGCAATCCCGTGCACGTCCTGGATTTTAGCGATCTGTTTTTTCTCATCGGCCACGCCATCGCCGTTCGTGTCGCGCAAAAGCCAGACGTCGTTCTGCGGATCGCGTCGCGTCACGTAAACATCGCCGTTGTCGGCAACCGCCATCATGCGCGGCTTCTCCAATTCATCCGCGAACTTCGCGATCTTGAAGCCAACCGGCAGCTTCAGACCGGCGATGTATTTGTCGTTCGGCTTCTCTTCCGCCGGCCGAAAGATGTGGTCGGAAAAGCTCTGCTCCACCTTCGGTTGCTTTTGCGCGGAAGCGGAAAGAACGGCAACAAACATTAACGAAAAACGGAGGCTGCGAGACATATAGAACACTTCGCGGCAGCGCAGGTTTGCGGTTGCAGGCAGCGCACTGCACCGACGCTAAATTTTTCGGCGCACGCAGACCGCGGCGCGCGATCTTGTTTTGCTATGAATGAAACAACACCCGGTTCGCGCGTTTACACCCGCAGAAATATGATCGCTGGCTCAGCCGCGGCCTTGGCAGGCGCGGCGGCGCTCCGAGGCGGGAATGCATTCGGCGCGGACCCGTCCGCGTCCGACACGAGCCCGAAGATCAACTTCAGTCTGCAGGGCAAATCCGCCATCGTTACTGGCGCGGCGCGCGGAATCGGTCGTGCGATTGCGGTCGCTCTCGCGGCCGCCGGGGCGGACATCATGGGCATCGATATTTGCGCCGCAGTCAATCCGTCCATCGTCTATCCGCCCGCGTCGAAAGAGGATCTCGACGAAACCGGCCGCCTCGTGCAAGCGCAGAAACGCCGCTTCATTCCAGTCGTGGCGGACATCCGCGATTTCGCCGCCCTTCGCGCGGCCGCGGATCGCGCGCAGAAGGAATTCGGCAAAATCGACATCGCGATTGCGAATGCCGGCATCCAGATCTACGGGCCGCTCCATGAGGTGACCGATCCGCAGTGGAAAGATGTGATCGACGTGAATCTCACCGGGAGCGCAAACACGATACGCGCCGTGACGCCCCACATGATTGCGCGGAAACAAGGCCGCATCATTATTATCGCCTCGGGCCAGGGCCGTCGCGGATTCAAGAATGGCTCAGCCTATTCCGCTTCGAAATGGGGCGTGATCGGGCTGATGAAATCAGCCGCGCTCGAGCTGGGCGAATATCAAATCACGGTCAATACCGTCGAACCCGGCCTGGTCGACACTGCGATGACGCGTAACCCGGGCCGTTGGAATGAAGCCTTGAAAGAAGCGGGCAAACAACCCGAAGGCGATCATCCAAAAGAAGAAGACGTGATTGCGGCGCGGCTCCCCACCTCGGTGATGAAAATTCCGTGGATGCAGCCGGACGAGGTCGCGCCTTCCGTGGTTTTTCTGGCGAGCGATGCGGCGAAACGCGTCAGCGGCGCTACCTACGACGCATCGGCGGGCGATAGCGCGAAGTACACCTAGACCGGAGGCGCGTAAACGCGTCGAGCTGCGCGCCGCCGCAATTTGGGAAAACCTAACGGCCGCTCGTCGACCGAAAGCCGTTTTGTTCCATATGGCACCACGTTCCTTAGTCTCGCGTTTCGCGATGGTGGTCGGCGCGCTCCTTATTATTGAGGGAGTTTGGGAGTTGTTTAGTCCGGTTGTGTTTGGCGTTCTAACTTCGAACACACTTCATGGAGTCATCCACATAGCCTTGGGCGCGGTTGGCCTTTGGCTGGGCTGGAATCGCGGCGGACGCGGCTGGGCTATTTTTCTCGGGCTGCTTTTGATCGCGGTCGGCCTGCTCTACTATATTCCGGGCGCGCACGAGCTCGTCGTCCGACTCTTCAATTTGAACCAGGCGGTCGCGATCGTGAACTTCATCGTCGGTGCACTTTCACTCTTGGTCGCGTTCAATTCCCGCCCGAGCACGATTCCGGATCGGTGATCAATTACTCTTCGCAGGATTCCGATTCGGATATGGCGGCACCGGCGGAAGATCGAAACGCTTCGTCTTCAGGTCTTCCTGGATTTCAAGAATAGCGCGGTCGAGCTGTTGATCCTCGCCGCGATATTCCTTCGCCGGATCGTTATCGACCACGATATCAGGATCGACGCCGTGGCTTTCGATCACCCAGCTCTTGCCGTCTTTTGCGTAGGGCGCGAACTCCGGACGATTAAGAATTCCGCCATCGGTCAAAGGCAGCGCGTTGCGAATACCGATGACGCCGCCCCAAGTTCGTTTGCCGATCAGTTTTCCGAGACCGAGCGATTTGAACCGGAACGGGAAGATGTCGCCATCGGAAGCGGAGAACTCGTCGCATAACGTCACCATCGGCCCCAGAAAAGTCTGAGCTGGATTAGTCTGCGGAACGCCATTGCGTGCGATCTCCACCATCACGAGTGCGCGCCGCAACCGCTCGATCAAGAGTGGTGAAACGGAGCCTCCGCCGTTTCCGCGCACGTCAACAATCAAGCCTTTCTTGTGGATCTGCGGGAAGTAGAGCTTGGTGAATTCATTCAAGCCCGGCTGGCCCATATCGGGAATGTGCAGGTAACCGACTTCTCCGTTCGTCTTCTTCGAGACCTCTTCGATATTTTTCTGCACCCAGGCCAGGTAATAAAGCGGCGCTTCATCCGCGATCGGCACCACCGTGACATCACGCGCGCCCTCGTCGCTCGCCTTTGAGTTCACGCGCAGGATCACCTGCTTGTCCGCCGTGCCGATGAGCCCAGCGTAGAGATTGCCTAACGAGGAGACCGGCGTGCCGTCGATCGCGAGAATAAAATCGCCCGCCTTCACGTTCACACCGATCGCGGTCAAAGGTGAACGCGTGTGTTTGTCCCAATTCTCGCCCGGCAGAATGCGCTCGATCTTGTAGGCCTTACTTGCGGCGTCGCGCGAAAATTGCGCGCCTAAGAGACCAAGTTTAATCCGCGGCGTTTCCGGCCGCTCACCGCCGCCGATATAACTGTGCCCGTTATTCAGCTCGCCGATCAATTCGCCTAACAAGTAGGTGAGATCATTGCGATGATTCACGAAGGGAAGGAGGGCGGCGTACTTGTCCCGCATCGCCTTCCAATCGACCCCATTCATGTTCGGCGCGTAGAAGAAATCGCGCATTTGCCGCCAGGCTTCGTTGTAGATTTGCGTCCACTCCGCGTGGCGATCGAGCATCATGTCGAGGCTGCCTGCCTTCAGGATGTGATCCTTCGTCTCGATCTTGTCTTTCGGCAGATCGATCATCGCGTAGTCCTTGTCGATCTTCACCAGCATCTTCTTTCCATCGAAGGTGATTTGATAACTGTTCACGTCCCCCAGGACCGTCTCCTTGCGATCTTCCACGCTGTAGGAACAAAGATGTGATTTGCGATTCTCGCGTCCGCCGCCTTCTTCGTCGTCGTTCGCCGCGTCGGCTGTCGTGCGGCGTAGATAAAAGATGCGGCCCTGCACCACGCGAATGTCGTTATATTCTCCCGGCGCGGTTTCGACCCCGATGATGCGGCTATTCAATCCGTCCGCATCGACCTTCGTCGCTGGCGGAGGCTTCGGTGCAGCGTCTTTGTTCTCGTCTTTTTTCGAATCAGGCGCGCCGCCCTTCTTCTCGTTAGGCTTGCTGGCCTCGGTTGCTTTGTCTTTGTCCTTCTTCTCACCTTTGCCGACCTCATCACTGCGCGGGCCCAGGGGATTTTCCGTGTCCTTCGCCAGCGCCACGAGATAGATGCGCTCCATGTCGCGATAAACATTTGAGAATTCCGCGGCGCCGAATGTCGGTTTGAAATCGCGCGCCGAGCTCAGGACAAGAAACTTTCCGTCATCACTGAAAACCGACTTGCTCGACGAATACCAATCGTCCGTCACGGCCATCGGCTTTTTGTCCGCGGTCGAGAAGAGATAAACCTTCGAGAACCCACTTTCCTCCGGTCGCCCCCAGGTGATCCATTGGCTATCCGGCGACCAGTCGTACGATCCGATTTCGCCAAACTTATCCTGATCGACTTGCGTGACCGCCTTTGTCGCCAAGTCCACATAACGCAGCCGCTGCAAGCGATCGCTCCAAAGCAGCTTCTTGCTGTCGGGCGACCAGATGGCCTGGTAAAAATAAGTGTCCGCGCCGCTCGTCAGTTGTGTGGGTGAGCCTTTGCCATCCTGCGCACGGATATACAGTTCGTTCTCACCCGTCGCGTCCGAGTTGTAGGCAATCCATTTTCCATCCGGCGACCAAACCGCATCACGCTCGTGCGCGTTTGATGTCCGGCTCAAATTGCGCGGCGTTCCATCTTTCGCCGGCACCGAGAATAAATCGCCCCTCGCCACGGTGATGACGCGCTCGCCATCCGGCGCAGGGTTGACCGATTGCACATGTTTTGTCGCATCGACCAAGCCGGAACGTCCGGACGCGAGATCTTCCTTGATCTCAATCGGCACAGCCGCGGCCTTCCCCCTTGCAAGATCGTAACGCCAGATATATCCCGCGTTTTCAAAGACAACCGCGTCCTTGCCGATCGACGGAAACTTAATGTCGAAATCCTTGAATTGAGTCAGTTGCTTCGCTTCTTTCGAAGCGAGATCGGTCGAGAAAAGATTCATCCGTCCATCGCGATCCGAGAGAAAATAAATACGATTGTCCGGCCCCCACATCGGACAGATATCCTGCCCGAGATCGTTGGTGAGAGCTTCGGTCTGGCCGGTCTTGAAATCGAAGAGCCAGATGTCATCCGCCATTCCGCCGCGGTAATGTTTCCAGGTGCGGAACTCGCGGAAGATGCGGTTATAAACCATCTTCGAATCGTCCGGCGAGAACGACAAAAACCCGCCGCGCGGAATCGGCAGGTGTTGCGGCAATTCCGCATCCAACCCCACCGTGAAGAGATCTCCGTTAAAGGAATTGTAGGATTGCATCCGCGAACGAAACGCGATCAGCGGTTTCGTATTTTGCCAGGCCAGCACGATGTTATTCGGCCCCATCCGGTCGGAGATATCGTCGCGTCCCAACGTCGCGGTAGTCGTTAGGCGTTTCGGGACGCCGCCATCAGCCGGCATCAGGTAAACCTCGGTGTTGCCGTCGTATTGCGAAGTAAAGGCGAGCTGCGAACCGTCCGGCGAGAAACGCGGGAACGAGCTGTAACCCGGACCACTCGTTAAGCGCCGAGCCGTCCCGCCATCCTTTCCCACCGTGTAGAGCTCACCCGCGTAACAGAAGACAATCTGCGAACCATTCGTGGTCGGGAATCGAAGAAGGCGGGTCGTGTTCGGTAACTGCTCTGTCTGAGCGAAAGCAGAACCAATTTCGACGAATGCAAACAAGCAAAGAAACAGACGTTGAAAAGAGCCCATAGGATAAAGACGAGTTCAGACTCGTTTCGTTCCTTCGTCAAACGGCGAGCGTTGACGTTGTAGCCGCGATCGGTGACTCCGGCTAGTCTATGGCGTGACCACGTCGCGCGGTGATCAGGTATAATGACATATCGCCCGATAGCCCATCCTTGCCGCTCACGGGTTCAACGCCCCTCGTCGATTAGGATTTCAGTTACAGACCTATCCTCGAGCAACGGTCTGCAGCGAAGGGTGCGAGTGGTCACAAAATAGATCGGTCGATCTACCCACGGGCTCGCCTCTCCGTAGATGGCGAGTGCGTCCCGTTGTAGCACTGACGTGGCCCTCGCTAAATAAGCCGGGGTCACGACCCCAGCTTACAACTCGCTGCTCGGACGTCGCTCTAAGTTCGGCAGGAACGCGGTCAGTAACCCGATCAGCGGCAGGTAAGAACAAATCGCGAAGACAAACGAAATACCATGTCGATCTGCCAAGGCGCCGAGGACGGCGCTACCGATTCCACCCATTCCGAAAGCGAGACCAAAAAAAAGGCCGGACATGAGACCGACTTTTCCGGGCACCAATTCCTGCGCGTAAACCAGGATGGCGGAAAAGGCCGAGGACAGAATCAGACCAATGATGGCGCTGAGCACGCCGCACCAAAAAAGGTTCGCGTAGGGCAACGCGAGCGCGAACGGCGCCACGCCTAGGATTGAGGCCCAGATGACTGCTTTGCGCCCGATGCGATCGCCGATCGGGCCGCCGAGAAATGTTCCGGCCGCGATCGCAAAGAGAAACAGAAAGAGATGTAGCTGCGCGCTCTTCACCGAAAGGCCGAACTTCTCGATAAGGAAAAAGGTGAAGTAGCTGCTCATGCTCGCGAGATAGAAATATTTGGAGAAGACCAAAACGATCAAAATGCCTAACGAGACAAAAACGCGACTACGCGTCAGCCCTGCGTTTTTGCGATCCGGTCTGTCCGCGGCGTTCGACGTCTTGCGGTGAACCAGAACGCTGGCATACCAGCGGCCCACCCTGGAAAGGACAACGATGCCGAGCAAGGCCAGAAGGGAAAACCACATGATGGAAGATTGTCCGCGCGCGACCACGATCACCGCTGCGAGGAGCGGACCGAGCGAGCTGCCGAAGTTGCCGCCCACCTGGAAAATGGCTTGCGCAAATCCGTGCTGGCCGCCGGAGCTGAGGTGCGCGACCCGTGAAGCTTCCGGATGAAAAACGGACGAGCCTATTCCGACAAAGGCGACCGCGATCAGGACAGAGATGAGATTTCCGCCTAACGAGAGCAAGATTAACCCGATGAGAGTGAAGCTCATGCCGATCGCAAGCGAGTAAGGCTGCGGTCTTTTATCGGTATAGAGGCCGACGAACGGTTGCAGAATAGATGCCGTCATCTGGTTGGTCAGGGTGATTAAACCGATGTGACGAAAATCGAGGTGAAGGGCGTCTTTCAGCATCGGATAAATCGCCGGGATCAACGACTGCATCGTGTCGTTGAGGAGATGCGCGAAGCTGAGCGCACCGAGAATGCCAAGGACGGGAGCGGTCGCGGGAGCGGAGGCCGATTCTGTCTCATGACAAACTGGCGGGCCACTGCTGGGAGCGTCAATTTGCTGATGCACGGTTGAGCTTTCACCGAGTCGCACACGGCGTCGCGAAAATTCTGCCGCTTGCCAAGCGCGGGCCGCTCGGATTGTTTGCAATCGATGTTCGATGAAAGCGAAGTGATTGCGCGCGCCGTGACCGATGGACGCTTGCTGGATTCCGCGGCCAAAAACATCGAGGCGTTGTTGCAAGGCTCGACGTCTCCGCTCTATCTCCGGGTGGTCGAGGAGCTCTGCCAGAGCGACGCCTGGGACGAATTGAACGATCGCTTCTACAAGACGCTCGCCTTCGGCACCGGCGGATTGCGCGGTCGCACCATCGGCAAAGTGGTGACGCGTGCAGAGCGCGGCAACGCCACTGACGCCGACCCGCCGCAACATCCCTGCGTCGGAACGAACGCGATGAATTTCTACAACATTGGACGCGCCACGCGCGGACTGGTGGCGTATCTGCACGATTGGTTCGCGAAACAATCGCTCGCTGGAAAACCGAAAATCGTGATCGCGCACGATACCCGATTTTTCTCGAAAGAATTCACCGCCTTAGCCGCAAAAATTGCCGCAGAAAATGGCGCCGATGCATGTGTCTTTGATGGGCCGCGCTCGACACCAGAGCTCTCATTTGCGGTGCGATATTTGCGCGCGAACGCGGGCATCGTCATCACCGCCAGCCACAATCCGCCGCATGATAATGGCTACAAAGTTTACTTCGAAGACGGCGCGCAAGTGGTCGAGCCGCATGCGGGCGGAATCATCGCTAGGGTTAATGCGATCGAGAGTGAAAGTTACGCGCCGCACCCGCAACCAGGTCAGGTCGTCACCCTCGGATCTGCGATAGACGACGCCTACATGAACCGGCTGGAAACTCTGGTGATCGATCCGGAGTTAGTGCGCAAAGCGAAAGATCTACGCATCGTTTTCACGCCGATCCACGGCACCGGCGGCGTGATCATTAAGCCGATGCTGCAGCGCCTCGGATTTTCATTCTGCGTGGTCGAAGAGCAGGATCAATTCGATGGCCGCTTCCCCACGGTCGTCTCGCCGAATCCGGAAAACGCGGAGGCTTTGAAACTTGGCATCGAGTTGGCCACGCAAGAGAAGGCTGATCTCGTGATTGCGACTGACCCGGATTGTGACCGCATGGGAGTGGCGGCGCGCACTGCGAGCGGCGAGATGAAATTGCTGACCGGCAACCAGATTGGATCGCTCATCGCCTTCTACCGTGCGCAGGCGTTTTTCGCGCGCGGGATTCTAAATAAAGAAAACGCGCCGCGTGGAGTCATCATCAAAACCTTCGTCACGACCGATTTGCAGAAAGCGATCGCGGAGCATTATGGATTGCGGTGCGTCGAAACGTTGACCGGTTTCAAATATATTGGCGCGAAGCTCGGCAAGTACGAACGCGCCCTGCAAAGCGGTGAGGACTACCGCGATTTGCCGGAAGAGGAAACACGCCGGCGCCGCCTCGCGCATTCGTCGTTTTACATTTTCGGCGGCGAAGAAAGTTACGGCTATAGCGGGGCGGATTTCGTGCGCGATAAAGATGGCAACGGGGCCACGATCATGTTTTGCGAAGTGGCTGCTTACGCGAAGTCGCGGGGCCTGACGATCGATGCGCTCCTCGATGACGTCTTCGCGACTTTCGGTTATTTCCAGGAGACGAACGGCTCGATGACTTTCGAAGGAGCGGAAGGCGCGAGCAGAATAAAACGATTGCTCGAGTCATACCATTCCGATCCGCCTAACGAGATGTTGGGGTCGAGGGTCGCGGCCGTGAAAGATTTCGAGAAGGAAAAGTTTCACGATGTGGAAGGCGACATCATTCCGAAGGAGAAAATGTTGATCTTCGAGCTGGAAGATCGCACTCGCATCGCGGTGCGCGCCTCCGGCACGGAGCCGAAGATAAAGTATTACCTTTTCGCGCAACGCCGGCCCGCGGATGGAAAGTTGAGTGCGACCGAACTCGCGCGAGCCAAGAGCAAAGTCGGCCAGCGACTTGAGCTGCTTTGGAAATGGCTGCAGCAGGACGCGCAAAAGCGCGGATAATTTTTCGACAAGCGACACGCGATCCAATCTCGTTCCAAAGCGTCGACACTCGACAGCCGTTCGTTTCCTGCCGAAGGTTTGCGATGGCTCGAGACATCAAGCTGGACGGAGGCGAAATTACTGTGCTCAAACAGATCGGCCTCTCCGGCACTCAAATGGCCGGCCGCGTCCTGGCCGATCACGTCGAGGATATGATGCCGTCCGAGTTCATCGATACCCTCGATAGCCTGGTCAGTCTTGGTTATGTTCTCTCGAGCAAGGTCAACATCCGGACGATGGAAGATGTAGAACATTCCTCCTTTCGCGTGAATCCGACTTACGCGCGCGATTTGAAGGATGCGATCCACCCTTCTCGCCAGCGCGAGGAACGCCGTTCGCGGCGCGAGCGTCGCAGCTAAGATACGGTTGTGAGTCCAATGGCGAGAGCGCTGCGGCTTTGGCCGTGGCTGGCGGCGGGGACGAGCGGATTAATTTATCGCCTCTGCTTCGCGCCCTTCGATCAAGCGTGGTTTTGTTGGATAGCGCTTACGCCTTTGCTCGCTGCGGTCTGGTTCTCCGGCGAAAATTCGCGCCGACGCTGGCTGCGCGATCTCTCGTTAGGCTACGTCGCAGGCCTGCCGTTTTTCTGGGGCGTGTTTTCCTGGCTCACCACGGTGACCGGTCCGGGGTGGTTCCTGATCGGCGTATATATGGGGGTTTACTTGGCAATCTGGAGTTGGCTGGCCGGATTGCTTCGACCCGCTGCGCGCAAGCCGAAACCGCTGGAAGGTTTGGAAGCGGTCACGCGCAGGTTGGAAGCGCAACGATTGGCAGCGACCAGAAAGGAGATGCCTCCGCATCTCGATGATGCGCAGAAGCAGGTTCCGCTGGAGCAATCCCCGTGGCTCAGCTCCTACAAAAATTTCCGTCTCGCCTTACTGCTCGCGGCCGTCTGGGTCACGCTCGAAACGGTTCGCGGCTTTTTGTTTTCCGGCTGGGGCTGGAACACCCTGGGCAGCGCGCTCCACGCGCAATGGGCCATGATCCAGATCGTGGAATATACCGGCGTGCCCGGTCTTTCCTTTCTCGTCGTCCTAACCAATGTCGTGCTCGTCGCCACCGGCCGCCGTTTCATCGACGAGACGCGCGCGAAGCGACGCCGTCCGCATTTCGAGTTCACGCTCACGATGGCGGCGATCGTCGGTGTCATCGGTTTTGGGGTGCGCGCGGTTCAGATAGAATCTCCCGCTACGAGCGTGCGGGTCGCGTTGCTGCAACCGAACGTTCCGCGCGAAGAAAAATTCAGCGCCGCATTCGCGCAGGCAACGTTCGATAAATTCCGGCGGCTCAGCCAACTCGCCTTGGCATCGCAGCCCGATCTTCTCGTCTGGCCGGAGAGCGCGATGCCAGATCCATTTTTGCCCGAAACCGAGAGTTATCGGTTCGTGATGGATTTTGCCGGCGAAGCGAAAGTCGATCTCGTCACCGGCGTGATCGACGAAGACGAAAAGGATGCGTATAACGCGGCGGTTTTCGTCTCGGCGAATCGCGAACGCGTGCAGCTTTATCGCAAACTACATTTAGTTCCTTTCGGCGAATATGTGCCGGGACGAAACACGCTTCCCGGAATCGGCCGGATCGTGGGCGATCAGGTCCCGGCCGATTTCGGTGTAGGAACGGAACACACCGTCTTTCAACTGACCCGGCCCGAAGTTCGCGCCGCGCCTTTGATTTGTTTCGAGGACACAATCGGCGAACTGACGCGGCAGTTTGTTCTGCGGGGCGCAAATTTGCTCGTCAACGTGACGAACGACGGCTGGTTTCAGCGCTCCGCCGGTTCGCAGCAACATCTCGCGAACGCGGTTTTTCGCTGCGTCGAAACGCGGCTGCCGATGGTGCGATCGGCCAATACAGGCGTGACGTGCTTCATTAACGAATTCGGGCGCATCACGAATATATGGCCCCAGTTCAGCGAAGGAGTGCTGATGGATGAAGTGCGCGTGCCGCTCGATTACGTGCCGACATTCTACGTGCGACATGGCGAGCTCTTTGCGCAATGCTGCGCGGCGGTGACCATCCTAATGCTGCTGTGGCTGCTTCCACGACTCGTTAGGCGAAAAACATGAAGGGCGAATTTGCAATCTATGTCCGCGGTCTGACGAAATCCTATGGCGCTTTCGAAGCGGTCAAAGGTCTCGACTTCGAAGTGCACCCTGGTGAGGTCTTCGGTTTGCTCGGGCCAAATGGCGCGGGGAAAACATCGACGGTCGAGATTTTGGAAGGCTTGCGTCCGCGCAGCGGCGGCGAGGTCAGAGTGCTCGACTTCGATCCGGACCGGCAGAAGCAAGCCTTGAAGGATCGTATCGGGGTTTGTCTGCAGGCGACCAATCTTCCGGACAAGATCACGGTGCAGGAGGCGCTCAATCTTTTCGCTTCATTTTATTCGCGGAATGGCGATGCGAACGCGCTTCTGAAACGTTTGCAGCTTTGGGAAAAAAAGGACGCTGCCTATTCGACCTTGTCCGGCGGGCAGAAGCAGCGCCTGGCGATCGCGCTCGCCTTGATCAACGAGCCGCAGATGCTTTTTCTGGACGAACCCACGACCGGGCTCGATCCCCAGGCGCGGCTCGAGATTCGTGATTTAATCGAAGAGCTGCGCGCGGAAAAGCGCACCATTCTGATGACGACCCATTACATCGAAGAAGCGGAACGTCTCTGCGATCGCGTCGCTATCGTGGATGCGGGAAAAATCATCGCGATCGGTTCGCCGCGCGAACTGCAGGAAAAAAGCGCGAATCAATCCGCAATCGAAATGACGCTCGCTCAACCGTGGCGCGGCGGCGCCCTTCCCGTCTGGTCGGAAGCGATCTCGAGCAATCTGCGCGACGACGGGCGCCACATAAAAGTGGCCTCGGCGCGTCCGGCTCGCACGTTGGTGGAAATGGTGAAGTGGGTTGACGCTCAAGGGATCGAACTCGACGACGTGCGCCTGACTCGGCCGACACTCGAAGATGTTTTCATCGAGCTGACCGGTAAAAAATTGCGCGACTGAGAAACATGAAAGCCTTCTATGCGCTGTTCGTGATCGACCTGAAGCTCGCGCTTCGGAACAAGTCGGTACTGGTTTTTAATTACTTCTTCCCGCTCGTTTTCTTTTTCGTCTTCGGACAAATGTACGGCGCGAAACAAGGCACGATCGTGCTGCAGGTCATGACGATGGTGACTGCGATCGGCATCCTGGGGAACGGACTTTTCGGAGCCGGCATGCGCGCGGTGCAGGAACGCGAGGCCGATGTCTTGCGTCGTTTCAAGGTGACGCCGATCACTCCGGTTCCGCTTCTGATGGCATCGATGATCACCGGGCTGATTCTCTATTTGCCGAGTGTGATCGTGACGCTCTTTCTCGCAAACCGGATCTACGGAATGCACGTGCCGCCAAATCTCCTGTCGTTTTTCATCTTCGTTTGCATCGGATCACTCGCGCTTCGCTCCGTCGGCTTGATCATCGCCGCGGTCGTGAATTCGACGCAGGAGACGATGATTCTGATCCAACCGATCTACATGGGGATGCTCTTTTTGAGCGGCGCGACCATTCCAATTGTGCTCTTCCCCGGTTGGCTCCAGATCGTGACGCAATTCATCCCGGCGACCTATTTGATCACCGGCATCGGCGGCATTCTGCAACGTGGGGAAAGCGTGGCGCATAATTGGTTATCGGTCCTGGCACTGCTCATCACCGCTTTCGTCGGAATGTTCGTGGCGACGAAACTTTTCCGCTGGGAGAAAGAAGAGAAGCTCCGGCCCTCGGCCAAGCTTTGGGTCGTTGTCATCTTTATTCCCTTCTTCTTGTTAGGCGGGTACCAGGCGTGGAGCCGACAGGATTTGGCCAAGGCGAAAATCCTGGCCCGCGATATCCGCCGCGGGCGCACCTTGCTGATTCAGAACGCGCGGATATTTGTCGGCGACGGCAGGGTGATCGAGTCCGGCGCCATCTTGGTGCAGAAGGGTATGATCGCGGAAATTTACGAAGGCGCCGCGCCGGATGCGAAGAGTTTGAATGCGGAACCGATCGAAGCCGCTGGGAAGACGGTCATGCCGGGACTGATCGACGTGCACGTTCATCTCGGCGCGAGCGGCGGTTTTTATGAGGACACCAGCAAGGCGTTCGATCCGAGGGGAGCCGAGCGCGCACTGGAAGCGTACTTATATAGCGGCGTGACCGCGGTCCGGAGCACGGGCGATACGCTCGATGACATGTTGAAACTGCGCCGTCTCTTTGGGAGCGGCGAAAAGCTTGGAAGCGAATTATTCCTTTGCGGTCCGCTTTTCACCACCGAAGGCGGACACGGGACGGAATACGGGAAGTTCATGCCGGATGCGGCGCGCGCTTCTTTTCTGGCCGGCTTCGTCCGCACGCCGCATTCGCCGGAGGAGGCGCGTCAGCAGGTGGATGAACTCGCGCGAAAAGGCGTCGACGCGATCAAGGGCGTGCTGGAGGCGGGCACTCCCTCGTATCCATTCAAGCGCATGGATGTCGGTTTGTTGGCGGCCGTGGCGGATGAAGCGCGCGCGAAAAATCTTCCCGTCGCCGTCCATACCGGAAACGCGCTCGACGTGGCGGACGCGGTCAAGATCGGCGCAGCCTCGGTCGAGCACGGCTCCTTTGCCGATGAAATTCCGGATGAAACAATCGCGGAGATGAAAGCGAAAGGGACCGCGTTCGATCCGACCTTGAGCGTGGCGGAAGGTTTCACGGCTTTTGGTCGCGGCGACGGAACGCTGCTCAAGCGTTCGCTCGTGCAGCAAGTCGCGCCCAAGGATTTAATCGCCGGCACGGAGAGCGCACTGACGAGTGAGAAAACAGCCGCGATGCGCGAAGGCATTTCGCATTACCCGATGTCGGTTGAAACCGGCAGCCGGAATCTGCTGAAGGCGTGGCGGGCGGGCGTGATGCTCGTGACCGGGAGCGATGCGGGAAATTTTTTGGTGCTGCATGGACCGACCGTTCAGCACGAGATCGAACTCTGGGTTGCCGCCGGAATTCCGATCGAAGTCGCCTTGCAGGCGGCAACTTCGAATGCAGCCAGGCTGCTGCGAGCTGATTCGCGCATCGGTACGATCGCGAAAGGAAAGGAAGCCACGCTGCTGATGGTTGACGGCAATCCGTTGCAGGACGTGCACGCGCTCTCCGCCATCTCGTTGGTTCTGATGAAAGGCGAGCGCGTGGGGCGAAGCGATTTGTTCGAGCAAAAGTAACGCCGGGCGTTGGACGTTTCGACGCGGGTCCGCCGAAGCCGCATAGACGCGGCAAAGGTTCCTGCGCTAATCTCCCGCTCCGCATCATGAAGCTTCGTTTCGCCTTACTCATTCTCTTTGGGTTCCTGACCGCGTCCGCGCTAGCCTATGGACCAATTGGTCATCAAATTGTCGGCGCGATTGCGGACGGGCGTCTCGCGAACACTTCGGCCGGAGCGAAGATCCGCGATCTTCTCGACGGCTTCACCCTTGAAAAAGCGGCCGTGGTTCCGGACGAGATCAAAGGCTGGGACAAGAACGGCCCGGATGATCCGGATATTTTTCATTACTCATCCCGCCCGCGCATCGACCAGCAATTACGCGATTTTTGGAAGGCTAATCCCCCGACCCGCGACGCGACTTCGCCGATCCCTTCGCATCATTGGTTTCATTACACCGATGTGCCGATCGCAACGCCGCAAAAATATGGCGACGGAAAAGCGGGCCGCACCCAATGGGACATCGTGCACATGATGCGTTACTGCATCGCGGTCCTGAAAGGCGACGAGCCGGAGGAAAACGCGCGCAAAATTACCAGGCCGATCGCGATCATTCTCCTCGCGCATTTTGCCGGTGACATCCATCAACCGTTGCATGTCGGCGCGGAATTTTTCGATCCGGAAGGCCGGCCAGCCGATCCGGACAAAGTGAAGGACGCGATCGAAGACCAGGGCGGTAACACGATCACGCTCCGGCATTCCTTGCCGGGTGCGAGCAAAGAGGGCACGTCGAAACTGCACGGCTTTTGGGATAACCAGACCGTGATGGCGAACCTGCCCACGTTCCCTGAGAGCATGCCGAAAGAGGAACGGCGCGCGAAGACGGACGAAGCGCGCGATCTCTTGATCGCGAGATTCCTTGTGGAGGAACCGAAAAATTGGCGCATGCCTAACGAGTTATCGCTCGCCGAATATCCGGAAGCATGGGCGAACGATATTCTTCCCGTGGCCCGCGAAGCGCACGAGCGTTTGCGCTTCCGCGATGTCCGGCCCACGCAGCAAGAGGGTCAACTTTTCGCGAGCGGTTTTGCCGAGGGTAAGAGCGAGGCTGGTGGCGTGACTTACGAAGATTGGGCGGCCGGCGTCGTTCACGACGAATTGCATAAGGCCGGTTGGCGTTTGGCCGACCTTCTGGAGAAGGCGCTGCAATAGACCCGACGCTCGCGCCCCCGATGAAACCTGAAATCTCGCGCCGGCCTTTGAAGACGCGCGAAAAAAACTGGCCGCGGCGATTGGCCTTTGCACTCGTTAGGCTGGGTGCGACGCCGAACCAGATGTCGATTGCGAGCGCGGTCATTAGCATCGCCGGAGCGTGCTCTCTCTTCGCAGCCTTCAATCAACCGTGGTTCTTCGTCGCCGCCGCGGTCTGTATTCAACTGCGCCTCGTGTGCAATTTGCTCGACGGATTAATGGCGGTGGAAGGCGGTTTGAAAACGAAGACGGGCGAGATCTTCAATGAGTTTCCTGATCGCATCGCGGATGTTTCGCTCTTAATCGCGGCTGGTTATTCCATCTTCGACTGCCGCGGCGCCGTCGAGCTTGGTTACCTTTGCGCGATCGGCTCCGTCGTGACCGCATACGTCCGCGTTTTCGGCGGCTCGGCTGGTCTGGCGCAGGATTTTTGCGGTCCAATGGCTAAGCAACAACGGATGGCCACGCTCACGATCGCTTGCCTCGCTTCTGCGATCGAAGCATGGCTGCGGTGGCCGCACCGGGTAACGCTTCTTGCGCTCGCGATTATTTTCCTCGGCAGCGTTTTTACCATGGGACGCCGCACGCGACGCATCGCACAGTTATTGAACTCGCGATCGCTTGTAACCGCCCCCGGTTCATCGAACCCAGCGACAAGATGATCGCTGCGTTGGCCGCCTCCGTGGTGCGTCTCCTGACCGGCGCGAAATCACGCTGGATCGAGTGCGAGCCGGTTGATAAGCAACGCGTCTATTTCGCGAATCACACCAGCATGCTCGATTTCGTGCTGCTCTGGGCTTCGTTGCCGGCACCGCTCCGCGCCAAGACGCGTCCGGTCGCGGCCCATGATTATTGGAGCCAGGGACGCTTGCGCCGGTTCTTCGGCGATAAAATTTTTCGCGCGGTCCTGATCGAACGCAAACGCGTGACGCGCGTGAACAATCCGCTCGAGCCGATGCTGCGGGCGTTGAGCGCGGGAGACTCGCTCATCATTTTTCCCGAAGGCGGACGGCAGGACGAAAAACCGGGCGAATTCAAGAGCGGCATTTTCCATCTGGCAAAGGCGCGCCCGGAACTCGAGTTCGTTCCCGTCTTCATCGAAAATCTCAATCGCGTCCTGCCGAAGGGCGAAGTGTTGCCTATTCCGATTTTGTGCTCGGTCCGCTTCGGCGCGGCGATTTCTCTGAACGAGAACGAAGATAAAGCGGCGTTTATCGACCGCGCCCGCGCCTCCATGCTCCAGCTCGCTCCCGTTTCATGAGAGATCCCCAAGCGCTTTGGTTGATCGGCGGAACCGTCGCGCTCCTCGTGCTCGCGACTCTCATCGGCCAAATTCTGAAAGCGCGCAGCTCGAGCGAGAGCCGCGTAATCGCGAATCTCAATGCGCGCATCAACGCATGGTGGGCAATGGTCGTGGTCTTCGCGCTTGCCCTCGCGCTCGGGCGCATCGGCACCGTCGTGCTCTTTGCGCTCATGTCGTTCCTGGCGCTGCGCGAGTTCATCACTCTCACTCCTTCGAAACGCGGCGATCATCGCGCGCTTTTCTGGGCCTTTTTCGTTCTGCTGCCGATCCAGTATTTTCTCATCGCGCGCCAGTGGTACGCGATGTTTACCATCTTCATTCCGGTCTTCGCCTATCTCCTGATTCCGATCCGAAGCGTCATCGCCGGCGATACCGAGCGCTTTCTGGAACGCACTGCGAAAATCCAATGGGGCCTGATGGTCTGCGTTTATTTTGTCAGCTACGCGCCGGCGTTGCTCACTCTGCATATCCCCGAATACGAAGGCCAAATTGCGAAGCTGCTTTTTTTCTTCGCGGCCGTCGTGCAATTAAGCGACGTGCTGCAGTATGTGGTTGGAAAGCTTTTCGGCCACCGGCCGGTCGCTGCAAAAGTGAGTCCGAACAAAACGCTCGAAGGATTTCTCGGTGGGGTCCTGGCCGCGAGTTTTGTCGGCATGGCGTTGTGGTGGGCCACGCCTTTCAGTCCCCTCGCCGCTTTCGGCATGGCCCTGGCGATAAATCTAATGGGCTTCTGCGGCGGCCTGACGATGTCGGCGATCAAACGCGATCGCGGCGTAAAAGATTACGGCGAGCTTCTGCCGGGCCACGGCGGGATGATGGATCGAATCGATTCGCTTTGTTTCGCCGCGCCGATTTTCTTTCATCTCACGCGCTATTTTTATACCTAGCGCAAAGGCGCCACTCCACTCAGAAGGCCCAAAGCCCGCGCGCGAAACGTCCGGCGTAAAGTCCGAGATAAAGAAGCGACCAGACTGTGACGATGGCGGGCAAAATTCTCCTGCCTTTGCACAGGCTGCCCACGAGCAGGAAAAGCGGGAAGAGGGTGAGCGTGAAGCGAGGCACGCTCACGACGAACGAGGTGCTCGTGACCAGGAGCCAATTTCCAAACATCCAAATCGAGTAGGAAGCGCGCAGTTTCCAGGCGCACCAGATACTCCCGAGAAACGCGAGCACGATATAAACGAACTCGTGTGAGCCTTCGATTGGGCTGCCTTCCGGAACGCGCCGCCAGACATCGCGGATTCCAATCCAGGGCGGGGCGAATTTCTTGAACCAGTGCTCGTGTTGGATTTGCAGGAATGCGAGCGGGTCGCCCGTGGCGCGATAATTCAGCGCGAGATAAACGGCAAAGCCCAACGGGATCAGTCCGATCCAAAGCCAGCGCACATCGATGCGACGGGTCGCCCGATATTGCAGAAAGGCTTCCGTCATCATCGCCGGAATCAGGATCAAACCATTCACACGCGTCAGACAGGCGAGCGCACCAAGCAAACCGGCCACCATCCAGCGATCCGTGCGGGCCGCGAAAAAGCATCCGATGGTGAGCGCGAGAAAGAGACTTTCCGTATAAGGGATATGCAGGAAGTAACTCGTCGGAAAAATGAAGAGGAACCAGACCGCATAGTTCGCGGCGTCTTCCGATTGATCCAGTCTCGCCAAACGCTTTAGCGCCAAGCCCGCGGCAACTGCCGCAAACCCGGAGACAACAAACGCCGCCGCCAAATAATCCTGCGTGATGAAGGCGAAGGCGCGAACCAGCCAGGGATAGAGCGGAAAAAATGCGAGCGAAAAGCGGCCCTCGCCGCTGCCGACATATCCATTCTCCGCCAGGCTGAGGTAATGCAGCGCGTCCCAGCGTTTCCAGATTTCCATCCAGCCGCTATACGAATCCTTCGATTGGGTCGTGACGCTTTGCACCGCGAAAATGAAAAGCAGTGCCTCGATCGAAAAGATCAGACTGATCACGGGCCAATCCCAGCCGCGCACTCTTCGTATCGAGAGAAAATTCACGAAGAGGCCTAACTAGCGGAGCGCGTTCGGAGCGTCGAGCGCACAAATGACCTCAGCGTCTCAGCCACTATTCGTTTTCATCTGGACACAGCCGAATAACTTCGCCGACCGATTCCGTTGCGTATGAAGTTATTCAACACTCTGATGTCAAAAATATTTGGGACCGGATCCGCCCCTGCTCCCACTTCCTCCACCTCTGCTCCTGCAACCGCGGCGCCCGCACCGTCCTCCGCGCCATCTGCCGGCGCGGGCTCGAATCAACCCTCGGGTTCCACACCGCCCGCTGGTTCTGCGTCGGCTCCCTCGCCGGGCGCTGGCGCGGCCGCGCCCGCGTCTGTAGACGTAAACGCCGTTCTCAATGAAATGGCATCGAAGAATTCCGAACAACTCGATTGGAAAAAATCGATCGTCGATCTGATGAAGCTGGTTGGAATGGACAGCAGCCTGCATTCGCGCAAAGAGCTCGCGACCGAACTTGGCTACAGCGGCGACCAGAATGATTCTGCGACCATGAATGTTTGGCTGCATAAGCAGGTCCTAAAGAAACTGGCGGAGAATGGCGGAAAGGTTCCGCAGAATTTGCTCGATTAAGGAGAAACTATGGCTGGCTTATTAGAAGGATTTATCGAGCAATTCACCGGCGCCAACCCCACTGGGGAAGCCGCGCAGCAGTTCCACGATCGCTTCACCTCCACGCAAGAGGACGATCGCGAGTTCGACAACCAAACTTATCATCAAGCCGCGGCTGATCACATGCAGCAGATGCCCGACGATCAGTTTCATGACGCCGCCCGCAGCGCGATCGCGCAGGCGCCGCCGCAACAACGGCAGGACTTGTTAGGCGGTTTGCTGAAAACGCTAGCTGGCACGGGCGGTCTCGGTGCGCTTGGCGGAATGATGGGCTCCGGCGGTTTAGCCGGTGGGATGACGGGATCAGGTGGCGGAGCAGGAGCGATCGGACAGATCGCGCAACTACTGGGGCTCGGCTCGACCGATCCGCGGCAGATGAGCGAAGACGACGGGGCCAAGCTGATGAATTATGCGCGGAAAGAACAGCCGGACGCGTTACGCCAAACGGTCGCGGAGAAACCATGGATCGTGAAAGCGATGGGAAATCCGATCGTGATGGGCGCGCTCACCATGGCTGCGGCGAAGTTGCTCAGCAATCGCAGGCGCTAAGAACAGCTCAACCGTTGTAGAGACCGGCTTGGGCCGCGCTCTCTAATTCCGCTCGTCAACGCAGATGCCTTTGCGCAACATCCACTCATGATTTCAAAAAGACTGCTCCCCTTCTGTCTTCTTTTCTCGCTCGGCCTGTCGACCGTCTTGGCGCAAACCAAGATCGATCTGCAAACCAACGACACCGTTCAAACCATCCTGGAAAAGCAGATTGGCCAAACGGTCGAGTTGCGGATGAAATCGGGCGAAAAGATCGGCGGCAAACTGGAGAAAATTAACGAAAAGCTGGCCCACCTCTCCTCGCTAACCGGCGCGGAATATTTCGATGGCGTAGTAGTCATGGACAACATCGCGGCGGTCGTGGTTCGCGCGAAGACGAAGTAATTCAGGGGAGCAGCAGCACGCGATAGAAACGCCTGCCCGCGCTGGTTGTGGCGCCGTAATCGATTACGGCCGCCATGTTATTTGCGTCGCCATCGATATTATCCGCCACGACCAGCCACGTTGTCGCGCCGAGGTCCGAAGCTCGCTCGACACGATATCGCCTGCTCACTGCGGTCGGGAAACTAATCACAAAATCATTTCCGCTCGATGCCAGCGCGACTGGGATTGTGGCCCGAACAATGACCGCGTCGTAGGCGACCGCGTGCAGTCCATCATTCGCGCTCACGATTAAGGTATAGCTTCCAGGCGCGCTGAAAGTGGCACTGGTTTGACGCTGGCTCGCGTCCGCGAAAGTGACATTTCCAGGCCCCGCGTATTGCGCCCAATGAATCGCGGCCGTCCCGCTCGGATCCGTGACGGTTGCATTCAAAGTGAGACTGCCTGGCAATTGCACACTCGCGTCCGCGCCCGCATCGACACTCGGCGCGCCCGGCGAGCGCGGGCCCGTAGTCGCTTCCGTCGTTTGCACGACTTCGAAATTGTTGACGTCGATTGTCGAAAGATGATCGAACGCGTTCGATGCGAATCGATCGTCCGGGCAAATCGAAACCGAAAAAAATCCACCATTGTCGGCTACGATCGCGCCGTATTTTTTTAGCCCGAGCAGAACCGCTTTTTCCGATTTAGTCCAACTCGCCGGGATGACGAAATCCGGTTTCAAGCGTAGCCGCTGCCCCATCGCGGGATATTGGGTCGAGGCCGCGGGGATCGAGGAGGCGTAGTGAGTCGCCGGATAAATGTATTCGTGCCGCGATTTCGCCACCACCAAGCGGAGCGCATGTTCGACCATGCCGCGTTCGCATTCATCGTACCTAACGAGTGCTGGAAACATCGGCAATCCCGCCGCGTCGCCCGAAGTCCAGTCGGCGGGACGCAACCCATTCGAGCTCAAGTTGAATTTTGCGCCATTCGAGGCTTTCCAATCATTTCCGACCAATTGCGTCAGCCATGTCTCCCAGATCGAACCTCCTTCCGGATCGACCAGGATCGAATGGCGATCGCCGCCTTGGTGACTCACATCGCGTTGCCATTGCTCGAGTGTGAGCGCCCCAGTCCCACGCGGCCAGGTCTCGACCGGCGTGTTTGGCGCGATCGGATAGAGACCGGTCGTTCCGTTGCCGCCATCAAGATCCGATTCGTCCGGGTAGTTGAAAAAAACGATCGGCAACCGCGGCTGATTGACCGGCACGAGCACGTAATTCATTTCGTAAAACGGACGCAGCGTTTGCCGCGACGTGCCCAAGTCCGTTCTAATCTGCGCGATCATCGTGCCTGAATCGGGCCGCGCGGGTAGCCGGCTAATGTCCTCATTCCATGCGCTATCGACTGGCATGATTTGCATCGCTGCGACGATTGCGTCCGCAGCCGGCGTGTTGAAAAGCGTGGGTGCAATCACCACCGGCTCCGCTCCAAGAATCCGGCCTTCGTGATTGATCCGCTCGGCGCTGACGCTCGTGCCGAGCGCGAGGCAAAATGAGAGTGCGTAAACAGCGCCGCGCATCACGCAATCTGGAGCAGTTCACGAGCCGCTGCCTCCGCGCAGTTCACGACGCTGAAGGATCTCGGATCGTACCGATAGTCAGCGTCCTCGCTCGTTAATCGAAGAGCGGAGATGAGGTCTTTTCGGCGCGTCCTCAGCGGAGAATCACAATGCGCTGCGATGGTATTGCCTAACGAGTAGTAGCCCGGCCGTATTCTTCCATCGCTTTCGGCATAAGCGCCTGCAGCTGCTGAATCCGCGTCTCGTGCGAGGGATGAGTTGAGAGAAATTCGGGAGGATTACCGTTCTGGCTGGCGCGCTCCATTCGTTGCCAAAAACGGATGCTCTCCTGCGGATCGTAGCCGGCCCGTGCCATGTAAAGCAGTCCGATTTCATCCGCTTCCGATTCATGTTTGCGGCCGAAAGGCATCAAAATCCCAAAGCGCGCCCCGGCGCCGAGCGCGCCCATGATGACGCGCTTTTTGTCGTAATCCATATCGCCTAACGAGACCGCCACGCCGGTCATCGCGGTTTGGGTGAGATTTTGTTGCAGGACGCGTTGCGCGCCGTGCCGTGAGGTAGCGTGCGCCATCTCGTGTCCCATGACGGTGGCAAGGGCGGCCTCATTTTGGGTGACGGGAAGAATGCCGGTGTAAACCACGATTTTTCCGCCGGGCAAACAAAAGGCATTCACTTGGGCGTCCTGGATGAGTGAGACCTGCCAATCAAATCCCTTCCCTGTCTGACCGGTCGCGCCCGCGAGGCGACCAGCCACAGTCTTCACGGTTTGAAATTCAGGACCGGAATCGATCGCACGCGCTTGCGACAGGACCTGGCGATAGGTTTGAAAACCAAGTGCCGTTTCCTGTTCGACCGACATGCCGACGTGACTGCTCCGGCCGGTCTCGGGATTTACGAATTTCTCCGAGCCGAAATATTGCCAGGCCACGATGAGACCCGCGATCAGGATGGGAACCCATTTGATGTGAGTGCGATTCATAAGGTGGGAGGAGAATTGCGCGCCGGCACCGCTGCATCCGCGCGTTCGAAGCGCCAGCAGCCTAACGACCAACAAACCGCCGCGATGAGCACGTTAAACAGGACGAGCAGGACCGCATCGAGCAGTTCGTCTTCGCGCAGGAGAAGTTCTTTGAGCGCATTCGAAATCGCGTAGAGCGCAATGCTCAACACGGCAAAACGCAGGAAAAGAATGAGACCGTGTTTCATGCTGGTCAGCGCAATTCGAGCGGCGCGCCGCTCGCGATTTCCGAATTGCGAAGCGTGCGGCGCCACTGCCCTTTGTCGAGGCGGAGAAAACCTTGGGGAAATCCGACCACGAAAGTGGTCAGTGAAATTCCCCAGAAATAAATCGGATAGAGTGGCGCGAGCAGGAAGAGCTTGGGATAGAGGCGCCAGCGCGAGCGTTCGAGCAAAGTCGCGATCAATAGCTGAAGAAGGAAAAATCCAAAGCAAATGCCGGCGTAAACCAACGCGCGACTCCAAAGCGCGGGATGGACCACGCTTTCACCGCGCGCGACGTGGAACGCGATTCGCATTCCACGCAGGAGACCGACGCCGATCGAAGCCCATAACCATCCTGCTCCCAGCGCGGTGATGAGCGCAACCGGGATGTGTGTCGCTCCTTTTCGCAGCACTCCGCCGAAATGTTCGCGCATCGTCCGGCCAAGCCCGCGGCTCCAGCGACGACGTTGCCGCCAAAGCGCGTGCCAGGTCGGCACCATCTCGACCGATGCGACCCAACTGCGCTCGTAGACCACCCGCCAGCCGGCTGCTTGCAAGCGCCAGGAAAGATCGATGTCTTCCGCGGCCGTCTGCTCGTTCCAGCCGCCGATCTCGATTAAAGCCGAACGTCGAAACGCCACCCATGCACCCGAGACCGTCATGAGTCCGCCCCAGCGATCCTCGGCATTTTTTACTAATCCGATCACGGCCAGATAATCGAGCGTTTGCATCAACTGCGGCAGAGAGCGGACTTCTGCGGGCCAGATGTTTCCGGTAACCGCGCCGACGTTCTCCGGCGTCTGGAAACGCGCCAGGACCGCTTGCCATTCTTTCGCTTCCACCACGGTGTCGGCGTCGAGGCAGACGATGATTTCCGAGCGTGCTTCTTCCAGTCCGGCGTTGAGCGCCGCGGCCTTTCCTCGATTCTGCGGTAGCCTAACGAGTCGCGTCCGGGGCGGGAACGAAGCATTACGCAAAAGATCGACCTGATCCGGCGCAAGCGGACTTCCGTCATCGATCAGCAAAATCTCTTCCGGCGGCGGATGAACATTCTCCAGACTTTGCGCCGTTCGGAGCGCCCCAAGCGGTTCCGCATAAAAGGGAATCAGGACACTATATTTCGGCAATATCGACGGGACGCGGCGTCTCCGGAATGAGCCGATCAGACAGTTCAATCCGTAGATCGACCAGACCAGGCAGACGCAAATTGGAAAGATGTCGATGTATTCCGCGATCGATTCGAACGTGCCCGCCGGCCAATCACCCAGATCTCGAAATTCACTGATCCAATGATCCGCCAGCATCCGGACGAAATCGGTGAGATCGAACGAAGCTAGGAACGCGTGCATCAATGCGGGCGCGGGCCGGGCGCGAGAAGAGTGAGGGTTTGATCGATCGCGCTCATGACCGTGGCGTCGAATGGATAAGCGGCGCGCAATTTTTGCAGTCTGCCTGTGCCAGCCGAGACATTTCCGTTTAAAATTTCGAGCGCGCCGCGCGAAATCTCAGCCTGCGGATGCGCGGCCGCTTCGGGCGCGAGTTGCGAAAGAGTCGCGGCCAGCAAAGCGCGGCTCTGGGTTTGCCGGCAAACGCGGAGGAAACCAAGCCACCAGGCTTGCTGTTCGTTGCGGTCGGTAGGGAAGTTCAACGGCAGCGTCTCGTCTTTCCGCAAAACCGGAATGCGAGGGAGATTCCCGTCGGACGAAGTGTCGCGCGAAACAAAAATGGGCGGCGTATCGAAGCCGAGGAAATGAGTGAACCCGGTCTGGCGCGCGATCCCACGCGCGGTGAAATTCCAATCGCCGTAAGGCCAGCAGAAAAAGCTCGGGATCGGAAATCCATGCTCAGCCAGTTTGCGACGGCTCGTATCCATGTCGATCCGAATACGGCGCTCATATTCCGCTTCTGTTTCGAGGCGATTCTTTTCGAGCAAAAATTGCCGGACGGTTTCCGCGGCAAGCCCTTCATCCGAGAGCCGCATGTCGGTCGCCTGGTAATGCAACGCATCGGAATGCGAGATCACTTCGATCAAACCGGAATCGTAGAGTTGCTTTGCTTCCGCCCAGGTCATGGTTGGATCGGTGCCACCGGTTTCAGCGGTGGCATGATTGCTCTCATCCGTCTCGCTCATCCAACTGGTGACGAGCGCGATTGTGTACGGCAATTTACGCTTCACCGCACGCGGATGGAATAATTTCAACACGCTCTGCGAGCCATCATCGATCGTGATCACGAGCGGCCGCGGCGGAAGTAGGGCTGCATCGCCGGTGATCGCATAACTCTGTAATCGCGAAAGCGGCGTGACATTGAAACCGACGCTGGCGAAGGCTTGCAGCATCGCGTCGAGGTAAGTCGTGCTGCATTTATATAAGAACGGCTGGGTGCCCGGAGGAAGGTCGGCAAAAGTGTGAAAGGCGATCACCGGACACACGGGATCGGCATTGTTGTCTTTCAGCGCGCCGCGTCGGTAAAGCTCGCCCAGACAAACCACGCTCCAGATCGAGGCATCGCTCGGGAAATCCTTAGGTTGAATGCGCTTGTTATTGCTCTTGTCGCCAGGGTCGGTGACTCCGGTCTGCGGCGAAGCCGATGACGATGGACTCGTCCGCGCTAACCCGGGATCGGCCATCACGGCTCCAGCTTCCGCGTAACCAAAAAGCTCGCGCACTTCGCGATGCGCCTTCACCAAATCGCTTAGCTTGTCGAAGGTGTGTTGCTCCCAGCTTCCGTAAGTGAAAAACGAAACGCCACGGATTGCGTCCGCCGGCAGGCTTTTCAAAGCGGTCGCGATCTCTGGCGCGGGACTGTCGATCCCCAGCGTAGGCCAAAAAGAAGAACCATTCGTTAGGTAGTGCGCATACGGGCCAACCACATTCTCTCCAATCCATTGCGGCGGCTTCTTCCAGTCGGTCCAGTAGCCCATCGGCTGGAGAAAATCCAAACCGCTCCGGGCCAGCATCGGATAGCTCTGGCTTTGTTCCGTGAATTCCGGCGCGAGCAAGAACGCACCGAAAAAAACGGTCGGCCGGCGTTCGTGCAAATTGCGCACCAGATTCGTGATCCAATCGGCAATCGCGTCCGCGCGGAATTCGTACCAGCGCGCCTTGTTGTAATCATTCCCGAGGGTGATGCGACCCCATTTGAAATTCATCAAACGCTCGAAAGCCATTCCGGTTAGCTTGTCACAACCTTCCCACCAGCCGCTATAGCGGACCCAGTCTAACGAGACGCCATCGAATGCATAGGTGTCGAGCAGCTTGGCCAGCAATTCCTCCTGCCGCACTTGCGCGCGGGGATCGCCAGCATCGACGAACGCTTCGCCCCGGCTGCCCTGATAAGCCGCGTCTGGAAACATTGCCGCCATCTGCGCGTCGTGAAAACACGGCCACCAAGCGAAGATCCTTATGTTCATCGTCTTGGCCCGCGCCAGCATCTGCTTGAGCCAATCAGAATTTTCCCAACCAGCCGCCGTTTTTTCGCCGGGCAAAGCCACGAGCAACTCTCCGCTCTGCAGCGTCTGCCCGGTGCGGAGTGATTTGAAATTGTCCTCGTCCTGTTTCACGAGCAGATCGATCCGCGTGATCCCGCGCGCCTGGCATTGATTTAGAATCCAAATCCAGCCGCCGTTCGTCACGTTTTCCGTCGTGCGCACGACGATTCCCTGCATGACCCCTGCATCAGTAATCTTTGGCGGCAACACCGGGACGCTCGCGTTGTAGCCGGGATCGCCGACTCCGGCCGCTGTCGACGACGGACTTTGCCCTCGCGCAAGCGAAGACGCGCCTAACGAGACGAAGGCAACTAAAGTAAAACACAAATAAGCGCGCATTTTTCGCCGGTAGTGTAAAGACGGCGTTCGCAGATTCAAATTCAGTTCAGCACGATCTCTTCGGCGAAACCGACGCCCTTAGCGTGATTTCAATCTTAAGCGTGGGACCGCAATCTGGGGAGCACAGGCTGCCAGCTTGTCGCGCCGTGCAGCCTGCGCGGCGCAGTGCGACGTCATGAACGAAAACCGCTCGCCCCATTCTACAATTCGCCACCGCGTGTTCCTGGCAAGCTGCCGGAAACAACAGGCTGGCAGCTTATGCTCCACTAAGGAAACCTGCGCGACCCCACGCGAGACTTTTTGATACGACTGGTTAGCTTAGAATGACCAAAGGACAAGCGTTTCTGCTGCCTCGCAGCAGGTCTCCGCATTCCGATGAAGACGCTCATCCGTCTCAGAGGAACCCGGTTGTATCTACCTCAAAGACTACACTCGTTGTACCCTGCTATCGCCGCGCGTAGATGTTTTAACACTTCCTCGGCCGTCATCCGGAACTCTCGTTCACAAACTAGAAATAAACCCGCGCCGCGATTAGTGCTTAAGGCAACAAGCGCACCCGATAATAGGCTTTGCTCAGGCCCGCGGCGCTCGAATCACTTACGTTCGTTGGCCCGCTACTTGCCGCTAATACATCACCCAGATCCTCCCACGTCTGCGAGAGGAGGTTGGTTTTCCGCTCGAGCCGGTAAGTCTTCCCCTGCGCCGCCTGGAACGTAACCACTGCACTAGAGCTGCTATGCGCAACACCAAGGAGCGGCGCGGGCGCTATTACTTCGAACTGCGTCATCATTCCGTCATCCTCGTGTTCCAGAATGTGGCAATGGAACATGTAGACGCCGATGTGATCCGTAAATTTTAACTTAAGCTCGATCGTCTCACCCGGACCTAGCGACCAGGTCTCCTTCATTGTCTCATACGGATAACAAGGGCCTCCATCGCGAGTAAGACACTGCTGATCGACATCATGAATGTGCACCATGTGAGTGGTGCCGGTCGTATTAGTAAAGACCCACTTCTCCGTCGTCCCAAGGACTGGCTGCGCGTCGAACCTGCTCGGATCAAATTGCTGGCCATTGATCGTCCAATGATTTGCGGTCAAATCGAAGCTGAAATTTCGCGTCACGGTTGGCTCGCCAATTTCGGGCAGAGGACGCAAAGTTGCAGGTATCGCGCTATTATCGGTCAGGTGCTGAGTAACTCGAAACTTTAGCAGGGGCGTGACCGTGTCGGCCTCCATCAGATAAATTTCTTGTCCGAATTTGCCGCTGAAATCGACCACCACATCCAAACGCTCCGCCGGTCCTACCTGCATCGCCGTTCGCGTTACCGGCGCGGGTAACAACCCACTCTCCGTCCCGATCTGAGTAAAGTCGCCACCAGTGTTAAGGGTAAGATCGTAGAACCTGGCATTAGAGCCGTTCAAGATCCGGAGGCGATACTTGCGGTCGCCCACATCGATGTAGGGCTGGTACACACCGTTCACCAGGAACGTGTCTCCGATCACGCCCGCGGCGTCAAAGAAGTAGTTAATCTGGTTCTCCCGGTCGAATTGGCGGTCGGCGAGCGTCAGCGGCAGCTCGAAGGACCCGGCAGGAAGTGTCGGCGGATCCGCTGGATCATCGATGATATACAGACCTTGCAGTCCCATCCAGACGTTCAAGCCAGTCTCACCCATGCGATGGTCGTGATAGAACTGCAGCGTGCCACGCTCGTTCTCACCAGCCTCGATCCCTTCGAAGGTATAGGTGCGTGAAGCTCCGACGCCGATTAGGAAATCGGTTCCGATTACCTGGCCATCGTCCTTCGACTCCGAGTGGTTACCGTGATGGTGCACCGTTAGCGCGCCGGCGACAGTGGGATCGAGGTTGTTGGTGAAGGTAACGCTCGTAGCCAAACCAGTAGGCCTTCGAATAGTAAGGCCGGGATAAGTCCCTCCGTAGGTCCACATGTAGGTGCACGGTCCATCCAGGATCTGCACGCATGCCTCATTGATATTGATCGGAATATTAGCCGCGGTAGCGATCGGAGCGAAAAGCAAAGGATGGGTCGAGAAAGGCGCCGGGGTGGGTGTCGGAGGTGGGGTAGGTGTGGGTGTTGGGGTTGCCGTAGGGGTGGGTGTTGGCGTTGGGGTAGGTGTCGGCGTTGGCGTGGGTGTCGGCGTTGGCGTCGGAGTAGGTGTAGGTGCTGCAGCCGAAACAGTGACCGTGCCCGACATGTTTATCCCATGGACCTTACAGTAGTATGGGAAGGTTCCGGCAGTATTGAACTGATACGAGAAGCTGAATCCGCTATTATGCTGAGTGGAGTCGAAGAGCCCACTCGGGTTACCGGTTCCCGAGGTCACAGTGTGATTGCTCCCGACCCAAGTCCACTGGACCGTGTCGCCCGCTTGAATGGAAACAGTGCTGGGATTGAAACGCTGCTGATTGTTGGGCGCTACTTGCACGGCGATGGTCGCGGCGGGAGACAGAGCCGGAAGGAGGAAGAGGAGAACCGAGAGGTGTCGTAGATGCATGCGGACGAGATTTGAGGGTATTCCGAAGAGGAAGGCTAGCACATAGGACGATAGTCCGAAAAGGCCCAGTTCCAGTTACGGGCGTCGAGGACGAAAACGGCGCAAATATCGGAGGAATTCTTTCTCCTTTCCGCTTTTGCTTTCACGTTCCAAGCTCTTGCTTTAACCGCTCGCCCTTTGATTTCTCCATCGAATCTCGCCCATCTTCGCTCCCGCAGCGGCCTCATCATTGGCCTGTATGTAACCCTGCACCTTTCGAATCATGCGCTGGGTCTCATCTCTATCCAGGCCCAGGAGACGGTTCGGCCCTGGGTAATGGCGGTCTGGCATTCACTGCCAGGACAGGTCCTGCTTTACGGTAGCATGGGAGTGCATGCCTTTTGCGCACTGGCCGCTCTAGCTCGCCGTCGCCACTACCGGATGCCCGCGTGGGAAGCCACCCAGATCCTCCTCGGCCTGGCAATTCCTTATCTGCTGCTCGTCCATATTGTTAATACTCGCGGGACGCGGATTCTCACCGGCATCGAGATCGATTACCCCTACGAAATTGCCAACCTCTGGGTCGTTCCCTGGAATCGCTTCTGCCAAATCGCGCTTGTCCCTCTGGTCTGGGTTCACTTTGTCATAGGTCTCCATTTCTGGCTTCGGTTGCGGAGCGGATATCGTCGAGCCTTTCCCGTTATTCTTCTCGCTTACGTCCTTATCCCCGCGGGCGCCTTACTGGGCTTTGCCGAAGTGGGTATGACCATGTCGGCCCACGCGCGTTCCGACCCAGGCTGGTTCCAGGAAATGAAAACGCGCGGTGTGCCTGCCGATGCCTATCGGGCTGCTCTGCGCGCGGAGCTGAAACAACGCGTCGGTCCGGCGTGGCTTGCACTTGTTGGCCTCGTCTTCGTCGGCGCGCAGATTCGGAACTGGAGGCGGCGGCACGACTACTTCAAGGTCACCTATCCCGATCACACCACCGTTAAAGCTCCTATCGGACTTACCGTGCTTGAAGTAAGCCGCCAGGCTCGGCGCCCGCATGTCTCCATCTGCGGAGGGCGCGCCCGCTGCACTACTTGTCGCGTTCGGATCGATCAAGGGGTCGACCGCCTTGCTGCACCGAACGATTTAGAAGATCGCGCCCTTACTCTCATCGGCGCTCCGAATAACGTCCGGCTTGCCTGTCAGCTTCGGCCGCAAAGCGACGTCGCGATTTACCCGCTCCTCCACCCGGATCTCTCGACCAAACCTTCGCGCTTTCGCAGCAGGGAATTTGGCGAGGAACATCGCGTCACAATTCTTTTCATCGATCTTCGAGGTTCCACGCGTCTCGCCGAGGCCCGGCTTCCTTATGACGTAGTCTTCCTCCTTAACCATTACTTCGCCGAAATGGCTGCGGCGGTTGAGGCCGCCGGCGGTCACTATTCAAGCTTCACCGGCGACGGGCTCATGGCCTTATTCGGACTAACAGAGCGCGATGGCTTTGGAGCGCGAGCCGCGCTTCATTGTGCGGAGCAAATGTTAGACAAGCTCGATCGCCTTAACCTGCGCCTCGCAGCGGAACTCACCGAACCCCTCAAAATGGGTATTGGTATCCATACCGGAGAAGCCATCATCGGAAAAATGGGACCGCCTAAAGCTCCCGTTCTTACCGCTCTCGGGGATGCGGTGAACACGGCTGCCCGGCTTGAGGGCGCCACCAAGGAACTGCAAACCTCGGTCGTGGTCTCGCGCGCGACGCTGGAGGCCGCCCAGCTTACTACTACCAGCTCCTACCGAGACATATCTCTGCGCGGACGTTCCGGTTCGCTTGCGGTAGCTGCCTTTGACCATCAAGACCTGATTCGTCTCCTGGGTCACGATTACGTTACCTAGCTACTCGTCGCCCTTCTCATCCGTCATCTTGCCAAGCCACACTGGCTTGATTCGAATTCGACCTGAGCGGCGGTGCCAAGCGGCCGGAGCACTAAGTCTCGGGCCTGAAGTGCGTCCGGCAAGCTCCTGGCGCAGCGGACTGGCAGGAGCCCTTCTCGGTAGTCTGCCGACACTGCTTTCCCTTCGAATGAACGCGCTGAAAGTTCGTGATCGCAGAATGCGATCGCCCAGCGCTAGGAGCGTGAGGGCCTAACGAGTTGTCGCCGGCATGGCGAGTTTCGGCAACGCGCCTTCGATCGCGACGCGGTCCGGTTCGAGCCATGGCGGAAGCACTAGCATCTCACCGAGATGCGCCATGTCTTCGTCAACGCTGAAGCCTGGCCCGTCGGTCGCGAGCTCGAATAAGACTCCACCGGGTTCCTTGAAGTAAACGGACTTAAACCAAAAACGATCGATCACTGGCGTCGGATGTGCGCCGCCGCTGAGGACGCGGTCGCGCACTTCCACTTGATGCGCCTCGTCGTCTACGCGCCAGGCAAGATGATGAATGCTCCCCTGCCCCCACGCGCCGCGTCGTGCGCCTGGCACTTCGCGCACATCGACATAGCAGCCAGACTTTCCGCCGGCTACGCCGTAACGATGCCATTCGCCTTCTTTGGCGAGGGGTTGAAAACCCATGGCCTTTTCGAGAAAAGAAATCGTTAGCCCGAGATCATTTTCGGATAGGCGTGCGCCTTCCAGTCCACGGATTTGATGTTCTTCCGGGATAGGACTCCCGGCCCAGGGTGCAAACTGCCTACCTAACGAGTCCTGACTCTCAACCAGCGCGACACGCAGCCCATGCGGATCGCGCAAGGAGAGGACATTTTCACCAAAGCGCACTTCTGCTTTACCCAGCGGAGTTTGGTAACGCTCAAGCCGTTCGTTCCAAAATTGCAAACTGCCAGGCGGAACGGCTAAGGAAACCTCTGTGCTCAATCCATAACCGTCGCGGCTCGGCGCCATTTGCGACCAGGGGAAGAACGTTAAATCGCTCCCGGGATGACCTTCCGCATCTGCATAGAACAAGTGGTATGTGCCAGGATCGTCCTGGTTCACGCTTTTCTTCACTAACCGCATTCCAAGAACGCCCGCGTAGAAGTCGAGATTCTCCTGCGCTGGACCGGCAATGCAGGTGACGTGATGAAGTCCGCGGACAGTGTTCATGGTTGGGGAAGAGTTGTATTCCTAAGCCGCGCATACGGCGAAGAATCTCTGATCATTTCAGCTCTGGGTGGACGGAAATATTCAGAGATGTTTCGCTCCGCTCAACATGACAGTTAGAAAGAAACGCTACGTTAGTCAGTCGTCTTGGCTTTGGTAGGCGGAGTCTCAGGCGCGACATCGTATTCCGGCTTCGCCACACCCATGAGCCACTTATCGAACCAGCCCACGATGTGTTGTAAGCGTTCGACCCGATGCCACGGCTGACCGCTCCGCGATAGCTCATGCGTCTCGTTAGGGAACTTCACCATCACGGTCGGAATCTTGCGAAACTTAAGCGCGCGAAACATTTCCTCGCCGCCCGCACTCGAAGGGGTGCGCGTGTCGGTTTCCCCCAGGACAAACATGGAAGGCGTCTTCACGTTGTTGATATAGGTAATCGGCGAGCGCGCTTTGAAGTCTTCCTGCTCGTTAAAGGGCGGCCCTTTGAACCAGGTCGGCTGGAAGAGCGTGAAGTCGGCCGTGTACCACCACGCTTCCCAGCTTGCGATGTCGCGCTGCGAAACCGCGGCTGCGAACCGGTCAGTGTGACCTATGACCCAGTTCGTCAGCAACCCGCCGCCGCTCCCGCCGGTCACCCCCATTTTTTTATCGTCGATGTAGCCGCGCTTGATCACTTCATCTACCCCAATCATCAGGTCCTTATAATCGTCCCCCGGATAGTGATACTGAATGACGTTGCCGAAATCCTGACCATAGCTAGTGCTGCCGCGCGGGTTTGGGTAAAGGACGACGTAACCTTTCGCAGCCATCCATTGGAATTCATGATCGAAGACAAAACCGTAAGCCGCATGTGGGCCGCCATGGATGTTGAGGATGAGCGGATACTTTTTCTTGGCATCAAAACCCGACGGCTTTTGCAACCAGGCCTGCACCTTCTTCCCATCAAAACTGTCGTACCAAATTTCCTCGGGTTCGCTCAGATTCAGTTGGGTGAAAAGTTCGCGATTGATGTCGGTTAGCTGTCGCGGTTTTCCTCCACCCTCGAGCGCAAACAAATCGCCCAGGCGCGTTGGTGTCGAAAGCAGATAGACAATCTTCCCGCCATCGTCCGTCGCCCGAAAACGCGCGACTGCTTGATTACCCTGCGTGATTTCAGTTAACCCGCCGCTCGCCGCGTCGAACCGACCGAGGTTGGTGCGACCTTGTTTGGAGAAAATCTCGAGGATGCTCTTACCGTCGGCGCTCCAGACCGGCGGATTTCCGCCTCCCGCTCGCGGCGAACCATTATCGCCGAAAACGCCGGCGGCCACATCCCAATCAAAACCACTCGTTAGGTTGCGCGGCTGCGCGTTTGCCGAGAGGTCCATTACCCAAAGGTCGGGTTGAGTATAGGAATTTACCGGTTCGTTCGCAGACCCGATGAAGGCTATCTGTTTCCCATCGGGACTTAGCACGGGATCGTTCACGTCCATCGGCACTGTGGTGACTTTCACCGGGTCACCGCCTACGGCCGCGATGGAGAAAATCTCGGTCTTCGGCAGCTCGTAATACCTCTCATCGACACGAGAAGTGGTGAAATAAATTTGCGTCCCATCCTTAGACCAAAACGGATTGCCTTCGTCGAAACGGCCACTGGTTAATTGCTTCGGCTGGACCTTTTCATCCGCAGTCCGCGGTGCGGTAATGCTCCAGAGATGCGACGGCCGCTTAGGATCGAGATAGCCTTCGTTGTCCGAGCGATAGACCGCGCGGGTCACGACGTGAATGTCGCTCTCGCGCGCTTCCTCATCGGCCGCTTTTTCAGCTGGGGACGCGCTCGGTGAAGGCGACGCAGACGGGCTCGGAGAAACGCCCGCCGTTTCGGACGCAGCGCGCTTGGCGGCTTCTTCCTTCTTCTTTTTCTTTTCCTCCTTGGCGATGTCTTCCGGATTCGAGTTGCTGGTAAACGCGATTGTCTTTCCGTCCGGCGACCAGACGATGGTACCCGCGCCTTTCGGTAGCGAAGTAAACTGAAAGGCGTCCCCGCCCGTCATCGGCAACATGCAGAGTTGCCCCGGCTCGGGCTTGCCCTCTTTTTCCATCGAGCGGATGAAAGCGAGATACTTCCCGTCGGGCGACCAGCGCGGTGAGCTGTCGCGGTTACCATTTGTTAGGCGATGCGGTTCTTCTCCGCTCGCGGTCCCCATTGCCCAGAGCGAAGTGTCGTAACCTTCTTTTTTTTCGTTCACCGATACGCGGACGAAAACAACACGCGATCCATCCGGCGAGAGCTGGTGGTCGCCGATCCAGACGAAATTGAAGAGATCTTTCTCGGTAATGTTGCGTTTCTCCGCGGCGAAAGTTGGCCTAACGAGTAGTAAGCAGGTCAGGAGGAAGGAGAGGACGGCTTTCAAGCGCATCGAGGAAAATGGCATCAAGCGCCTCATGCGCAATCACGCGATCGCGAGGCTTGGACGACCATTGGAAGGACGGAACAGGTCGGTGTTCTGAGAGCCCAGACTCTAAGCCCGTTGTTTCGGCAAGTTTCGCTGAGTATTCCTGGGCGGTGTGATTTAGAGCAGGCGACCGGTTTGGTTACGGTGCGCCACACATCCATCCGGCAAGGCTGCCGGATGGGAACAGGCTGGCAGCCTGTGCTCCCCAGACTACTGTGCTGCCACGCTTGCGTGCCGCCGGAAGCGCTCCGTTACTCCACCGATGACTCGCCCGCTTTTCTTAACTATCGCTGTCTTTTTTTGTGCGCATCCACTGGTCGCGCAATCGACCATTTTCCTTGTTCGTCATGCCGAAAAGGCGCAGAGCGGAGACACGAAAGATCCCGATCTTTCTGCAATCGGTCTCGCCCGGGCGAAAACGCTCGCGGCGGTGGTAAAAGATGTCGGCATCACGGCGATTTTCGTCACCGAATTCAAACGCACGCAGCAGACAGCGGAGCCGCTTGCCCAGTTAACAAAAATTCCGGCGACGATCGTGCCGGCAAAAGAAAATAGTGCGCTGCTCGCCAAGTTGAAGGAAGCGAAAGGCAGCGTGCTGGTCGTCGGTCATTCCAACACCATTCCGGAGATCATCAGAGCTGTCGGAATCGAGAAAGCCGTCACCATTAACGAAACCGACTACGATGATTTATTCGTGATCAGAACGGATGAGAAACCGCCCACGCTCTTGCATCTACATTATCGGTAGGTGCGCCGATGCGTTTGACATCCGGCCAGACCTGTCGTTAGGCTGGCACCGTTCTCGCTTCCCTGGTTAGCCACCCCACACACACCTATGAGACCTATCTGGAAAGGCAGCATCAGTTTCGGACTGGTTTACATTCCGATCTCCGTTTACTCGGCCACACGCGAAGAGAAGCTCAGCTTCCGCCAACTGCGCGCGAGCGATCACAGCCCGATCAAGTACAAGAAGGTCGCGGAGGTGGATATGAAAGAGGTGCCGGCCGACCAAATCGTGAAAGGCTTCGAGTACGAGCGTGGGCAGTTCGTGATCATGAAAGAAGAGGATTTCGCCAAGGTGAAAATCGAATCGACCCATTCGATCGACATCACCGACTTCGTGGAGCTGGAGCAGGTCGATCCGAAATTTTTCTATAAACCCTACTTCCTCGAGCCACAGAAAGGCGGCGAAAAAGCCTACGCGCTTTTGCACAAGGCGCTCACTGGCACCGGCAAAATCGGCATCGCCAAGGTAGTCATTAGTGGCCGCGAACATCTCGCCTCAGTCAAGCCGGATGGATTGTTCCTTATCTTAGAGCTGATGCATTTCGCCTCGGAAATCCTTAGCCCGGCGGAACTGAACAACGGAGCTAACGGTGCGATCTCCGAGAAGGAGCTGAAGATGGCGCAGACCCTAATCGATAGCATGAGCGCGACATGGGAGCCGGAAAAATACAGCGATGAATATCGTAACGCTGTGATGGAATTGATCGAGAAAAAGGCGCAGCACCAGGAGATCGCCGATAATCCGATCGCGCCGGTGCGAGCGACCAACGTGGTCGACCTGGTCAAGGTCTTACAGGAAAGCCTGGCGCGTAATCAATCGGTCAAGCCCAAGCGCAACGGCGCGCGCGCCGGCGGTTCGAACGGCAGCCGCTCGACTTCCACACTGGTGAAGCAGAAGCGACGCGTCGCCGCTTAGTTGAAACGAGCCGCTGCGCTGGCGTTAGAAGCGCAACGGCGACCAGTCAGGTAGCGCTCGTTAGACAGACGCGAATCCGTTTATCATCTGTTGCGCCAGCTTCGGTCCAATACCGCTCTCTTCGTGTTTGAAGTAGATGAAAGCTTCGCTCCATTCATTTCCTCGCGCCTTGATTGCCTCGGTCCAACGAACCACGTCGGTTTCCTGGTAATCTACCCGGCGTAAACGCAAATATCCGTAATCAGCCGTCGCTATATTCGGCGTGGAAAGCTTCTCGCTGTCGGCAATGCAGAGCGCGATGTTTTTCGATTTGAGCAGTTGATAAATCTCGTCGTCGAACCACGACGCGTCGCGAAACTCAAAGGCACATCGCATCCCTTCCGGAAGGTCCGCGAGGAAATCTCGCAGGAGCACGGCATCCTTTTTCAACGTCGGCGGCAGTTGGAATAAAATTACGCCGAGTTTTTTCTCCAGATCGCAAACTACTTGATGAAAAAAACGCAGGGTGTCGCCGCAATTCCGCAGCTTCGCCCAGTGCGTAACCTTCTGCGGCGCCTTCAGACTAAACCTGAAATTTTCCGGCGTCGCTTTCCACCAGCCCTCGATCGTCTTCGCGCTCGGGATGCGATGGAAAGTGTAGTTAATTTCGGTCGTGGAAAGCCGCTCAGCGAAATAGGGCAGCATCTTGCTCGTTGGCAAATCTTCGGGATAAAAAATTCCTTTCCATTCCGCATATTGAAAACCTGAAGTGCCGATCCAGTAATTCATGATCAAAAATTAACTCCGCAATGCTTTGGTAAAGCGCACTAATTCCTCCGCCACCTGCTCGATCCGCTGAACGACCTTTGCATCGGTCGAGGTCTCGTCAGCAAACGCGCTTCCGGTCGCGTAGACAAAGCGCGGGATTATGACGGTGCGAAAATCGAGCATCAGGCTGTTCGCATAGGCCATGACCGACATGTAGCTGCTCATCCCACCCGCCGCACAAAGGAAACCGACCACCTTGTCTTCCCAGGCTTTACCAGTCAGCTCGATCATATTCTTGGCCGACGCGCTCACGTCGTAGTTGTAAACGGGCGCGGCCACGATGATTCCGTCCGCTGCTGTGATTGCCTTACTTAATTTCTGCGCACCGCTTGCGCCGTAGCAAGCATCCGCATCGCAGAGTGGCAACTCCATCTCGCGCAGATCTAGCCATTCCGGCCCGAGTTCCAATTTTTGCAAGTGTGCGAAGGCCAACCGGCCCATCCGGCGACTGTTGCTACCGGGATTTCCGCTCGTGCTAATGACAAGATATTTTGGCATAAAAGAGACTGCACCCTACCCGTTTACGCCCCGCTATCCAGACGGGCACTCGGGTCTTGCTCTGGAAATTTCGCAGTCCGGATTTAAACTCGTTAGGCAAGATGAATCTAAAGACCCTTTCTGTGTTCGTGATGGTTTGGTCCGCATTCGCCAGTGCGATGGTGGCGGAGGATAGGCCCACTCCCGCGCTGGAGATTTCAATTTCCGAAACTTCGATCAAGCTCGGAGAGATCGAGCTGCGCAGCGGACCGTCGCGCGGAAAGTATCGCTTCCTCTGGCTCGCAGCGGGAAAAAAGGCACTGGGTCCCGTGGCTGAAAAATATTCCGCGGGCAGAGTCGTCGTTTACGCGTGGCCCGCCGTCGGCGTCCAGATCCAGGAAGGGATCCGCGGTTCTGAATCCGGAAAAATGTTCAAATTTCAGGTTTATCTCGAAGACGACTTCGACAGCCGCTCGGAAAAACATTCCGGGAAGGTTCCCGGCCCGGTGCGCGTCGAAGGACTCGAAATGGGCCCCTCAACGACCTTCGGATCATTACGGGACGAACTGCAAAAGAAAGGTTACAAAATCACCGAGGAGCCGGATCTGACCTACGCAAGCAAATCTGGGGCATGGGGCCAAATCCAAATTTTCAGTGTCGGATCCTCCGGAAAAATCGGCCGCGTCGAGGTGTGGTGCCTTTAGCCGCTTGGCACTCGGCCTACTGTGAAATCGGAGCGCCGACCATTCAGAAAATATTCTGAAAGATTATGCGAGCGAAGAAGTTCCCGCTATCGCCTCCGCTCAAAGTCTCCATGTAGCCGACTTCCATTTTCGCGGTCACAATGGTCAGCTGAAGGCCGCCACCGAACGCGGTTTGAAGGCGGCGATCGTCCTGCCCCGCCATGTCGAATAGCAGCAGCGGCTTGAGCGAATAAACGTTGGCGCGATCAGCGATAAATTCGATCGCCGGTCGCACTTCCCCATACATCGCCTTCGCTTTCGCGAGCGCTTCTTCCGGTGAAAACCCTTCGTTTTCTAGTTGCACGGCATAGTAGGCCACCGAATCGCCCGCCTTGTTTTTTAAAAGCCGCTTTAAAGAAAGGCCAGGCGCTATTTCTTCATCCGGAATTAGCGGCGCGGAGAGGGCCGGGATCGGAAGGCTAAGGTTAAGATTTAAATGCCAGTAGCTGGTCGAGCCACGCCCGTCGCTGTTTCGGCCGGAGGCCTGCCCTTCGCCGAAACTTCGAATCATCGGACCGTTCGGAAACCGGGAGAGCGCAGTTGAGTCGAGGTTATCGTAGAGAAAATTGCGCTCGGAGTTCCCGCCGTAAAATTTCGCGTACGATGGCGCGGACCACGTCCTGCCGCCGCCGGCAATCGCTTCCACCCCGATGGTTTGATTTTTGCCAAGCAGAAATTCTTTTTCGACCGCCGCTAGTGCCGCGATCCTTCCGTAACTGCTACCCCGGTCCGGCCATGCCGCTTCGCTCCAGAACGCCGCCCGCACAAACGCATCCCCGGCGCGTCCATCGACCAAAGCGCGAAACTCCGCTTTATGCTCATTGGTGCTCTCGCGGCGCTCGTCGTCGGTGAAGCGATTTTCGGAAAACTGATAATTGCCGCCGAGCATCAGTGTTTCAATCAGACCCGCTCGCGGCCGCAAACGCGCGGTCAGTCCGATCTGACCTGCTTGCCGGGAATAAGTGTTCTCGGCCTGCGGTATCTCACTGCCGGCATAACGCGCATCCAGCGCGAGTTGCTCGAGAAATTTGCCGGGATTCGAGGTGGAGAAATCAAGCAACGCATTCGCATCGTAAAACGAATGCTCGAAAGATTTCCGTCCGTCCGCGGCAATTTGGAACTGCGACTTCTCGCGGGCGATCGTGGTCTCGAGCGACGCGGTTCCCGCAAATCCATATTCCTTATCCTGATAGGCGCCGAGGAGCGGATGGAGATCGAGAATCGGCTTCGGAACCGCGTCATAAAAGGTGGCGAAAGGCGCGCGCGGAATCGGCAGAACATTCCCGCCGATCTCGAAAAGATCGACGCGGAGCGAGCGCGGTTGAATGATGAGATCGATCTCGCGGCCTTCGACCATCAGGCAACGCGTGATGTGAAGGACACCGACCGCGCCGAGATTTGCCAACTCGAATTGCTGGCGATTCTCGCCGCGAAGCGCTTCCTGCACCGCTTCCATCGCTTGCTGGACTTTCGCGTTCGAGAAGCGGTCGCCCGGTTTGATCGGCAGCGCGATTGGCGGAACCCAACGCCCTTCGATTCGCACAGAACGAATCGTGTATCCGTCCGCTTCGTCGAGATCGTCGCGGCACTCGGCCGCCCCGCAGACTAGCGGCAAGAGCGCGGCGATGACGACCAGGCGCGCGATCATCATCAGCGAATGACTTAAACGTCGACAGACGTCTTCGCGACTTTGCTCATCGCGTCGTGCAATTTCTTCTTTTGCGCGGGCGTAGGATTCGCAGCGCCCGCGAGCGCTTTCGCCGCGGGATGCACTTCTTTTGTCAGGACGCGCGCGGCCTCTACGCTGACCGGTTCGGTCGCAAGCTTTTCCACGCCTTCCTGCTCGGTTGGCTCGGTCGGTTTGAAGGAAACATGGACGATCTGTTGAAAGATTCCGGCGGAGTCTTTTTTGTATAAATCGAAAACCAATTTCCAGAGCGCGTCGTTTGTGCTCGTGCACGACTTCTCGACCACGAGCTCGAATTTGTAACCGGCCTCGGGGCTTGCGACAAAAACTTCGAGGATGAAAGGCTTGCAGGTTTTCTTTCCAACGGAGACGACGTTTAGATTTGCCATTGGATCACTCGTTAGGGGTTTTCGCTTCCTCCTTGCCGATCGCCTGAGCGAGAGCGGGACGAAGACTGGTTAGATTTTTGAGTAGGTTATACCAGTAAGGCGCGCCTAGCGTCAGCAGGGCCGCGAAGATGGTCATCCCGAGGGAATGACGCCAGTAGCTCCAGACATAATACCAAAAGGGCGAAGAGCGCGGCGCTTCGGGAAGCTGAGTCGGCCAGCGCCAGAAATCGACCGGGACGAAATCGAATCCGGTCGCGCTAATCCGCCTTTCGAGATCGCCAAGCGAATTCGCCTTTTGGTCTGGAGAGGTTTGCTGAACGAAGGTCGGCGAGGCGGCAACCAGCGCGTTGCGCGTCGCCGCGCTGGTACTGACGCGATGAAAAATTTCGACCGCATCAAGTTGAAATAAGAACGCGATTAGAAAACTGGCCGCAATCGCAAGGCCGCGGGTGTGGAGTCGAAACCATTGCTGCGCTCGATCCTCGGCCGCGACGAACCAGAGATCGAATTTGGCTCGCGCCGCATCGGCCTTCACCAAAAAATTCGCCGGAGTTTCTTCGACGGCGGCGAGTAATTTCCGGCGTGTCTCCTCGTCAGGAATGTCATCGGCAATCGCGCGAAACAGAGCGAGCTGTTTATGAATGGTTTCTTCTTCATCCTTCGGAATGAAGAGCGCTCCGAGGATTTTCTTCGCGCCGACATCATTTTGTTCCGAGAGCCGGACGAGCGCTCCATAGACTTCCTCCGGCCGGACTGCGCTGGCCAGATGGGTCGCGCCTCGGATGTTGCGGAAATGCCAGGGAGCGGCGCGTTGCGCGACGGTGCTGACGATCCCGCTGATTTTGTTTTTCAGCGTCCGCGTGGAATCGGAGAGGAGCGGATCGGAAAGAATTTTCGCGGACAGTTGATGCGCCTCGTCTTTCAAAGAGGGCGCGATCGTCTGGAAAGCGACCGAAAGCGCGTTGGCCAGATTTTTGCCGCGCAAACTGAGCAGAGCCGAAAAAATCTGAACGAGAATCGTGACGAACATGCTCGCCACCGTCACGATGAGGACGAATGCGATTAGAGTGTCGATGCTTTGGAGCATGAACGAATGGAGGCGAGGATGTCGGGCTGTGACTCGTTAGGCAAGATGAAATCCGTTTCGGAAATCCGAGAATATTTTCCCGCCTTGGAGCGGCGTCATCGCGGGCACGCCGTCGCCTACTTCGATGGTCCGGGCGGGACGCAGGTGCCGCGCGCAGTCGTCGAGGCGATGAGCGATTACCTGTATCAACACAACGCCAATACGCACTGGGCCTACCCAAGCAGCGAGGAGACAGACGCGATCATCGAGCAATCACGCGCGGCGCTGTCCGATTTCCTCAATGCCGCGCCGAACGAAATCGTCTTCGGCGCGAATATGACCACGCTCACCTTCCATCTCTCGCGCGCTCTCGGTCGCGGCTATCAGCCGGGCGACGAGATCGTGGTTACGGAACTCGATCATCACGCCAACGTTGCACCGTGGCGCGCGCTCGAAAAAGAACGTGGCGTGATCGTGCGGGCAGCGAAGATGATTCCCGAAAGTGGCCAACTCGATTGGGATAATCTCGCTGCGCAAATTACCGAGCGAACCAAACTCATCGCGATCGGCGCCGCTTCAAATGCGCTCGGAACAATTACGGATGTCAGACGCGCCGTGGAGCTGGCCCGCTCCGTCGGTGCGAAAGTTTTCGTGGATGCGGTGCACTTCGCGCCGCATGAGCTGATCGATGTGCGCGCGATCGATTGCGATTTCCTCTGCTGTTCCGCCTACAAGTTTTACGGTCCTCACATCGGCATCCTATACGGAAAACCGGACCTGCTCGCGTCGCTGGATTTTCCGAAGCTTATTCCCGCGCCCGATTTTGCGCCCGAGCGCGCCGAGACCGGCACGCAAAATCATGAAGGCATCGCCGGCGCAGCTGCCGCAGTCGATTTTCTCGCATCACTCGGATCGGGCGCGACACGCCGCGCGCAATTATTTTCTTCATTTGCTTCCTCGCGCGAACGCGGCGCTGCCTTGCTCGGCACGTTGTGGAATGGATTGGCCGAAATCGACGGCGTCCATCTTTTCGGTCCGCCGCTAAATGCTCCGCGCACGCCCACGGTCGCGTTTGTGATCGACGGGATTTCATCGACCGATGTGGCGCGGCGTCTGGCGGAGCGCGGACTCTTCCTTTCGAACGGCGATTTCTATGCGGCCACGGTGATCGAACGTCTGGGCCAGGCCCGCGACGGCGTCGTCCGGGCCGGCTGCGCTTGTTACACCACAAGCGAAGAGGTGGAGCGTTTGCTCGAAGCCGTGCGCGAAATTACGGCACGATGCTGATCTGATAAAACCTTTGTGCCTGGGTGATCGCGAGATCCGAGAAGGTCAGGGAAGTCTCTCCCGATCCAGCTACAATTACGTCGCTCAACGAAGCAAAAGCACTCGTTAGGCTAAAACTGGCAGAGACTTGATAGTGCATTCCTGGCACCGCCGCCCAGGTGAGCTCAAATTGATTTGGCCCTGGATGCACGCTTGAGGTCACAGAGATTGGCTGCGTTCCCGCGAATGCAGCTTGCGCCGCGCGATAAACATTTAGCCGGCCGCCTGAGACGCTAAGCCCGGCCCATTGCGGCAGAAGGTCGACATTATTGATGAGGAGCGATTTGAGGGTCGCGACGGAGGCGGAAGGATTCAGCTGCGCCAACAATCCTGCCGCGCCTGAAACAAACGGCGTGGCCATGCTCGTGCCAGTGAGGTTGCCGTAGCTGGCTGGAAGCGTGCTAAGGATAACCAAGCCCGGCGCGGCAAGATCGACGGTGGCCGCACCGTAGTTGCTAAAGCTTGGCCGATTATCGTCGCGATCGGATGCGGCGACCGAAATGATACTCGGAGAATCAAACGCTGCTGGATAATGGGGATCGGCGTCGTTGTTTGTGCCTTCGTTTCCCGCAGCACACACGTTGATAATATTTTCCGCTCCGACCGTATCGTACGCGTCTTTGAGCACGGAAGGGAACGGCTCATCGACGCCAAGTTTGCCGCCCCAACTATTGTTGGTGACGCGGATGTTTATCCCGCGTCGTTTCAACGCGAGCAGATAATCCAGGCACTTGATCGCACCGGAATCGGAGCCATTCCCATCCGCATCCAGAAATTTACAGGCGATGACTTTCGCGTTCCACAGAACTCCGACCACACCGAAGCCATTGTTGCCGACAGCCGCCATCAGGCCGGTGGTGTGGGTGCCGTGCCCGTCGTCATCCATCGGATCGCTGTCGCGGTTCACCGTGTCGATGCCATGCACGTCATCGATGTATCCGTTGCCATCGTCGTCGATGCCGTTGTCCGGAATTTCTCCCGGGTTCTGCCACATGTTGGCCGCGAGATCGGGATGGTTGTAATCCACGCCGGTATCGATGTCCGCCAGCACCACGCTTCCGTCGCCCCCGCCGAAGCGTAGCCAGGCTGGGTGCGCTTGAATGTTGATCAAGCCCCAGAGTTGATCTTCGCGCCACGATGGTTCGTTAGGCGGTTGGTCTCCGGTTTTGTGGCGGATGTAATTCGGCTGCGCCAACAAGACTTCGCCGTTCGCGAGAATGTCTTTCACCGCGACGGTTGCATCTGTCCCGGCCGGTAACGCGACGTGATCGATATCGAGCGCGTCGAAGTGATCAAGCAACTGAGCGCCGCGCGTCGCCAACATCGCGCTCCGTCCTGTCGCAGAAACCGTCGCGCGAAACTTGACCAAAATTTCCCCTGGAACTGCACCATCGCCTGGAGTTGTAGCGGAGCCGGAGCCCAAGCCCAGAGCGGTAACCAAGAGCAGCCAAAAAGAGAAACGGCGCGATGCATTCATAATCAGGGCGGGCTAAAGTAAGCTCGTCGCATGAATCTGTCTCTCTTTCTCGGACTGAGCTTTCTCATCTCCGAACTGCTTCTCGGCTTGATGCGCCGCGCACGTCAGGATGGAAATTCCGTTCCGCGCGATCGCAATTCGCTCCGCATTCTCTGGGTTACCATTTTTCTCGGCATTTGGTTGGGATTGCGTCTCACCATTCACTCTCCGGCGTCCGCGCTTCCGCACCGGCACACCTTCGCTCTTCTTGGCCTGGCGACTTTTGGAGCAGGTCTCATCCTGCGCTGGTGGTCGATTGTGCAGTTGGGCCGCTTCTTCACCGTCAATGTTTCGATCGCGCCGGATCACCAACTAATCGAATCGGGCCCCTACCGTTATGTCCGGCATCCCTCCTACACGGGCGCGTTGCTCGCCTTCGTCGGCTTCGGTCTCTCGTTAGGCAACTGGGCCGCGCTTCTGGCAATCTTCCTGCCCATCTCGGCCGCGTTTATCTATCGCATGAAGGTCGAGGAAAGCGCGCTGGCCGATGCGCTCGGCGCGCGCTACCTCAATTATATGGGCAGAACCAAACGGCTCGTGCCCTTCGTTTATTGATCGCCACTGCATCTGATGCGCACCGGAAATTCGATCATCATGCATGCGCCGAAGCTCGCCATCTTCGAAACCGCGGCCAATCTCGAACTTTGGCCGCAAATCCTGCCGCACTATCGCTACATCCATTATCTGGAACGCGGCGCGGATCGGAATCTCGTCGTGATGGCCGCGACGCGTTCGGGCATTCCGATCTCGTGGACTTCGGAACAGATCATTGATCGCGAAAAGCTCGAGGTGCGGTTTCACCATTTGAAGGCGTTCACGAAAGGAATGGATGTGGTCTGGTCTTTTACCGACACGCCAGCCGGCGTGCTGGTTGAAATCGCGCACCAGTTGAAATTTCGCCTCCCGCTTTTCGCGCCGGTCGCGGAGCCAATCATCGGCGGCTTCTTCATCCATCACATCGCGGGTGAGACATTGAGGTGTATGAAGGCTCACCTGGAGAACGAGCAGAAATCGCAGATCGGAAATCAAAAATGAACCGCCGCGTCGTCATTACCGGAATCGGGCCGATCACCTGTATTGGCACGGGCCGCGAAGAATTCTGGAAAGGAATTCTTGCCGAGAAGAGCGGTATCGGACGCATCTCATCGTTTGATACCACGGCGTTTCATGCGCATTGCAGCGGCGAAATCCGCGATTGGATTCCGGAAGATCATTTTCCGCCGCACCGTTTGAAGCGGCTCGATCGCTACGCGCAATTCGCCGTCGCGTCCGCGCGGATGGCCTTGGACGACGCCGGCCTTCCATGGTCGCGCGAAGAACCGCAGCATCGCGTCGGCGTGAGTTTCGGCACCGCGCTGGGCGGGATCGCGAATGCGGAATATCAGCACGCGCACTTTTTGAAAAAAGGAACGCGCGGCGTGAACCAAACGCTCGCGCTCCAAGTTTTCGGCGGCTCCGCACATTCGAACATCGCGATCGAATTTGGATTTCGTGGCGTCGGTACTACCAACTCGAATAGCTGCGCCAGTGGCACGGTCGCGGTGGGAGAAGCGATGCGCTACATCCGCGATGATTTCGCAGATGTCGTCATCGCTGGCGGTGCAGAGGCGCCGCTCAGTCCCCTCACCTTCGGCGCATTCGCGATCATCAAAACGATGAGTCAATCCACCGGCGATCCCGCGGACGCATGCCGGCCGTTCGATTTGGCGCGCGATGGATTCGTCATGGGCGAAGGCGCGGCCTCGCTGGTCCTCGAAGAATTAGAGCACGCGCAAAATCGCGGCGCGCACATTTACGCGGAAGTGCTCGGATACAGTTTGAACAACGACGCCTTCCATATGACTTCGCCATTGCCGAGCGGGGAAGCCTGTATTCGCGCGATGCGCGATGCCCTGGCCCTTGCAAATCTCGAGCCGGAACAGATTGATTACGTCAATGCCCACGCCAGCTCGACGCAACTAAACGACAGCACGGAGACGACGTCGTTGAAGGAAGTCTTTGGTGCGCACGCGCAAGAAATGCCGGTGAGTGGAACGAAGGCTTTCACCGCGCATCCGCTCGGCGCGACAGGCGCAATTGAGGCTGCAATTTGCGCCCTGGCGATCGAGCACAACTGGATCCCCCCGACTTTGAATCGAAGCAATCCCGATCCCGCCTGCGATCTAGATGTCGTGCCTAACGAAGGACGCGCCGCCAAATTGAATTACGTCTTGAGCAATTCCTTTGGCTTCGGCGGGATCAACGCCTGCGTTGTCCTAGGCCACGTTCCTTAAAACCATCTTTAGCGCGCGGCGAAAGGTAACGACTGCAACACAGACCCCGAGCAAAAGTGACAAGGTCGATCCATTCTCAGGCACAGCAGCGGCGGCTGGGACGAAGGTACCAAAGGTGAAGCTGCCGCCATCGCTGGTCCCGGTCGATCGCACATCGAATGTGATTGTGCTGAAGGTGCCGTTGAGCGCGACGGATCCATAGGCGGAGCGCGCTCCGCTCGTCGCTGGTGGGCTACTCGGCGAGGGGCTAAAGACGGTTGCGCTGTTCTGGTCGAGAATGCTCAGGCCAGAAAGACCAAGGCCGTCGCCGCCCCCGCCGTTACTGCTCAGGATGCTGAGTCCCGCGAGTCCCGCTGTCGGTGTGAAATCAATCACCATGCCGTCAAGAACCGCGACGTTCAGGACCAGATTCGAGATTGGTGCGCCGAATGAAACCACGATGCGGGCAAAAGTCCCGGCGGCCGCGGTGTTGAAGTCGTAGCCGATGCGGTCTGTTAGCGGCGTGCTCGGCGTGTAGATGTTGCTGTAGCTATACTGCGGGGAGGTATTGTTAATCGTCGAGTCGCGAAAGCCCGTTCCCGTGGGTGTGAAGATGAACGCTGCGTTTGGGACAGTGATTGCGCCGGCCACCGGTATACCGCCGAGCGAACCAGCAAAGGATCCTGAAGTCCCAGTGCTGAGTGTGACGATATCGAGGAATTGCTGCGCCAGCACACGGGAATGGGCTGCAGAGGAGAAAAGGATTGCGATGACAAAGAGTCGAAGGGATTTAATAAGCATATTTTGGAGGGGTTCCTGCGTTGATACGAGCCGACCCTCTGTCGCGACAAGCAAAAAACGGCGCGCTACTTCTCGCTCAGAAGGTCCGGGCGATTTTCGCGCGTGCGTTGCAAGGCCTGCGCTTTACGCCACGCTGCGATTTCGGCGTGATTCCCCGAAAGCAAAACGTCCGGAATTTTCCATCCACGAAACTCCGCCGGTCTGGTGTATTGCGGACCTTCGAGCAAGCCGGTCGAGAAGGTGTCGTTAGGCGCTGAATCCTTATCCCCGAGCACACCCGGCAGTAAGCGCGCGACCGCATCCACCAGCACCACCGCCGCGATCGCGCCGTTCGTCAGCACGTAATCCCCGATCGAAATTTCTGTGTCCACCAGATGCTCGCTCACACGATGATCAACCCCTTCGTAATGACCACAGAGCACGATGAGATGTGGCTTGCTCGATAGTTCTTCTGCCGCTTTTTGCCTGAGCCGCTTCCCCTGCGGCGACATTAGAACAACCAACGACTCGTTAGACCGCAGCGATTCCACCGCCGCGAAGATCGGCTCCGGTTTCATTACCATTCCCTGCCCGCCGCCGAAGGGCGCATCATCAACCACATGATGTTTGTCCGTCGTCCAATCCCGCAAATTATGGATGCGCAACTCCAGCGCGCCGTTCGTCTGCGCGCGCTTCATCATGCTTTCGTGCAGGGGGGCGCGGCAGATTTCGGGAAAGAGCGTCAGGATATCAATCCGCATTTCTGGCGGAAAAATCGAGCGGGCACGGTCTTGCGCAAGGTCGAACACCTTGCTGGCGCGGACCGAATTTGCTAAAAGAGATGACCGTCACTCTGCTGGAGCAGTGAGCCTTTAAAAAATCGTGAGCCAGGAACCCAAAGTTAATCTTCCCAAAATCAGCGAAGCCTCGCCCCCTCCACGCGAAGCCGGGCGCGCAATTGAAGCGATCGAGCCGCGTGAAAGCGCGCGCCTTAACGAAATTGAAAGTCTGATGCGCGAAGTTCTCCGAGAGCGCCGAGACGAAACTCGATCTCCGGTAAAATCGAGATTGGCGCTGGTTGCATTCGTCCTCGCCGCGGCCGCCTTCGTTTGTTCCGCCGGTCAGATTTATTATTCTTGGAGCGCGTCTTCCGGCATCAGCGATTCGACCCGCGAGTCAGTTGATCAGGCAAACACCGAGCCGGTCGGGACCGACAGCGATTTACGCACACAGGTGACGATTCCAGAACTAGCCCGGCGCGGTCCGAGCCTTCGGACAGGAACCTTGCAAGCGTGGTGGGCCGGAGAACAGGCGCGACAGGTGCAGCGACTCGAAGCGCAGGCCAAACGTCAGACCTTGGCCGGCGATCGCGAAGGCGCGGCGCGAAGCGCGAGTCGGGCCGATGCGATCCGCGGCAGCATTCCCGTTCTGGCAGATTTCGAAAAACCCGCGACGCGCTAGCGCCACTTTTCGTTGCGCGCGGAAGAGATTCGCTACTCGACGATCTCGAGCGTAGCGCGTTGATCGTGCCGCGCGGCCGCGCTGGAGAGAAGCGCGCGGATCGCTTGAATGGTCTGACCGTTTCGGCCGATGATGCGACCGACGTCGGTCTGGCGCATCTGCAAACGGAAAACGGTCGTCGCGCCATTGGCGAGCTCAGACAGCATTACTTCATCCGGAAATTCCACGAGCTGGCGAACGACAAACTCAAGAAATTGTTTCATGGATTACACTAAATCTTGGCTCTGATTATCTCGCGCTGTAACCGAATAATCACAGTTCCTTCGCTTCGCTCAGGGTGACAGAATCAGGATTGGATCGCGGGCTCGGGTGCGGCCACGTCTGCAGAAGCTAGCGCGCCGACTTTGCGGTTCTTCTTGATCAAACTGCGCACCGTATCGGATGGCTGCGCGCCTTTCGAAATCCAATGATCGATCCGATCGAGTTTCAGGGTGCTGTTGTGGTCGGTTTTCTTCGGATCGTAAGTGCCAATGATTTCGATGAATTTGCCGTCGCGCGGGCTGCGGCTGTCGGCCACCACCACTTTGTAATACGGACGATTCGTCGTCCCTTCTCTGCGTAGTCTGATTGAAACTGCCATATCGTTAGTTCTTCATCCGCGCCATTTGCGCCATCATTCTTTTCATTTTACCCGCGCTCTTCATCATCTTTCGCATCTGATTGAAACGCTGCAGCAGATCGTTCACTTCCGTAACCGTGCTGCCACTTCCGCGGGCGATTCGTTGGCGTCGCTTCGCATTTAAAATGTCAGGCCGCGCGCGTTCCTGGCCTGTCATCGAAAGCACAATCGCCTCCGTGCGCTTGATCTGCTTCTCGTCCACCGAGAGGCCCTGCACGTTACTCATGCCGGGGATCA
>CAXSFN010000003.1:0-125759 GCA_964236815.1 uncultured Chthoniobacterales bacterium
GAAGTCATGGCCGCGCCGTTGGAGACGCCGATCAATCCCGGATCGGCCAGCGGATTTCGAAAGAGTCCTTGAATCGCCGCGCCGGAAACAGCCAGGCCCGCGCCGAAAAGAATCGCAAAACAAACGCGCGGTAAACGAATAGCCCAAAGCACGTTCGCCTGTTGCGCGGTGAAACCAGTCTCGACCTGCCATCCAATTTTTTGGGCGAGAATACCGAAGATTTGCGGAACGGAAATGCGCACCGGTCCGAGCGCGACCGATGCGAGCACGACCGCGATCATGGCTAGAAAAAGAATGAGGAGCGCGAAGCGAGCGCGCTTCCGACGCGCGGAAATTCCAAGAGCGGTCGACGTGCCTAACGACGAACTAGGAGATTCCGCCGTGGGCATCGCGGCGATTTATTTGCGCAGCTCGGCGGCGAGTTCGCTCACGCCCTCGCCGGTGCGGGGGCCGAAGCTGAGAAGCTTCATATCGTCGAGGGCAACGATCCGCCGAGCCTGACCCGCGGGGGTTTGCGCGAGTCCCGTCGACTTTAATAATCCATCCAGTCCGCCCATGCTTTCGAGACCGCGCGAGGTAAGCAGAATGACATCGGGCGCAGCGTTGACCGCGCCTTCGGCGGTGAGCGGTTTGTAGCCGTTGTATTCGGTCACGGCATTGCGTCCGCCGGCAGCTTCGATGATCGCGTTGGCCGCGGTGCCGTTGCCGGCGACGTTGAGCGTGCCGCCTCCGCGCGCATACAAAAATAAAACTTTCGGGCGTTCCGCCGAAGCCTTCATCGCCGGGAGTTTCGCAATCTGCGCGTCGATCTTCGCGCTGAGTGCTTTTCCTTCCGCGGATTTTCCAACGGCATCCGCGGTTGCTTCGATTTTTCTCTTCGCTCCTTCAACGTTTGGTTCCGATTTGACGATCACGAACTTAACGCCCGCGCTGCGGATTTGTTCGATCACTTCGGGCGGACCCGCATCGGTCGTAGCGATGATCATGGTTGGTTTCAAAGCGAGCACGCCTTCGGCCGCGAGCGTTCGCTCGAAACCGACCTGCGGTAATTTCGTGACCTTCTCCGGATAAACGCTGGTCGCGTCTACTGCGACCACCTGCTCGCCGAGACCGAGCGCAAAAATCGTCTCCGTGATCGCGCCACCGATGGTGACGAGGCGTTGTTCCGCCGCCTGACTCGCGGCGGCGAAGAGGAGCGCGGCGACGACCGCCAGAAATGGAAACCGCACGAACTTAATTTTTCGAAAGCGACCCGAGCAGCTCGCGCCAGTCTTCTTTTTCCGGCTCGTTGTCGATGCGCTTGCTAAAGAAGAGCGAAATGTTTTCGCCATTCGGATCGAAGAGCTCCAGCGAGGTTACCTGTCCATTGCGCGTCGGCTTTTTCACCACCCACGCGTTCGCGATCATGTCTTCGCGCAGGTGCAGATTGAAATCCGGATCGAGGACATTGAGCCACGGTCCCATAGTTTTGATGTTCTCGACCTTGCCGCTGTGGATCTGAATGTTCCCGCGGTTGCCGACGAAAATCATGATCTTGCGCCCGGATTTCGAGGCTTGTTCCAAGACTTCGCGCGCGGCATTCGGCTTTACCTGATAGGCCCGCTCGTCGCCGGCAATGCGCAAAGCTTGCTGACGTCCGAGTCCGAATTTGCGCACCATCCCGTGGAACTCATGCGTGTCGGTTAATGCGTCCCAAGCTTGTTGAAACGCCGCCGCGTCCACGTCGTCGTCGTTAGGCTCCGCCGCGGGACCGGGAGTAGGCTCGAAGGTTTCAGCCGTCGATTGATTTTCGTCTGCGAAATCGCTTGCGATTTTCTCGAACGCTTCCGCGCTCGAACTTTCCTGCGGATAAATCTTGTGAATTGCGCCGCCGAATTTGTCGAAGATCTGGAAACTGCGCCGCGTTTCGCCGTCCACTTCGTCGCGGACCGCATAACCGATGTGCCAATGCATCAGGAGCAAACGGAGATCGATGTCTTCGCCCAGGACTTGTCCCATCGGGCCGAAGATTTCCGGTTTGTTGTACACGCCTTTGCGTTCGTGCACCGCTGCTTCGTTCCGGGTCAAAGCCATGCAGCGTCCGAGCTCGGGAATACGCTTCATGAAATCGCCCCACTTTCCGCGCAGCCGCGTGGCAGTGTTGCCGACATTGAGCGCGACCAATTCTGCTTCGCTCACGCCGAGTTCTTTCGCGGCGTCCCGAATGCGCAGGTTCGATTTCGCTTCTTTCAAGCGCGCATAACGCTCCGCTAAATCCGTTTCGTTCATCGTAATCATATCGGACCTCCGTTTTTCTCGACGTTAGAATCTAATCGTTAGACCGGCGCGGACGAAAGTGCCGGGTTGGGCGAAGCGGCCGATGTCGGTCCGCGTCGTGGGCAACCCTATCACGTCCTGCCAGACAAAATACTTTCGATCGGTCAGGTTATAGACGCCGATGTTTGCCGTCACGTATTTCGTGAGGTTCGCGTAGGCGATCAGGTCGAGAATGTAATACGAGTCCGGCACGAATTGATCCGGGCTGACGCGGAAATCAGGGTCATCCTTGCGATCGACAAACGTGCCGAGCAACTCCGCTCCCCAGATGCCTTTGGGTGAATCGTAGCGAAGCGAAGTGATGATCTTGAGCGGATCGACCGAGTTCAAGCCGGTGTCGTTTTCCAAATCGTGGCCGACGGTGTAACCGACGCTGTTGCGAAACGCGAAACCGTTTAGGACGGGCGAGAAGGCGCCGAGCGGAACTTCCATCTTTGCTTCCACGCCGTAGATCTCGGCCCGGCTGATGTTTTGCGACTGGAAATTGATCAAGCCTGTGTCCGGATCGACGCCGATATCGATCAGGGTAAGAATAAAATCGCGGTAACGATTGTAGTAGCCGGCGAGGCTGAACTTCAGAAACGGATATTCGCCTTTTAGGTTCAGCTCGAAACCGTCACTCGTTTCCGACTCGAGGCTTGGATTCGGAATCGTTTGATAACCGAAAAGCAAATTGGTCACCGTGCCATTCAAATCTTCCGGCGTCGGATTCCGGAAGCCGCGATTGTATTGCGCGCCGAGGATGAGCTGCGGCGTCAACTTCAAGAGCGCGGCGATTTTCGGCGTGACAGAAGTTTCGTTCAAGCTGATCGGAGCGAGGCCGCCGCTGGTCGCGAAATAGACCGGATCGTTTTGCGCGTCGGCATTGTAGTAATCGACGCGAAACCCGGGAATGATGGTGAAGAGATCGTTAGGCCCGAAGCTGATTTCATCCTGCACGAAACCGCCGAGACGAAAGATGGTCGTATCGGGCAGATCCTTAACCGGAAACGTGTCCGGATTCAGAAAATTAGTGGTCGCTCCGGTGGTGAGATTTACCTGGAGGCCATTGCGGTCGCGTCGAACATCCGAGGACGAAACGTCGAAGCCATAGGTGAGACGATTTCGCGAAGGCCCGAAATTGAAGCGGCTCTGCAACTGGATGTCGCCGCCGAAAATGTCCTGGTCATAATTCGCGGTCCGGAACTGCAGGATATTGAAATCCGGACGGGAAGGATTCCGGCTGACGCGCTCTTCTGTGCTGTCTTCGTGAGTGAACGCGTCCTGGTAATAAACGCGCACATCGGCCTGCGCGAGCCAGTTGCCATTTGCGTCGACCGCCGGCGGATTTGGCTTCGAATCTTTCGCGTCCTTCGGATCTGGCGTCGCTTCCGGCGCGGCCCGGTAGGAGTGCTCGAGGCTGAAACGATAACGCTGCAGATTATCGGAAATCGGCACGTCATTGATGAACGTCGTGGTCGGTCCATTCACCGTAACCCGACGCGAGCTGACGAGATTCGTATCGGTCTGACGATCGAAAAATTCCGCGGATGCCTTGGTCGTGTTCTCGGGATTCCAGTGATAGACGAGCTTGCCTAACAAGTTATCGCCGAAGTAATCCGCCGGGTTGATGATGTCGGAATCCTTTGCATCGATTTCATGGCCATCGCGCCGCGTATAGAGCGCGAGCATTTCCAGTTTTCCCACGCGATATGCACCCGCGATCGTTTCGGAAAAGCTATCGTCCGCGCCATCGTAACTGGGGCGCAATTTGAAAGCGAAAGGGCGATTCGAAACCACGTCTAACAAGTCGGATGGGTCGAGCGTCACAAACGTGACGACGCCGCCAATCGCATCGCTACCATATAATCCGGAAGCCGATCCTTTCAAAATCTCGAGCCGCTTGTAGGCATTTAGATCGAGGTAATCGCGGCCTACCGTCGTGGTGCCGCCGAAATTGAACTGGTCCGGTTGCCGAATGCCATCGACTTCGAGCAAGACCCGATTTCCGTCGATGCCGCGGATGTTGAAACCCTGCGCGCCGCTGCGCGAACGGCTGACCGGACCAGTCCCGCCTTGCGCAAAAGGCACGCTGACATCCGGCTCGTAACGGACAACATCGGGCAGTTGCTCGATCACCTGCCGATCGAGCTCGTTGCGATTTACCACCGTAACGCTACCGGGAGATTCCTGTGCTTTGCGTTCGGTGCGCGTCGCGCTCACCACCACATCGATGTCGGCATCCTCTTCGTCCTGCAAAGTCGACGCGGCGAACGCGCCCTGGGAAAAGATAAGGAATGAAAAAAGTATAGGTAGAGAATGACTTTTCATTTGCTATTGCGACTCAATCTCTGATTAATTTTATGTCGTCAAGAGTTTTGAGATTAAATCGCAATAAGATCAAGTGCGCTATCCTTCCCTGAATAAGCTCTACTTCGAGACCTTCAATCTGCCCTCGACTCCGGCGATTTGGATTGGGTGCTCATTAGCGCTGCATGCCGGGATATTTCTTCTGCCCTTGGGTGGCTCGAACCGACAATCGATCGCGTTTGCGCCGGGCGATGCAGGCGTCCAAGTCGAACTGGTCGCGGGCGATTCCGAACCCGCTCCGGTTACTGAAAATGCAGATATGACGCAGGAAACTGCGCCGCAAATAGAAGAGCCGCCGCCGATTGTTTCCGTTCCGGTGCCTGAAGAGAACGAAGTCGTTTTTGCGGAACCCGAACCGAAACCTGCCCGGAAAGTCGTAGCAGATAAGGCGAAGATCGCAGCTGCTCGCCCGGAAAATTTCAAACCGGATAACGGCGGCGCAAGCGGCGGACCAGCGCGCGCGGGCTCCGCGGCCGCACAACCAGCCGCGCAGGTTTTTACGACCCAACCGCCCTATCCAGTGGGTGCGCGCGATCTTGGTGTGGAAGGAAACGTGCGCCTGCGGGTCCGGGTGGGCGTTGACGGTTCTCCGCGAGAAGTGGAAGTCGCGCGCAGCTCAGGGCGCGCCGATTTTGATTCCACTTCGATGAGCACCGTGAGACGCGAATGGCGTTTTCGTCCTGCCCGGACCATCGGTGGTGCGCCGGTGGAATCGACCGTGATGATCGCGATTCACTTCACGTTGAAATCGTAGTCCGCTTCCCAACTCCCGCTCCGGGAGGAACGAAATCTTCGCGGCCGACGGGGGACTGACCATCCACGCGCTGCGGTTTCGACGTGGGCGCCAGCTCCCGTTTCTTGCAGGCCCCGAAGACACGCAGCTCATCGCATTTCCCTTCGATTCGAAGCGTCTTTTCGATCGGCGAAAAGCCAAGCCTGGTCGTGATGCAATTCTCCAGCACCTCCATGTGACGGTCCTCGAATTCGACGATCTTATTACAATCGAGACAGATGAGATGATTATGATGCGGGCGATCGACAAAGTTCGGATCGTAGAATTTGTAATCTTTCCCGAAATGCATTTCGCGCAGGACGCCCGCCTGCACGAGCAGCGGCAGAGTCCGATAGACCGTCGCGCGGGAAACCGATGCGTCGATTTTGCGCGACATCGCGAGCAATCCTTCCGCGGTGAAATGTTCCTGCGTGCTGAAGGCTGCTTCCACAATCGCGTCGCGCTGTGAAGTGCGACGCATCCCTTTCTCACCAATAAAATCGTCGACGCGCTTGCGGACCTGAGCATCCATTCCAGCGCGGAGCTTACGAGCAAGCGCGTGGCACAGTCAATCGCGCGGCGCATCCAGCGTGCTGCGAAAAATCGTTTGAGCCTTGGCACGAGCGCAGCTATTTCACTGCCTCATGCACCCCCTGGCATCGGTCACCATTTCTATTGCGCTAACGAGTAGCAGCGTGGCCTTCGCGCGCACGGATAACACCCCATTTCCGACCACCGGGCCAACTGTCGCGGGCAGTAGGGCCACCCTCGGCAGTGGCGGCGTTGCGTCCGCGCCCGTCGCCGCGCCCTTGCCAGTGAAGCGCGCCATCTGGGCCGCGAATCAATTGCGCACCAAGCCTTATCGCTACGGCGGCGGTCATAAATCTTTTCAAGATTCCGCTTACGATTGTTCGGCCACTGTTTCCTACGCACTTGGCGCGGCCGGGATCGTCAAAGCGCCGATTAGCTCGACTGAATTCCGTCGCTTCGGCGAAAGCGGCCAAGGCCGATGGATCACAATTTATGCGCGCAATGGCCACACTTTCGCCACCATCGCCGGCCTTCGCCTTGACACCACGCCCTACAATACGATGAAGCGCGATCGTCACTGGGCGCCGCGTTGGCAACCGTTCCCGCGCGAGCCGCGCGGCTTCGTCGCACGCCACCCAGCGGGCTTGTAAGCCACCGTCAGCGCCGGGGTGTTTCGCCTAACGAGTCGTTAACGCGCGGCCGCCGTAGGCCTCTTCGCCTGAGGCGCCGGAATGTTATTTCCGTTCGCTGACTCCTCTTCGGAGGTCGGCAATCCCTTTGCATTCAGTCGAATCGGGATGAGCTGAAACGCAGGCGATCTTGCGTTTAATCCAACCCTAAGAAGCGCGCCGCGATTCCAACTAGGCAGACTCGGCGCGCCGTCGAAGACGAGATTGCCTAACGAGTAGATGATCGGCCGACCATGGTAGAAATCGACCGGTTGAAGACAGTGAGGGTGCGAGCCAGCGATCAGATCTACTCCGTGATTAACCAGCCAGCGAGCCGACTCGCGCTGTCTTTCCGTGACCACCGCAGTGTTTTCGTTACCCCAATGGACCAGTGCGATGATCGAGTTCGCTTCCGCGCGCGCACGTTGCAAGGCTGCGGCCAGCGCGGGGCGATTGATTATTCGATCCACTTCATTGATCGCGAAAAACGCCACGTTCCCGCGAACGACATAGCGGTCCTCAGGCGCACCGATGACTGATAAGCCGCTGGCGCATAAGCGTTCGATGGAATCGCTGAGCGCTTCGTCGCCGAAGTCTTTCGTGTGATTGTTCGCCAACCCGATGACATCGAAGCCGGCCGCCTTGAGAACGTCGGCCGCTTCGATTGGCGCGCGGAGCGAATATTTTTTCGCGCCCGCGACATTTCCTTTATTCGAAACCACGCATTCCAGGTTCGCGACCGAGGTGGTCGCACCGTTTATCGATTTTCGAATCCCCGCGAACGGATCGACGCCATTCTTAATCTGATCGCCCACGCTGCGGCCAAGCATGACATCGCCGCCCATGAGCAAATCATCTGCGGCGGTCGGAGGCGGTACGCGCAACAAATCGAAACGCGTATATCCGCGCGCGCGCATCAGTTCGCCTAACGAGAGCATTTGCGGTGGTCCTTCCAATTGATGCGCGACGATGTCTTCCGCGTTTAGAACTCCGAGCGGCGGCCGATCTTCAAACAAAGCCGCGACATGCGTGCCGAAATGCAAGATCACGCCCGCTTCTGCATCCTCTTTCGTGAATCGAGGCGCATCTGCGAGGCTCGCGCTTTCCTGCAAGGGTTCGAGGTATCGACGGAATCGCTTCGGGTTCGACCACGGGATTCGTCTGCCTTGGCGGCGCAAAGCATGGACGAGAAAGTTCGCGCAATCCGCGCCCCAACCAGTTTCTGCTCCGGCGTTGTCGCCATCGCGCAATCCGCCGCATCCGAAGAGATAGGGCAGACCAAATTGTTCTGTTAAAGCCGCGCGAAATCCGCTGCCCGCGAACCGGCGAATCTCCATCGTCGGCGTCTCCCGGATCCAATCGCTTGCTTCGATTCGCGCGCGAAAACGAACTGCACCACCGCCGGTCTGCGGATCGAAAAACTGACGAAGTGATGCGAGCGAAAGTTTGCTTTCCGTTTCCGGCAAAGTGATTTCGCGCCAACGCGGGCGCGGCGGAGCGCCTTGCGCGAAGCCGATTTCGTCGTCGCGGGCAGCGGTCAGATTGCAGCGCGAATAAACAGGAATCTGCACAATCCACTGCACGCGCGGGAAGAGTGTGTCCCAAGGCTCTGCCGCGACTTCCACCGCGGCTGCTTCGTCAACCGCGACGCGCCAAAGATCGTCGGTCGATGGCTGATGATTTGTTATCGCAAGACGAAACGTAGGCGCTTCATCGGCCCATTTCTGGAGCGCCGCTTCCCAGCGCGGATGATCTTCCCGCACCGCGATGCGACGTTGATTCGCAAGCAAAAGCGCACGCAATGATGGTGAAGCAGACTCGAGATCGAACCCGGGAACTTCTCGCTTTTGTGCGCGAAATTCGCGTGCGCGCAGCGATTGATCGTGGGCCACGCGCGCAAAAGGCTCGAACTGAATCGCGGCTGTCGGCAACGAAAGCGACGCTTGCAATGCCAGCTGCAGAAGCGCATTCGCTTCCTCATCACTCGTTAGGTAAGGACGTGAAATCGCAATCGTGATTGCGCGCAGATTGCGTCGCTCCGCGACGAACTTCCACACGCGTTCGAAGGCTTCTTCGCGATCCTTAGGCAAAAATCCGGCGAAATAATCCAGATCGATCGATGCCACTATTGGGCCTTCGATCGCAGCGCTCGTCTCTAATTCCTCGAGGCCGAGAACACGGTAGCGCGACCGCATCAGGCCGGACGCGCGCGGCGCGGCCTCGATCTGCCCGTCAAGAAATTGCGCTGCTTCTTCTTGAAGACGCACGCGTTCCTCCGATGAGATATTCTCGCGCGGTATCCAGATTACTTCCGCGATCGGCGCGGGCATGAGCGGCTCGAGCCAATTGAAACATTGGATCGTTCCGGCTCCGCGCCATTCGCGCAGAACACCTGCGCGTTCCTCGCCCGAACCCACTCGTCGCAGCCTGGTCCGGATTTTATCCGAATCGAAAATAGCGGACGCGTCGCTATGCGCGTCGAAATGCAGAAGCGTGCATTTTTCTTCGAGATCGAGATTTTGCGCGAGCCAATAAAATGCGCCGGCGTGATTGTCCTCAAGATAAATCGGGACTGTAATCGACGCTTCGCCGACATGAATTGTCGCCGCGAGCGCGAGGCACCAAACGATCAGGAATCGCTTCACCGCGCCGGGTGAACTTCTGGTTTCTTCGCCAGCTTCCCCTTTAACCGCACCCAAGAAATGCAGGTGTCGCGCGCGGCCGTCCCGCGATGGACCGCTTTGATCGTGAGCTTCACCGTCTTCACCGGTTCGTTGTAATCACGCACTGGAATCGGATAAGGATCGGCGAATTGTTCGTCCGGAATTTTCGCGGTGAAAGTGCGCTCGTCATTCAGGGTGATCTCTAATTCCGCGACCCGATTGTTCTTCGCCCAGAGCGACGGATTCTCCAAGCTGCGATAACCCGGCACGATCTGAATCTCGTCGAGCGGCAATGGCCGATTCACCGTCAGCGTAATGTTCTGGCCGATGCCGTCGCCTTCCACGCCCTCCGCCCAAGCCGCATCGCCTTCCATGCCCCGAATGTTTTTGGCCTCGTAAGTTTTCTTACCGGAAGCCGCTAAGGTCGAACTGGCGACCGCTTCGAAATCTCCATGCACAAGAAAATAGCGCTCGCCTTGAATGAAGTAGTCGCGCGGAATCTGCCGCTCTTCCTCGCTCTCGCTGTAGCCGGTCGAGTAACTGTCCCAGGCCCGATGCGCGACGATTTTGAGATCGTCCTCCAGCGTTGGCTTCAGGTTTTCAAAGGACCACTCGTAACGCGTCTCGCTCACCTTCTTGAATCTCTCGTTAGGCTTTTCTATCGCCACTTCTTCCGGCCGCGGATGTAAGACGTTCACAACGATCTTCCCCTTCCCGATCGCCCCCTTCCAGGTCGCCGCCGGCGAAAGGGAATAAAACATGACCTGATCGGTCTTATGCCCGTCGTCGGAGACTGATCGCTCCGCACCGCTGTAACCGACCCGATAACGAATCGTCACCTCGCGCGTTTGATTAGCTGCGAAAGGAATCTCCGATTTCTTCCAATGCTTCGTCGGCGGCGCGAAATCATCTTCGTATCGATACGGCGCGATTTCCGTCTCCGCCGTTTCAGTTGCGCCGTCTTTTTCGGGATCCCCGTCCGCCGTCGTATCTTCAGTTGGTTCTGCCGTCGCTTTACTCTCCGGAGTCGGACTGGGCGTGGAAACAGGTTTCACGTCGATCGTCTTGACCGCCAGGTCCGTCTTGTCCGCCATTATTTGATAAGCTTCCAGGTCCGCCACCTTTCCGCCTCCGCTATCATGTTCCTCGGCGTCGTCTTCCGGAGTCCATCGCTCCACTGGAAAAAAGAAATCCTGGGTGACGCTTCCGCCGGTGTTGCGCATTCGATAACGCACTTCGACCGCCGCAAATTCCTGATGCAAATCAATCAGGAGGCTCTCTTCCTCGATCGCCACCTTGGTGGAGCGTCCCTTATCTGAGGCCGCCGCATTCCCCGTCAACGGCACACCTGTTTGCCAGGCGCCGCCATTTCCAAACGCAAACTGATTCGTAAGAACAACTGCGGAAAGGAGGCAGATACGGCGGACGAAGAGCATGCCGTAAAAGTAGCCAAACCATTCCGCTCGCGACAAGCCCGACGAGAACCTTGCCAAGCGGCATGCGCTTAGCTCATGATTTCCTCTCGATGATTCGGGCGAATTGTCGGGAGCGGTTTACCGCAGCGGATTTTGACTTCGTCGTGCGGACTCTGGCACGTTCGCAAACCGATCACGTTTCGTTAGTCGACCTGCTCAGCGATCACGATACGCGCGACGCGGTCCTCGATAATCCGCGACTGATCGATGCGATTCTATCGAACGCCGGCCACCTTTCGATTTCGTCGCACTTCTACTTTTATGTGCTGGCGCGGCACGTTTTGCAGCAGGCCGGAATGAAAGACCGTAAACTGTGCGATTACGTCGCGTCTCTGCTCGAAACTTTCTCGCGCATGAATGGTTTGCAATCACCGCACGTCGCGGATGAGCGCGGCCGCCAATATATTTCCGACATCCTGATTGCCTTGACCCGCGCGACTTCGGAGCAGGCCTTTTTTCTGCGCGCGCACGTCGGAAATTATTCGCTCTTCCTTAGCGGAATCTTTCACGAGAACACACAACGGCGGAGTCTGCGCGGTGCGCCGGACTTGAAATTCTACGAACAAATCGGCCGCACCAATTACCAACTTGTCGCTTCCCACGCGACTGCACGCCGTTGCGAGCTGAACGATGTTTATGAAGAATTAGCCGACCGTTTCCGCGAGGTTAGGCTCGCGCTCAATCAGCTTTCCGATCAGCTGCTCAATCTCGACGAGGCTGCGAGTCCTTCGCTCCTTTTGTGAACGAAACGCTTTTCAGCCAGATTCAAAAACTCTTCGAGCGCACCTACGCGCAGGTCGGAATTAACCTGGAAGATTGCCTGATCGATCGGCAACGTTGCACGCAACTGAGCAAAGCAGCGGGCGCATCCGCGCGCGAATTGAACGAACTGGCACGCACTTTTCTGCGGCGCAGCGGCGATCAGCTTCATGTTGGAATTTATTATTCGCGCTGGTTGATCGAACAGCTGGAACGACACGATCCGAGGGCCGGCTTGAACGATCTCAACATTCGTTCGCTGATCGCTTTCGTGGAGGAAATAAATCACGCGCTCCACGCCGCCCTACGATTCAAAACCGGAGAACGCGAGATCTACGCGGAGGACTACGCGCGCAATCTCGAGCTCCAGGCGCAGGTCGACACCTACCTCGTCCTCCTGCTTTTCGTGGCGTTCTTTCGTAAGACTCAAAAAGTTTCGCGGACCGATCGACGCTGGCTTCGTTTCCATCTTTTCGCCTCGCAAAACCCGGGCGCGTTCGAATGCAAAAATCTTCGTGGCCGTTATCTGGAAACAACCGAGCTGGCCGCGCGCTATACCGAATTTCTCGATACCCTCAACGGGCTGCGGCGGTTGGATGAAATCCGACAATTTCGCTCGCTTGAATACGGCGCGAAAAAGATGCGCGTGCTCGCTTTGATCGAGAAATCGTAGTTTCCACTTCGCGCGCCGCAAAGCGCGCTTAGTCTCGGCCCTCGTGTGTCCCATCGTCTGACCGAAGAAGAAACCGTAGAGCCGGTGCTTTTCCGCCTTCTCGAAAGCGAAGCGCGCTCCACCGGTCTGCAGCGGTCGATGCTGCTCAGCTCGCTCAAATTGGGGCAGCGAGGAGCGTATTGCCAGCAACTCGTTGTGCCGCTGCGCGATCGGCCTAACGAGTCCGTCTTCCTGCGTGCCGCTCACCTCTGTTTACAGCGGCACGGCGCCTTGATGGCGCGTTTTGAATTTCGCGACGGCGAGCTTTTTCAAGGCCGATTGCTTCAGGCAGATGCCGCAGCGCCGAAGATAAATTGTTCCGCTGAGCCAGGCGATCGCGACCAGCGTTTGCAAACATTTCTCGAAACAGACAGGCAGGATGCGTTGCCATTTTCGGAGGCGAAGCAGCTTTGGCGCTCACGCCTCGTCCGCATCGCGCCGGACGATTTGGTTTGGGTTTGGACGCATCATCACAGCCTGTGCGATGCCGCTTCCTATCCTCTTCTCCTCACGGAAATTTTTCAGGCCTACGCCGGATTGCTCGAAGGCGGGGAAGCGTCCGCCGCCCCGGCTACGCCGGATTTTTTAGATCATCTTCACTGGTTAGGCCGCCGAGACTGGACCCGGGAGCGGGATGCGTGGCGGCGGCGCTTGAGCAGGACGGATTCGCCCACGCCACTTCCGGAAATCCGGGCCGCCTGCGGCATACAGCCTATTCGATCGGATGCTCGCTCACATCGGATCACGCTCGATCTTCCGCTCGAGATCGAAGCGAGACTTCGCACCGTATGCGCAAGCTCCGAACTCACGCTCAACACCTTGGTCATCGCGGCTTGCGCGCTCTGGCTTGCCCGGATGCAAGGCGAATCCAAAGCCATCTTCGCCGTCATGCGCGCGGCGCGGAAATCGTCCATCCCGGGAGCTGAAAAAATCATCGGGCCATTCGTGAACACGGTGCCGTTGCGGATCGAAACGCCGGACGACCACTCGTTAGGCGACTGGCTTCGCGCGGTCCGGCAGCATTGGCTGGAGCTGCGCGAGCTTGAGCAAGCCTCGCTCGCGCAAATCGCAGGATGGACCGGCTTCGGCGCGGGAAATCTCGAGCTGCCAGTAGTCTTAAACTTTCAGCGTATGCCGCTAGCAGGCGCGCAATTGTTTCAGGCGAATGATGTGCCGCTCCTTATCGCTGGTTACGAACAGCCGCGTCTTCAGTTGGAGTTGATCGGACGGAAGGAATCGGTCAGCGCGGCGACTTTGCGGGCGGCGGCGAATGGAATCGGCGCGGCACTTTGCGCTTTTGCCGGCGACCTGAAGCAGCGGCTCGGCGCGATTGAAATGCTTTCGGAGGAGGATCGCGAAGTTCTGCAAAAAGCGACCCGCGGACCACGGATTGAGGTGGCTGCGGGACCGGCGCAGGAATTACTCGAACATCAAATCGCGACCCAACCGGAGGGAATCGCGATCGAAGATGGCGATCGCAAAGTCACTTTCCGCGCGTTTGGCGAAATCGCCGCACGCGTCGCAGCCAACCTCGGGGCCTTGGGTGGAACAGGTGAGATCGTCGCAATCCTGCTCCCACCGTCGGCCGAAATCCTCTGCGCGATGCTCGCGAGTTTTCGCGCGGGTGCGGCCTTTTTGCTGATCAATCCCGATCTGCCTAGCGAGGAACGCGCCGCGATGTTGCGGCGATTGCCGATCGCGCTCGCCATCGCGACCGACAATGTCGCAGAAGAAACCCGCGCGAACGTCCCGCGCGTTTTCAGTTTTCAGGAAATCAGCGCAACGTGCCACCACGCTGTCTCGCTTCCGAAAATCGCACCGCACGATCTCGCCTATCTCGTCCACACCTCGGGGTCGACCGGAGAGAAGAAATTCGTCGAAGTCGAGCATCACTCGTTAGCCGAAACCCTCAACGTGATGGTCCGGCTCTATCAATATCGGCCGTGCGATCGCCGGCTTTCGATGGGCTCGCCTGGCAACGATTATTTTATCGGCGAACTGCTGGTCGCTCTCTCCGGCGGCGGGACGATGGTTTTTCCGCGGCGCTGCGGCGCGCTCAGCATTTTGGATTATCTCGCGCAGCTCGATTCCGAGCGGATCACGGTCAGCGGAATTCCGGCAGCTTATTGGCACGAATGGGTCCGCGCGATGAAGGAGGATGGTAAGCAAGAATTGCCGGCCGGCTTGCGGCTGGTGATTTGTTCGATGGAAAAAGCGAACCCGCAATTGCTCGCAAAGTGGCAGCGTTTAGTGGGAGATCGCGTGCGCTGGCTGAATGTCTATGGACCGGCTGAAGCGACCGTCGCGGTCACGGCCTGGGATCCCGCAACTTCGCCGGATCACGTGGGCAACAACGTTCCCATCGGCCGTCCTTTTGGGAACTCAGAGATCTATGTGCTCGATCAAAAACAGCGGCGCCTGCCGGTCGGAGTCTGTGGGGAAATCGGCATCGCCGGGCCGGTGGTCGCGCGCGGTTATCGCAACTTCGAAGCGGCGACGCGCGCGAAATTTATCCCGAATCCGCTCGCGACGTCGCCCGAGTTCGCCCGGCTCTATTTGACCGGCGATTACGGCTATCTGAACGAGCGCGCGGAATTTGTTTTTCTGGAACGGCGTGATCGGCAGGTCAAGGTCCGCGGGTATCGGGTAGAGATGGGCGAGATCGACGTCATCCTGGAAGAGCACGGAAAAATTCAACACGCGGTCGTGACGCTAGAGGGGGCAGAGGACGATCAATATTTAGTCGCGCATGTCGTGCCGAGCGGCGGTTTCGATCAGCGCGAGATACTTGATTGGATGCGGACGCGTTTACCCGCGCACATGCGGCCAGCGGAATTCGTGGTGCTCGCGGAGATGCCGTTGATGCCGACGGGGAAGGTGGATCGGACTCAACTTTCGAAGGCGTATCGCGTCCGGCCCGCGCCGGCAGAGACGAACGACATCGACGCGTCCAACCCCGAGCAATCCATCCTTCTCTCGCTCTGGCACGAGCTGCTCGGACGCCACATCGCGATCGGTCGAAGCGACAGCTTTTTCGATCTCGGTGGCAATTCTCTTCTCGCGATCCGCTTCCTGGCGCGGCTGCAAAACGACTTCGGGATCAGACTTTCGGTACACGATCTTTTCTCGCATCCGACGATCGAAGCCCTGGCGTGCCTGCTCGGGCCGGACCCGGCGGAGAAAAAATTCACTTCGCTGACGCCACTGAATAGCGGCGGGCCGGGACCCTACTTGTTTATCGTGCATGGCTGGGCCGGCGGCGTTTTTCATTGCCTGGATTTTGCGCGCCGACTCGGCGGAGTGCGGCCGGTGGTCGGCTTGCAGGCGGTGGAACTGGCGGGCGAAGAACGCCACGAAACCCTGGAAGAAATGGCCGCGCATTATGCGGACGAAATTTTGCAGTTTAAATCCGAGGGACCGTATCAGCTTCTTGGTCACTCGTTAGGCGGAATGATCGCTTACGCGACGGCGTGCGAATTGCGGCGACGCGGCCACGCGGTGGAGCGGCTCTATATTGTCGACACCACGCCGTTCAATCTTCCGCGCTGGGTTCACGCCCGCCACGTCGCGAAGCAGCTTCGGCCGACGGTGACGCCGCATCTGAAATCATTCGTACAGACCTGGCCGCGTTATTGGCCGCGCTTTTTTCGGGCGCGACGACGCTCGCTCAAGGCGCGGATGCGTCGATGGCCGGCCGCAGCCAGTCCGGGACAAAAGCCGCTCCCACCGGATGCAGATCATTACCTCCGCGCGTTTCGGGAGTTTTTCCCGCGCCGCGAGTCACTCGACGTGCGCCTCTTCACTCCGAATACGAGCGGCTCCACGGATACTTATTGGAAATATCTGACTCGGGGCCGGGTGAAAAAATATCCGATCAACTGCGGACACGTCGACATGTTCACGCCGCAGTATCTCGATAATCTGATGCGAGCGTTCGAGCAGGCGAGCAGCGAACCTTAGCGCCGTTCGAACACGACAAACGAACAGCGGTCGGCGTAGGGATAATCGCCCAGGCGCGAGCCGAGAAAGGCAAACTTTCCGGAAGGAAGAAGCGGCGGCCCGACTTGTTTCCATATCTCCGCGATCGCTTCGCCGGCACCCTTGGATCACTCGTTAGGGCATTGCGAATACTTACTACCGGCGGCGAATCGCCGAGGATGCAGGTCGGCGGTCGAAAAGATTACGGCGTCTTCTTGGCCGCGCCGGCTTGTGCGGCGATCGCGGCCTGCAATTCTGGCAAATGTTCCTGCATCCGCTTCTGGCTGAACTCCGCGCCCTTCACTAAAAGCTGCGGCATTTTTTCCACGGTCTTCTGGCCGAGCGGTGTTTTGTAGAACGTGGTCAGATCCTTTAGTTCCTGCTCGGTAAACTCGGAGGTGTAGATCTTGGCCATATCGTCCTTCATGCTGGCCCAGCTCATGTATTTGGCGAGGAAGGTGCGCATCTGCTGTTCGAAAGGCGCAATCGCTGGATTTTGTTTCATCTGCATTTGCAGCATCTGATCGACCGACTGTTCGGTCAGCTTCTCCATGTTCATCAAATTCAGCAACGCGTCGGCGGCGGCACGATGGCTCGCTTCGTCGGCCCGGGCGGGGGTCGGTTGCAGGAAGGCGATCGCGCCCAGGAGAAGAGCTAAAAAGATTTTCATGACCGAGATGCTGCACGCGCGATTGCCGCAGTTCAAGGCCGAAACCGCGGCGCGGCGAGCAATCTGCGACGCAAAAACATTTCGGATTTGTGAAGCCGGAAAGCGCTCGCTATGTATCGAGCGTGTTCAGTCTCACCATGCTCGGGAGCGGCAGCGCCGGAAACGCCGCACTGATCGCGACCGAGCATTGCCGGCTGCTGGTCGATGGCGGATTGAGCGCGCGCCAACTGGTCGTTAGGCTGGCGCTCTGCGGCGTGTCGCCAGAACAGCTCGATGGCGTCCTTCTCACGCACGAACATGGCGATCACGTCTGCGGACTGGAGGTGCTCTGCCGGAAATATCGCATCCCGATTTACTGCAACTCGCTCACCGCGGAAGCGATCCGGTGCGGTCCGCTCGGCCGGCATCCAAACTGGCGGCTTTTTCGCACCGGCGCGGAATTTTCGATCTGCGATATCACGGTGCAAACGTTTCCGGTCCCGCACGACGCGGTCGAGCCGGTCGGATATGCCTTTCACGCGGGCCGCTGCGGGCTCGGCTTCATTACCGATCTCGGTTACGCGACCAAGATGCTGGTGGAACGATTGCGCGAGGTGCACACGCTCGTGATTGAAACCAATCACGACGAGAAAATGCTGCAGGCCTGTCAGCTCCGGCCGTGGCCGGTCAAGCAGCGGATTATGTCGCGTCACGGGCATCTATCCAACGCGGCGGCCGCGAGCGTGATCGAGCAATTATTGCCGGGAAAAATCGAGCGAGTCGTGCTCGGGCATTTGAGCCGCGATTGCAATACGCCGGAGCTGGCGCGAGAAGCGATGCAGACTCTACTCGTTAGGCATGGCCGGACTGAAATCGAAGTTTACTGTGCGGATCAGCGTGAGCTCAGTCCGCGGTTTCGGATTGGCGAAACCCGGGCCGGTTCGTTTCAACCGACCTTCGAGAGCCTGTTGTTCGAGACCGTCGCGGTCTAACGAGTCTCCGCTCCGCGGCGGTCGCCCCGCTATTCTTCGTCACCGATGACGAGATGAATGACGCCCGCTGGATTCGAAATCCAAAAGCCGTCGAAGTCTTCGCGCAACTGCTCCACTTCATCGCGACGAGGGACGCCGTTGATTTTGAGAAAGGAGGCGGCGGCCTCGGTATCATTCGTTTCCAGCTCAAGCCAAATGTCGGGTTGACTCAGGTTCGGCACGCGATCGATCCAAAGCCGGTTCGGTCCGAATTGAAAAATGCAGCCATCTTCTTCTTCTTCGATCAAGGGCAGCGCGAGCGTGTCGCGATAAAACGCGATTGTTTGGTCATAAGTATGCGCGGGACACTTGATCGCGATGTTGGCTCCGCCAGAGAATTGCGGGCCGTTAACGTTGGCTACCATTTCTTAAAGCGCACGAGTCTTACGATGTCATGTTGAGCGAAGTGAAACATCTCAGATTATTTCTGCGCTGGAAGATTGAACTATTCTAAGATTCTTCGCAGCGCGCAGGCTGACAAAGAATCATTTAGCCGCCGGCTGATCCCGTTCCCCCGGGTTCGGTCATGGCTACCGGATCGAGCGCGGCATTCAGCTCCGCTTCGGGAAGAACACTCTTCTCGCGGCAAAGCTCCCGCACGCTCCGTCCAGTCCGGGCGCTTTCTTTCGCGATTTCGGCCGCGCGGTCATAACCTATTTTCGGAGCCAGACTCGTGACCATGGCCATGGAAAGCTCAACTAATTCACGGCAGCGCTCTTCATTTGCGACCAGACCGCGGACACATTTTTCGGAGAGAATTTCACAGACGTTGGCAAGGAGCCGGATGCTCTCGAGAAGGTTGTGCGCCATCACCGGCATCATGACGTTGAGCTCGAAATTTCCGTTCGCGCCCGCCCAAGTAATGCAGGCGTCGTTGCCGATCACTTGGGAGCAAACCATCATGGTCGATTCACAAATAACCGGGTTCACTTTGCCGGGCATGATCGAGCTGCCGGGTTGGGTAGCGGGCAATTGAATCTCGCCGATACCGCAACGCGGACCGCTCCCGAGCCAGCGAAGGTCGTTCGCGATCTTGAACAAGCTGACCGCGATTGTCTTCAGCTGGCCGCTCGCTTCGACCACGGCGTCCTTGGAGCCTTGCGCTTCGAAATGATTGAGCGCTTCGCGAAAAGCGATGCCGGTGCGTTGTTCTAAATGGCGCATCACCTTCCCGGGGAAATCCAGATGGCGATTCAATCCGGTGCCGACCGCGGTGCCACCCAGCGCAAGCTCCTGCAGAACGTCGATCGCTCTCTGCGCACGCTCGCGCGCATAAGCGATCTGCTGGGCATAGCCCGTGAAATTTTGCCCGAGCCGGACCGGCGTCGCGTCCATCAGGTGGGTTCGTCCGATCTTGATGATCTCCCAAAATTCCTTCCCCTTGGCTTCCAATTCGCCCTGCAATTTCTCCAGCTCAGGCAGCAAGCGATTTTTCAATTCTTCCGCCGCGCTGATGTGGATCGCCGAGGGGATCACGTCGTTGCTCGACTGGCCCATGTTGACGTGATCGTTCGGGTGAATGGGATCGCGCGCGCCGATCTCTTTGCCGTCGAGCTGACAGGCGCGATTGGCGATGACTTCGTTCGCGTTCGTGTTCGTGCTCGTGCCGGAACCGGTCTGGAAAATATCGAGCGGGAAGTGCGGGTCGAGTTTCCCTTCCACCACCTCCTCGGCCGCTTGCACGACAAGCGCGCAGCGATGCGCATCGAGCATGCCGAGGTCGTGATTTGCCTGGGCTGCGCCCCACTTAAGTAACCCGAGCGCGCGGATGAACGGGCGCGAAAAGCGATAGCCGCTTACCGGGAAATTAAGGACCGCTCGCTGGGTGGAGGCACCATAAAGCGCGGCCGCGGGGACCTGCATCTCCCCCATCGAATCTTTTTCTGCCCGGCACGCGCCGACCGTCATGCCGATTGATGCATCGGAACGCGGGTTCCGTTCGTGCCGGCATGGCCGTGACCGTTTCGCATGTGCGATTTTCCGAAAACGGTGATGAACATCGGCGGGATGTTCTGTAGGAAATATTCCGATTCCGCCTGATCAAAATGGGTCGCGTGTTGGCGCAGCTCGTTTGTCACCTGATAGATGATGAAACTGCCTCCGGGCGCGACGCAATCATGGGTCTTTTGCAAGAGGGCACGCTTTTTTTCGATGTCGAGGATGCTGAAGGGGATGCCAGAAACAATGTAGTCACATTGTGCGATCCCACGGCGCTGCAGTTCTTGCGGCAATTGCGCCGCGTCCCCGTGGACGACATGGACGCGCGGATCGTTCGCGAATTGCCGGGCCAGGTCGCGGGAAAAAGCCGCATCGAGCTCGAAAAGAAGGAGCTGTGACCCCGGGAGCAAACGGCGGGCGATCTCGCGTGAGTGCACTCCTTCGCCGGGTCCATACTCGGCGATGATCCGGGGTTGGGAAAAATCCATTTTGCTCGCGACGCGCTCTACGAGCGCTTTGGAGCTGGGAATTATGGAAGCGACTTGGAAAGGCCGCTGCAGGAACCGCTTGAAAAACAGGACGCTCATGAAAGTGGGAACAGTTAACTGTCGCCCTCCCCTTGTCCAGCATCGATGTCACGGGCGGAAGTAGGAAAGCTGCCTCAATCATACGCGCGCCGGCGAATAAGAGATTACCTTTGAGACACAATCTAGAGGCGCGCCGGAAACGAAATGATTGACAGCGACTATAAAAGTTATAATCCTCACCGAAAGCGAAAAGTCTTGCCCGGCCCACTTGACTCTGCTGAATGTTACACGTGCACAACCTCTTAACGGTTAAGGAAACCGCCAAATATCTGCGGATTCCTTTACCGACAGTTTACTACTTAGTGCAGCGCGGACAGCTTCCGGCGATCCAAATCGGTGGCCGTTGGCGGATCAAGAAAGCGTCACTCGATAAAGATATCCTGAAAGAGGATAAAGCTGGTCAGCCCACCGTGCTGGTAGTCGACGATGACGAGAGTCTGCAAAGTCTTTTCAAGATTTTCCTGAAAAAGGTCGGCTTTAGCCGTGTCGTCGTCGGAACTGTCAAAGAGGCACTGGCCGCTCTCGATAAGCAGCATTTCGATTTGCTCTTCCTCGATCTGAAATTGCCCGACGGTCCAGCGGACGATGTCTATACGGCGGCGAAAAGAATAGACCCGGATCTGCCGATCGTCATCATCACCGGCTATCCCGACAGCGAGATGCTCGATCGAATTCTTTCCAAAGGCCCGGTCACCGTGCTGAAAAAACCGCTGCAAGTTCAGCAACTGCAGCAGACCGTGCGCATCCTCGGGCACAAAGACGCGGCTCGCTTGGCGGCCTGAGGATTACTGGGCAGGGCGAAGCGCAGCGCCGGCCCGCCCACCTCACCGGCCCATCAGATACATCCCGGCGACGAGTAGGAGCATGCCGGCAAAATTGATCGGCCGGACGGGAGCCGCATACACCACCCAGGCGATGAGCGCGCTCCAGATAAACGTCGTCGCGTAGAGCGGATAAAGCACGCTCAACGCGCCGCCTTTCCGGAAGGCTGCGACGAACAACACCATCACGGCAAGATAACAAACGACGCCGCCAAGCAGCCGAAGATTGAGCAGATAGGATAACAGTGATCCGCCTGCGCTATCCGCGCCCGACTTGTAAAGGAACTGGCCCAACGCCCCCAGAAAGGCCGCGAGCAGGAACATGACGATGGCTGCAGAAGATGTCCGCATACAAATCTCGCCTAACGCACTTCTACTTCGATCGGTAACCAATGATCGACCATATAAGTGCCGTAATCCGCATTACGTTCCGCGGGTTGGCCTCGACCTGCCGAATCAAAAGCACGCGCCATGAGGGTGCAGACCTTGGATTCATCAGGCGTCTGCCATTCGAACTCCCAAAACCGCCAGGCGTTTTCCACCGGCTCGCCTAGAAGATTCGCTTCCACCCAATTTTCGCCCCCATCCACACTCACTTCTACCTTCGCGATTTTTTCGTCCCCTCCCCAGGCAGCGCCGTGCACTCGATAGTTTGTAGCGCGCGGAACGGCTTCATTCTCGTGCGGGCGCGCGATCTGAGCCTTGACCCGCATCCCGGCCAGCGGCCGCAAAGTGGGCAGACCATCGTGGCGTTCCCAATAAGTGTAATCGATCGACTGGTAGTAGCCGTTGAATGGAACGGTGCTGACGATGATGCGCTGAAGCCATTTCACCGAGGCCATTCCAAACCAGCCCGGCACGAGCGCGCGTAACGGAAAGCCATGGGCGGCGCTGAGCGCTTCGCCGTTCATCTCCCAGGCGAGCAGGACGTCCGTGCAAGCTTTGGCCAAAGGCAAACTGCGCGCATAATGAATTTCGCCCGGCGGCTTCGGCGCCTCTTTTATTTCGCCCCGATCCGCTCCTTCCAGAATCACCTCGGTCGCGCTGTTATCCACCCCGGCGTATTCAAGCACGTCGCGCAAAAGAACGCCGCTCCACTCCGCGTTCCCAACCGCGCCTAAGTCCCATGCAACACCTTTCACCTTCGGCTCGAGATGCGAGCGTCCATTGCCGGCGCATTCCACCGTGGCGGTCGTGGTTCGGCCGCGCATTTTCGTGAGCTCACGGTAACTCAGCTCGAGTGGCCGTCGCACCGCACCCTCGATCCGAAGCCGCCAGGTCTCCGGATTGACCTCCGGAATGGGAAAATGACAACGCACATAGAATCGCTCGTTAGGCGTGACGAAATCCCGCAGGCTGGCGAAAGGCATTTCCAGGTTGGGAGGTTCGTCGCTCCGGCTAATCAGCCCATTCTCCGCATCGTTCATTGGTTCGCCAGCCTACCGGTTTGCGCGCCGGGTGTCATCCGGTGATGCGCTTGCCAAGCCCAAGGCGGCGTCGCATAGTGCCGCCGGTTTTTCGGGCGCGGTTAGCTCAGTGGTAGAGCACCTCCCTGACACGGAGGGGGTCACTGGTTCGAACCCAGTATCGCGCACCATCTCATCACGTCATTTGGCCACGCCACCGTCGATCCTGTTCCGTCTCTCAGAGAAGACGCCGACGCAGGATGAGAAATGGACGTTCGATCGAGAGAAACAGGAGCAGACCAACTGCGTAAATGCAGAATTCGACCAGCAAATGCGCTGACACCGATGTGAGCAGGAGGGCATGGACGGAACAGATTTGCGTGACGAAATGGATGACGAGTTTATGGCTCAGATAAACGCTATAGGCGATGCTGGCGAAGAAGCCTGCGCCCGGCAGATCGATGCGGTGAAAAGGCAAACGCGGACTGACAGCACACAAGAGGAGTGTCGCCATCCCGAAAGCGATGAGCGGGAATTGACAAATACAGGCCGCGATCGTGAGATCGCCCTCGCCCAGATACAAACCACCGGCAATCGCGGCCAGCCCGGGCAGGATGAACCAGCGCGCATTACTCGTTAGGCAATCCCACCACTCCGCGCGAAATTTTTCGAGCGCGGCCAGCGTGACACCGAAGACGAGCGGATCGAGTCGTGTCCAGGTGGGGTAATAGATCATCCTTTGAAAGGCGCGCGGCGACACCCCGACAGCACCGGGATTTTGCCTGGCCAGGAGCGCGCGCAGCGCAATCCCGGCGACGAGGATTGCGATCGGAAGAATGACACCGGCGTGACGCCACCGCCTAACGAGTAGAAGGGTGAAGGGAAGGAGCAGATAAAATTGATCTTCCACCGCCAGCGACCAAGCATGGGAAAAAGCCGTGCCGCCCTGTAGGCCGATATTCTGCACCGAGAAGAGAAATTTCCAGAGGGGCGAGATCTCGGAAAATTCCCGCCACGCCGGCAGCAAAAAATAAATTGCGAGAATGGCAAAGTAAGCGGGCAGGATGCGTAAGGCGCGGCGGGCGAAAAAACGTCGAAGCTTGATTGCCTCGCCGCGCGCCAAGGGAGCGATCAGTTGCCCGCCGATGAGATAGCCGCTCAGGACGAAGAAAAGATCGACGCCGATCCAGCCAAAGCGATGCCAGTCGTTTGGGAGCGCAAAGCCGAAAATGCCGGTGTGGTAAAGGACGACTGCGATGAGGGCGAGAGCGCGCAGAAGATCGAGCCCAGGCTGTCGTTCGCGGCGGGCAAAGCGCGGGTCGATGACGGTCGCACTCACAAATTCATGGCCACGCGCCTCTCAGCGGCTCGCACGGCGCCGCAACTCTTCGTACTTCACTCTCGATAGGACCGTCTGATAACGTCGCGGCGAAAGCGAAGGCATAAGCAGTCGCAAAGAAAGGAAATCAAGATGAACTCAAACAAACCAAAGAAGGTCGCGAAGCCTAAAACCTCGGGCGCGCGAATGAAAGATCTGCAACCCAAGCGAGATGCCAAGGGCGGCTCTCAGAAAAAGGAAAAGTCGCCCCTGCCCGTCGCTTCCTAACTCTCCCACCCCCTCGCCACCGGAACGCAACGCTCCGGTGGCGAAGGTTAGAAACTTGATTCCGGCAGCAGCTACTTCTTGCGCGTGTAGCTGATCTCCATCGTCTTCTCTTCCTTCCCGCCGCGATCTTCGTACCATTCGAAGACGTGGTGGTCCTTGTCGACCATCTTGATCAATTCCCGCACTTTGGTTTTGACCCCAGGCATCATCTCGAACTCGGCCGTGTAGGTAAACGTCTTCGTCGCCGGATCGTAGTCACCTTCCGACATCATGATGCCGGTGCCCATATTGTCGGACCAGGTTGAGACGAATTTCTTCTTCACGTTGTCGTAACCTTCGAGCGAAGTGCCTTTGAAGGCGAAGTCCTTCAATTTGCCTTTTTCATCCGGCATTTTCATCGATCCATCGTAGTCGGCCGTGAAAAAACGTCCGCCCATGATCGGCTTCCGCATTGCCGTCCCTTTCGACACCATCGGCGGCGCGCCGGGCGCCATCCACATTTTGACCTCGTTAGTCCAACTCCCGGCAAGATCCGCAAGAAGCTTGTGATTTTCGTTCAACTTCGACAGCTCCATCATTTGCTTCATCATCTCCGCATCGGGCACACCGGCCGAAGCACCGGCAGAGCTGCTCAAGGGGGATGAGCCTTCGGTTTGAGCGAACGAGGCATTCAGGCACAACAATTCGGCCGCGAGAAGAGCGGCGAAGATCGGGATTCGACAGGTAGTGTTGGGTTTCATGCGGGCGATTCTTTCCGAACCTTCACGAAGGGGTCAAGTTTTGAAACGATGTGTCAGATAAGCCGCCTGCCGCTTCGTTGGCGGGCCAAACGCCGGGAAGTGCTAGGCTGCGGCCACGGTCTGTCGCGCGTGTCGGCGTTGCTCCTGCGCGACGAAAGCTTCTGCGGACGGCGTGTGAAACATTTCCAAATTCTCGACATCGTCATCCGTCACTGGGGTCAACGCTAAATCCATGTATTCGAGTTTCCGCGGGTCGCTTTTCACACGCGCGTGGATGCGGCGGAGCCGGAAGATGAGCGAGCCCCATTGGCTGATTTTGCGCACTGTTTCTAGAAGGTAACTCGGGTAGAACTTCCAGACCGGAAGGATCGGCAGACCGGGTCGCCGGTCGCGACGGAACTTCAGCCGAAAAACGCCGCTTTCCAGTGGATGAATCTTCTCGATCCGCAACGATCCTTTAAACCATGCGATCAAAGCGATCAGATTACTGATGTTCGTTTTCGTAGCCGCGGCACGACGAAGAATGGTCTCGATATGGTCCCAGGTGTAATAGGTTTCCCAGGCCAGGTGATAGGCGCGTTCCCACTCCGCCCGCGACATTTTCGGATGCGGCGCACAAACGTGATTCAGGTCGTAACGATTCATGTCGGCATCCATTGCGACACCGGCACGCGCCAATCCCTGGTGATCAGCCGAACCGGGAAGCGGCGTGAGAAAAAAGAACTCCAATAGATCGACCGGCAGCTCCTTTTTTATGATCTCGATGTCGTGGCGAATCGATTCGACCGTGTCGTTCGGAAAACCAGTGATGTAGCCGGCGTAGGTAATGATGCGCGCTTCCTTCCAGGCGAGCAGCATCTTGCGGTATTCGGTGATTTTATTCTGCCGCTTTTTCGCGCCCGCCAAGCTGTCGGGATTGATGTTTTCCAAGCCGATAAAGACGCGTTTCACCCCTGCGTTTTTGCACTTCTTGATGAACTTCGGGATCTTGTGGCAAAGCGTGTCGACCTGAATGATGAAAGAGAAATTCATCTTCTCGACTTTTCGCATTTGAATGAGCCGATCGAGGATCACTTCCCAATCCTGATTGCGCGCGAAGTTATCGTCGGTAATGAAAAAACTACGCAAACCCTGCGCGAAATTTTCGCGGATGATTTGCTCGATATCGTCGGCCGAACGGCGTCGTGATTTGCGGCCCTGCACATTAATGATGGTGCAGAAAGAACATTGGAATGGGCACCCGCGTCCGGCATCAAAACTTGTGACCCGGCCAATCGTGCGCGCCGCCCGCGTCGCACTGATGAGCGGGATGGGCGCGCCTTCGATCCCTGGAAGGTCGGCCATAAAATTGTAGAGCGGCTTCAATGTGCCCGCGAAAGCATCGCGCAAGACCTGCTCGAGCCGGCCTTCCGCTTCGCCGGCGAAAAGCGAAATGCCCATCGCTTTCGCGCGATGCAAATCGGGATCGTTGCCATCCAGCATGCTCAAAGTGCCGGAGACGTGAAACCCGCCAATGCCCACTTTCACGCCGAGATCGAGAAGTGGCTTGGCCAGATCGAGCGCGCGCGGAAATTGATTCGACTGAACCCCGACGAACATGACCATGCCTGCACCGGCCTCTTCGATCACGCGCGCGAGTCGTTCCGGACGAATGCGCGTATTGGTTTCATCGAAGGCGTGAATTTCTATCTCGACGTCTTCGCCGAGCACCCGCCGTTGCGCGCAATCACGCGCCAGCCCGAAAAGTGCGGCGAGCGAATTCGATGGAATAGCCGAACGAAACCACTGGATGACGTAGCCGTCGTCGTCGTAATGCGCGGGCTTAACCAGGACGAGACAAAAGCGGCGTTTCATTTTGCGGACGAGCGCCAAACTACATCGTCGCAAGGATGCGAGCGAGCAGCGTTTGGGGAAGGAGGCCGAGGAGCAGGACCAAAAGCGCAAGGACAGCGATCACTCCACTCTGCAGGAAATTTGAAGGGAGGAAAGTAGACGCGGGAAATTGGCTGTCGGCAAAGATTGCCTTCAACACCATCAGGTAATAATAGAGCGAAATCAGGCTGCCAACGAGCGCGAGCGCGACCAGCCAAAGCAATCCGTGACTTCCGCCCGAGCGCATCGCTGCACTGAAGAGATAGAATTTGCCGAAGAATCCAGCCAGCGGCGGCAAGCCGGCCAAGGAGAGCATGAAAATCGCCATGCATCCCGCGAGCAAGGGCGAACGACTGCGCAGCCCCGCGAAATTTTTCAGCTCGTCGCCGCCGGTCGATTGCCTAACGAATGAAACGACACCGAACGCACCCACCAGAGTGAAAGCGTAAATCGTGGTGTAGTAAAGCGTCGCGCTGAATCCCTCGCGTCCGCCCGCGACCAGGCCGAGCAGGGTGTAACCGGCATGCGCGACCGCGGAGTAAGCAAGCAAGCGGCGCAGATTTGTTTGCGCGAGCGCGACAAGATTGCCGATCACAATCGAGAGGGCGGCAAGCGCGGCGATGATGGGCGACCAGCCGGCGGCCATCGCGTGCCAGGCAGCGCTTCCCTGCACGGGCGCGAAACCAATCAGGAGAACTTTTCCCAGGACGACGAAGGAAGCGACCTTGGAGCCGGAAGCAATGAAAGCGGCAGACGGGACAGGCCCACCTTGATAAGCGTCCGGCGCCCAAAGGTGAAAGGGCGCGGCCGCGACCTTGAACGCGAAGCCGACCAAAGTCATCACGATGCCGGCCGCGAGCAGCGGTGAGACCGCTGTCGTGATTAACTTTTCTCCGATTGCGGCCAGGCTGGTCGTTCCCGCAGTTCCATAGACCAAACTCAAACCAAAAAGTGTGAAGGCGCTCGCGGTGCTGCCGAAGAGAAAATATTTCAGGCCCGCTTCAGCCGAACGCCGGTCTTCTTTGTTGAACCCGGTCAGGATGTAAAGCGCGAGTCCGGTCAGCTCGAGACCGATGAAAATCATGAGCAATTCTTCACTGCCGACGAGTAGCATGAGACCGACGGTCGCGAGCAAGAGGATCGCGATAAATTCCGCGTGATGACGGGTGAATTGTTCGGTCCGCGCGAGCAGCAGTGTGCAAAACGCAAGCGCCAGACAGATGATTTTAAAAAGCGACGTCAGCGGCGAAATCACGAGCATCCCGCCGAAGGGATTGCCGTGCTCTGGCAATGCGACCACGGCTGCGACCGCTCCCGCAAGACCGAGAACCGCAACCGTCGAGGCGAGTCTCGTCGCGCGAGGATTCGTTAGGCCAACGGCCAGTGTGATCAAAGCTGTCAGAACGACGACTGCTTCCGGCGAGGCCAGCTTGAGCAATTCCAGATAGCTCATGGCCTCAAAAAGCGCATCGCCTCGACCGCGGGCAGGATGCGATCGAGCAAAAACTTCGGGTAGATCCCAACTGAGAGAGTCGCAAAAATCAGAAGCGACGCGCCCAGTTTTTCCGGAAACGTAATTCGATCGTCGATCGCGGCCGCCGGTTGAACCGCGCGTTCGCCGAAAAATGATAATCGCAGCGCGCGCAAAGTGAACGCGGCTACCAAAACCATGCCCCCACCGGTCACCCACACAGCCCACGAATAACTTTGCCAGGCGCCGATCAGGATGGTGATCTCGGCCGCAAAGCCACTAAAGCCCGGGATGCCCATCGAGGCCGCGGACGCGATGACAAACGTGAAGGCCGCAAAAGGAAGCGCGCGGCCAAGATTCATCCGCGATAACTGCTCCAGGTCGCGCGTATGCGTGCGCGGATAAATCATGCGGCCGGCGATGGCGAAGAGAAGTGCGCCGATTACGCCGTGCGAGAACATCTGCAGGACCGCACCGCCTGTTCCGAGCGCGTTCGCGGTGGCGAGGCCTAACAAGACAAAGCCCATGTGGCTGACGCTGGAATAACCAATGACGAATTTCAGATCGCGCTGCCGTAACGCGACTGCCGCGGCGTAAACGATGCCGATCACGGCCACGATCGCGATCCAATCGCGCCAGATTTGGAATCCTTGCGGAAGGAGATTCATCGCGACGCGCAGCGCACCGTAAGCTCCGAGCTTCATCACGATGCCGGCGAGCAGCATCGAGCCGGCGGTCGGCGCGGCGACGTGACCGGTCGGCGCCCAGGTGTGGAGCGGCCAAATGCCGGCGAGGACGGTGAAGCCGACAAATAAAACGGGGAACGCCCAGATCTGAAGCCGCGGATCGAACTGGAATTGAGAGAGCTCTTGCAGATTGAACGAACCGCCGGCGATGTAGGCCGCCAGGATTCCGATAAAGACGAGCGCGCCACCGAAGAACGAATAGAGCGTCAGCTTCATCGCGCCGTATTCCTTCCGGGTCGATCCCCAGATGAGGATGAGAAAATATTTCGGCACGATCACGAGCTCGTAGAAGACGAAGAGCAAAAAAAGATCGGCGCTGAGAAAGACGCCGTACGAACCGGCCACGACCAGGAGGAGCCAAAAAAAGAACTCGTTAGGCCGCTGCTTTTGATCCCAGGAAAACAGCACCGCGCTGATGGCCGTGATCGCGGTCACGAGAATCAGGGTGAGACTAATTCCATCGACCGCCAGATGGTATTCCATTCCCAGTGCCGGTACCCAGGAAAGACGGGTTATTGTTTGAAACCCGGTAGGATTACCGGTGCCGAAAATGAATTCTGCCAAAGTAATCGCCAGGCCGGCGCCCGTCGTGAGCAGCGCGATCCAGCGCGCGCATTTTAACGGCAAAAGCAGGGCCGCGATTGCGCCGGCAAAAGTAAGATAAATCGTCCAGGCAATCATCGAACTTTGCCAGTGCGATATCGTGGCGCGTTCTCGCGCACATGAAATCCGATTTCGCCTTTCGATTCCTCCGAGGGCGCCATTAATTGCCGAATCGCTTCGATGATCCCATCGATCTCTTCGTCATGTTTACCGACATGCTTTTGCAGCTCGGAAAACTTTTGCGCTAGTTCGCGATTCGCCAGTAACGCTTCGCGCAACGTCACAAACGCGCGCATGATCGCGATGTTCACTTTCACCGCGCGCTTGCTTCTCAAGACGCTGGAGAGCATGGCCACGCCTTCTTCAGTAAACACGTAAGGGCGGCTGCGGGATCCGCCCCAACTTGAAATCACAAATTGTGATTTCAAGTTTGTAAACTCCTGAGCCGTAAGCTGAAAGACAAAGTCTTTCGGAAACCGATCGGCGTTTCTTTTCACGGCCTGCGTTAGTGTTCCGACCGTTACACCATAGAGCGTGGCAAGATCGCCACTGAGCAAAACTTTCTGCCCGCGCAGGACGAAAATCGCTCGCGCAATACTGTCTAAGAGGACGATTTCTTTGGCCATCGGATGCTCAAGCGAAGAGCTGCGCCATTCGAACAACAGTGCTGTTGAAAATGCCGAACAAGAATTGTGGAGCGATACCGATACCGAACATGAGTAGCGTGACGGGGACGATGACGAATGTCTCGTTAGGCCGCAGATCGGAGAAATCGGCGACCGATTCACTTAAAGGTCCGCTGAAAAGCGCCTGCATCGCGCGCAGAAAAACAATCGCGGTAATGAGCAGGCCGACGACGGCAACGGCGGTGAAGGACGCGGCGACGGCGAACGAGCCTTTGAAAATGAGAAACTCGCCTAGGAATCCGTTGAGACCCGGCAAGCCCAGGGAGGAAAACATTGCGACACTCATCCATCCACAGAGCAACGGCGTGCGCTGCATCAGTCCGCCAAAATCGCCGAGACCGCGTGCGCCGCGGCGTGCCTCGAGCAAACCGACGAAGTAAAACAATGCGGCTGCGGTGAGACCGTGATTGAAGATTTGCAGGAAAACGCCGCTCAAGGCCGTCTGCATTTCCGCGACCGGTCGCGTCGTCGGGGCGGTGGCGGAAAAGAGCCCGAGCATGCAATAACCGAGATGGTTGATGGAGAGATACGCCACCATGCGTTTCAGATCGCGCTGCGCCCAGGCTGCAAGCGAGGCGAAGATGATCGAGCAAACCGCGAGACCGAGAAGCCAGGGTGCGAGGATTTTTATTTCGTAAGGGAAAAGTGGGAGGAGCAGCCGGACGAATCCATAGACGCCCATTTTCGAAAGGAGCCCGGTCAGTATCATCGATGCGCCGGTGGGCGCGGTTTCATAGGCATCGGGCAGCCAAGTGTGAAACGGATAAAGCGGCACCTTGACCGCGAGGCCGAGAAAAATTCCGGCGAAAGCGAACCAGGCGACGCGGCCCGGTAGAAGTTCGCCGCCCTGCGCCAGCGTGGCCAGGTTCGCGAAATCAAAGGTCCCGCGCGCAAAATAAATTCCCAAAAACGCCAGCAGCATTCCGACACTGCCGAGAAAAGTGTAAACGAAAAACTTCGTCGCGGCGCCATCCCGCTTTTTTCCGCCCCAAAGTTTAATAAGAAGGAAAGAAGGAATCAGGCTCATCTCATAGAACAAGAACCAGAGGACAAAATTCTGCGCGGTGAAGGCGCCGAAGAGAGCTGATTGCGTAACCAGTACCAGCGCGCAAAACCCGCGGCTCATTGGTTGCGCGAGAAGAGCGAACGGCACGACCAGCGAAGTCAGGATGACGAGTAGCAGGCTCAATCCGTCGATCCCGAGCAAATATTCGGCGCCGATCGCGGGAATCCACTGATGCCGCTCGATTAATTGCAAACCGCCGTTCTGATCGTCGAAACTGCTCCACAAGGTCAGCGCGATGATAGCGGTGAGCGCATTGAAACCGAGTGCCACACCGCGCGCCTGGATCGGCCGCGCGGCCATCACAAAAAGGGCGCCGAAAAGCGGGAGAAGGATGAGCGCGGTGATCATCATCCCAGCCAGGCGTAAAGAAGAAGCAGCGCCAGCATTCCGACCGCGACACCGCCCAGATATTTTTGTACCTGGCCGGAATGCGCTCTTGAAATGACGCGCCCCAAACCGCGCGTGCCCATGGTCGCTTCATCGAGACCGGAATTGAATCCCTGTTCGTCCAGGCTTTTGCTCAAAGTGCCGGCGAATTTTCCGAATCCGCCGCAGAGCCTAACGAGTCCATCCCACAGATAGCGATCCGTGAAATCGGCCAGCTGCGCAGCGAAGCGGCTGCCCGCAATTACGGTGTGCGCATAGATTTCATCGAGCCACATCTTGTTGGCGAGAAAGCGAAAGAGCGCTGGCTGCGCACCCTGCAGCGGATCGATTTCGCCGGCCTTTCGGTAAAGGAGAAGGCCAAGACCGATCCCGACCGCAACGAGCAGCGCAGAGACAAAAAGCATCGGTTGAACGAGAAGCGCGAAATCGAAACGCGGCCTTTCGCCACTCAGGTAAGCATGCAACCACGGCCACGCTGGAGTCAGCAATGCGCTGAGACCGATCGTGCAAAGCGCCAGCACGAGAAGCGGCAGCGTCAGGGCTCGCGGACTTTCGTGGGCGTGTCTATTCGCACCGCGCGGTCGACCGAAGAAAACAAAAAGCATTTGCCGCGTCATGTAGAGCGCGGTCAGCACGACGCCGAGTAGCATGAAATAATGCGGCGCATGCGAGACCGGCCAATCTCCGGTTGCATGCAAAATTTCTTCTTTCGTCCACGCCCCCGCGAAAACGAGCGGCACTCCGCTTAGCGCCATCATCCCCGCCGCATAGGCCAGGAAAGTCACCGGCATGAGCGAGCGCAATCCGCCCATCTTGCGAATGTCTTGCTCGTGATCGCATCCATGAATGACCGAACCCGCGCCCAGAAAAAGAAGCGCCTTGAAAAAACCATGCGCGAGCAAATGCATCATGCCGGCCGCAACCCCACCCACGCCTAACGAGACCATCATTAGTCCCAGCTGTGAGACGGTCGAGTAGGCCAGAATGCGTTTGAGATCGAACTGCGCGAGCGCGATGAGCGACGAGATCAAGGCCGTGATCACACCAATCCAGACGACCACGGTAAGGGACGGCGTTACCACAATGCCGGGGTCACCGACCCCGGCTACAACGTTGCCTAACGAGAAGATCGGATAGACACGCGCCACCAGAAAGACCCCGGCTGCCACCATCGTAGCGGCGTGGATCAACGCGCTTACCGGCGTTGGTCCTTCCATCGCGTCCGGCAACCAAACGTGAAGCGGGAATTGCCCCGATTTGCCGGCTGCGCCGCAAAAAATCAGGAGCGCAATCGACGTCGCGCTCGCGCCGATCAAGGCGAGCGCGCCACCTTCCAGGCAACCCAATCCATTGTCGTAAAAAAGCGTCGTTCCCGTGCGCCCATAGAGCCAAAGCAATCCTAGAAAAAAACCGATATCGCCGATCCGTGTGGTGATGAATGCTTTTTTCGCCGCTGCCGCCGCACTCGGTTTGTGAATCCAAAAACCGATCAGCAGATAGGAGGCGAGCCCGACCAGTTCCCAACAAATGAAAAGCAGCAGCAGACTATTTGCTATTACCACGCCGAGCATCGCGGCAGTGAAGAAAGAGAGATAGGCGAAGAAGCGGGTGAAATTTTCGTCCTCCGCCATGTAGCCGATGCTGAAGACGAAAATCCAAAGCGCGACGAACGTGATCATGACCAGCATTGCGGCCGTGAGTGGATCGAGCACCCAGCCGATGCGCAGCGTTTGTTCGCCGAAAGTAAACCAGGTGAAATTGTGAAAGGCGCGGAAGCCCGGTGTTCGCAGCGTCGGGACGAATGCAGAGATCGCGAGCCCAAGCGCTATCAACTGTCCGATGACGGCAAGAATGGCAGCCGGTTTTCGCCGCGATTTATGCAGACTCAGGATTAAAAGCGATGCCACGAGGGGCGCCGCCGGAATCAACCAAAGATATATGACGATCGAGGACGTCATCCTTTGAGCTGATTCAATTGGTCGATATTGGTCGTGCGATAATGCCGGTAAACAGAGATGACGAGGGCGAGGCCGACCGCAGCCTCGGCGGCTGCGATTGCGATCGCGAAAATTGCGACCATCACGCCGGTCGGCGGTTGCGGCTGTGAAGCGAAACGCCAGAAAGCCACGAAGTTTAGATTCGCTGCGGTCAGCATTAGCTCGATGCCGATGAGGACAAAGATGGCGTGGCGCCGGCTAAGTGCGGCCAGAAGGCCGATGGAAAAAAGCGCGGCGGAAATGATGAGAAAGGCCGTGAGAGTAGCGTTCATGATTCGGGAGCGCACGCCACTCGCGTGCTGTTTGCGGCGACTCGCCGCAAACTTCCTGGACTTTCAACGCTCACTGAAGACATGACACCACTCGATGTGATCGGCGAGTCGCCGATCACAGAACGCGACTCGCGCGCGCTCCCCAGAGTCGCCGTCATCGCTTTTCCTCCATCACGAGAATAAGCGCGCCAAGAAGCGCCGCCGTCAGCACCAAACCGACGCATTGCAGTGGCCAAATGTAATCGGTCATCAAAACTTCGCCGATGTGTTTCACCGTGAGCGACTCGATCGCTTCCACAGAGCTTCGAGTAATCGGTGTTCGCAAGATCGACCAGATCAAGCCAACGAAAACCGCGATCGCAATCACCGCGCCGTTCCAGTTGAAACGCTCTCGCTTATCCGCATCGCGTCGCGTCAGTAGAATCGTAAACACGATCAGAATCGCGACCGCGCCCACGTAAACGAAGACCTGCACCAACCCGACGAACTCCGCGCCTAACAAGAGATAAAAAGCCGCGATTCCGAGGAAGGCCACGACTAGAGCCAACGCGGCGTGGATCAATTTCGGCAGGGTCGCGGCGGCGAGCGCGCCAGCCAGCGTGACGATGGCTATAACGATAAACGCGCCGCTGTTCATTCGGCGAAGCGATAGATGCGCGGCGCGAATTTCTTTTTCGTGTCGAGCAAATGGGAGAGCGCGAAATATGCCGCGAGCATGATTCCGAGCGACCACAGCCAGCCGGCGATTCCGCGGGATTGATAATGCCAGATCGCAGCCGCCAAAATGCAAGTAAACGCCATCGGCAGCATAAATTTCCAGGCGAAATTCATCACTTGATCGACCCGGGTGCGCGGCAAAGTGCCCCGAATCCAGACGAAGGTAAGAAGGAGCGCGCCGAGCTTGGCGAAGAACCAAAAATAAGAAGGCACGACCTCGAGCAGGCGAATCGGCGCGTGCCAGCCACCGAGGAAAAGCGTCACTGCCAGGCCGCTGATCGCGAACATGCCGAGATATTCCGCGAGGAAAAAGGTGGCGTATTTGAAGCCGGAATATTCGGTCATGTGACCGGCGACGATTTCCGATTCACCTTCCGGAACGTCAAAGGGGGTGCGGTTCGATTCCACTAGGCCGGAAACGAAAAATAAAAGGAAAGCCGCCGCCCCCCAGGGAGTAAAAACGAACCAATGAGGCAAAATGCCTGACGAGTAATTGCCTTGCGCCGCGACAATCGCATCCGGTGAAAGCGAGCCGACCACCATCACCACCGGGAGCACGGTAATCACGAGCGGCAGCTCATAGCTGACCATCTGCGCGATCGCGCGCATCGCGCCGAGCATGGAAAATTTATTGTTACTACCCCATCCGGCCATGAAAACCGCCAGCTCCGTGGTTGAGCCGACCGCGAAGAAAAACAGGATGCCACCATCAATCGCGAAGGGCGTCATGTTTCTTCCGTACGGAATCACGCCGAGCGCCAGGATGGCCGGCACCACCGTTACGATGGGCGCGAGGAAGTGCAGGACCTTGTCGGCGCGTAGCGGCACGATGTCTTCCTTGATCAGCATCTTGATTCCATCGGCCGCTGGTTGCAGGAGGCCGAACGGCCCGACGCGGTTCGGGCCATAGCGGTTTTGGATGCGGCCGAGAATTTTGCGCTCGAGCAATGACATGAGCGCAAAGAGCGAAACAAAAACGCCGAGCAGAAGGGTGATGTTCAACAAGCTCGAAGCGATCTGCACCACCCAGTCTGGCGCGCCGGCCAGGAAGGAAAGCAACCAATGTTTGGCGCCGACGAAAATTTGATCGAGAAACCCGCCGGTCATCTGCGCTGAAGGAAAGCGGCACGCGATTTTTTAAGCAAGGCAGAAGGCAAATTATCCGCCTGTCGTCTGCGCAGGTCTTGGATTTAAAAAAAAGTATCGAACGTCGCGCGTCACGCGGGCGTGAAACCGAAAACACCGTTGAGTCGAACCATCTCGTGACGGCGGGGCCTGCAAAAAATGAAACGTTGCGAGAGGATTTGGTTTCTGTTGAAGATCGGTCCGTGCTTCCTCAGCGGCTGGAAGGACGGCGGGTCGACGCAAGTTGATTGTCAGGTGGAGCGGGATAAAAAGATCATCGATATTTTTTCGTTGGCCCGCGCCGGAAATATTCAGAGATCTTTCGTCTTCTGTGCCGTTTTGCGGTGATAATTTAAACGCGAAATCGAAATGACGCCTGATCCCTACTTCTTCATCGTCATCTTTGCCGGTGTCGCGGTTCTCTTCCCATTAATGCCGCTCGCGCTTGCCTGGCTTTGGCGGCATTTCTTTCAGCCGGCGAAACCCGGCGTGCAAAAAAATGCGACCTATGAATGCGGGATCGAGTCGTTAGGCGAAGCGCAGATTCAATTTCGATCGCAGTACTATCTCTATGCCATCATCTTTTTGATCTTCGATGTGGAAGCGATCTTTCTTATCCCGTTTGCGGTTGCGTTCACGGGACTGCCGGTCGGCGCATTTATCGCCCTGCTCGTCTTCATATTCCTGTTGATCGAGGGACTGGTTTGGGCTTGGAGCAAAGGCTGCTTAGACTGGGCGAAGTGACTCGATCGAATGGGCGACACGATGGATGAAGGGCTGAAGAGCGAACTGCAGAAACAAGGCATCTGGGTGACTTCGACCCAAGAGCTTTATAACTGGGGCCGTCGCAATTCCATTTGGCCGCTGCAATTCGGTCTGGCCTGTTGCGCGATCGAGATGATCGCGACCGCCGCCTCGCGTTACGACTTGGCGCGCTTTGGCGGAGAAGTTTTTCGGCCCTCGCCTCGGCAGGCGGATTTGATGATCGTGGCCGGCACGGTGACGAAGAAAATGGCGCCGCAAATTGTGCGCCTCTACAATCAGATGCCCGATCCGAAATACGTCATCTCGATGGGCGCATGCGCGATTTCCGGGGGTCCGTTCAAGCAGGGCTACAACGTGCTCAAAGGGATCGACCGGTTCATCCCGGTCGATGTTTACATTCCGGGTTGTCCACCGCGGCCGGAAGCGTTGCTGCATGGCTTCATGGAATTGCAGCGCAAAATCGACGATCAAAAACTGACCGGCGCCGGCAGAGCCGATCATCTCCAAGCTTCGCAGCCGAGCGAGTTTCCGGTTCCCGCATTTGGCGAACATGATTTGCAGCCGCCCGCGAATTCGAATCTTTTTCGTCCGCCCTTGGTCGAGCGGGCCTAACGAATGGAGTCGCTCGAGGAAATCAAGGCGCGAGCCGACGCGGCCGTGCCGGGCGCGAAAATCGAGATCGTTCCAAATCCGGGTCCGGCCAATCAACCCTCGTTATTGCTCGGAGCGGAGCACGCCCTGCGGGCCGCGCGTTTTCTCCATGACGATCCGGCACTGCGTTTAGACTTTTGTTCGAACGCAACCGGCATCGACTGGTTAGACCGCAAGATAAAAACGACGCGCAAAGTGAAAAGGCTGGTCGAGGGCGTGGAGAAGGAAGTCGACGAAACGACAGAGCAATTCGTCCCGGGCTATCTCGAAGCGGTTTATCATCTCTATTCGATCGAGCACAAACACGGTCCGGTTATCATTCGGATGCGCACCGCGAACCGCGTCGACAATATCAATCTGCCTTCGCTCACGCCGGTCTGGCGCAGCGCGGAATTTCAGGAGCGAGAGATTTTCGATCTCTACGGAATCAAATTCGACGGCCACCCGGATCTGCGCCGCATTCTGATGTGGGATGAATTTGTCGATCACCCGATGCGAAAAGATTACGTCGAGCCGGACGACTACGAATACGAGCCAACGCCGCACGATGAAGTGTTGGTGCGCGCAAAGGACCATTATCCGCCGCGGCCGCAGTTGGATGGCGCCGAAAAGCTAACGCCATCATGAATTGTCATCCGGACCGAAGCGAAGGATCTCTGATTGTTTCCGGCACTCGGTGCGGGGACACAGAAACAGTCAGAGATCCTTCGTCGTCTTCGCGACGCAGGATGACAGGCTTAACGAAATGAGTGTCGGTTTCCATGAGTTGGCCGAAGCGCCGTCGCCGCGCGGTATGACTTCTCGCTTGGAAGGCGAGTTGCTCGAAATCTCGATGGGGCCGCAGCATCCTTCGACCCACGGCGTCTTTCGCATGAACGTCGCCCTCGAGGGCGAGATCGTGCGCAAGCTCAAACCCGTCTTCGGTTACTTGCATCGCAACCACGAAAAGATCGGCGAGAACACCAGCTACCTCGGCTCGATGCCTTACACGGATCGGCTCGATTATTTTTGCTCGATGACCAACAACTGGGCTTACGCGCTCAGTGTCGAAAAACTTGCGGGCATCGAGGTTCCGGAGCGTGCGGAATATTTGCGCGTCATCCTGGCGGAGCTAACGCGTTTACAAAATCACGTCTCGCTCCTCGGCTTCCTTCTCAGCGACATGGGCGCGTGGGGCACGCCGCTCATGTATGCCTTCCGCGAGCGCGAAAAAATCCTCGATCTCTTCGAGTCGCTTTCCGGCTCGCGCATGATGTGCGACTTCATGCGCTTCGGCGGCTGCCGAGTCGATGCGAGCGAAGATTGGTTAGCCCGCGCTCGAAAAATCGCCGAGGCGCTCCCGAAATTTCTCGATGAATTCGAGAAGCTCATCGTCTCGAACGAAATCCTGATCATGCGCACGCAGGAAGTTGGGAAAATCTCCGCCGAGCTCGCGATCAACGCCGGCCTGACCGGTCCGGTCCTGCGCGCGAGCGGCGTGAATTACGATCTGCGCAAAGTGGATGGGTACGGATTCTACCCACGCTTCAAATTTCGCGTCCCACTGGGCGATCACGGCGATTGCTACGATCGCCTGATGATGCGCGTTCTCGAATTGCGCGAAAGCCTTTCGATTTTGAAACAAGCATTCGAGCAGATCCAGCCCGGTCCGATCATGAATCCGAAGATCAAGATCCGCGCGTTTAAGCCACCGATCGGTGAGGCCTACGGACGAATCGAAGGACCTAAAGGCGAGCTCGGTTTTTACCTGATCAGCGACGGCACTCCGACTCCGTATCGCTATCGCGTGCGACCACCGAGCTTCATCAATCTCACCGTGCTCGAAGACATGTGCCTCGGTCACACCGTCGCGGACGTCATGGTTATTCTGGGCAGCATCGACATCGTCATGGGCGAAGTCGATCGGTGACAATAATCCCGAAGCGATCATCCGACTCTGCTGCGCAACGGCTTCGGCAAACTAGTAGAGTGACGCCGCAGGTGCTTTGTCGATGCGATCATCCGAAGATTGGTCAGACGAACTGCGTTTCCTCAGAGTCCTCGATGTCTTCGATCTCGCGGCTTGAACTGTGACCACGCGTTGGGTTACCTCCTCCGTATTTACCGACGCGCTTATTTGGATTTGATTTCGCGCAAGTAATCGCCCAGCCGATCGAAGCTGCTGTTCCACCCTTTGTTGTGGCCGTCACGCGACTCGGTCGAAGCGAACGGCGCCTGTCGGAATGTCGTCTTCGTTTTCCCATTCTCTTCCTCGAACGTGATTGTGATCAGCGTTTCGGTCGGCGTGTTTCCGCTCTCTTCCTCCCAGGCAAAGGTGTAGACGAGCCGCTGTGGCGCGACGATTTCGCGATAGACACCGCCCTGCCAAAGATCCTTGCCTGTGTCCTTCGCGCGTAAACATCCGCGCCACTTTCCGCCCGGCTTGAGCTCGGCTTCGAGATGAGTCATGGGATAATCACGCGGGCCGCCCCACTTTTTCGCGTGCTCGATTTCCGTGAACATTTTGTAAACCAGCTCGCGCGGCGCGTCGAAAACGCGGGTGATCACGAGTTCGTTCGCCGAGTCATTCTTTCCTTCGGTCATGTTTGTTCTCCTTCAGTCGTTTCAAATAATCCTCGAGGCGATCGAACGAGCCTTCCCAATACTTGCGATACTCTTCGATCCACTTTCCGGCCTGCTCCATCGGACGAGCGTGCAATGCAAGTTGGTGCACGCGTCCATCGCGGCGCCGGCGAATCAGTCCCGCCATTTCCAGGACGCGGAGATGTTTCGAAATCGCAGGGAGCGACATGGCGTGCGGCCGCGCGAGATGAGTGACGCACTTGTCTCCTTTAGCCAAATGCTGAAGCAACCGCCGTCGGGTCGGGTCGGCCAGAGCAGCGAAAACGCGGTCGAGATTGGCACCGGAACGTTTAACCATGTGGTTAAATATAATCAACGAATTGTAGGACTGCCAATTTGATTTCTTCGAATACTAGAGTTGCTCTATCCGAGTGGTTTCGCGCTCGGTCGCGAGGCAGAGGACGTTTCGCAACCCTCCGATTTCTTGGTCCGAAGCGGGCGCAGCTGTGTGCCGTGCGGGGCCTCGGAAATAATGCGAACTCGGTGTGCGGTCCGGACCGTCCACCCACCGCTCTATGATCAATCCGAGACGCGAGGAGAGCGAGGAATCCACAAGGCCTGCGGTACTTGTAGACGAAGTTTGGTTAAAGCTTGGGAAGATCCTTGCCGGTTCGCCGGCCCCAAAGGATGGCAGCCCGAGCGAGGCGCTAAACGACACGGTCTTCACGAGCCCTTTGCTCGTAACGCTGTCGCGTCCTACTTCTTTTTCTTGTCGCTCGTCTCTTGCACGAGCCGTTGCTGCGTCTGGCGTTGCGCGATGACGAAATGATTATTGTCGCCGTAATTCCGCCAAGGCCCTGCTGGCACATCACGCACTTCCACGAATTGCCAATCGGTCACGTCCGTCATCTGCAACCCGAGATAATCGCGCACCGCCGGCGAGACATCGAGGCCCGCGCCGCGATTCAAATTCGGCTTCGGCCGCTCGTTTTGAAAAACATACTGAAAGTGATCGGTGCGGAACGGACCGCAATCTTCCCATTGCGCATAACAGACACGATTGCCCTTGCGAATCGCAAGCCAGCGCGAACGGCAAACCGATTGACCAGGCGCGGTGTACCCTTGCTTAAACCACGGGATGACGAGCGCGGCTTCAGGTTTGAACTGCCCATGCGTGACGTCGTTGTATGGGAGCGCGATGTAAAAAGGATTCTGCCGCGGCACGAAGGAGACCGGGATATAATTGCGGCGATTTGAAGTATCGGGGGTGTCGTAGCCGCCGTAACTCGAAGTCCAGTTCGCGTCCCAAGAGCTCTTGTTATTCGGCACCGGATTGTTCTCCGTCGGCTGCTCGCCAATCCAGAAAACCGTGGTCACGATATTCGTCTTCCACGGATAACGCTGCGTGCTGGTGCGCGAAGAAGTCGGCACGAAAACCTGCGGCTCGACCTTGAGCATGGCTTGCTCGCGCAGCTTCATCGCATATTTCGCAAAGTCGGCCGCGCTTTCGTAAGGCGACTGCGCTTGCGTGGCCACGAGCGTCCCGAGGAGGAACAATGTGGATGCGAAAGTTCTTCTCATTGAGTGAAATACCGGGCCATGGATTATCCGATTTCTTCCTCTCAGGCAAGCCGTTTCCCCCTCGCCTGCCTAGGGAAAAATCGTATTTATTTTAGCAGCATCCGTTCCACGCCGGAACGACGGTGAAGCGAGGCCTGACGAACCGCCCGGGTTTCAACCGCCACTTGCCAACCGGCGTGGATCCAACGTTACATCCGGCTCAATAAGGTCGGATGCTGGAAATGGCGATCGTCGGTCTCGGGATGATCGAGCGTGTAATGCAGTCCGCGGCTCTCCTTTCGACTGAGGGCGGAATCAACAATCAGCGCTGCGACCGTCGCGAGGTTTCGAAGCTCGAGCAGGTCGACCGTGATCTTAAAGTTCCAATAAAACTCGCGGATCTCGCGCTGCAGATTTCGCAATCGGGCGCTCGCTCGCTGCAGACGTTTGTCAGTCCGCACGATCCCAACGTAGTCCCACATCAAGCGCCGGATTTCGCCCCAGTTGTGGTAAATCACGACCAGCTCATCGACATCCTGCACATCGCCGGGCTGCCATTCCGGAAGCGAAATCTCACGCGCCGGATGAGCCGGCGGCTGGTCACGCACCATGGCTTCACAAGCGCGATAGGCCACGACCAAACCTTCCAGGAGCGAATTGCTCGCGAGTCGATTCGCGCCGTGCAGACCGGTGTAGGCTACTTCTCCAATCGCATATAAACCGGGCAACGTGGTCGCGCCATTCACGTCGGTTTTAATTCCGCCGCATTGATAATGCGCCGCTGGCACCACCGGGATTGGCTGCTTCGTCATGTCGATCCCGAAGCGCAAACACGTTTCGTAGATGTGCGGGAAACGTTCGCGCAAAAATGACGCGGGCTTCTGCGTAATATCGAGATAAACGCATTTCGCGCCTGAGCGTTTGATCTCGGCATCGATCGCGCGCGCCACGATATCGCGCGGCGCGAGTGAAGCCTGCGGGTGATAACGCTGCATGAAATCCTCCCCACGGCTGTTCCGCAAAATCCCGCCTTCACCGCGCACCGCTTCCGAGATGAGAAACGATTTCGCGTCCGGATGAAACAGACACGTCGGATGAAACTGGACGAACTCCATGTTGGCGATCGTCGCCCCGGCGCGCCAGGCGATCGCGACGCCGTCGCCGGTCGCGACATCGGGGTTCGTCGTATAAAGATAAACTTTCCCGCAGCCGCCCGTCGCGAGCACGAGACGATCGGTGCGAATCGTTTCCACTTCGGTCGTTTTTTCATCGAGCACATAGACGCCAAGACAATGATCTTCCGTCGCAAAGCCCAGCTTTCCCGCCGTGATCAAATCGACCGCGGTGTGGTTCTCGAGCAACTCCACTCGTTTCGAGTTTTGCAGCTCTCGCAAAAGCGTCCGCTCGATTTCGGCGCCGGTTACATCCTGGACGTGCAGGACGCGACGCTTGGAATGTCCGCCTTCGCGTCCCAGATCGGGCTCGCGTTGACCCGCGATTTCCCGCTCATCGAAATGCAAACCAAGCTCCACCAGCTCGCGCACTCGTTCGGGTCCTTCAGTCACGATCGTACGCACGGCCGCTTCATCGCAAAGGCCCGCGCCCGCTTCCAACGTGTCGCGCACATGCAGCTCGAATGAATCTTCGCTGCTGGTCACGCACGCGATCCCGCCCTGCGCCCAGGCCGTGTTGGAATCCGCGCCTTTGCGTTTTGTGATTACCGCCACCGAACCGTGCTTCGCCGCCTTCAGCGCAAAGCTAAGTCCAGCGATGCCGCTTCCGATAACTACGAAATCGTATTCCTTCACCTGAGTCGGATGTTATCGATCAAGCGCGTTTTGCCGAAAAAAACGGCGGCGGCCACGAGCGAATCTGGCCCTGCTGTTTCCGTTGGTTGCAAAGTACACGCATCGACGACTTCGACGTAATCAATCCGAGCGCTCGGCGCGGTTTGAATCTGCTCTCGCACCGCGGCGATTACGCTCCGCGCCGAATTTCCCGCGCGAGCACCCAGTAAAGCCGCGCGCAGGACGGGCGCCTGCCGGCGTTCCTCTTCACTCAAATATTGATTGCGCGAACTCGCGGCCAGACCATCCGCCTCGCGCACCGTCGGAGCGCCGATTATTTCGATTGGAAAATTTAGATCGCGCACCATCCGGCGAATGATCGCGAGCTGCTGAAAATCCTTCTCGCCGAAAATCGTAGCGGCCGGCGCGAGGAGATTGAAGAGCTTCGCGACCACCGTGCAGACGCCGCGGAAATGTCCCGGTCGCGACTTGCCGCAGAGCGTCGAGGAAAGCTCATTTTCTTCCACTGCGACCGAGCGATCGGAGAAATACATCTCGTTAGGCGAAGGCCGGAAGAGCAGGTCGACATCCGCATCACGGCACAGTTGTTCATCGGCAGATTGTGGCCGGGGATATTTTTCGAAATCCGCGCCCGGTTCGAACTGAAGTGGATTCACGAAAATGCTGACCGCAACTTCTCCAGCAGTGCCGGCGACGCCGCGTGCGATGCGCATCAATTCGAGATGCCCCCGATGCAAACCTCCCATCGTCGGCACCAGCACGCGCCGGCAGCGATATTCCCGCACATGCGCGTGCGCTTCGTGCGCGGTCGAAATGATTTTCATTCGCTCAACGCGGTTCGAGCCAAATTGCCTGGCGCGCAAACCGGCATTTGGCCGCGCCAAAATCCTGCCAGCCGGCGCGTTCCGCCAAATTTTGAAGTTCCTCGAAGGAAAATGCGCGCGCCGCCGAGACGCGGCCGTCGTTCTTCGTCATGCGATCTCGAAAGATGAAAGTGGTGAGCAAATGCACGCCGATCGCTGCTTCCCATCCGCGCCGTAAATCCGAGACCAACACATAAGCGCGCGACAATTCTCGGCAACGTCGCAGCAGCCGCACCGCGTCTTCTTCGGTGAAGTGATGCAACGCCAGCGAACAAATCACGAGGTCGAAAGGCTGGTCGCTTGTGAATTGAAAAACATCCCCACAAACGCAGTCGATCTCCGGATAACTCGCGCTTAATTGGCGCGCGGTCTCGATCGTCGAAGATTGGAAATCAACCCCGATGATTTTCACTTCCGCGCCCACCTCGCGCGCGTGATCGGCCACTAGCCGAGGAATGTCCGCAGAGCCGGTGGCCAGATCGAGCACGCGCAAACGATCGCCGCGTTTAATCCAATTCGGCAGAAAGCGCGAAACGATTCTGTAACTGCCAAAGTAACGGTTAAGCCCGCGCAGACTTTGCAAGGCCGCTTCTAACTCCACCGGCGATGCATCGGGCCGGTCCATCAATTCCGGCTCCGAGGCGACGAAGTGCCGCTTGCTCATCGCACGGTTATTGCGCGAGAAATTTCTGCCAGCTTTCCGGCAGCGTCGCGGTCTCGATCTCGCTCGCGATTCGTCCTTCAAACTCCGGCCGAAAGGAAGTGCTCGTGCCGTAAACCATGACCACATCTTCCGAGCCTTCCACCCGAATGGCATGCGCCACGCCCGGCGGAATGACAACGGCGACGTTGTTGTTTCCGCCGTGGTTATCGCCGTCGATGACGAAATGCATCGCGCGCGCGGGCATTCCGGCGCGCGCCTCACGCAGAATCATCTCGGCCACGCCTTGCACGATGAACATCACGTCCCATTGCTCTTCGCTGTAACGCCGCAGGGAGTAATTTTCCGCTTCCTCAGCAAAGAGCCGCTGCAACCAGGCGGCGGGGTCCGCCCCTTCCGGCACACTCGGCGGATGGATATGAAATCCTTTCGCAGTCTGCGCGAACATGCGCGCGCTGGCCCATTGCGCCGGCCAAAACCCGATCGTTGCCAGGACGCCTTCGTCGCGCCGCGCGAATTCTCCGAAGGATCCGCGATGCCGTTGCGGATAAATGGTCCGCGGAAAAATTTCCACGCCCGGGATCCAGTTGTCATCTCGCTCCGCCAGCAGACGACCTGCCTCGATCGCGGTCCTCGCCGCATAATCGCGTGTCTTTAAAGCCTTTCGCGCTTCCTCAGAAATTCCCGACCAAAGATTATCGTCCACTCCGCTCATTAAGCGCGGCTCCCGAGAATTGTCATCCTGAGCGAAGCGAAGGATCTCTGACTATTTCCGATCTCACGCGCTCTGCGCTCAGACTGGCAATTCTTAGTCGTGGCCGGATGATTCATTTGCCTAACGAGAAGTCGGCCCGCTCACGGGTCAGGTTCGGATTGTAATACGGATCGCGCGCCAGCACATCTGCCCAGCGTTCCTGCATCACTTCTGTCTCGCGCGGCTCCATCGCTGGCCGGCGCGTGGCCGATTCATGATGATAAAGCTTCGCGAAAGGTGTGTAGACAATCAGGTAACCGGCGCGCCGTATTTTCAAACAAAGGTCCACATCGTTGAATGTGACCGGCAACCGTTCTTCATCGAATCCGCCTACCTCTTCGAAAACTTCACGCCGCGTCAGCAAACACGCGCCCGTTACCGCGCTGTAATTACGAATCACCTGCAACTGCCGAGCCACCCCCGGATTCTCCGCCGGAAATCCGCGAAAGGCATGCTGCGCGATCCCACCGACGCCAACGACCACGCCGGCATGTTGCACGGTCTCGTCGGGAAAGAGCAATCGTCCACCGACCGCTCCGACTTCCGGCCGTTGCACATGTTCCGCCATCAGGCTGAGCCATTCTCCATCGTTGATCTCCACATCGTTATTCAAAAATAAGAGCCAGGGTGCGTCCGTTTCTTCCACTGCGAAATTGTTGAGCGCGGAAAAATTGAAGGGCCCTTGAAAAGGCAGAACGCGATGCGGCGTGCGCGCAAAATAATCACGCGCTTCCGGCGACGTGCTCTCGTTGTCGACAATCACGATCTCGTAATTGGGGTAACTAGTATTACTCGTTAGGCTGTCGATACAGCGCGCGAGAAAAGGAATCCCGTCGCGGGCCGGGATGATAATGCTGATCTTTTGCGGCTCCAGGATTTCGCGCTTCACCCGATAAGCGTGAGTCCGCCAGTCAACCACGACATGCGCGCGCTGGCGCATCCTGTGCAAATGCTCCTCGACTGCTTTGCGGCCTGCTTCGAGCGCGTTCGGTTTCCGCCGGATGTTATCCGCGGTGGAGGTGTTCGTGCGCCTCCAATGGTAAAGGACCCGCGGCACATGATGAATGCGCTGCGTTTTTTCCGAGACACGCAGGAGCAGATCGTAATCCTGCGCGCCATCGAACTCTGCTCGAAAGCCGCCAACTTCCGCCACCAGCGATCGGCGCACGGTGATGAAATGACAGAGGTAATTGTAAGAAAGAAAAAAGTCCGGCGACCAATCCGGTTTGAAGAGGGGCGAATCAAAACCTTTCTCAGTCAGCTTGTCTTCATCGGAGTAAATCAGGTCCGCCTCCGGATTCGACTGGAGAAGCCGCGCTGTTTGGAAAAGCGCGTCGGGTTCGAGAAAATCATCGTGATCGAGCAACCCGATCCAATCGCCCGCCGCTGCCGCCAATCCCTCGTTAGACGCAGCCGAGATTCCTCCGGTTGTTTCGCGGCGAAGCAGGCGGATGCGGGAATCGAGCGCAGCTATTCCAGGCAACGCCGCAAGTGTTTTTGCGTCTGTGGAAGAGTCATCAATCAAGATCAGCTCCCACTGTTCGTAAGCCTGCGCACAAACGGAATCGACCGCCGCCTTTAGCCAATCTACCGGTGTATTGAAAACCGGCGTGATGATGCTGATCAACGGCGCGACCGAAAAGGAACGCGCCTCTTTTTGCATCGCCTTCACTTCCTGCGGATTCGCGCGATGCCGTTCCAACCAAGCCTGATATTCCGTGGCCGATCCGACACTATGACGCGGGGCCTCCTGCGCGGTTTGCCGGCGGTTCCTAACCGCGCGCATTAATTTTTGCGGCAGCCGATAAGGCGCGAGCAATACCTGCCCGATCTTTCGCTCCGGCGATTTCCGCAGCGCCTGCTTTTCCTGCTTCAAGAGCTTGAGCTGCTTCTTCGCTTCCTTCAAATCCAGAAGCTTTTCTTCCAGTTTCGCGATGTGACGGTCGGCCGCCTCCAGCTCCGACAGGCGCGTCCGCAAAGTCCGCTCCAGCCAGCCGACGCGTTGGTTCAAACGCCCGATCGCGTTTTCCACCGCCGGCCCGGAAAGCCCGCGAGCTTGATCTTGCCTAACGAGTAATAGCGCACTGCTTTCAAGCTCGGCCAAGTCGCAATCGTAGTCGGGCGCAAAACCGAAAGCGTGAAATCTTTCCACCAGCGCCGGGCGCCGTTTCGTCGCGTCCGCTCCGCGATTCGGCAGCAAGACAATCTTCTCTACTGACTGCGCCAGCTCAGCGACGACCGCTTCATCATCCGCATTTGTTTTCGCGTAAAACCACACCGCTACTTCGCCCGCGCGTGACGAAGAACCGACCGCCTCTCCCTCTTCGCCGGGAAGCCCAACGACGAAAAATTTGCCCGCCCCGAATTTTTGCGTGAGGAGCCGCGTGAAATCGTCGCGAAGAAAATGGGCGGAGTGCGGCAAGACTGCGACATTATATTGATTGATGGCCGACGCAGGCAAATTTACCCGTCGGCACCGCTGATTTTCGCATGCTCGATTACTGTCTCTATCTCCTCTACCAGGGAGCCTCAGCACTCGTTAGTCTGTTTCCGCTCCGAGCGCTTTACTCGTTAGGCAATTTTCTAGGATTTCTTGCTTGGGCGCTGCTCGGAGGTTATCGCGGGTTGGCTCAGCGCAATCTTGCCATCGCCTTCAGCGACGGGAAATCCGCGCGCGAGCTGCGCCGCCTCTCGCGGCGTCATTTTCAGCGCCTCGGCGCCAATCTGCTCGCCACGGTCAAACTTGGGCGGATGCCGCTCGAGAAAGTGGCGGAGCGGGTCACGCTCGAAAACGATGAGGTCGTGCACGCGACCTTGCGTTCCGGACACGCCGTCGTGCTCACGCTCAGCCACATGGGTTGCTGGGAATTATTCGCGCAGCTCTTCCCAAAATATTTTGGCTACGTCCCACTCAGCACCGTTTACCAGCCGCTCGGCAACCGATTCATCGATGAGGATGTGCGGCAAAGACGCGCGCGCGCCGGCGTCGAGCTTTTCGACCGTCGGGAAGGATTTCAAAAAGCGATCACGCTCCTTCGTCAGAACGGTTTGATCGGAATCCTGACCGACCAGCACGCCGGCGATCAGGGATTGTGGACGCCGTTTTTCGGCCGGCTCGCTTCGACCACGTCCCTGCCGGGATTGCTCGCGAAACGGACCGGCGCCGCAGTCATCGGCGCGGCGGTTTTTTCGGATGGGCCGGGGCGTTGGCGAATGGTTTTTACCGCGCGCTATGATGCACCGGGCGATTCGGTGCAGTCGCTTACGGCCAAGACCAACCAGGTCATCGCGGAGCAAATTCGCCGCGCGCCGGAGGATTGGTTTTGGGTGCACAACCGCTGGAAAACACCAAAGCCAAATTTCCTTTTGTCACGCTACAAACGCGGTGTCTATCTTCCACCGGAACTCGCGCCTAACGAGTTGAAACCGTTCCGCATTCTGGTCCGCGCGACGAATTGGCTGGGCGATAGCGTGCTTAGCAGTGCCGCGGTGCGCGCGATCAAACGTGGCCGGCCCGATGCCCATCTCACCGTGGCCGCTCCGGCAAATCTCGCGCCGATTTGGAAATTGATCGACGAAGTGGACGAAGTGATGGCGCTGCCGGCGCGTTCCCTTTTTTCGAGCGTGCGTCTCTTTCGGAAACAGAAGCCCTTCGAGGTCGCGATCCTTTTCCCAAACTCACTTCGTTCCGCGCTCGAAGTCTGGTTGGCCGGCATTCCACGTCGCGTCGGTTTTCGCGGACATCATCGTTCGTGGCTCTTAAACCAAATCGTGCCGCCACGCCTAACGACAGGTCCGATTACGCACCAGGTAAATAATTACCTTCATCTTGCGCGCGATCTGGGCGCAGCGAATGGGATCATTCCCCTTCCGCAGAGGTCGGAGCGCTCTGGTGATAAGCTTGGTCTCTGTCCGGGCGCTGAATACGGACCTGCCAAACGCTGGTTACCCGAGCGTTTCGCGGAAGTCGCGGCTGCGGTCGCGACGCAACGGGCCGTGCAATGGAATTTATTTGGCACCGCGGCGGACGCGGAAGTCGGGCGAACGATCGCTAACTCCTTGAACGGAAATTGCGTGAATCGCATCGGGCAAACAACACTCGAACAATTGATCGACGAGTTGCGCGACTGCCGTCTTCTTCTCACGAATGATACGGGCACGATGCATTTGGCGACCTTGCTCGGCGTGCCGGTCGTCGCGATTTTCGGTTCCACCGAGGATCGGCTGACCGGACCGCTCGGCCGCAACAATTCGGTCGTGCGCCATCACGTGGAATGCAGTCCGTGTTTCCTGCGCGAATGCCCAATCGATTTTCGCTGCATGAAGGAAGTCACTTCCGAAGAAGTAACGGAGGCGGTCCTGCAAATGTTGCTTCCGAGTCCGATTCCGGGCCATGTTCCCGCCGCTCATGAGTGACGCGGTCCGTATTCGCACGGAAGTGCAGGTGATGTTTTTCGATACCGATTGCGCGGCGGTGGTTCACAACATCGCCTACCTGCGTTTCATCGAAACGGCGCGCACTCTTCTGGCCGAACAACTGGGTTTGCCGCTCGTGCAGATGACGGAAGAAAAGAAATACCCGGTGGTGGTGCGGACCGAGATCGATTATCGCCGCGCTGCCCGACTGGGCGATCGTCTTTTTATTGATGGCTGGCTTGATCGCGTGGAACGCGTCCGCTTTTGGTGCGCTTTCCGAATCACGCGCGCGGGCGACGAAGCGCTGATCGCCGAATGCCGGCAATCGCTCGCGATTATCGAGATGCCTTCGGCCAAACTGCAGCGGCTGCCGTCGGACTGGGATAAATACCGTTCGACTTCTGCCTAACGAGTGATCGATGCCTGCGGGAATTCGCACTTTCGGCCTGGACGAAACACTCATCGAGCCGCAGGTGCTTCCGCCACCGCCGACACGGCATGCCCTGCTCGCGTTTCTGCTCGCGCTCGCCGCGATTCTGCAAATCGGCACGGTCGGCTGGGGCGATATTCAGAACGGCGCCGAAGGCCACCATGCGAGCGCGGCCCGCGCGATGTTGCGTGCGGACACGTGGTCCGCGCCGGGGCCGCCGCTGGGTCGCTGGCTGACGATCGCATCCTATAAAATCTTTGGCGTGAATGCGATCGGCGCGCGCCTGCCGGCCGCAGTGGCGATGGTAGGATGCGTCGCTTTTACGTTTCTAATCGGCGAACGGCTCGGCGGATATTGGCGCGGCTTTAGCGCGGGATTGATTCATCTTTGCAGTCTCGGCTCCTTCGTCTGGCCTCGGCTGGCAACTCCGGAGCCGATCTTCGCCGCCTTCATCGGGGGGACGATTTTCTGCGCAGTCCGCGGATTTCAACGACAGCGCAATCGGCGCTTCTGGTTCGCGGGCGTTTGGATTTGCGCGGCTCTCGCCTGCCTGACGAAAGGTTTGATCGCATTGCTCTATCCTGCCGCTGTTTTTCTTTTGCTCGCATTGTTTTTTCGGGAAGCGCGCCTGCGGTTTCGCGCTCTTTTTTTCTGGCCGAACCTTTTGCTTCTCCTCGCGCTTGTCCTGCCATGGTTCGCCTGGACCGAAGCTCGAAATCTCGACGGTGTGGGGCTCGGACCGTTCCTCGGTTTTCAATTCGCCTCTGCGTTTCCCACTATATTTCTCATCCTGCCCGGCGTCACTTTGGCCTGGCGAAAAGTCTTCCGTCCGCACGAATTCGATTTCGCAGCCGCCTTGCCACTTTGCTGGATAGCGATCGGATTCCTGCCACTCCCTTTCATTTCACAACGCCAAAATTTCGACTCGATCAGCCTGTGGAGCGGGTCTGCGCTTTTCGCCGCGACCGCGTGGGAGCGGACGTCATCTTCACTGCGATTGGCTGGTTTCGCTCTTGTCGCGGCCGCGGGAATCGCCGTCATTTGCGCCGCCGCCCTGGATTTCACCGCGATGCTGCCGCCTCTTCCCTCCGCTTGGTTAAGTACTCGTGCAGTCGTTGGGCTGATCGGCGCTGCCATTCTTTTCTTCGCGGGCGCCGGCGCGTATTTTTCCTGGCGCGATCGCGAGACGCTGGCGATCGCAATCCTCCTGCTCGGAATGGTTCCGATCGGTTTGTGCATCGCGGAAGGGATGGCGCGCTTCGGATCCTACCTGTCGCTCGCGGAGGCCGCCCGCTTTCTTGAACCGAAGTTAAGCAAAGCGGGCGAAGTCCTTTTCGAAGGCTCTGAGTCTTCTGGTAGCAGCCTGGAGTTTTATCTCGATAAGCCACCGCTCATCGTGTCTCCATTCGCGAGTCAGGACGCGGTCACGGAAAAACTGCGCGCGCCTCACCCGGTTTATCTCATCATTGGAAAAGAGCGTGTCCCATACTGGCAGGAACGTCTGACCACGGAGTTTCACATTTTTCACCAGGAAGCGGCTTGCGGCGGACACGTCGTGCTGAGCAATCGCCCTTGAGATGCGGCGATAGCAGTTGAAAAATCGAACCTCGCCTCTACTGTTGCCGCTCACTTTTGGCAGGAGTTCATTATGTCTCAGCATCGCAGTCTTAAAGGCGCCAGCACCATCACGGCCAAACGAAATGTTCTGAAACGTTTCGAGCGCGTCGAACTGTTGAAGAAACGCGGCCAGTGGAAGGACGGCGCGAAAGTTGTCGGCCTTCCCAAGACCAAGCCGGACGCGTAAGCGCAGTAGCACGGCGCTCCGTCGTCCTTCGCCGCGACCGCGAGGCGGCCACATTCACCCATGCGCCTGAACCGTTTTCTCGCTGCGGCCGGGATCGGTTCGCGACGGCACTGCGATGAGTTAATCGCTGCCGGCCGGGTCACGATCAACGGGCGAGTCTGCACCGATTTCAGCGCGCAGCCGGAGCAAGGCGACCACGTCAAAGTTGGGGGCAAAATGGTGCGGGCCGAGCGCCAGCTTCACATCGTCCTCAATAAACCTGCGGGGTTCGTCTCGACCCGGAGCGATCCAAACGCGCGCGACACCATTTTCGATTTGCTCCCGCCACAGATGCCACGGCTCTTCAATGTCGGCCGGCTCGATGCGCCGAGCGAAGGACTTCTCGTGCTAACGAATGATGGCGATCTCGCGCAGCGGCTGAGTCATCCACGTTATAAAGTAGAAAAGGAATACGAGGTGACGCTCGATCGCCCCTGGGCTCCGGAACTGGCCCAAAAACTTTTGCGCGGCGTCATGCTCGAGGGCGAGCGCGCGCGGCTGGAACGCGTCTATCCGGTCAAGCCGATCCTGCTCCGGGTGGTGCTTCGCCAGGGAATTAACCGGCAGATCCGGCGCATGTTTTACGAGATCGGCTATGAAGTGAAACGACTGGTGCGGGTGCGGATTGGAAATCTGCGACTGGGCAATATCCCACGCGGACATTGGCGACCGCTGACAACAGCAGAACTGCGTTCGCTCGATCCCGCGCGCTCGACCGGTCTCGCGCATCCAACGGCGTCTTCCCGAGTAGCGAAGACGACGAGGGATCGCACGCGGGCTAGCGGATCACGCTCACGGGACTGAGTTAACGCGGGATCGATTATGAGATCCCTCACCGTCTGCGCGGTTCAGGATGACAAATCAGCTCTCTCGGCCTAACGAGTGATTATTCCAACTCCGCGCGCAGAATCTCTAGAGGCGGAGTGGTGCCAATCCCGCGGCTGGTAAAGAGCCCAATCGCAACCGTGAGCGCGCTCACGGAAAACACTGCGACGAAAAGTGGCCAGATTGACGGCGCGTAATCGAGTTTGAAAACGAATCTCGCCAGGGCCCAACTGGAGGCGAGGGCGAGAAGAATTCCAGTCACACTCGCGAGCAGACCGAGCATGAGATACTCCGCGCAAAGGATTTTGTAGATCTGCGCGCGGCTCGCGCCCAGTGTTCGGAGCAAGACACTTTCTTTCAGCCTTTGGTACCGGCCGCTCCAAATCGTGCTTCCCAGAACGATCAAGCCAGCACCAACCGTAAAGAGCGACATGACGCGAATGACGAGCGCGACTTTGGTCAGAATGGAATCGACCGTTTGAATAACGGAAGTGAGATCGAGCGCGGAAACATTTGGAAATTTCGCCACGACCGCATTCTGCAAACGCGCGGAGCTGGTCGCGTCCGGCACGCGGCTGACCAGGACATTGAAAGTGGGCGCGGCTTCCAGCACGCCGGCCGGAAACACGACGAAGAAATTTGTCTGGAAACGTTTCCAATCCACCGTGCGCAGGCTTGCGATCCGGGTCTTGATCGGGATGCCCTGGACGTCAAAGACCAACTCGTCGCCCACCTTCGCTTCGAAATCGCGCGCGATTTCCTTATCGAGCGAAACCGGCACCACCTGGCCCGGCTGGTAATCGACTCGCCCAATCCATTCGCCCGCCACGATCTTTTCCGTTTCGGAAAGATGCTCGCGATACGTGCTCCGATATTCGCGCTGCAATTCCCATTCCGGAATTTTGCGCGATGGATCGGCCATGATATCACTCGTTAGGCGACCTTTGATTTCGGACAACCGCATGGTCACGATCGCGGCCTCCTGGATTACGGGTAAACCTTGCGCCTGCACCAGCTCAGCCACTTCCCTGGTTTGATCCGGCTGGATGTCGAAGAGAAAAATATTCGGCTGATTGTTCGCATCGATCGAGTGGAACTGCGCGAGCAAGACTTCGCGCGAAAGATAAAGATTAAGCAGGAGGAAGGTGCCGAGCCCGAGCGAAATGGTGAGGAGCAAGGTGCGATTGTTTGGCCGATAGAGATTGGCCAGGCCCTGGCGGAGCGGGAAGCTCCAGGAGTGCGGGAAGAATTTTCGCACCAGAAAAATGAGAAGCCTGGCCATGCCGGCGAAAACGCCGACGGCTAATCCGAGCACGGCGGCGAAGATGACTCCGCGCTTCCAGGTTTCACTCTGCGAAATGGCGAAGGCGGTCACGCTCGCGCCCATGATGGCGTAAACAAACCAAACGACGCGATCGAAGCGCGGCCCCGATTCGTTCTCCCCGCCCGAGCGCAAAATCAGAAGCGGCGAGAGGCGGCGAAAGCGCAGGAGCGCGGGCAGTGCGAATAAAACACAGATGCCGAAACCGATCATCGTGCCGCGGACCACTGGCTCCCACGCGATCGTATTTGAAATCGGAAGCGGGATAAAACTCTTGAGGACTGCAGGGAAAATTCGCTGCGCGACCAGGCCGAGCGCGGCGCCAGTCACCGCACCGACCAGCCCCATCGCCGCTGCCTGGAGCAAATAAATGACGACGGTGCTGCGCGCCGAAGCGCCCAGACAGCGAAGGATCGCCGCAGTGCGATGCTTCTGTTGCAGATGCGCCTGGATCGCGCTCGCGACTCCGACGGCGCCGAGGAGAAGTGAAATGAAACCGACGAGATTCAAAAAGCGATAAAGATTATCGAGCGCTTCGCCGAGATCGCGCTTCCGTTTCGCGACCGTATCGTAGTCGAGCTTGAAGCGCTGGAATTGCGGGATAAGCGGAGCGACGCGCTGCTCGGGATCGGTGCCCTCAGGAAACTTCACGTAATCGCGGTAACGCGCGACGCTGCCGGGTTTGAGCAGATTGGTCGTAGCGAGATTTTGCAGGGGAATGTAAACACGCGGTGCGAAGGAGGCCGCGGCGGAAGCTTCGCCCGGCATTTTCTTCAACACGCCGGCGACGGTGAATTCGGCCTCGCCGATTTTTATCGGATCGCCCACTTTGACGCCAAACTGGATGAGCAGGCTTTCTTCGACGATCGCGCGCGCGCCGTCTCGAAACTCGCGCGCCGCGGAAGCCGGCTCGGTTTCCATCGCGCCGTAAAAAGGAAAGGCTCCGCCGAGCGCCCGGACGTGAATGAGGCGCGTGCCGCCAGCCTTGGGAAACACCGCCATGGTGGTGAAGCGCGTCTCGCGCGCCTGCGGTTCGCCTAACGAGTGCAAGAATGTTTCCTCCTCCGCGCTAAACGGCCGCGAGGCATCCACGATCAAGTCCGCGCCGAGGAGAGTGCGCGCCTGCTCGTCGATCGCCCGCGACAGGCTTTGGCGGAACGACCCGATGCTGACGAGGGCCGCAATTCCGAGCGTGATCGAGATCGAAAACACGAGCAAACGCCGCCGGCTGGAGCGGCTGTCGCGCCACGCCATGCGGAAGATAAAAGCATTCACCGATGCGATTTTTCAGCGAAGCGGCGACGTCTCGCCGCCATGTTGTTCACCCGGCGCCGGTGGAAATCCCGCTACCATCTCGCCGTTGCGCAGGCGAATAGTGCGCTCGGTCAGTTTCGCCACTTCGATGTCGTGCGTGACCAGGACCAGCGCGGTGCCGGCGCTGCGATTCAACTCGAACATAATCTCGATAATTCCGCTGCTCGTCTCGGCGTCCAGATTGCCGGTTGGTTCGTCGGCGAAAAGGATTTGCGGGCGATTAATGAAGGCGCGGGCCAGCGCGACGCGTTGCTGTTCGCCGCCGGAAAGTTGGGCCGGATAATGTTCGATGCGATCGCGCAGGCCGACGCGGTCTAACAAGTCCAAACCCAGGGAGCGCGCGCTGCGATCGCCGCGCAACTCCATCGGCACAGTCACGTTCTCGAGCGCAGTCAGAGTCGGGATGAGCTGGAAGTTTTGGAAAACGAATCCGACATGCTGATTACGAATGCGGGCGCGTTCGTCTTCGTCGCAATTCGCCAGCGGATTTCCCGCGAGCAGGACGGAACCAGAAGTGGGGCGGTCGAGTCCCGCACAAAGGCCGAGTAAAGTGGTCTTGCCGCTGCCGGACGGGCCCAGGATCGAACAGGTCGCGCCCTGTGGAAGAGTGAATGAAATTTCTTTCAGGACGGTGAGCATGCCTGCGCCGCTGCGATAACTCCTGGTCAGATGCTGGACGTCGAGAATCGTGGTCATTGACGGTGGAAGCGGGCGCGTCTTGCTTACGCGAACATGATAGGCCGCGCATGGAGAAACTGATTTGTTGGATCGCTCTCATAGCGTTTCCCTGTCTGGCCGATGCGCAAACGCCGGAGAAGACAATCGTCTTTCTGGGCGATAGTTTGAGCGCGGGCTATGGGGTCCAGCCTAACGAGAGCTTTCCAGCTTTGATCGGCGAAAAAATCCAGGCAGCGAAGCTCCCATTCCGAGTGGAAAACGCCGGATTGAGCGGCGACACCACCGCGGGTGGATTGCGCCGGATCGACTGGCTTCTGCAACGCCCGATCGATCTACTCGTGATCGAGCTAGGCGGGAATGATGGATTGCGCGGACTGCCGGTCGCGTCGTTGAAATCCAATCTGCAAGCGATTATCGACAAAACGAAGGCGAAAAATCCTAAGGCGAAAATCGTGATCGCCGGGATACAAATTCCGCCCAATCTCGGCGCGGATTACGCGAGAAGTTTTCAGCAAGCTTATCCGGAAATCGCGCAGGCCAATCAAGCCATGCTCATCCCTTTCCTCCTTGAGGGCGTGGGCGGCATGCGTGAGTTAAATCAGCCGGATCAGATTCATCCGACCGCGGCAGGACATCGCGCGATCGCGGAAACCGTCTGGCGAATTCTGGAGCCCTCGTTGCGATGAAATTAAACAGCTGCACCGCCTTGATCACCGGAGCTTCCGCCGGGCTCGGCCAGGAATTCGCCCGCCAACTTGCCGGGCGCGCGCGTTCCCTCGTCCTGGTGGCGCGGCGCCTGGAGCGTCTGGAAGAATTGCGCGATGAACTCACCAAGCTGCATCCGAACCTGACGGTGCATGTCCGTGCGGCAGACTTATCGAAATCGGATGCAGTCGATGCGCTGTGCGACGAGCTGGAGAAGGACGAAATCCCAATCGATTTCCTGATTAATAATGCAGGTTTGGGCGATCACGGAACATTCGCGACGAGCGACCCGGAGCGCGTGAACGACATGCTGCAGGTCAACGTCGTTGCACTGACGCGACTGACGCGCCGATTACTTCCATCGATCATCACCGGAAAACACGGCGCGATTCTAAATGTGAGCTCGTCGGCGTCGTTCCTGCCGCTGGCGAATCTCGGTGTTTACGCCGCGACCAAGGCTTATGTGACCAGCTTTTCGGAGGCGCTGCGCACGGAACTGCGCGGGACTGGCGTCGGAGTAAGTGCACTTTGTCCCGGCCCGGTCCATACGGAATTCGGCGAAGTCGCGACGCGATCCGGCGGCAAAACGAACTTAGGTCCTGAGGTCACCTACGTATCGGTGGCGCAGGCGGTGCGCGCCGGCATCGCCGCGGTGGAACACGACCGGCCGATCGCGATTCCAGGCTGGCCGATGAAGCTCGGAATTCTCCTCGTCCGAATGACGCCGATGCCAATCCTGCGACTGGCATCGCGCTTCACTCGTTAGGCAAGCTCAATACTTTACCGAGCAGCCGTAGGGCTTGGTGTTCGCATTGCTGACCGGCTTACCGGCCATCGATTCATCGAGCGCAACTTTCACGTAGTTGGTCGCGCTATCGATGTCCTTTGGATTTGGCGTTGCTTTGCTGTCGATCGCGCCTTCGTAGACAATTTTGCCTTCGGGATTGATCACGAACATGTGCGGAGTGTTTTTCGCGCCGTAGGCTTGACCGGCTTTTCCTTCGGGATCGAGCAAGAGCGTGGTGGAGCTCATTTTCCAATCCGCGATTGTCTTTTGCGCGGCCTCCGCAGTCAGGCTTCCTTCTTTGCCCGAAGCAGAGGAATCGATCGACATCCACGCGACCCCTTTACCGGAATATTCCTGCTGCAGCTTTTGCATATTGCCGCTGCCGTAATGCTTTTTCACGAATGGGCATTCAGGATTGAACCACTCGAGCACGACATATTTGCCTTTGAAATCGGCGAGCGAATGCGTTTTGCCTTTGGCGTCAGCGAGCGAAAAGTCGGGCGCGGTCGCGCCGACTTTTGGAGATTCAGACGCGAACAATGAGGTCGCGGCGAGAACGGTGAATGCGGTGAGGAACAGTTTTGTTTTCATAGATTATTTGCCCGCGACTTGCGGCGCGATGGTTTCGAGTTTTTCCAGGACGATGTTTTTGGTCAGCAATTCCGGCAGGATGATCGGTTCGGATTTTCCGCCTGGGTAGAGGACATAAAGTGGGACACCCGGCCGGCCGAATTGTTTCAAATATTTGGTGATCGTAGGATCGGCGTTCGTCCAATCGGCTTTGAATTTAAGAATGCCGTGGCGCGCGAAGGCTTCGCGCACAGCGCCCGATTCGAGGACGGTCGCTTCGTTGAACTTACAGGTGACGCACCACGCAGCGGTAAAATCGATGAAGATGGCGCGGTTCTGTGCGAGAGCGGCGTCCAACTTTTCGGAGGTGAATGTTTGCCAGTCGCCCACCGCTGTTGCGGAAGAAGTTTCCAGGTGTGTCTCGGAGAACTTTTCGCGGATGAAATAATGTCCGCCGCCGAGCACGAGCACGAGGATGAGCAGGATGACGACGGCGCGGCTCCTGGCTGACGAAGTCGGAAGAAGAAACGCGCCTTTCATCCAGCAGGCCAGACTGATCACGAGGAGAAAGCACGCGGTCCAGATGATGGCTTCCGGCCCGCGTTGCGCGCCGAGGACGTAGAGCAGAAAAACGAGGGTCGCCAGCATCGGAAAACCCATCAGCTGTTTGACCCGCTCCATCCATGCGCCGGGTTTGGGCAGAAATTTTACCCAGGCAGGCTGGGCGGAGAGCAGGAGATATGGTCCGCCCATTCCAGCCGCGACGGCGAGGAACATGAGCAGGATGATCCCGGCGCTTTGGGTGAGCGCGTAGCCGACGGCGGCTCCCAGAACCGGCGCGGTGCAGGAAGTCCCCAGAATGGTGGCAAACACGCCCTGGAAAAACGAGGCGGCGTGGCTGTGCCCGGCACTCGCGGAAAGCAGGCCGCGATTAGCGCCTTGCGGCAGGACGATTTCGAAGACGCCGAAAAGGTTCAGGGCGAAAACGAGGACGACGACACTCATCCCCAGGACAAAATAGGAATTGGTGAACTGGATCGCCCAGCCAATCTCGCCACCGGCGCGCTTGATCACGATTAGCAACAAGGCGAGCGCGATAAACCAAACGAAAATGCCGGCGACAAAGGCCAGGCCGCTTTTCAGAATGTGACGGCGATCGTTCCCGGCGTGCTGGATGAGGCCGAAGATCTTCAGCGAGATGACGGGCAAAACACACGGCATCAGGTTCAAAATAAATCCGCCGAGGAAACCGAAGAAGAGAAAGGTCAGGAGACTGCGTGACCCGTTCGGCGCGGCGACGGCGGCCGATGCGATGGGGGTTGCGCCATTCCACTGCCAGGCGTTGCGGTCCGGACCGTCGGGAGTTTGACCAAAAACAATGAGGCCCGGAATGGCCTCGAGTTTTTTATCGTTCGATTCGATCGGGACGCGGACCGTCATGCCGCCCGCAGTTCGCTCGACGCGAGGATGGCCGACTACGACCTGCTCACCGGGCGCCGGATAAAAATCGATCGCGGCGTGATCAGTCAGCGCGGCGCTCTTGATCTCGAAAGAAAGCTCCGTTCCGGCCTTGGACCAATTGGCAGAAGCGACGTCTGCACCGGGCCAGGATTGCGGGAGCGCCCGGCGGAAGCGCGAAAACAACTCTTCGTTCGCCGGAGCGCCTTGCGCGTTAACCGGCAAATCGAGCGAAAGGGTGGCGGCGCCCGGAATGCAGAGCCGTTCGCAGACCAGCCAGTTTGCCTCGGCGGATAGCTTGACTGTCGACTCTGAGATTGAAGCCGGCGGGGTGATCTCCTGGAGAAGGAGAACCTCGTCGTGATATCCGTAGATTTGAATGTCGCCCGGCTCCGTCAACTTGAGCGGAATCGGCCACAGAATTTCGCCTGCTTTCCACCCGGGCGGGAGGCTCCATTTGATTTCGGTCGGAATGCCCGCGTCGCCGGGAAATTTCCAATAGGTGTGCCAGCCGGGAACCATCCGCAGATGCAGACCGATGGTGAACGCCCTGCCCGGCGCGATCGCGTTTGTGTCGGCAAGCAACTCCGCTTTAACCAGCTCGCGTCCCTCAAAAACCTGAGCATGCGAACGGTGCGGCAAGGCCGCGAAAGCAAGAAGAGCGAATGCGAGCCAAAAACTACGCGAGCGGAACACCGCGCTACTTACCATTAGCCAGAGTGCACGGCAACGCAGCGAGGCCTGCCGAACGAACGCGGCCGGCGCCTAACGAGTGATTCGATTTTACGATTGATTCAATTTCGCCCGGATGGCGGACTTGAATGAATTGGTATCAAGCGATTGGACGGGGGCGTTGGTGTTGGCGCGATTCTTTTCCGAATGCTCGAGCGGATCTTCTTTCCCTAGTTGCGCGAGATTGGTCACAGTCTGGCCGCTATTCGTTAACACCATTTCCGTCCCGGTGGATGCATCCTGCGCGACATGAAAACGTCCGTGCATGATACCGACGAGAGGAATGAATTGCGTTCCGTTATGCTCGACGAAAAGAATCTCGCGCTCGCCAACTTTGAATTTCGGCGAATCGGTTACTTCCATGGTTGTACCGTCGACCGTGCCGCCTAGCATGCGCATGGTGAAGGCCGCTCCCGGATTGCCTTTGACGGCATCTTCCACCTGGAAGCTAACGTAGGTAACGATGTGACGCTCGCCGCCCTCACCGGTCCATTGCGATTTCACCTCGGTGACGGTGCCTTGGAAAATGATTTCAGCTTCGCCGACAAGCTCATCAAAACTCGGCGGAATGACGGTGGTGGCGCGCGCGACGCCAAGTCCGAGAGACGCGCAAAGGATCAGAGAGGAAATGAGATTTTTTTTCATAATAAGGACAAGCTGAGTTTGTCTAGCGAGGCTGGGAGCGGTCAGAATATTCCACGATTTCAGTGAGAATTCCACGATTAGTCATCTCATTCGAGGTCGTAAACTTCTACGACTCCGATACCGGTGCTGCCGTTCGCTCCATGCACAATTGCGGTATATCCACCTGGCGCGAGAACCGTGACGACGGCACTTTCCAGCGGGTTCGAGGGCGCTAAACCAGTGGCCCCAATTTCGGCGCTTTGGGCGCTCGTCGTCCAGTTGTCGTTAGAAGCGACCAACTGTCCGCTACTGTTATAAACCTCAAGCACGGGATCGGCCAAAGCTCCGGCAATTGCTCCTGCCAGCGACGGCCCGACTGCGCGCAGAATGACACGCTTGTTCGCTGTGCCCTGCAAAATAATACCTCCAATGAGGACTTCGTCTCCGACGCCAATGCGGCCGCGCGTGGAAAGATTAACCAGCCGCGAGCCCGGTGCGTCCAACTCGTAGCCTTCCACCAGCGCCACGCCTTGCGTGTTATTCCGGCCGCGAACCATCGCAGTGTAAACGCCCGGTTGAAGAGTCGCGACCAAGGCGGCTTCCGCAGAGTTATTCGGCGCCAACCCCGCGGCGGTGATCGATGCCGCCTGACCACCTGATTGCCAGTCGTCATTCTGCGAAATCATTACGCCGCTGGAATCATAAAGCTCCAACATCGGGTCCTGCATCGAGCCCTTCACTCCGGCTGTTCCAAGCGACGGTCCGGAGGCGCGCAGGAGCATTTGTTCTGGCTGCGTTCCTTGAATAATGAAGCCACCGATGAGGACATCGGCGCCCACACCAACTTTCATACGCGTAGAAATATTCACCAGCCGCGACGCCCCGGCCACGGGAGTTGGCGCAGGTGTGGCCGTCGGTGCAGGAGTCGGAGTCGGTGCCGCTGGCGCGCCATACATGGCTTGGGCGCCGCTGATATCGTCGTTGGATAGCGTTTCGCGATTGCTGATGAGCGACGCCATGATGTTGTCGCCTTCCTGATGGTTCAGGCCGATGCCGTGGCCGAGCTCATGGAGGAAAACACGCCGGATATCGCCGACCGCAAAACCGCCGGCGCCAAATCGCAACGAACCGCGATACGAATCAAAAGTCTGCGCACGATTAAAAAGGATATCAGCCTCGACCATGTTCGCGCCCTGCATGATGTAATAAGTCACGGCGAGCGTGCCGCTGCCGAACGATTGACCGAAGACAGTGCTGGAAAACACGACCGAGTTGATCCGGTCGCCACTGGAAACCGGCGGTGTCGCATCCATGACCGCGCTTACTTGAATGCGCTGGATTCTTTCGTTCCAAAGAGAAATGGCAGGAAGCACGGCCGCGTTCCATGAAGCGCTGCCGTCGGAAAGTGGGACGGTGGCCGTGCCGAGGCCGAGTTGGAGCACGACGTTGCTGCCAGTTGCCCAGCTCTTGCCGTTCAAAACGTAAGCACTGGCATGTTGGGACACGAAGATGGTGAAGCTTGCGATAGCGAGACATGCAAACAGCAACCGTTGATGAGCAGGAAATCGTAGGCGTGTCGAAAATGAGGCGCGGCCAGTCATATAATTACCATAACAGCAATAATCATACGCAACTGAGCTCTTCGACGGTTATTTTTGGGTAACCTCCCTGTTGTCCGAGCTGCGACGCGATTCTAAGAGGTTCGAGAACAGTGCCGACTTGGGAGTTTCATCGCCCGCGATAACCGTGTGCTCCGCTCAGCCGGCCGGATTGATTTGCCCGAACCATCATTGGCAGGCCTGCGGATTCCCCTGAGATACCTGCCGCCGCTTCCGCCCCTTCAAGGAACAATGAAGATCTGTTGTGTATAAGGATCTTTGGCTTTGTCGCCCGCCTTATATCCCGTCACATCCACAATCCCCCCTTTTGGATCGACGCTATAAACATAGCCAGGTTTTCCAGGGACCGGCTTCGCGGTTGGAAATTGTGCAGTCTGCGCTGCCGAACTTCGCGGTGTTGCGGAAGGCGTCGGTTTTCGAGGGGCCGCTGCCACGCTGTCGGGCCGGGGACGCGGTGTTGTCGTCTCCGCCGCCGATGTCGTTCGCGTCTGTGTAACGTGCCGAGGCGCTGGTGTAGCTGGCGGAGCAGTCACCGGTCGGCCCGGTGTGGCGACATCGGATACCTGCGATTTCGCCGTGGCTGGGGGTGGGTCGATTCGATCGCGAATGAAGCGCGCCGGCGCATCCACGACACGAAATGTGGACACAGCAACTTTCCCTGCAGTATGGCATCCGGCTAAAACGAGGCTGCTAAGAATGAAGAGCCGCGCGGAGGATATCATGGGCGCCGTTCTAAAGATTTTCCGGTGCAATCTCCAGTTAAATCCCAGCGCCGCAGAATTGTTTCGCGAAAAAATCCGGTGCGCCCATTAGGCGTTTTGCAAACTCTTCACTTCCGCGACGAACTCATCGAGCACAGTTTCATTCGTCGCCCACGAACACATTAGCCGGTAAATGTCGGGTTCGATGAACTTGTAAAAGTGCCAACCTCGCGCGTGCAGTTGCGCGACCACACCCTCCTTCATGCGCAGAAAAATCGCGTTCGCTTCCTGCGCATAAACCGGCTCAAACCCGCCGGCCTCTCGCAGCTTTTGCGCAAGTGATGCTGCGGAAGCATTCGCGCGTTCCGCATTACGCAACCAGACGCCGTCGCGAAGCAAGCCCACCCAGGGCGCGGCGAGAAATCGCATTTTCGACGCCAGTTGGCCCGCTTGTTTCGCGCGATAATCGAACTCTCGCGCCAGTTCCTTTTGGAAAAACACAACTAACTCGCCTCCGCCTGTGCCGTTTTTCGTTCCACCGAAACACAATACGTCGACTCCGAGTTGCCAGGCGATTTCCTTCGGAGCGCAGCGCAAAGTCGCAACCGCATTCGCGAAACGCGCGCCGTCCATGTGGAAATAGAGCGAGCGTTTCCGCGCGAATTCCCCTACCGCGGCCAGCTCAGCCTGTGTGTAGACCGTTCCCAGCTCGGTCGATTGCGTGACGCTGATCACGCGTGGTTTCGGCGAATGTAATTCGCGTTGCTTCAGGATGGTTGCTTCGACCGCATCCAGATTGAGCTTCCCGTCCGCTCCAGAAACCGCAAGCAGCTTCGATCCGCCGGAAAGGAACTCAGGCCCACCGCATTCATCCGTTTCGACATGCGAATGCTCGTGACAAATAATGCTGTGGAACGGCCGGCATAGTTGCGCCAGCGCCAGGCCGTTCGCCGCCGTGCCATTGAAAACCACAAAGACCTCGCAGTCGGTCTCGAAAATTTCGCGCACCAGATCGCATAGCTGGCGCGTCGACTGATCCTCGCCATAAGAAGCATCGGTCTTTGCGTTCGCCGTCTCCAGCGCACGCCATGCTTCGGGGCAAATGCCCGCCGTGTTGTCGCTGGCGAATTCGTAACGGTGAGTGTGCATCCCACACACTAACGGGTTCGCGGAAACGCCCGCAAATCTTCCGTACAGAAGATCGCCTGGCCCGGGCCTCGTGCTCCTACGCGCGAGACCCTGCCAGGCGGATCGCCCCAACTACTCCCTAATCTTTACGTGCAACCACGCAGGAGAAAAAATAGCAGCAAAATGGGAATGGGAATTCCGAGCAGCCACAGAAAGATGTAGCCCATCGCTCCCTCTTCACCGACTCGATTTTTGATTTTCATAATTGCGTTTGTCCCGTCCTTACACACTTCGCAAACGGACTTCGCGATGAGCGTGTCGGAATGAATTTTCTTCGAATTGATCGGCCCGGATGAACTTTGCCGAAGTCTCCCGTTCGCACTATCATCGCGCCATGAGTTCTCTGCAGACAGAAACCGAGCGGCGCGGGCTGGAGATTTTCGATTTGGTCGACCGACATCCGGAATCGATTTTCACCAAGGCCGGTTTCTACCAGCGCATGATGGCGCTCTCGATGAAGGATGAGCACTTCAAAGTGCAAATGTTTCGCTTCGTTGATGTCCTCGCATCTTTGCGCCGTTCCGGCGACATCGTGCAGCATCTCGATGAATATTTTGCCGAGATGCGAAATAGCTTCGCGCCGCTTCTGCAAACCGGCATTCGCGCAGCCAAAATATTCCCATGGCTGACCGCGCCGATCCTGCGCTGGAACGTCTCCGGGATGGCGCGCCAATTCATTTCCGGCCGCAACCCGGAAGACGCGCTGAAATCTTTGCGCAAAGCGCGCAAGAACCGCATCGGCTTCACCGTCGACTTGTTAGGCGAGGCGGTCGTGAGCGAGAAAGAAGCTTACGAATATGGGATGCGCTGTCTCGCATTGCTCGAAGGTCTGGCCGCGCAAACCAAAGGCTGGACGGATCCGCTGGGCAAAAACGCTCAGCTCTTTCCGGTCGTGAATCTGTCGGTAAAAATTTCCGCGCTCTACTCGCAGATGAATCCGGCTGATCCGCAAGATGCGATCGAGCATCTCGCGCCGAAGCTGCGGCCCATTCTTCGGCGCGCGAAAGAGCTCGGCGCTTTCGTGAACTTCGACATGGAAAGTTACGCGCACAAAAATTCCACACTCGATCTTTTCAAAACCCTTTTCACCGAGCCCGAATTCAACGAGTGGCCGCACGCTGGCATCGTCATTCAGGCCTACCTGCGCGATGCCGAGCGTGATCTGCGCGATCTGATCGATTGGGCGCGCAAACGCGGCACGCGCTTCACCGTTCGTCTGGTCAAAGGCGCCTACTGGGACTACGAGAAAATCAAAGCCGCGCAGAACGGCTGGCGTTGTCCGGTCTGGTTACAGAAGCCGGAGAGCGACGCGAATTTCGAAACCTGCACGCGCGTTCTGCTCGAGAACGAAGACATCGTCACCGCCGCCTTCGGCTCGCATAACGTTCGCAGCATCGCGCACGCGCAGGCGCTCGCGGAACAAATGAGCATCGATAAAAGCCGCTTCGAATTTCAGCTCCTCTACGGAATGGCGAATCCGATCAAACGTGCGCTGGTCGAGATGGGCTATCGGGTGCGCGAATATTGCCCCGTGGGCGAGCTGCTACCCGGCATGGCCTATCTCGTCCGACGTCTGCTCGAGAATACGTCTAACGAGGGATTCCTCCGCGCTAAATTTTCCGACAACGCCTCCGCGGCCAATTTGTTGCGCGATCCCTCTTCGCTCGTTGCGAGCCGAACAGCGGTGGAAATCCCGCCACTCGATTTTTCTCCCGAAGTTGCGGCCAAACTCGATCGACACGCACAGTCCAATTCGCAATCGCGGAATGGCTCGCGCGAAACTCCTCCCGGCGACACCTACGAAAATGCGCCGCTGGTAAATTTCGTTCACGCGCAGAGTCAGGAGCAAATGCGGACTGCTTTGCGCGAAGTGCGCGCGCGTTTCGGCCAGCGTTACCCGCTCGTGATCGATGGCCAGAAAGTATCCACGGACAAATGGATGCCGTCGGTTAATCCAAGTAATCCAATCGAAATTGTCGGGTCTGTCGCGGAAGGCCGGGTGGGCGATGCGGAAGCCGCAGTCAAAGCCGCGCGCAAGGCTTTTCACGATTGGCGCCTAACGAGTGTCAACGATCGCGCGGAAATGCTGGAGCGCGTGGCCGCGATTATGGATCGCCGCCGTTTTGAATTGTCCGCAGTCGAAGTTTACGAAGTCGGAAAGCCGTGGGCGGAAGCGGATGGCGACATTCGTGAGGCGATCGATTTCCTCCTCTTCTACGCGCAGCAGATGCGCATCCTCGGCCGGCCCCGACTGACCCAGCACGTCCTCGGCGAAGAGAGTTATCAGCATTACTGGCCGCGCGGCGTCGCGCTCGTCATCGCGCCGTGGAATTTCCCGATCGCGATTTTGTGCGGAATGGTTTCGGCCGCGCTCGTGGCTGGGAACACCGTCATCATGAAACCAGCCGAGCAGTCGGCGATTTGCGGCGCGCTCTTGATGGAAATGTTCGAGGAAGCCGGCCTTCCCGCCGGAGTTTTGAATTTGCTTACAGGCGATGGCGCTGTGGTGGGTGCGCACTTGGTAAATCATAAAGAGATCGATCTGATCGCTTTCACCGGCTCGCGCGAAGTCGGTTTGAAAATCTGGGAAGCTGGCGGCAAAACGCAGAACGGTCAGCACGAGCTCAAACGTGTCGTCTGCGAGATGGGCGGTAAGAATGGCGTCATCGTCGATTCCGATGCCGACCTTGATGAAGCGATCATCGACACGGTTTATTCCGCTTTCGGTTATCAAGGACAGAAATGTTCCGCCTGCTCACGCTTGATCGTGCTTGAGGAAAACTACGATCGCGTGATCGAACGCTTAATCGCGGCCACCGCCAGTTTGCGTGTGGGCAATCCGGAAGAACCCGGGATCACCGTCGGTCCAGTCATCGACGAAGAAGCCTATCGCCGCATCCAGGAACGAGTCTCACAAGGCATGACCGAAGCCACCCTCGCCTATCAGGCGAAGGATCTTCCGGCATCGGGATACTTCATCCCACCGACAATTTTCACCGACGTGCAGCCGAATTCGAAACTCGCGCAAAGCGAAATTTTTGGGCCTGTTCTAAGTGTTTTGAAAGCGCGCGACCTCGATCATGCGGTCGAGATTGCCAATAGCACCGAATACGCGCTGACATCCGGTTTCTTCTCGCGCAGCCCCGCGAACATCGAACGCGTGAAAGCCGCGCTCGTCTCGGGCAATGTTTACATCAATCGTTCCTGTACCGGCGCGGTCGTCGGCCGTCATCCCTTCGGTGGATTCAAAATGAGCGGTGGCGGAACGAAAGCCGGCGGCTCGGATTACCTGCTCAACTTTCTCGTCCCGCGAGTCGTAACCGAAAACATCATGCGCCACGGCTTCGCGCCCGAAACCACGCCGATGTATCGGAAAGAATTCGGCGCGCGCGCGTCGAATAAAGCGATAAAGAACTCGAATCATTCCGTAGCCTGATTTTTCGCAACCGAGCAAGCCTTCATCGATTCATCCAAGCCACGATCTCGTCCGCATTGTTGTGAAGCGGGCTGAGGTGATCGCCGCCATCGATCGGAAAGAATTCGACCATGTCGGGTTGGCTGGCAGCGAGTTCCCTGCCCATGCGCACCGGAATGATGTCATCGCCGACGGCGTGAAAAATTGCGACCGACGGGGGTGGCTTTCGCTCGGCCAGTTTTTTTAGATTCGCGCGATTGTCGTAATTCTCGATCAGCAGATGCGAAAGCAGACTGCCCACGCGCAGCGCCCCTTCTTCGCGCAAGGTCGTGAAAGGGGCGATGAGCACGATGCGTTGAACTCCGTGACGCGTGGCAAAATCGAGCGCAGCGGCGGTGCCGAAAGAATGACCGATAACACTCAGGCGTGACTCGATCTCCGTTCCCCTTGCTCCAAGATTTTTTTCCAACGCTGCCAGGGCGCCATCCGCCGCCGCACGATTAGTCGCGATCGCAGCGTAACCTTCGCTCTCTCCGTAACCGGGATATTCTACGAGAAGAAATGCGTCGGATGGGCTCACATCGTGGTCGATCAGATCAAGCCATTCGAGTGCTAGCGATCCGTTTCCTCCAAACGCGATCCAGAGTCGCGCGGGGATATTATTCGCTGTCCGGCGTGGCAGGTAGAAGGCGGACTGAGTGCCAGCGATCGTTTTGAATTCCAACTTCACTACGCCAGGCTTCATCCATGCGGCCACGCCATTTCGGTAGGGATGGGGATGATAGATCATGTCGTGCTGCCGAAAATAAAGGAGCGCGACCGCGGCGAGCATCGCGAGCAACACGGAAATTGCGATTCGCGCGAAGGCGCGACGAAGCGCGTGGAAACGAGATGGCGTGGAATCCGTTCTCACTCGAAGATCGCCTATGCTCTACGTCATTGGGACGCCGATTGGAAATCTCGATGATATTACGCTGCGCGCCTTGCAGGTCTTGAAGTCGGTCGACCTGATCGCGGCGGAAGACACACGACATTCGGGAAATTTGCTGCGGCATTTCGAAATCCGAAGACCGCTGGTTAGTTATCACGAGCATAACGAGGCCATGCGCACGGCCGAGCTTTCGGAGCGGCTCGCAGCCGGTGAGAACATTGCGCTCATTACCGACGCCGGCATGCCGGGCCTCTCCGACCCAGGGACGCGGTTGATCCGGGCCTGCATCGAGCGCGGACTTGAATACACGATTCTGCCAGGCGCTTCCGCGATTTTGACAGCGCTGGTCGGCTCCGGATTTGCGCTCGATCGTTTTTGCTACCGCGGATTCCTGCCGCCGAAAAGCGGCGGACGCGAGCGCGAGCTCCGCGCCGCGGCGGAGCGCGAGGAGACGACAGTGTTCTTCGAATCGCCGCACAAAATCGCTAAGACGCTCGCCGCCTGCGTCGAGATCATGCCAGAGCGGCAGTTGTGCGTGGCGCGCGAGCTGACAAAGAAATTCGAAGAGTTCCGCCGCGGAACCGCGATCGAGCTTTCGGCGCACTACGAAGCTCACCCAGCCAAGGGCGAGATCACGCTGGTAGTGGGAGCGACAGGAAAGCGAGCGTCCTGAGGCTGGGAGCGCGCGGTAGGATTTCACGACTGCTGATCGCGCTAAAATGGCGACGAGGAAGAGCGCTTCTCCACGGCCGACTTTCCGCTTGTCAGTCGGGCGGAGCCGTGTGACTTTGCGCGCTCTCAAATCATGGCTTTCGCAATCATTAAAACTGGCGGCAGACAACACCGCGTCGCAGAAGGTGACATCATCGATGTCGATTTTCTCGATGCTGAAGTTGGTAAGGAAGGCGTGTTTGCCGATGTCCTTTTCCACGGTGACGGAGACAATCTCACTCACGGAACTCCGTTGATCGAAGGCGCCACTGTCACGGGCGAAGTGATGGAGCAGCGTAAAGACAAAAAAGTTATCGCTTTCAAATATCGCCGTCGCAAAGGCTATCACCGCACGGTTGGCCATCGCCGGAAACTCACGCGGGTGAAAATCACCGAGATCAGTCTCGGCAGTAAGCCTAACAAGTCGAAGAAGAGCGAAAAATCAGAGGCCTCGCCTTAATCTCATGGCTCATAAAAAAGGACAGGGCAGCGTTAAGAACGGCCGCGATAGCGTCAGCAAACGTCTCGGCGTGAAAAAATTTGGCAGCGAAGCGGTCGTGGCCGGCAACATCATCATTCGCCAGCGCGGGACCAAATTTCTCCCTGGGAAAAACGTTGGTCTCGGTCGCGATTATACAATTTTCGCCCTGACCGATGGCCGGGTAAAATTCGATCGCGCCGGACGCCGCGTGAACGTCGAGCCCGTCGCCGCAGCTCAGTAGCTGCGTTCTTCCTACATCCGCAAGCCTTCGCGGACTCGTTAGGCTGAGAACATCTCGCTGGTTGTGTCGCGGTTCTCTTTTGCGCTATAACCAGAGCTCGCATGAAATACCGGACCCATCTTCTCTTCGGACCGCCCGGGAGCGGCAAAGGCACGCAGGGCAAAATCCTCGGCAGCATCCCGCGCTATTATCATTGCGCCTGCGGTGACGTCTTCCGCTCGATCGATACCCGCACGCCGGTCGGTCGCGCCTTTCTGGATTATTCGAGCAAAGGACAACTCGTGCCGGATGAGATCACGGTCCAACTCTGGAAAGCGCGGATCGATGCCGCGGTCGATGGGCACAGTTTTAAACCGGATATCGATGTCCTCGTCCTCGACGGAATTCCACGAAATGTGGGCCAGGCCCAGATCATGGATGATCTGATCGACGTGGAAAAAGTTTTCCATCTTTCCTGTCCGAATCGCGAAGCGCTTTACGCGCGGCTCAAGAAACGCGCCCTGAAAGATAACCGGCTCGATGACGCCAATGAAGAAGTGATCCAACGCCGGCTAGCTACCTACGAGATGGAATCGAAGCCGGTCCTCGGTTACTACGGGAAGGAACGCATTACCTCCATCGACGCGACGGAGCCGCCCGCCAAGGTTTTGATGCACATTCTGGAGAGCGTGAACGACGGCGTAAATGGGCAGCATGAGTCAGCCACAATTTGAGAATTTCACCGCCTCGAGCCTCTACTGCGCTAAATGCAAGACCGCGATGCCGGTGCGCGAGCGACTCCTGCTCGTCCTGCCTGAGAAGGAAATCTACGATTACCTCTGCACCGGCTGCGCTTCCTCGGTAGGCCAGCGCGAAATTACCGCGGGCGAGAAATTGATGGCGCAAAGCAGAGCCGCGCGCCGGCCGCGCCGCCCCGCGCCCGTGCAAAGGATCTCTCTTTAATTCGCGGATGCGGATCGTCTTCATCGGCACCGGGGAGATCGGTCTGCCGGTGCTGAAATTTCTACGCGCATCGGACGAACACCAGCTCGTCGGCGTCGTGACCCAGCCGGACAAACCGGTCGGTCGCGCTCAGCAAATTGAAGCGCCACCAATAAAACTCGCACTCACCGATTCAGCCATCCCGATTCTTCAACCGGAGCGGATCAAACGCGAAGAAGCTGTTACTGCGATCCGCGCCTTGAGCCCGGATGCGATCGTAGTCATGGCTTACGGTCAGATTCTCCCGCGTTCCATCCTAGATATTCCGCCTTTCGCTTGTCTGAACCTGCACGCGTCACTGCTGCCGCGGCATCGCGGCGCGGCGCCCATCCAGGCTGCAATTGCATCCGGCGATTTCGAGACCGGCATCACCGTCATGTATATGAATGAAGGGCTCGACACCGGCGACATGCTTCTGCAATCGCGTCTCCCAATTTTGCCTAACGAGACTGGCGGTTCGCTCCACGATCGTCTCGCGGAGATTGCGCCCGCTACCTTGAAGGAAGCGCTCACGCAACTCGCTAACGGAGAAGCGCCACGCGTTCCGCAAATCGCGCAGGAGGCCACCTACGCACCCAAACTCGAACGCGAGGATGGAAAGATTGACTGGACCGAATCAGCCCTGGTCATCGAGCGAAAAATCCGCGCGTTCCATCCCTGGCCGGGAAGTTTTACCATTTTGCGCGACGACGCGGGTTGCGAACGAAAGATGAAGATCTTCGCCGCGACGGTTCTGGATCATTCGAACTCGAATGCTGGCCGTATTGAAATCCTGGATGGGCGCTTAACGATTGGAACGCGAGATGGCGTGCTCGAAATCGGCGCGGTGCAAATGGAAGGAAAAAAACGCATGTCCGCGGCCGACTTCGTCCGGGGACATGCATGGTTGGCGAATTCTGCGGTGGAGCCGGCGCGCCTTCGCGCCGGAGAGTGAACGCGATTTTCGGGGAAGGCGCGCTGGCCTCAGAGCATTTTCCTTCCCATGCGCACAGCCTTCTGGTTGATGATGGCCCGCCCATGAAAAGCGAAAACGGCCGTCCCGTCTATCAGCGTATCGTCCTTAAATTGAGCGGCGAAGCTTTGCGCGAGCCGGGCGCGAAAGAGAATATCTCGCCGCAAATCGTCCGCGATATTGCACACCGCATCCAGGAAGTGCGTGATCTCGGCGTGCAAACTTCTGTGGTGATTGGCGGCGGAAATATTTGGCGCGGGCTTTCCGCCAGTCATCGCGGGATGGATCGAACGACGGCGGATTACATGGGCATGCTCGCCACCGTGATCAACGGTCTCGCTTTGAAAAGTGCGCTCGAAGAACTCGGCGTCGAAACGCGCGTGCAGACCGCGATCGACATGCGCAATGTGGCCGAACCTTTCATCCTTGGCCGCGCCATTCGGCATCTGGAATTGGGTCGGGTGGTAATCTTTGTTGCCGGCACGGGCAATCCCTATTTCTCCACCGACACGACCGCGGCTTTACGGGCGAGCGAGATCCGCGCGAATGTGATTTTGAAAGCGACAAAGGTCGACGGCATTTACGATTCCGACCCGAACAAGAACCCGGACGCGAAGCGTTTTGCTCGCATTACCTTCAGCGACGCGTTGACCAAACGCCTGCAAGTTATGGACTCGACCGCATTCAGTCTTTGCATGGATAACAAAATCCCGATCATCGTTTTCGACATGAATACCCCCAGCAATTTCACCGACATCATCCTGGGCAAAACGGTCGGGACAACGGTCTCGGAGTGATTGCAGTTGAGTGATTGCTGATCGAGAATCCAACGCATGAGCGCCGAGGAAATTCTGTTCGAAGCTGAAGTCACGATGGAAAAAAGCGTGGACTACATGATCCACGAATTCTCCTCTGTTCGGACCGGGAAAGCTTCGCCCGCGCTGGTCGAAAACGTGGATGTGGAAGCGTACGGATCGTCCATGAAACTGAAGCAGCTTGCATTGATCACAACGCCGGAGCCGCGCCTCCTCGTGGTGCAGCCGTTCGACGCTTCGACCGTGAAAGACATCGAGAAGGCGCTAAAAGAATCGAAGATCGGCATCCAGCCCCTGGTCGATGGCAAAGTGATTCGGTTGCCAATTCCGGAGCTCTCGGAAGAGCGACGCAAAGATTTAGTGAAATCGCTCAAGCAGATGGCTGAGGAAGCGCGCGTGCGCGTGCGCAGTAATCGCCGCACCGCGCTCGACGAAGCAAAAAAAGCAAAGACGTCTGGCGATTTAACCGAAGATGGGCTGCGCGATGCGGAAGCGGACGTGCAAAAACTGACCGATCGTTTCGTCAAATCCGTCGACGATCATCTCGACCGCAAAGAGGCCGAAGTGATGAAGGTCTGAAGGAGATGCTCAGACAGCATTAACAGGATTTTTCAGGATTTGAAAAGTATGGGAAGAGCCGCTGTTTCACTCCTGTCCATCCTGTCTGTCTTTAGAGCCGGACCAAATCCAGCAGGAACTGGCACCAGAGATAAACCATCCCGCGCCAGGAATATTTCACTTCGCGTTCATTTGCAGATTTGAGCACGCCTTTCTCGATGTTGTGCGCGATTTGATCGCGTAAATCGCGCTCGATCTCGGATTGAATCCGGTCTTCATCCATCGAATCGATCACGCTAGTCGCCACCTCATGCTGCCGCAGATATTCTTTGTGGCTCTGGTAAAGCTGCCAGAACGATTGGTCCGGGCGCTGTCGGTTGATTCGAAACTGAGGCGTCAGTTTTAATCCGTACGACAGCGGATAATTCCACGTCGTCCAAATGATTCCGTCGTGTGCGCGTGAAGAAATGCGCAGGTAATAAAACGAAAGATCGTTCTGTTCGTTCAGGCAGATGGTGGCCTGCGCGCGATCTTCGTCTTTGTAAAACAAACGAAAAAACTGCCGGTAATCCTCCCAATCCCAGCCCGCATCATTGACATGCGCGAAGCCTTCGTTCTCGATCTCGCGTGTAATCTCATTCAGCGTCGGAAAAATCTCCGAAGAAGGCGGGCTTTTCGGACGGAGCGATTTTTCCTTCGGCAAGCGCAGAGCGCGGATGCGGGTCAGGATTTCCAACCAGGGCAAAAAAAGCCAGGCCAGCGCCGCAATCAGTCCGAAAATCCACTTCCCGCTCGCGAAATAAACCGCCAGAAAAGTGGAAATGAGAATGCCGAGCGCGCCGGCCTTTTGCGCAAACGAAGTCTGATAACTGCGCAAGGCTACGCTGAGCACCGCCACGCCCAGCGTGATGAAAAGGCCAAACAGCATTAAGGCGTGATTCCGTGCTCGCTCAGGAATTTCTCCAGCTGATCGGTATCAAAATTAGCGAGCACTTCATCACCAGCCACGAGCGTCGGCACATAGGTCTGATCGGAAACCTCCGTCATCTCCTTGTATGCCTCGCGGTCCTGGCCCACGTCGATTTCGGCAAACTTATATCCGCGTTCCGTGAGATATTCCTTGGCGTCGATGCACCACGAGCACCACTCGCGGCTGTAGAGTTTTAGTTCGGTAGGCACGTAGAAAAATAAAACAGACGCGCTCGAGGCGTCAATATGACTTCGCCCAGATAACGCGCCGCGCGCTCGGTTCTCCGGTGAAGATACAGGCGCCTTTTTCGGCAGGTTGCGCCGGATCGTCGAACGGAATGCAGCGGATTGTGACTTTGAGATCGGTCTTTACCTGCTCTTCTACGGCACGCGAACCATTCCAATGCGCGAGCGCGAAGCCGCCATGAATCTCGGGCTTGCTCGCGTTCGCCGGGGTGAAGAACTGATAGAACTCTTCCTTTGAGTTAATGACCCGCGTGTTCGCATCTCGAAATTTTGTCGCACGGTCCAGGAGATTTCCCTGAATAGAATTGAGCAACTCATTCACACGGCTTACGAATTCTTCAGTCGGCAGAAATTCCTTCGACTTCACCGCCTGATCACGCCGGCTGACGGCGACGTTGCCAGATTCCAGATCGCGCGGCCCTATCTCGATCCGCAACGGCACACCTTTCTTGATCCATTCCCAATTCTTCACGCCGCCGCCGAGATCGCGTCGGTCGACTTCAACTTCGACCGGCGCGCCAAAATAAGAGATCTCGCGGAGCTGAGCCGCGAGCTTATCGGCCGCATCGAGCACCGCGACGCGCGATTCTTCTTTCGGCGTGATCGGAATGATCACGACATGCGTTGGCGCAATCCTCGGTGGCAGGATCAATCCATCGTCGTCCGCGTGCGTCATGATCAGCGTGCCGACCATTCGCGTGCTCATTCCCCAGCTGGTCGTCCAGCCAAACTCCTGTTTGCCGTCGCGTGTCTGGAATTGAATTCCGCTCGCGCGAGAAAAGTTCTGTCCAAGAAAATGCGAGGTGCCGGCCTGGATCGATTTCCGATCCTGCACCATCGCTTCAATCGTAAGCGTTTGGACCGCGCCGGGGAAACGTTCGCTATCCGATTTCTCGCCGCTATAGACCGGGACCGCGACATGGTCGCGCACGAAGGTTTCATAAACATCGAGCATGCGTTTCGTCTCTTCGCGCGCTTCTGTTTCGCTCTCGTGCACGGTGTGACCTTCCTGCCAGAGGAATTCAGTTGTGCGCAAAAAAATGCGCGGCCGCATTTCCCATCGCACCACGTTGCACCATTGATTGATCAGGATGGGGAGGTCGCGATAACTCTGGACCCATTTCGCGTAGGTTGCGCCGATGATGGTTTCCGACGTCGGCCTAACGACTAATGGCTCACCCAGTGGACTCGCCGGCACCAGTTTGCCTTCGGCATTCATTTCCAGACGGCTGTGCGTGACGACCGCACATTCCTTCGCGAAGCCTTTCACATGCGCGGCCTCCTTCGCCATGTAACTCAGCGGAATGAAAAGCGGGAAATAGGCGTTGCGATGTCCGGTCGCCTTGAACATGGCATCGAGTTGCCGCTGCATGTTTTCCCAGATGCCATAGCCCCACGGCCGAATCACCATGCAACCGCGCACCTCCGAGGGCTCGGCCAATTCCGCCGCGCGAATGACCTGTTGATACCACTCAGGAAAATCTTCCTCGCGCCGCGGCGTGATGGCGGTCTTCGCGGGAGCAGGTTGGTTGGCCATAAAGAGGGCGGCGAAATTACGCTGCGGAATCCATTTTGCGAGCCGCCTTTTCGCCGGTCGTCGCAACTTTCGGCGCCGCGCGGGTTTCAGTCTTCAAGCATATGAAGACGAAAACATTTCTTGTCATCTCGGCGCTGGCCGCGGTTCTCCAATTCGCTCCAACCGTTTCCGCTCAAGCACCCGATGGCCAGGAACGCGGGCGGCAGGGAAGACACGCGAGGTTCATGGCCAATCTCTCCCCCGATGAGCGTGTGAAAATGCGGGCCGCTCACCAAAAAGCGATGGCGGATCCAGCGGTGCAGGCAGCGAAAGATCGGAAGAGGCAAGCCGCGAAAGATTTCCGCGATCTACGTCGCGCCGCCATGCTCCGCGCAGATCCAACGCTGCAGCCGATCCTGGACAAAATTCCGGCGCGCGGCCAGCGGGATTCATAGAACTTCGCGTCGCTCCCGAGCGTGTGTGTTTCCGTCGTCGGTTCCATGGGCCGCCCAATTGCCGCGGCCATGGTTGCACCTCGCAAAATGTGACACTGCGGCTTCAGCCCAGCGCATAGATTTATCGAGCATAATTCGGCAATCCGGTGCGAGCGCGGCAACGGGAACAAGAGGTTGACACCTCTAAGTCGGACCCGTAGTTTCCGTGCCCTTTTACCTTCGATGAAGACGTTTTCTGCTAAAGCCAACGAGGTGCCGCGCAAGTGGTGGATTATTGATGCCAACGACCAGGTTCTTGGCCGGATCGCGGTCAAGGCGGCCAACCTCCTTCGTGGGAAAGAGAAGGCGATCTACACCCCGCACGTCGATACCGGCGACTTCGTCGTCGTGATCAATGCCGAAAAAGTGCGGCTGACGGGAAAAAAGGAAGAGCAAAAAACTTACATGAGCTTTTCGGGTTTCGTCGGCGGCCATAAAAGCGAGAACGCTCGCGCCCGCCGCGCGCGTCATCCGGAGTTAATGGTCGAACGCGCTATTCGCGGGATGATTCCGCACAACAAACTGGGGCGTGCCGTATATCGAAAATTGAAAGTGTACAAAGGCGACCTTCACCCGCACGCCGCGCAGCAGCCGGCCGCGGTTTCGTTCTCAGCCTAACGAGACGTTATCATGGCCAATCCCGAAGAGTTCATCGCTACCGGACGTCGCAAGACTTCGGTCGCGCGCATCCGTATGTCGGCCGGAAACGGCAAAATCGATATCAATGGCAAGACGTTCGAGGAATATTTCCCGACCATCCCTTTGCAGAACACGGTTCTGCAACCGTTACAGACCGTGAAGCTGGCTAACTCCTACGATCTTTCGATCAACACCAGTGGCGGCGGCGCGACCGGTCAGGCTGGTGCGGCACGACTTGCCATCGCACGCGCGCTCATCCAAGTGGACGCCAATCTGCGGGGCACGCTCAAGGCCGAAGGTCTTCTGCGGCGCGATCCGCGGATGAAGGAGCGGAAGAAATCGGGGCAACCCGGCGCGCGTAAGCGCTTCCAATTCTCGAAGCGGTAATTACCGCTCCGTTTTGTAGAGGCGGCTGAGTCCGCAATCCCCGCGCAGTTTCCGCGGGCGAAACCCTGCTGCGACGGCGAGCCCACTAAGGCGTTGCGCTTGCCGGTGTCACCCCAGCCGATGCAGCGGGACTGGGCTGCGTCACCGCGGTAGGAGCCACAGGCTTCAACGTCCGCAAATAACGCGACGCTTCCGTCGAAGCGTAACTCTCGCGATATTGCGTGAGCACTGTTTCACAAACGCGTCTCGCTTCTTCCGTCTGTCCCTTTTGCTTCAGCAAGTGAACTTCCGCCAGCAGCGCAAAGGGCGCGTTGAAGCTGCGCGGATATTCCGCCGCAAGGCGCTTAAACATTTCCAGGGCTTCATCGGGTTTGCCTAACGACTCCACGTTGCCCGCCATCGCCATCTTCGCGCTCGGAACGAATTCGTTCTTCGGACTTTTATCGGCGAAGGCCTTCAGGGTCGCGTTCGCATCGACTAATTTTTGCTCTTTGCGCTGCGTCTCCGCGCACAAAAGATAAGCGCTTGCGGCCGCAGGCGCGCTCGGGTAATCCGAGATCACTTTCTGATAATCGGTCACGCTTTTCGCTCCGGCCAGGAGTGTCGCGGCAGAAGTGTCGCGCCGTGCGACGTAGAGTTTATAGCCGCCGTAGATTGAGCCCGCGAGCAACAATCCGACGAGCGCAACCAGAAGCTGCATCCGATATTTTACCCAAAACATTTGCGTCTCCAGCACCGGATTGGTCGCAGGATTTATAACCGGACGTGTGACAGGAGGCATAGGAGCGCGGCGGAGGAAAACGCGAGTTGCTCATATGCCACGCTAGCCATTCCCGCGCAAGGCTGCATAAGGCCGGCGGCAGATGCGGCTGCGATCTGTCAGTATGGCTGACGAGACCGAGAAACCACCGATGCAAAATCCGGAGAAGAATCCGGACGATTGGACCACGGGCGACGAGCCAATGACCGGCCCGCAACGCTCCTATCTTCAAACCCTCTGCCGCGAAGGCAAAGAAGAGTTCAACGAGAATTGGACCAAAGCGGAAGCGTCAAAAAAGATCGACGAGCTGCAGACCAAAACCGGGCGCGGGAAGACCAACTAGCCTTCTCGCTACCCGGCCTCGGCTGACGGCTGGGGGAATACTGCGCTGCCGCGGCAACCGCTACTTTTTGCGGCTCGCCTTTTTCGCGCTTCCGCCTTTCTTCCCACCCTTCCGCGAACTGCTCTTGCTGCTCTTTTTGCCGCGACCCGAGCCACTCTTCTTCCCACCTTTATCTTCCTTGTTCACGGTCGCCCAGGCGCGGCTTTCCGCTTCCTTTTTCGAGACGCCGCGCTTCTCGTACCCCTCCTCGATGTGCTCCGCTTTGCGTTTTTGTTTGCCGGTATATTTCGCTTTCGATCCTTGTGCCATAGTCAGTTTCTTTCTGAATTGAATTCAAAAACATAAACGGGTCGCGCGATGTGAATGGACTTGTCGGGAGCCTCAGTAGAAGAAGGCGATGTTCCGCGTTACCATCGCTGCTCATGCCGCACGATAAGCTTTTCATTCCCGGTCCGGTCGAGGTTTCACCGAAAACATGGGCCGCGTTCTCACGTCCGCTGATCGGGCACCGCAGCGAAGCGTTCTGCGAGCTTTACCGCTCCATTCACCCGCGCCTCCAGGATTTGTTCGGAACGACGCAGCCGGTTTTCCTTTCCACCTCATCCGCCTGGGGAGTAATGGAGGCCGCAATTCGTAACGTCGTGAAAGAGCGCGTCCTGTGCTGTATGTGCGGCGCCTTCTCCGACAAATGGCTCGATGTTGCGCGCCGTTGCGGCAGACAGGCCGACCCTCTCCAGGTCGAATGGGGCCGCCACATCGATCCGGCCGCGCTCGATCAACAACTCGCGACCGGAAAATTCGACGCCGTTACCTTGATTCATAACGAAACCTCCACTGGCGTAATGAATCCGCTCCCGGAAATCTGCTGCACCATGGCGAAATATCCGGAGATCGCGCTAATCGTCGACACCGTCTCGTCCTTCTCCGCCGTCCCGATCGCGATGGACTCGTTAGGCATCGACGTCCTTCTAACGGGGTCGCAGAAAGCGCTAGCACTTCCACCTGGCTTCTCGCTCTTCAGCGTCTCCGAAAAAGCCTTCGCCCGCGCCGCGAAAATTCCAGGTCGTGGCTACTACTTCGACTTTCTGGAATTCAAAAAAAATCAGGAAAGTGACATGACCCCTACGACGCCCAGCGTGTCGCACATCTACGCCCTGCAATCGAAGCTCGACGACATCTTCAGCGAAGGCCTAACGAATCGTTACCAACGCCACGCCAACACCAACGCCCTCGTGCACGAATGGGTCCGCGCCCGCGGGTTCGAATTTTTTGCCGACGAAAACTACCGCGCGAAAACCCTCACCTGCGTCCGCAACAATCGCGGCATCGATGTCGCCAAGCTCACTAAAGATCTGCGCGCGAAACATCACCTCGTGATCGACGGTGGCTACGGCAAGATCAAAGGGGAAACCTTCCGGCTCTCGAACATGGGAGATGAAACGGCGGAGACCGTTTCGCATCTGCTCACCTGCATAGACGAATGCCTCCCGACCTAGAGAACGTCATGGCGGACGAATGCGTGAAGACGGCAGCGCCGGGGGTGCGCGAATTACGTCGGGGAATTACGAACTGCTTCAGCCAGCGATTGCGTGAGATCCGGCGCCGCCGCGCGCAGCCGCGCATCCTCTGTCACAAGCTTGACTGAGAGGGCCCCCGCCACGGCCAGGAAACGAGCATCATAAGCGGTGATGCCATATCGGATCGCTAGCGCGAGCGCGTCCAAGTGTGAAATGGAAAAGAGGTGCGGGCTGAGAAAGCGTTCCGCGTTTTGCAGATGCCGGTGCGCATCGGCCGCGGTCAGAAACTTCGCTCGCTGGTAGGTTGCAAGCACGTTGCTGATTTCGACCAGGGCGAAGGCCTCGGTCCGCCAATGGTCATCTTTCTCGCGCAAGGCGACAGCCGCAGCCGATTCCGCACTCCGAATGAAAAGCGGAATGATGACGTTCGTGTCGACAACCATCATCTGAACTATCCCCGGCCTTCCGCGATTGCCGCTTCGATGTCCTTGGTTCGGGGAACGAACCCGCGCCGCAACGGGGCTGGTTTCGGATAGGAGTCCGAGAAAGTATTCCGGTTCGCGGCCAAGCCCTTTTTGATTAATTCCGCCATCGCATCCTTTAGCTTCTTACCTTCGTGGACCGCGCGGAGTTTGACCGCGCGCATCAGATCGTCCGGAAGTTCTAAAGTAGTCTTCATAACCCATTTACCCAGTTTTATGGTTTTATGTCAATCGCTGCAGCTCAAGATAGCGATGCAGAGATGTCGTTCGAGCAAGGTTTTGTCGCCGCTTTGAGAATCTCGTTTGCGTTTGCACGCGCCGCCTCTTCTAGGCCACGCTCGCGGTCATGAAGGAAGTGCCGGTGAATCACGTTCCTACAGCCGTCGCGGAACCCGATCCGAAGGCGCCGATTCCGCCGCAGATTCGCTATATCATCGGCAACGAGGGATGCGAACGTTTCAGCTTTTACGGGATGCGCAACATCCTGACGGTCTTCCTTGTCACTTCGCTGCTGACGTATTTGCCGGAGGGCGAGCGCGCCGGGGCGGCCAAGGAGGTCTTCCACACCTTCGTCATAGGAGTGTATTTTTTTCCGTTACTCGGCGGTTGGCTGGCCGACCGGTTCTTCGGAAAATATCACACCATTTTTTGGCTGAGCCTGGTCTATTGCCTGGGGCAACTTTGTCTCGCGCTCTTCGTCACAAATCGCACGGGTTTCTACGTCGGGCTTTCGCTGATCGCGCTTGGGTCCGGCGGGATCAAGCCGTGCGTGGCCGCGTTCGTCGGGGATCAATTCGACCAAACGAATAAGCATCGCGCGAAAGTGGTCTTCGACGCCTTCTACTGGATCATTAATTTCGGCTCGTTCTTCGCTTCGCTGCTGATGCCGATCTTTCTGCGTCAGCTCGGACCCAGCATCGCGTTCGGAATTCCTGGCGTACTCATGTTCATATCCACCTTCGTGCTATGGCTCGCGCGCCGGCGTTACGTAATGGTCCCGCCCGCGCCGTCGAATCCGCATTCGTTTCTGAATGTCTGCCGCAGCGCGCTTGCGGCCGGAACCAGTGGCCGCGCGCTCGCAACAATTGCCACGGTGGCAGCGATCGGATCTTTGTTGCTAATACCGACATTCGGGTTCGTGATCGCAGCCTGTCTCGCATTGGTGGCGGTGATTGGATTTGGTGGAATTGGCGTCTGGCTGCAACTCGATGCGGTGCGCGGCAAACATCCCGAGGAAGCGATTGCGGGCGTGCGCGCAGTCTTGCGCGTGCTGGTGCTCTTCGCGCTCGTCACGCCGTTTTGGTCGCTCTTCGATCAGAAGGCCTCGACCTGGGTGTTGCAGGCGGATGCGATGACGAAGCCAAGTTGGTTTCAATCTTCGCAGATGCAGGCGCTCAATCCGATGCTGGTAATGTTGCTGATTCCGTTCAACAACTTCGTCCTTTATCCGGCGCTACGGCGTTTCGGGTATGAAATGACGGCGCTCCGGCGCATGACCGCGGGCATCGCGTTCGCCGCATCTTCATGGATTGTGGTCGGCTTCATGCAAGTGGTGCTGGACGGCGGCCACGCATTCTCGATCACGTGGCAGATGCTGCCGTATGCGTTGCTCACGCTCGGCGAAGTGCTGGTCTCTGCGACCGGCCTCGAGTTCGCCTACAGTCAGGCGCCATTGACGATGAAGAGCGCGATCATGGCTTTCTGGAATCTCTCAGTCACGATCGGAAATCTTTGGGTGCTGGTCGTGAACGCCGGCGTGAAGAATGACACCGTGATTAACTTAATTAAGTCCAGCGGCTTCGGTGTGACCGCGTTCCAGATGTTTTTCTTCGCGGCGTTCGCTTTCGCCGCTGCGCTAATCTTCGGCCTGGTCGCACGCAGTTATCCTCTGGCGGATCATTATCGAAAGGGATAGCCGCAAAGTGGAAGGGCGCCTTCGTTTCCGAAAGCGCCCTCCATATCGATGGCGATAAGCCGAATTTTGTCCGGCTGATTGTTCAGCCGGGATGATCATTTATCTCAACTCACTCGCGTGAGCCGCCCGACGACCGCGACCGACGATCAAAGACCATCGCCGCAGTCGCCGTGATGCGACGATACCCGAGGATCAACGGACCGGCGGTCCTCCCTCTGTTTTGTCTTGCACCGCATGGGGTTTTTCCTGCCGCGCGAATTACTCCGCGCGCGGTGAGCTCTTACCTCGCCATTTCAACCTTACCTGCGCTTTGTTGCCAAAGAACCGGCGGTGTCTTTTCTGCGACACTTTCCATCACCGTCCTCTTGGGAAAACGGTGTCCGCGTCTTCTACGCGGCATGCTGCCGTATGGTGTTCGGACTTTCCTCCAGCAAGTCTAACGACTCACCAGCGATCATCTGCCATCGCGCCCATTATAATCGGAAGAACCGATTCGGAAACCGGATCAATCAAAAAAGCTCCAGCTCCTTTTCCGGCTTCCGGGTTTCCGAATTCCATTCTCGCCTCAGCCATTTTGCGATGACGCCGATAACATAATGTTTCTCGTCGTTCGAGAGCTCGCGTCCTTTCGGAATGGAATGCCATTTCTCCAGACACGTCCGACAACAGGTCGCAGTCGCGTGTTGCGCGACGAAAACCGGATGACCGCGCCAAGGTGTTTGTTTGCCATCATTAGGCGGATCAGCGGGCGCCAACCGTGTTCTGATGAAATCCGCCGCATGCCGTTCAATAACTCCGAGTCCCTTCGTTACCAGATAAGCTTTCTCTTCGGCGCGGAGTTTTTGCCGGCTTCGAAATTTCGAGCGGGCTAATCGCGCAAATACGTCGGCGATCTTTTCCGTCGCTTCGCTCATTTCGAAAACGGCGACGGCACCGTCATCAGAAAAACGATGATCATGGCCAGGGCGATCAGAAGTTTTCCTATCATCCCGAACAAGTTTCCCAGAAGCGTCCCCCAGCCCGCTTTGCCAGCGTTGATCAATTGTTTGCCCGCGATCAATTCGCCCACGATCGCGCCAATGATCGGAGCGACCAGCAGTGTAACAAACCCGGTAAAGATGCCGACGATTCCCCCGATGATCGCGCCGATCACGCCCCACTTCGTCGCGCCAAAATATTTCGCGCCGAAATAACCGCTCAGAAATTCGAGGCCGTAAGACAAAAGAGTCAGCGCGACGAGCACGGCGAGACCCAGCCAGCCCATTCCTTTCTCGGGCCCAACCATGAAGCGATGTCCAATCGCGGTTCCGAGAATAATGACCGCGCCCGGGACGATCGGCAGAATGGTGCCGAGCAACCCAACGGCCATGAGAACGATGGCCGCAAACCACCAGAGCGAGTCCATTTTAGATTTTCGAATTGCGATGGATGATTGCAAAGCCCGATAGTGCGATCCCTCCCACCACCCACATGGCCTTATCTACCGGCAGCAAAGCTCCTGATTTCACCCTTCCGACCAAGACCGCCGACGGCCCGAAGCCGATCACGCTCAGTGAAAATTTCGGAAACGGAAATACCGTGCTGCTCTTTTTTCCCATGGCTTTCACCGGCACCTGCACAAAAGAAATGTGCGGCGTGAGCGAAGACCTCAGCGCTTACAGCAACTTGAGCGCGACCGTCTACGGAATTAGCGGCGACAATCCATTCGCGCAGGAGGCGTGGGCAAAGCAGGAAAAGATCACCATCCCACTCCTGAGTGATTACGAGCACGAAGTCGCCCGCGCTTACGACGTGGCCTACGACACTTTCCTGCCGCACATCAATCTGAACATGGGCGGCGTCCCGAAGCGCGCCGTTTTCATCATCGATCGCGCCGGCATCATCCAATATTCGGAGAGCCTGGAAGACGCACGCGAGTTGCCGGATTTCGAGAAATTGAAAGCGCGTCTTACTGAGCTGAAATAAAAAACAGACAGGATTTACAAGATGAACAGGATTCCGGAATCTTTAATCCTGAAAAATCCTGTTAATCCTGTCTTAAAAAAATGAGCGACGAATTCAAGACCCTGCAAAGCTTCGATGCCGGCAAAGGCCGCCAAGGAAAATTCCATTCGCTGCCCGCGCTCGCGGAGCAAGGCATCGGCAACATTTCGCGTTTGCCGGTCAGCATTCGCATCGTGCTCGAGTCCGTCCTGCGCAACTGCGATGGCAAAAAAGTTCGGCGCAAAGATGTCGAGACGCTAGCGAATTGGAACGCGAAGAAACCGGCCAACGAAGAAATTCCATTCGTTGTCGCGCGCATTGTTTTGCAGGATTTCACCGGGGTGCCGCTGGTGGTTGATCTCGCCGCGATGCGCAGCGCGGTGAAGTCGTTAGGCGGCGATCCGAAAATTATCGAGCCGCTCGTCCCAGTCGATCTGGTAGTGGATCACAGCGTGCAGGTCGACTTCGCCGGCTCGGCGCAGGCCTTGCAGCTCAACATGGATATGGAGTTCAAACGCAATCGCGAGCGTTACCAATTCCTGAAGTGGGGTCAGCAAGCGTTCAAAACTTTTGGCCTCGTCCCGCCCGGCATCGGCATCGTCCACCAGGTGAACCTCGAGTACCTTGCCAAAGGCGTGCTCGAAAAAGATGCCGTTTATTTTCCGGACACGCTCGTCGGCACCGACTCGCATACGACGATGATCAACGGCCTCGGCGTAGTCGGCTGGGGCGTAGGTGGAATCGAGGCGGAAGCAGGTATGCTCGGTCAGCCTGTTTATTTTCTCACGCCGGAAGTGGTCGGGGTAAACATGAGCGGCACATTGCGCGAAGGCGTGACCGCGACCGATCTCGCTTTGCACATTACACAGATGCTGCGCGCACAAAAAGTGGTCGGGAAGTTCGTCGAATTTTACGGCGAAGGTGCGGCTTCGTTGCCGGTGGCGGATCGCGCTACGATCGGCAACATGTCGCCCGAGTACGGCGCGACCATGGGATTTTTCCCGATCGACGGCGAATCGGTCGCCTATCTCCGCGCGACCGGCCGGACCGAGGAACAATGCATCGCCTTCGAGAATTATTTCCGCGCGCAAAAAATGTTCGGGATGCCGAAGAAGGGCGAGATCGATTACAGCATCGACCTCGAGCTCGATCTGGCCGAAGTGCAACCTAGCGTGGCCGGTCCGAAGCGCCCGCAGGATCGGATCAATCTCCCGGAGCTGGGCGACACCTTCCGCGCGCTCTTCGCCAAGCCGGTCAAAGACGGCGGTTATGGCAAAGCCGAGGACTCGTTAGGCAAACGCTTCCCAATTCATCTCAACGGACGTTCACACGACAAGAACGAGATGCCTTCGACCGACAAGCGCGACCAAGGCATGCAACCGGCCGATCAACTCAACAAAGTCGAGATGGTTTCGAATCGTCCGACGCCGGATTCGGTCGCGGCGATCCAAGCTGAAACAAATGTCACACCGGCTGAGCTTGGGCCAACCGCTGATTCGAAGATTGGCCATGGCAGCGTGCTCATCGCCGCCATTACCAGCTGCACGAACACGAGCAATCCGAGCGTGATGCTCGCATCCGGATTGCTGGCGAAAAAAGCGGTCGAGCGCGGATTGCGGGTCGATCCCTCGGTCAAGACTTCGCTCGCGCCCGGCTCGCGGGTCGTGACCGATTACCTGAACAAAACCGGTCTGCAAAAATATCTCGATCAACTCGGATTCAACACCGTCGGTTACGGCTGCACCACCTGCATCGGCAACTCCGGTCCGCTCCATCCGACGATCGAGAAAGCGATTAGCGACAACGACCTGGTCGCGGCTTCGGTTCTTTCCGGCAATCGCAATTTCGAAGCGCGCGTCCATCAAAACATCAAAGCGAATTTCCTCATGTCACCACCGCTGGTGGTGGCATTCGCGCTCGCCGGCCGGGTCGATCTGGATTTGTCCAAGGACTCGTTAGGCAAAGATCGTGAGGGCAAGGATGTTTATCTGCGCGAGCTCTGGCCATCGTTGCAGGAAATCCGCGACACCCTGCGCACTGCGCTCACGCCCGAAGTTTTCCAGCGTTTGTATCGCGACTTCAGCGCGCAGAATCCGAAGTGGAACGAAATCCCCTCCAGCGTTGGCGAAATCTATGAGTGGGACGAGAAGAGCGATTATATTCACGAGCCGCCCTTCTTTCAGAATTTCGGCATGGACGCGGGACGGATCGAAGACATCCGTGACGCACGTCCCCTCGGAATTTTCGGTGACTCGGTTACGACCGATCACATTTCGCCGGCCGGTGCGATCAAGCCGACTTCGCCCGCAGGCCAATACTTGAATTCACGCGGCATCCAGAATGCCGATTTCAACAGCTACGGCTCGCGGCGCGGAAACGACCTGGTCATGACGCGCGGGACTTTCGCGAACGTGCGGATCAAAAACCTGATGGTGCCGGGCGTTGAAGGCGGCGTAACGATTTATCATCCTGGTGGCGAACAGATATCGATCTACGACGCGGCCATGAAATATCAGGGGGAAGGCACACCACTCGTCATTCTCGCCGGACACGAATATGGAACTGGTTCGAGCCGCGATTGGGCGGCGAAAGGCACGCGCTTGTTAGGCGTGAAAGCGGTGCTGGCCGCGAGCTTCGAGCGCATACATCGCTCCAATCTTGTCGGCATGGGCGTGTTGCCGTTGCAATTTGCCGAGGGCACGAACGCGCAGTCGTTAGGTCTCGATGGTTCGGAGACATTCAGCATCACCGGATTGTCGGATCAGATCCAACCCGGCGCGATGGTGACGTTGAAGATCGCGCGGAAAGACGGCGGGAAACAATCGGTGCCGGCAAAGCTGCGGATCGATACGCCGATCGAAATCGATTATTACCGGCATGGCGGCATCCTGCCCTTCGTTTTGCGGGAACTGGTTTCGCGTAACCGGAAGTAATCTTGCTTCTGCCTACCGCGGGTGCAGAAGACCTGTTCTCTTGACGTAACCCATAAATATGGGTCAGACTCGATCTGTGAAAACAACCCTCGAGCTGCCGGATGCACTTCTTCGCAAAGCCAAGGCAAGTGCGGCACGGAAGGGGTGCAGCTTCAGACAACTCTTGCAAGACGCGTTGACTGAAAAATTGAGTCGCAGTGAGGGTGCCCGGAAACTGTCGAAACCCTGGATGACACTGGCTGGCGGCCTGAAGCATCTTCGTTCGGAGAACCGTCGCATCGAACGACTGATCGAGGCCGAGTTCGAAACAGTGGAGTCAGAAGACCGCGCGTGATTCTTGATACCAATGCCCTATCAGCCTTCGCTGACGGCATTCCTCAAGCGCTCGCCCAGATTGAAAAGGCGGATGAGCTTCATCTGCCGGTAATCGTGTTGGGCGAGTATTGCTTCGGCATCGCTTCGTCACGCCGTCGTCGCGACTATGAAGCGTGGCTTACTCGCGGGCGCGCCTTTTGGGAACTTTTGCCGGTAGTGGAAGAGACAGCCGTGCATTACGCCGTCATTCGGGCAGAGCTGAAAAAGGCCGGCGAATCCATTCCTGCCAACGATGCTTGGATCGCCGCGCTCGCGCGTCAGCACGATCTCCCTATTGCCAGTCGAGATGAGCATTTCGATTCCGTCGAGGGAATCGTCCGAGTTTCCTGGTAGCCGATTCTACCGGCACGGCGGGATTCTGCCATTCGTGTTAGGTGAGTTAGTTTCGCGCAACCGAAGTCAAAAACGCCGTCTCGTCTTCAGCGCTAATTTTGCCAGACCGTAGTCAGTCAGCCCGCGAATTCTTTTCGTCTCCCTCGTAAACATACGGTCGTAGCCGTATGGACGCCGTCGGCGGACGCGGCTGAAACTTTCGGGCGTCATGCGCCGGAAGAAGCCAGCGAAATTTCGCCCCGACGCGAAACCGTTTTCCGCACACGAAGCCGGCAAATTTGTCAGTCGCATCCAGGAAACACCAGACCTCGCGCAGACGCCGCCCAGCTCCGCCACCGCGGCCCGGCTCGACCTGCGCGCAGCGCTCACCTCACGCCAGCTCCAGATCCTTGGCTTGATGGCCGAACCGCTGCCGAATGGCGAGATCAGCACTCGCCTGGAGCTCGAGGTCACCACGATCAGGAAGCACATCGAGCACATTTTCTTTAATCTCGGGGTGCGAACGCGAGCCGACGCCGTCGCCTGTTTCCTCCGGCGGAAGAACGAGCAATGTCACGCCGATCGGGAGCGTCTGGTGCGCGAGAAACGGCAGCTCGTGCAGGACAAACAAGAGCTCAGCGAGGAAAACGCGCGCTTGAAACACGAGCTCGCGGTAGCGCGGGAGCATCATGATTGAAGCCCCGCGGAATCATTCTTCCGCGCGCACGGAGTCTCCCTGCGGGCGCATGGAACTTCCTTGCGCACGCGGGGGACATCCCCGCGCACCGCGGCAAGGTCCCGGCGCAGCGATCCGAACATTCCGCGCCACGTCGGGAAGATTCCCGCGCACGCTTGGAACCTCCCTGCGCACCGCGGGAACATTCTTGCGCACGCGTCCTACCTCCAGGCGCACTCACGGAACTTCCCCGCGCGCGCAAAAATCTTCCCCACGACCAGCCTTACTAGAGAAGAGCCACCCAAACGCTCCTTTCGCAGTAAACCGCAGCTAGAAAGACCAAAGAACCATGGCTAAATCCAGTTCCATCAGCGCGAGCGATGACGGCTTCGCGCATCAACTCCTCACCTTCAAGAACGCTATCGGCGCCTACGCCGCCGGTCTTGGCGTCACGCCGGCACAAGTCACCGCGCAGGCAGCCGACGCCGATTACTTCAATTACATCCTGCAATGCCAGGAGATCATCCAGAACGCCTCCAAACAATGGACCGCATGGAAAGATCTCCAGCGCCGCGGCGGCAGCACCCCGCCCACCGGCGCACCCGTCATCCCCACTTTCCCGGCGACGGTCCCCGTCGTCGCGCCCGGCATCGAAGTCCGCTTCCGCGCACTCGTAAAGCAGATCAAAGCCAACACCGATTACAACGAATCGATCGGCGCCGCCTTAGGCATAGAAGGCAGCGAACAAATCGGCCCCGACTACGCCACCCTCGCGCCCGCCCTCAATCTCTCCATCAGCGGCGGCCAGGTCAGCATCGATTGGGGCTGGCAAGGTTACTCCGCCTTCCTCGACCAGTGCGAACTCCAGGTCGATCGCGCCGACAGCAAAGGCTTCGTGTTACTCGCGATCGACACCACCCTCGGCTACACCGACACCCAACCCTTCCCGAGCGCGCCGGCAAAATGGAGCTACCAAGCCATCTACCGAGTAGCCGACAATCGCGTCGGACAATGGAGTAATCCGGTGAGTGTCATGGTCGGCGGCTAAGACCGCCGAACGCGAGCCTAACGAGTTCAAGCGGCCGGATGTGTAAACGTCCGGCCGTTTCTACTTGTCGCATCGAATTCTGTGCTTGATGCGTGGGACACTAAAACGTTCGCCGAGATTCTAGGGACGCGAAACCCCTGTGCAGCTTGCGCTGAACTTCGCCGAAGAGCGAATCGATAGGAATGGCATGATCGTTCAAAAATTCAGAGGTCCGCGGCAGAATATCCGCAGTCCGATGCTGTAGGTACTCCATCAACTCCCGTGCATTCTCTAGACCCGTGGCGCGTGAAAAATGGCCTTTAAGGCCGCGCGCCGCGATTCTTTGTGTAATGGCGCTAGCACGACGACCGTCATTGAACCAGGTGTCCTCGGCGCATGACGCCAAGTAGTCTAAGTTAGTAACAAGATCCAAATGCACGTAACCGGCAGGACCGAGAGTAATCAGGTCATCCATCGAAAGCCTATCTTGCACCTGATGCTCTGGAACGACACACATAGCCTTAACCAAATACAGCATCTCGGACTGCAAACGATCTGAGTCATGCCCGTGAGAAGTGAGGTCCGCCAGCAGAGCCGATGCCTTATGGTAGCCCCGCACTCCAATTGGACCCTCTTTAAGCCTCATTTGGAAGAGCCAGTCCAAGATAGATAATCTGACAAAATGATCCGGACGAGCATCCGCGGGCGCGGATTGAAACAGGTTTTTAACGTATGAGTGATCCCCGTCGTAGAACCGGTAATTCATCCTAAGGAGGACGCGGATAACCACGAAGTATGGCAAATTATAGCTCCCATTAGACTGGATGATTTTGAATATCTCCGCCTCGTCAATGTATCCGCTGTTACAAAACTCTAAGAATATCTCCATCGCACGGCGGATATCTCGACCGGCGATGCCGGTAATGATCTTTCGCGCGAAAGCATCGTATTCGTACAACGACCGCACAATTGAGGACAGATACATGCCCAGCTTCTCAGTGGGATACTCAACTCGGATTTGCTGACCAATTCCGAACGATTGCGACTTCGTCTGCGCTGCTTCGTGCATGTGCACAATCGCGAGCTTTATTCGAGCCTCTAAAACCTTTTGAAAGCTCGGTGGTTCGATCCTAAAAACGAGATCCTTGAGCGCGGTGTCGAGAGGTGGCTCGTGCCGATGCAAATCATACGTGATGTCCCGCAGCGGGAGAATGACTAGGCACCGGAAAGTATTCTGTACCCATTGAGCGACTTGGAACATCAAAAGCTGCTCGTCTCGCGCTCTCTTGTCACAATTATCCAGTGCGATCACTAATAACTTAGCGCGGTCGGTGCATACGAAGCGCTCCACCGCTTTTGCCGTTTCGGACCGATCTTGCTGCAATTTCAGCAGTTCATCGGCTAAACGGAGGTTATATGCAGCCGGATCGCTCTTGATCAGTGATAGAGGCCCGCGTTCGAGTCTTCCGATCGCTTGATAGTAGATCTTGCGGATGGTTTCCATCGATGCGAAATCGACGTCAGGCAGCTCGCCTTGTAGCCCTTCAATAATTTTCTCGGTTAACCAGTCGTAAATGTGTTCTTTATTAACGGGTGCCGTGTTCATGTCCACGTGCACCCAAGCAGTCACTTTCTTTAACTCTTCGGGTAGCGCTACCTCTTGGAGATAATCGACGAAGGTCGTCTTACCTGAGCCGACAGCCCCTATGAGCAGCAAGACCTGATGTTCGAGCTGAGCGCGATTGGTGAACCAATCGGTGAGCTCCTTAGGCGATTCGGTGTTCTCAATCGGCTTTGCATTTGAAATACTTGGCGGCGCTGCCACGCGAATTATTTTATCGATCTCCTGCACATACCGTTCGCGCCTCGTTGAGCCGATGTAAGCATTGTTGACGATGAACGCGCGATCCGTGCGGGTTGTCGGATTGAAAAGGTGCCGGTAGTTCAACACGAGATTCGCGCCAAATGAATTATGCCCAAGTTCTTCGTTTCGAACTGAAGCTCCGCCCGCGAGATTAATCGGCCGGAAGTATTCTCGTCCGACCGTACGGGCCAACAATGCTCGGGCAGAACCTTCGAGCGTGACTCTCCCAATCAACCCTACCATCTGTGCGAAGTGCGGATTCGTCGGGATCATTTGATCGAGGGAAATTTCACACAAAATTGCATCGGAATCCCACGCGTGTATCCGCGTCAGCGCACCGTTTGACGCCATGGTGTGAGAGCAAGGGTTGATGTCAGCTCCGAAACGCGAATTTATTTCTGTCGCGTAGAGCCGAGCTTCACGAGCAGCGACAGCAATGTCCTCATCCGGCGCCTTGGCCTCTACGATCAATACCGGCAATCCGCTAAGCACGACGATGTAGTCTGGAAAATATACTTTCCTCTCGGCGCCTTTGCCGATCTCAATTTTGCGGATATCGGGCTTCGTCTTTATGTCGGCTGGTAGGAAGCCGGGGCCGACGGGATGTGCCAGCGTCAGCAAATTCCAAATGAGTTTTTGCTCGACGTCGCTTTCGGTCGCAAGATCCTCTTGTTCGCAAAACAAACTCATCCGTTTGTTCTAATCGCAAGTCAGACAAATGTCTTGCGGATTGCCGCGCCACATTTAAACTTACGGCTGTGATTCATACCCTTATGTAGTGCGCTGACAGTCAATGTAGTTCTCAACAATTTCCGCTCAAAAACTGCCAAGCCTCAAGCTTGGCAGTTTTACTGTACACTGTGCTCCCACGTGTAGTGGCCATTTTTTTCGCTACATAACCAACATTGGAGCGTTCGTGCCAAATGAAACGAATAGATCTCGGCCCTACGAGAAACGGGATACCGTTTCTCGCCTCCGCGAGGTGGCAATGCTTTCTCTCGATTTCCTCCACGAGATGGGTAATGAGACCTCACCATGATGAAGACAAAATTGTTCGTCCCGGTTTTCCTGCTGATCGCGACTGTGGCGGGAGCGGAGACCCGGCCGGTTCCGGCGCCCGCGGACGTGGCGGCGGCGCCGCCGGACGCGGAGACGACGAGCTCCGGTCTGGCTTCGAAAGTCATCGTCGCCGGCGGCGGCCAGGTGCATCCGGCGAAGACGGACAAGGTGACGGTGCATTACACCGGCTGGACGACCGACGGCAAGATGTTCGACAGCTCGCGCACCAGCGGCAAGCCAGCGAGCTTCGTGCTTGATCGAGTGATCGCCGGTTGGACTGAAGGCGTGCAACTGATGGTGGCGGGAGAGAAGCGCCGGTTTTGGATTCCAGCGGAGCTAGCTTACGGAGGAAAGGACGGCCGGCCGCAGGGGACACTGGTTTTCGATGTCGAGTTGATCTCTTTCGAATCGGCGACGCCTCTGGCCGCTCCGGCGGACCTGCAGAAGCCCCCCTCAGAGGCCAAGAAGACGTGGAGCGGATTGAGCTATCTGGTTTTGAAACCGGGGAGCGGGAAGCACCCTGAAAGCACGAGTGAAGTGACGGTCAATTACTCGGGTTGGACGACGGATGGGAAGATGTTCGATAGCTCGGTCGCGCGGCGCGAACCGGCGACGTTCAAGGTCGATCAGGTGATCGCGGGCTGGACCGAGGGCCTGCAACTGATGGCGGAAGGAGGCAAGATGCGTTTCTGGATTCCGGAGAATCTCGCCTACAAAGGGGAGAGGGAACCTTTGGGAATGTTGGTCTTCGAGGTCGAGCTGCTGAAGGTGAAGCAACCGGAATAGACGCGGGTGATTGATGGGTTTTCGGGCTCGTTGGGTATCCAAGGGATGCCTTGGACGAAGCGTTAACGAGAGCTAGCCGCCGAAGGATGCCGTTCTGCTCCGAGTTCGCCCGTGATCCGCCGCGCTCGTTTATCATCCGCAAAAATATTTTCTCCTCGGACAGCCTTTGTCCGACCCGGGTCGCTACGATGAGCGGCATGAAGATCGAGGTTTGGGATGGGATGAATGATGAGCCGGCGCCGGTGCAGTTTTTCGGAGCGGAGGAATTGCGGGTGGTGCTGGAAGATTACGCGGCGACGACGACGGCGTTGCTGTGGGCGTTGCAGACGAGCGCCGAGGCAGAGGCGGAGGAGTCGGGCAATTGGCAGCCGCACATCGGGCAGATGAGCGCGGCCCTCACGCGATTCGGGGAGCTTTGCCGGGATGAGATCGAGAAGATCGGACTCTGGCGCGAGGACGGGCCCGACCCGGAGGAAGTGCACGAGATGATTTGGAACGAAGGCGATCGGCTGGTGCGCTGGCTCCAGCGGATGATGGGAACAAGCGTTTGATTGGTTCGCTGGCGACAGGCTGGAAGGGGTGTCGGCCGAGATAGGCAGATGCCGTCGTCGGGCTATGATTTGCGCGCGAAAACCTGCACGGATGAGCCGTCCGCGATGAAGGCGGAAACTGGTTTGGCCTTGAGCGGCTCGATGAATTTCTCGCCGTAGAGCGTGGCGACGTCGGCTTTGAATTCGAAGGAATCGGCTGGCCAAAATTTCCAGCGCTGATGCTCAACCCGATATTCCGAAGTGCGAAGACCGGATTTCGAATTCCTAGGTGAATCGTCACTCGAACTTCGCAAACCGAACTTCGAACTTCGCCTCGTGTAGCCCCAATAATGTTCGGTGATGAACTCCTGGTGCGAGCCTTCGGGAATTTCCTGCGCAGCGCCGTGTCCGTTCAGAGCGAGACATTCCCATTTTTTGTCGCGCCGCCATTCGTATTTCGCGCGCACGATCCCATCGTTCTCCTCGGCTTCGCTTCGCATGGGCAGAGCGAGATACGGTTCGCCGTAGAAGACGCGGGCGGTGACCGCGATGGCGAGTTTCGGAACGAGCTCACGAATAAACACAACTCCGCGCCGCCAGCCGTCGGCGGATTTTTTGCGGACGTAGAAACGCAGGTTTACTTCTTCGAAATTCCGATGCCACGGGATGGGCAGGCCGAGGACGACGGTATCGTGGAAGAGGAAACCGACGACGCTGACGCAGGTCTCGCCCTGGAAGAAATCGAGCTCGGTTCCGGCCGGCAGATGCGGCTCCAGGATCTTCGGCTCGACTGCGAAATTGAGCATGGCGAGATAACGCCAGCTCGCGGTCAGGAACGGTTTGGACATCGAGCACAACTTTCACGACCGCTGAAGCAAACACGCAAGCTGGAAGCTCGCGCCACTTTACTGAATCAACTTCTCGAGCGACGGATTGGATTCTGCGCCGAGCTCTTTCGCTTTCGCGTAATGGCGCTTGGCCAATTCTTTCGCGGGCGGCTTATTGGTCGCGTAGATGACGGCGAGATTATAATGCGCATCCACGTAATCGGGATTAGCCGCGATCGCTTCGAGCATTTCTTTCTCGGCCGCTTCCTGCCAGCCCTTCTCGCTTGCGGTAATGCCGAGATAGTTATGCGCGATGAAACTCTTCGGATTGATCGCGAGCGCTTTCGTTAACTCGGTGACCGCTTCGTCGAATTTTGCCTGGCGGTAATAAACAATCCCGAGGGTGCGCCGCGAAAATTCATCCTTGGGCGCAAGCATGACCGCTTTTTTCAGGGTCAATTCGGCTGCCTTCAATCTCCCAGTGCGGAAGTAGACCGCGCCGAGATTCGAGAGCGCGTAAAGGTTGTTGGGGCTTTTCGTCAGGATCTCCTCGTATTGCTTTTCCGATGCGCGAAATTTTCCATTGTCGAAGTTCGACTTCGCATCACGCGCCAGCGGCACCAGCTCGTCCGGTACACTTGGCTTGAAAGTTGTCTCCACATTTGGGCCTGGTGTCCCCGCCGGGCTGCCTTGTTTAGGCACCGCAAAACTCGCCGTCATCCCGGAAGGATTTGTGTCGGAAGTCGTGACCACCGGCTGGCGCAAAAGCGCGAGCTCTTCGTTGGTTAATTTCGCGACCGGTTGCGCAAGTAGTTCGATCTGCTCGGAAAGCGTTTCGGATTTGATCTGCAGCTTATCGAACTCAGCCAGCATCAATTTTTTCGAGCCTTCACGCCGCGCTTCTTCCTGCCGTTCGCGCATGACGATATTACGCAGCATGTCGTTTTCCTTCGTCAGGCGCGCCGTCTCTTCCGCATTCGCGCCTGTGGTCTTGGCCTGGGCGAGTTGCGTATTGGCGTCTTCCAGCTGCGTGCGCAGCTCGCCGATATTCGATTCGAAGTCCTGGTTTTGTTTTTGGCTGGCGGCCAGTTGCTGGCGTAACTGCTCCACCTGGCGTTTCACATCCGCGATCTCTTGCTCTTTCTTCGGCTTGTCCTCGCTGATCTCACGCACTTGCTTTTCCGTCTCCGAGAGTTTCTTCTGCAGATCGGAATTCTCCGCGACCAAAATCTGCACTCGTTCCTGCGCCTGTTTCGAGCTCTTCAGTTCGCTGACCAATTCGTCCCGCTCTTTCGTGACACTCGCGATCTGCGAGCTGGCTTCGGATAATTTTGTGCCGGCAGTTTCGCGCTCCTTCTCGGCGGCGGCGCGGCTTGCCTCCACAGAGGCGAGCGCCGTCTTCAATTGAGAGATCTCGGCGCGCAACGCCTCCGCACCCTTTGCATCCTTATTTCCGCTCGTTTGAATTTTCTTGAGCGAATCCTGCGCTGTCACGAGCTGATCGCGCGCCGTCTTTTCAGCCCCGCGCGATTTCTGCAGCTCGCCCTGCGCTTTTTCCAGCTTCGAATTCGTCTCCTGTAATTTGTCCGAGATCGAATCTTTCTCTTTCTGGACCGACGTGAATTGCGAACGCGATTTCTGTAGCTCGCTTTGCAGTTGATCGACTTTCTCCTGCAAATCTTTCGTCGCTTTTTTGATCGCAGCATCGCTCGGTGCGGGAGCGGATGGAATCGCCGCGGCTATCGGAGCGGCGGTCGGCTTTGCTTGTGTTTGCGCGGGCAGCGGCAATCGCGCATCGCCGGGCCGCGGCGCGGATCCGATTTCCACACTCGGTTCTGCCGGACCAGGATTTTGCGGCAGCAGCGGTGAGGCGGGAGCGGTTGGCGGCGTCTCTGCGGTCGCGGCCAGATCGGCTTGCGTTCCGACTTTCCCTTGCACCCGCAAAATACTCTCGCCGATCTTGCGCGCACGGTATTCGACAATGGCGGGCTGCCACTCTGCATGCGATTTCCGGAGCTCTTCCAGCAGGCTTCCAGCAAAACGGAATTTAGCGAGCGCGGCTTTGAATTGATTATCGTGTTCGAGTTTCTCGCCCTGCTGCGAAGTCATGTAAGCCTTGAGAAAGACTTCGCTCGGATCATCCGCCTGCGCCGGGAGAACGGGCGCGAAAAGCAACGAAAAACCGGCGAGCAAAATCAGACCGATTTTATTCATGCGAAAGGCAGCGGAGAATACTTGCCTGCTGCAGAGTTGCAATGGGCTGCATGCATCACGCCACAAGAGAGCGCGCCCTATGCCATGCGAGCGCGCTTTGGCTTTGCAATCACGCGCCTCAAAATTAGAGTCGGTGCTGCGTTGGTGGCCATAGCTCAATGGTAGAGCTCCAGATTGTGATTCTGGCTGTTGCGGGTTCGAGTCCCGTTGGCCACCCACTGATCAGCGGCCCGGTGGGGTCGCTTCCGTTTCGAGAAACACCGCAAGTCGGCGTGCATTCGTTTCTTAAAATCCAAGACGATTCGCGGGCGGCCTAGAATCGGCGCAGTCTTTGGCACGGTGGCTGGACGCCCGCGCAAGGAACGCGGGAGGCCTGGGGGAGCGGTTTCATTTCGCCGTGAGACGAAACTGCGCTTGATCGCAAAGAAACGTATCCGCATCTTTCCACCGCAGAAAATGTGTCTGTAGCTCAACTGGATAGAGCAGCTGACTTCGGATCAGCAGGTTGGGGGTTCGAATCCCTCCAGGCACGGTTTCGTGCGCGGGAGCTTTCGCGCGATTTGTTTTTGCCTACAATTTTGGTTTCGCAGCGCGACCGGCTTCGGAATGCTGTCCTGACACTCGTATGAATTTGCCGCGCCGCCCTATGATCGTCTTGTTAGGCGCAATGACGCGCATGCCGGTCGGCGGCGTCATCTGGCAAACGGTGCACTATCTGGTCGGTCTGCAGCGGCTCGGCTTCGATGTCTTCTACGCAGAAGATCACGGGATGTATCCGTCGATGTTTACGAGCAAGGACGATGTCGACGGTGGCGATAAAGCAGCGGCGTTTATCGCGCGCACGCTGGAACATTTCGATCTCGGTTCCAGCTGGTCTTATCATGCCTGGCATGCGGAGGATCGCTATTACGGCGCGGGAAAATTAGCGACCGAGAGCGCTTTGGAAGGGGCGGCGGCAGTGATCAATTTGCATGGGAGCACGCTGCCAAAAGCACGACATCAAAAGGGCGGACCGTTTATTTATTTGGAAACCGACCCGGTCGGACCGGAGGTCGAATTGCATAACAAATTGGAAGCGACGGAGAGCTTTCTCGACGCGCACTCGGCCTATTTTACTTTCGGCGAAAATCTAGGCGCGGTTGACTGTAAGGTTCCGTTGCCGCCTTCGCGCTACCGTTTTCGCCCGACTCGCCAGCCGGTGGTTTGCGACTTTTGGAATGGCGGCGCGACAAGACCTGGCGACCTGTTCACTACGATCGCAAATTGGCGGCAACCGCAAAGGCAAGTGACCTTGGAAGGCGAAGTCTATAATTGGAGCAAGCATCACGAGTTCGAAAAATTCCTCGAGTTGCCGCGTCGGACAAAACAACAGTTCGAACTCGCGCTCAGCAGCTATGAAAAATCCGACCGCGAAATGCTGGAGGCAAAAGGCTGGCTGCTGCGCGATGCGCTGACTTTTTCTCGCGACCCCGACCGCTACCGCGACTACATCGTCCGTTCGCGCGGAGAATGGACGGTGGCGAAAGACCAGAACGTGCGATTGCGCAGCGGTTGGTTTAGCGATCGCGCCGCGACTTACTTAGCCGCGGGTCGCCCGGTTGTGACGCAGGAGACCGGTTTCAGCAACGTCCTGCCGACCGGCAGTGGATTGTTTGGCTTCTCCACCATCGAAGAGGCTGCGGCTGCGATCGAGGAGATCAATTCCGGATACGAACTCCATTCCCGACGCTCCGCCGAAATCGCGCGTGAATATTTCGAGGCTGAAAAGGTCTTGTCGAAACTCTTGTGCGAGGCCGATGTTCCTTTGCCGGCGTAGATGCAAACGCGCTTCGTTATCGTGAACGCGGACGACTTTGGCCTAACGAGTGGTATCAACCGCGGCATCATCGAAGCGCACGAGCGCGGCATCGTCACCAGCGCCAGTATGATGGTGCGTTATCCCGCCGCGGCGGAGGCGGCGGCCTACGCTCGCGAGCGAACACAATTCAGCGTCGGCCTGCATTTCGAAGCGTCTGAATGGCGTTTCGAAGAAGGCGAATGGAAGCTTGCCTATCAGATTGTTGAGGTAAGCGACGAGAGCGCCGTTAGAGCTGAATTCGACCGGCAGCTTGCTAAGTTCGAGCAGTTGATGGGGCGAAGGCCCACGCATCTCGACTCACATCAACACGTTCATCTTTCCGAACCTACCCGCACCGTTTTATCTGAAGCGAGCGAACGACTCGGCGTCCCGTTGCGGGGCTGCGATCTCGCGATCAAATATCATGGCAACTTCTACGGACAAACGGCTGAGGGCGGATCATACCCGGCCGGTATCTCGGCTGGGCCGTTTAGTGATTTGCCGATGAGATTTGATCCGGGGTGGGCTGAAATTGGCTGCCACCCCGGGTACGCGGTTGACCTGGATTCGGTTTATTCGTCAGAACGCGAGGAGGAAGTCCGCGTCTTATGTAGTCCCGAAGTCCGTCGGGCGTTCCACCGGAACGAGGTGCAGTTGTGTTCTTTCCAAGACTATCTCACTGCGCGAAAACAAAGCGCACCACGCCTTCCATAAAGTCGAACGCGCCTTCAGTTTTACCCGAAGGCGCGCGATGACTTCGCGGTTAGTTGCGGTTTAAGCGATGTCCCGCGCCTCGGGCTAAACCGCCCTTCGCGTCTTTCTTCGGCTTGAGGTCAGCCACTTTGACCTGTGGCTTCTTGCTGCTGCTTGATTTGGTGCTTTTGCTTTTTGTTGGCATTTTATATGGGTTGGTTGTGCCTTGACCGGCAGAGCGGGATCGGACCGCCGCGCTGGTATTTGGCTGTTGTTATTTAGTTGTCTGCCTGGCCGCCGAAGCGGTTGGCCGAGCCGCCGCCACTGTTGGCGTCGCCACCGCCCCGGTTGGCTTCACCGCCACCGATCTTGTTCGCGGCGCCCATGCTGTTGGAGCGGGCTGCGCCGCCCTTGGCGTCTTTGGACGGGGCCAGATCCTGGATCTTTACGCCCGGCTTCTTCTCATCTTGTCCTTCTTTTTTCTGTGACATAATTAACTGTTCCTTTTGTTTTGGGTTGTTTGTTGGGTTTCGGATGCTCCGAAGAATAACTGACGGCCGCCGCGGACGTTCTGCTTGGGGATCAGATCGTCCAAGCGTATCAGCTTGGCCTTCTCGCGTTCCTGCCGTCGATCTTTCGGATCTCCGGCTTGCGCACCTTTCTTTTGTTTTGATGCACTCACCTGCCGCTCCTATTAACATCCGGCGTGCCATCATCCAGAAGTGAGCGCGAAAGCCGCGCCATTACTCGTTAGGCAAATCCAAATCCTGCTTCAAATCAACGCTTTGCGTAGATCGAAATTCTTTTCGACTCACCGTTCCCGCGCTCTGGAGTGTCGTGCGAAGTGGCCTAATTCAGCACCACATCTGGCTCAGAAATAGAGCCATTGGCCTCGGGTTGAGGCAGGCTTCCCAAATAGCGGGCCAGGGTGGACCGCGAAATGCCAAGAAGCTTCGCAGTGAGGCGCTGATTGTGATTAGCGCGCTCGAAAACGAATTGTACATGACGTGTCAAAGCAAGGGAAAGCGTTAGATCCTGACCATTGGAATTGGCCTGCGCGGCGGGCTCTTTTGATTCCTTCTCCCGCACAATCGATGTGGGCAAATCAGGCGAGAAGATGACGTTCTCCGGAAGAATTACCTTCCCATCACAAAAGAGCGTCATCATGCGGACGGTGTGGCTCAGCTCGCGCAAATTTCCGCGCCAATCATGCGCCAGGAGACGCGCCATCGCTTCTGGATGAATGGCGGTGATCTTTTTCCCTTCACGCGACGCTGCCGATTTGAGCTGCGCTGCAATCAAAGCGGGCAGTTCTTCCAATCGTTCGCGCAAAGGTGGAATAAGCAGCGTCAATCCATTCAAACGATGGAAAAGATCCTCGCGAAATTTCCCCTGCGCCACGCGTTCGCGCAGCGAACAATTCGCCGCGCAAAGAATACGCGCGTCACAGGTCAGCATTCGTTCGGAACCAAGCCGCTCGAATTCGCCATACTCGAGCGCGCGCAAAATCTTGACCTGCGCAAGCGCACTCATTTCGGAGATCTCGTCGAGAAAAAGCGTGCCGCCATGCGCGAGCTCGAATTTCCCTTTCACGGTTTGTTGCGCGCCGGTGAAGGCGCCGCGCTCGTGGCCGAAGAGTTGGCTTTCTAGCAGCGTGTCGCTCATGGCCGAAGCGTTGAACGAAACGAACGGGCGCCCCGCGCGCAGCGAGGAATTATGGATGGCATGCGCGAGCAACGTTTTGCCAGTGCCGGTCTCGCCTAACAACACCACCGGCACATCGGATTTGCACGCCACCGCCGCGAGACGCAGGCAACGCGCCATCGCCTCGTTTGTCGTCGTAATGTCTTCGAGCTTTAAACCTGAAAGCGCGGGCTGCATTTTAGTCCCGAGTGTTTTCGCGCAGTTGCCGGATTGGATCGAAGGCGTACTCGATCATCGTCCGACGCCCGGTCACGATGCGCGCTTCGCCACGCATCCCGACACGCAAACTCATCGGTTTCGATCGCTTCGCCGCGCTGCCCTCCTCGATCGACGCAAGCGCGACAAACCGGGGCCCTTCGGGTGAAGCGACCACGGCCGGGCTGATCCAATCGAGGGTCGCGTTCACCGCGCCATAACGTTGATAGGGAAATGCCTCGAGAAAGAAACGGACCCGCTGACCTATCGCCAGCTTGGGCAATCCAGATTCGGTTAATAGGAGCCGCGCACGCGGTTGCGCATCCATTCGCGCCAGCTGGCAAAGCTCAGCGCCATTCTGCACCACAGTACCCGGACTGCGTTGCGAAACGGAAACGACTACGCCGTCGTACGGTGCGCGGACCGAAAGCATATTTTGATCGGTGTTTTCCAAATCGCTCGCTAAGGCCGCCAGCCGATATTTGATTTTTTGAATTTCCGATGCGTCTTCGCCGCGCTGCCGGCCGTGGTCGACATCCATCCGTTTCCTTTCGAGATTCACCTGCTGGAGCGTGCGTTGCGCGACGCTCTGATCTTTTTCCGACGCCGCCAGATCAAGCCTGAGCCGGAGTAATTCTACCTGGGAAATTCCGCCGTTTTTCGAGAGCCGATCCATCCGCTCGACTAACTCGCGACTCGTAACCGCGTGGCGTTCGCGAAATTTCACTTCGCTTTCCGATTGGGAAATTTCGGCGTCTTTGATTTCGGTTTGCGCAGCGAAAGCAGCATCGAATTTCGCCAGGCTTTCTTCGCGGGTGTGCAAATCTTCTGTCAAAGTGCGCGATTGCGTGGCAAGCCCGCGAATTTCGTCCGACCGCAAAACGAACAATTCCTGGCCCGCCTTCACTTCCGCGCCCTCGCTGACTGAGACGCGATTCACGATCGCGAGATATGGCGACTGAATGGGATCGGCCCCGTCGCGCGGGACCAACACGAACGGACAATTCACGGTCTCGGGCAGATGCACGAAGATGGCCGCGATCAGCGCGATCCCGAAAAACGTGATCATCAACCAAGCGCTCGAACGCACAATCCACGCCGGCGGATCCTGCGGCAGCATTTCCGACTCAGCCTCGAAGGTGTCGCGTGCTTGAAGTGTGGCCATGGTCAGATTCCCAGCTGTTGGCTTGAAAGATAAAAATAAAGCCCGCGTTGCTCCATGAGTTGATCGTGATTGCCGGTTTCCGCGACCATCCCTTTTTCCAGCACCACGATCGTGTCGGCCTCACGAATCGTGCTGAGACGATGCGCGATCACAATCGTCGTTCGTCCCGCCATCAATCGCCCAAGATTATCCTGAATGGCTCGCTCCGATTCCGTATCTAGTGCGCTCGTCGCTTCGTCGAAAATCAGCACGGGCGGATTGTTGTAAATCGCGCGCGCGATCGCGATGCGCTGTTTCTGTCCGCCTGAAAGCGAGAGGCCTGACTCGCCGATTTTCGTCTCATAACCCATCGGCAATCGCATGATGAAGTCGTGCGCCGCTGCGGTTTGCGCGGCGGTCAGAACGCGATCGAGATCCGGTTCTGCATCACCGAACGCGATGTTGCGCGCGATCGATTCATTGAACATGTGGTTCTCTTGAAGAACCATCCCGATCTGTCGTCGGACGTCGCGATAGTTCAGCGTTTTTAGATCGACGTGATCGAAAAGAATCGTCCCTTCAGTCGGCTCGAGCAGGCCGGCAATCAGTTTGATCAGGGTTGTCTTTCCGCAACCGCTTCGTCCGACGAACGCCACCATTCTTCCGGGCGCGAGATCGAGCGTGATGTTCGACAAAATATTTGGCGCTTCAGGACCGCCGTACTTGAAGGAAGCATTCCGCAATTCGATCCGTCCTTCCAGGCTATGCACCGGCGTGAGACGGGAACGGTCGCGGCCCTGCTCCGGTTCTTGTTCGAAAATATCGTTCAGCCGATTCAATAAGACCGAGGCTAGTTGCATGTTGTCCCACACGCCGAGGGTGCGCAGGATTCCGCCGTACGCCATCGCGGTGAGCGAGCTGAAAGCGACGAACCCGCCCACGCTCAGTTTGCCGTTCATTACCTGGTTAGCGCCGACCCAAAGGAAAACCGCGGTCGAGAGCATGCCGATGGATTGCAACACGCTGTCGTAAGACATCACGATGAAACTGCTGCGGAAGATCTTCTTCGAAACCGCCAGGAATTCGTTGAGCATCGTGTCGCGGAAAACCGTTTCTGCGGATGCGGCTTTGACCGCTTCGATACCTTTGATCGCGTCGATCTGATGCGAGCTGTATTTTCCCTGGCTCTCCTCCACGCTGGCGAAGAGCGGACGCAGCACCTTGAAGGAGAAGAACATCAACCCCGCGTAAAGCGGCGTGGTGCAAAGAAAGGCAAACATGAGGGACGGGCTGTAGATCGTCATCAACCCGAGCGCGCCGACTAACGAGACGAGTGCGAGCAACGCGCCGATGCCTTGGCCGACCGCGAATTGCCGGACCTGCCGCGCGCCATCGAGGCGGCGTTGGATGTCTCCGGTACGCCGGCTGGTGAAATAAGACATCGGCAGCGAAAGCAATTGCCGGCTGAGAAAATCCAGGATCGCGGTGTCGAGCCGCACCGCCGCGAAGGAGAGCAAATATTCCTGCGTCAGATTCGCGGCCTGCACGAAGAAGAGTGAGATGCCCATCCCGACCAGGATTAACGTGAGCAAGCCGATGTCTCGTTCGACGATGACTTTGTCCACCACCATCTGGGTGAAGACCGGAAAGAGCATCTGCAGGAAGGTGACCGAGACTGCGAGCAGCAAAACTTGCAGCAGCGTCGTCTTAAACTTCGCCAAAAACGGCAGCACCCACGCCATCGTCGGTTTGCTTTCCGGCGCCAACTCGAAGGCTGTGGTGTAATCGAAAAGCGCGGCATAACCCGACCAGCTCATCTCAAATTCTTTTCGCGAAATCTTGCGATTCCCGAGCGCTGGATCTGCTACACGCACGAATTTTTCGTTCACGTCGAAGAGCACCATCCAGTGGTTGCCTTCCCAGTGAATGATCGCGGGCAAGGGCATGAACGGCAGGTTGCGCACGGACACCTTGAGCGCGCGCGCCGCGAGGCCCAGCTCGGTCGCCGCGCGGCACATCGCCTTTAGGCTGGTGCCATCTGTCGAGGTGTGACAGAGCTGGCGAATCCTCGTCAGGCTGACCTTGCGACCGAAATGCCGGCACACCATTCCAAGACTGGCAGCCCCACAATCCATCTCATCGATTTGCGCGACGTGCTGGAACTTGCGGATGCGGCGATGGCGTTTTTTAAAGAGACCACCTTCGTCCGCGAACGGATCGGAACTGCCGTTTTGATCCGCGGTGACGGGCGTTTCATCCACCGCCACTTTGTTGTGCGCCGCCGTTTCCGCCGGCAGACTTTCCGCGCTGAAATCGAGCGGCAGACGCGCTTCCGTTTTCGCCTGGTATTGCGCCAACCGCTCCTCCATCAGCTTCCCGAAATCAGGAAAGTCTCGCTTTAGATCCGCGACTTCAGCCGGCTCGAGCGCGAGCAACCGGCAGTCACTGAAAGCCTCGACCGAGGCTGCGCGCGGGGAGCCGTTCAGGATCGAAAGCTCGCCAAAGAAATCGCCGTCGCGATAGAAGGCCAGGTTGCGTTCGCGTCCGTTGTTGCCGAGGAAAGCGCGCGCGCGCCCCTTCTCTAAAATATACATCGGCCCCGCCACTTCCCCCTGGCGAATGATGAGATCGCCTTTCTTTATCTCCACCGGATCGAGCTTCTCGATCAGGCTACGAAGGGCGGGCGTCGACAAGCGTCCGAAATTGCTGAACTCATAGAGAAATCCTTGCAGCGCGCGATGGCGCTTGGTCATTTCGACCTGCTGCTTCAGCGCGGGAACTTCGTCGCAAAGCTTGAGAAAATCCGAGCGATTGAGACGCAACGCTTCCACCGCGGTGCTGCACCGCACCATGGCGTTACGGATCCCGCCTTCCGCGAGCGCCGCTTCGCCAAACACATCGCCCGGCCGCAAAGTCGCGAGCGCGATCTCCGCGCCGTTTTGATCCACTTTGATCGCGCGCGCTCGACCGGAAAGCAGCACATAAAACGCGTCGGCTTCTTCACCCTGATGCACGATGACATCGCCGAACTCATAGCGTTCCTCTTTCAAAAGAGGACGCAGTTGCTCGAAATGTTCTTTCGGGAGAAACCGAAACAGCGAGGAGCGCTGCAGCACTTCTTCGTCCTGCGCTCTCATTCGCTCGGGTTATTCAATCCGAGATGCCACTGAATGCAGCCGGCTGACAAATCTGCGAAGTGGCGCTCGAGAATGCGCTCTTCCACGCGAGCGCGCACGGCCGGTTCTTCCAGCGTCGGCTCGCGCTTGGAAAGAATGCGGGTGAGCAAAAATCCATCTTCGCGCGGGGAAGGTTCGAGCAGACTTCCCGGCGTAAGACTGAGGAATTTTTGCTGCAGATCGTCCGCGATTTGTTCCAGCACCATCTCGGTTTCGTGAAAAGGATATCGCCCTTCCTGCGCGACCTCGGCCATCGACATCCCATCGTCCCGCACGCACATGAAGGCCTCGCGAGCCGCATCGTGCGATTCCAGTTCAATCAGCTCCACCTGAAAACGGGTCATGGGCAAACGCACCGCGCCCAGCTCCCTTTTACAGGCCTCGGCAGTTAATCGGCTCGCGCAACCGGCGCGATAAGCAGCTTCCATTTCCATTATGCCATCGAGCCAGCCTTGATCGCGATCGAGCTCACTTAACCAAGGCGCAATTTCCGCCTCAGATAGGACATTGCGTTCCAGAAATTCTTTCCGCGCCTCCGCGATCGCCTCCGCTCCCACCTCGTTCACCGCCGCACGCGCGGCCACGCGCCAGGCCAGTCGCGTCGCCATTCGATCCAGCTCGCCCGTCATCACCACCTCGACCAGCAGCAGCTCCCGCAAATCCTCTGAAGCCGCTTCGTACCTGGTTGCATTCGGGCGCGAATTGCTTCCAAAAGTTTTTCCCCACTGCTCCCGCGCGAAGTAATCGCTGAAATCCGCCAGGGTCAGGCCGCGCGCTTCCAGCCACGCCTCCGTCTCTTCCGCCGTAATCAAGTCATACCGATAACGAAACGCCACCGCCGCAGAATCCAGCTCCGCGCTATCGAGCTCAGCGCTATTATTCCCAGCCGTCCGCTCCGCCTCGATGCGCATCAGCAGCTCCTTCCAAATCGGCTCGATTTCCCCACGAAAATGCGCGCCATCGATCACATCGCCCAGTGCGAATTCCGAATCACCGCAAGCAAATACCACCTGGTCTCGCTTAGAAGCTGGCTCAGTTGAGGGCATGAGGGACCGGGGTTATGACAAAGTTTCCAGAAAAAGTCGAGCGCATCTACCCGACGGGCGCTCATCCCAGTCCACGCAAATTTTTAGCGTCGTAATAACTGAGCGGTCAATAGAATGTTACGCACACCGGCGCGGCGCGGGCTCGAATCGCCGAGCGTTTCGAAGCCAGCTTGCCAATTGCTTCCTTGCGATGCACCGAGAACCGATCCATCGGCCTGAAAGCTCCGGTTGTCTTTCGCGGGATTTGAGCGAATGTCCCCGCTTATTGGATTAAGTTCTGTTCGTTCGGTTGCGTGGTAGATCGTCAGTTGAGATATCCTCAGTGGTGGTTTGAAACCCGGTTCTCGGGAACGGCTCTGTAGCTGGCAGGTTTTTGCTCCAAAAAAAAAATCACAATGAAATTGTATGTAGGTAATCTCTCCTTCGAGACCACGGAAAATGATCTCCAGGATATGTTCGAACAACACGGCAAAGTCTCTGATGTCGCCCTCATGATGGATCGCACCACGGGCCGCTCACGCGGCTTCGCTTTCGTCACCATGGCCGACTCGACCGAAGCCAATGCCGCCTTGGCCGCCTTCAATGGCAAAGAAGTCAACGGACGCACCTTGACCGTCAACGAAGCACGCCCTCGCGAAGAGCGCCCGCGTCAGTTCGCCGGTTCGCGCTAATAACCAGCGCTTTTTTGAAAATAATGCGGGCCGGCGCTCTTAAATCGGAGCGCCGGTTTCGCGAAAATATGAATTCCGAAAAGAAAGCAATCGAATTGGAGGGAAGAATCACTTCCGTCCTGGCCGGCACGATGTTCCGCGTGCAGCTCTCAAACGACCACACCGTCCTGGCCCACATCTCGGGCAAAATGCGCAAGCGTTTCATCCGCCTTACGACCGGCGACCGCGTTAAGCTGGAGATGTCGCCTTACGACATCGACAAGGCGCGCATCGTTTATCGGCTTGGCTAATTGCCGAGCCAACTCCGCGCCTTCCCACTTACCCAAGCAGCACCAACCCCTACCCGACCCATGATTAAACGAATTCTAGTCCGATGCCCTTCGACCGCGAAATTGACGCCGACGGGAAAGACCGTTGAAGAAGAATCGTGGGGCGACACCAAGTTGAAGGCGAACAGCAAAATTAGTTGTCCACATTGCCAGGGGACACACGCCTGGACGAAGAAAGACGTTGTCCTCGCGCGCTAGGTAATTTTTCGGCGGCGGCGAAGTAGCAACTCTGGAGCGGCGGTTATGACCGCCGCGAGGAATCAGCTGCCTACCGGAGTCTATCAATTCGGAATATCAGGCTCTCAGATCCGTTTCCATCGATTCTTGAGCCTGCTAGCAGGCCGCCGATTTTTTTCATCGCTTGCTGCGAACGGAAGTTTTGCGGGCCGACCAGAAAGATCACGCTTCGCACGAATTGGAAAGCGTGTTGCAGCATGAGTTCTTTCATCTCCCGGTTGTATACGCCGCCCCAATAAGGCCGCGCCAAGAACGTCCAGCCGATTTCGATCTCATCTTTGTCCGCGTCGTAGCCGTGGTAGCGCGATGAACCGATGACGCGATCGTCCTTCTTATCGACGATGGCAAACGCTCCGCGCGATTCCATCGCTTCACGAAAGAAACCGCGAAAGACCTCTTCTTTGTAACGATCCGAAACCGGATGCTGTTCCCAGATTAGCGGATCCGACGCGACCGCGAAAAGTTCATCCCAATCCTCCGGCCGCAGAGGCCGCAGCCGCAGAAGTTTTCCTTCTAGATGAGGCTGCAGATCGAAAGACATAACTTCGAATGTCATCCTGATCGCGGCGAAGGCTCGGAGGAAATATCGGCAGGGATGTTCAGCTCCAGGTAACCCGCGCCCATGTAATGACAATTGCCGCCCACTCGTGCCGCGCTGATCTCGCCGCGCTCATGCGCAATCCGAATGTGCAGAAAGCTCGGCCGCCCCATCTCGATTCCCTGTTCGCTCACGCAACGCAATTCGCCTTCGGACGAAAGCACTCGATGCCGCACCAGATAACAACCGAGCGGCCCATTCGCGCTGCCAGTGGCCGCATCTTCTACAATGCCGAGCCCCGGCGCGAACATCCGGCCGTGCACGTTAGATCCTGCAAACTCGACTTCCTGAGTGAAAACAAAAATGTCTCGAGCTGCAAAATTGCCTAATAGTTCCTCCCAGACCTCGGCCCTAAAACGAATGCGCCGCATCGCCTCGAGCCCAATCAGCGGCACGAACAAATACGGCACGCCGCATGACACCATCTGCATGGGAAGTTTCGTGGCACGGATCGCGTCCACTTCAAGCGAGAGCATCCCCGCAATTCCGACGACGTCCTCAAATTCGGGACCAAACACAGGCCGCGGTTGCTCCATCTCGATGAAAGCCGGCGCGTCCGCTTTCCATTCGATCGCGACTGGGATCGCACCGACTCCCTCCTCCAAAATGATCGTGGTTCGATCTCCATCTGGCCTAACGAGTCCTTCCCGCGCCAGCACATAAGCGGTTCCGATTGTCGGGTGCCCGGCCATCGGCATTTCCGTGGTCGGGGTGAAAATCCGCACTCGGAAATCGTTGCGCGAATCCGCCGGCGGCAAAACGAAAGTCGTCTCGGAGAGATTCAATTCTCTCGCGATCGCTTGCATCATTACCTCAGGGATTCCGGTCCCGTCGGCAAAAACCGCCAGCGGATTTCCGCCGAAAGCGCGGTCGGTAAATACATCTACCAGGTGATAAGGAAACCGCTTCATTGTCATCTTGTTCAAAGCATTAACTGCAACGCTACGACATCCAGCCATCGGTCGAATTTTCGCCCGAGTTCGCGGTAATGACCGACCCGCAAGAACCCGAGCGATTCGTGCAGCGCGATACTCGCAGCGGACTCGCTGCAACAATTAGCGATCAAGGTGTGATGTCCGATCGCGCGCGCCTGCGCGATCAATTTCGCAAGGATGGTGCTCCCGATTCCGCGCCGATGAAACTTCGAATGCACATAGACGGACACATCGGCGGTGTGCCGGTAACCTGCGCGCGGATTGTGCTCGGAAAGCGCGCCCCACGCGACAAGCGCTCCGTCCGCATCGACTGCGAGGACGGGATGACGTTCGGAGTGTTCCTCAAACCATTTCACCCGCTCGTCCGCTGTCTGCGCCTTGAGGAAGAATGTCGTGGTCGTTTGCGCGATGTAGGCATTCAAAATCGCGACGACGGCTGGCGCATCGTTTATCGTCGCGATCCGCGGTCCGGATAGTTTCGTTGTCATGAAAGGTCACCGCTAATCGCATTTCGTTAGTGCGCGCAAATCCGAGGCGTTCGTAAAGTGAGCGGCCGTCCTCGGAGGCATGCAGAACTAGACGATCGAGCTTTTCCGCGCGCGCCCAATGCAAAATTTCATTCATCAAGCGCGCTGCCAAACCGCTCGCCGAAAAAATCAGCATTGCGCCGGGTTCCATGCTTTCGCCGCGCCAAAACTTCAAGAACTTCATCCGCCTTCGTTTCGGCGAACCCTGGTCGCCCGAAATCGAGCGCGCCATCGGCTTGCTCGCCTATCTCGTGAGGAAAATGCGCTGAGCTGGGGAACGCGAGAATCGCCGTCCAAGCCGTGCTCTCCCGGCCCGGCGGTGAGAAGCCATCCAGACAAACGCCGTCCCAAATGCAACATCATCGTCCCTCGCCGCGAGGAGATACGGCGACCACATCATCGAGATGTCGCTGAGGTCAACCGTCAGCTCGTCCTTCATCCGGAGTGCAGTCGCCGGAGTTTTGATTTTACCTTGAGCCCAATATCCGCTCGTCTATCCAGATGGCACCGCGACCGGTCACGATGCTGGCCGATTACCGAAGAAGAACAAAAAGCGCGTCATGAAAACAATCGTCCCCGCGCGTCGCGCAAACGACACCCACACCATCGACCAGACCATGGTCGAGGAACGCGCGGCTGCTTTCGGCAAACGCAGCATCAAGACTTCGACCAAGCTCGCTGGCTTGAAGCTGGCCATCTCGATGATGGACCTGACCACGCTGGAAGGAAAAGACACGCCCGGCAAAGTGGCCTTTCTATGCCGGAAGGCGATGCAACCGGCCGATGCGCGGTACGACGTTCCTGCCTGCGCGGCGGTCTGCGTTTATCCAAATCTGGTCCGCGCCGCGAAAAAATTTCTGGGCAACTCCGGCGTGAAAGTCGCCTCGGTCGCGACCGCGTTTCCGACTGGCCTCATGCCGCTCCGGCTGAAATTACAGGAAGTGCGCAGTGCCGCGCGCGACGGCGCAGACGAGATCGACATGGTGATCGATCGCGGCGTTTTTCTCGCTGGCAATCACGCGCGCATCGCCGACGAAATCGCCGCGACCAAAGAAGCGTGCGGAACGGCGCATCTCAAAGTCATCCTCGAAACGGGCGAGTTGCAGACCTACGACAACGTCCGCATCGCGAGCGATATTGCGATGCAGGCCGGCGCGGATTTTATCAAGACGTCGACCGGCAAAGTCTCACCGGCCGCGACCATGCCGGTCACGCTCGTGATGCTGGAAGCGATCCGCGATTACTTTTACGAAACTGGCATTCGCATCGGCATGAAACCGGCCGGCGGCATTCGCACCGCTAAACAGGCGCTCGCCTATCTGGTCATGGTAAAGGAGACGCTGGGCGACGATTGGCTCACGCCAGACTTGTTTCGCTTCGGCGCCAGCACTCTCGCGAACGACGTGCTCATGCAGATCGCGAAAACGGTCGATGGCAACTATCAGAGCAGCGATTATTTCTCGCTCCCGTAAGGCGGGAAGTAATCCGAGTAGTGCAGTCTCAGGCGACGTTCGCCAACTCTTTCGCCATGTCGCGAAAGGCTTCGGGGGAAATGCCGTGCGTCAATTTCAGATGCAACTGGCTGCTCAGAAACTCCTCCGGCGTCATCCATTCATCGCCAATTTTGATCCGCTTCGTCCAAGCGCAGACTGTTTGTAATCCGCTTTGCAACTTGCGGATTTCGTAGGTCGAATTCTGGAGTTCCTCCAAGGCCAATCTCAGGCGTTCGTTTGCCATTTTTCGTTCTTCTAGCGTTTGCCGGAGGCGCGCAAGGACCCACCCAGTAACGAGCGAGATGATGAAGCAGGTGAAGGCGTTCCAATATTCGATCGCCGGATGGGAGAACGAATAGCCATCGAGTTTATCAACGACGAATGCAGTCAGGCCTGCGGCCACCGACATGACGACCGTCCAGCGAAGGGAAAACCACCACGCGGTCAGCGCGACCGGAATTAGATAGGCACAAGAAAACACCAGCTCCTGTCCGCTGACAAAATCCAGCGCTGCCATTGCCAAGAGGCAGGCCAGGACCAAAACGATGGAAGGGAAGCGGGAGGCGGAGGACATTATACCGTCCAACCGAACAGCTTCCGTGCCATTTGGCACCGTCCGCCTCCCGTCGTTCCCACTCACGCGTCGGCGTCTTTTTGCGTGCAAGCTCTGGGCGATGGCGTAAGACTCGGCTTCGAATGGCCCGCAAGAAAAACCGATCTCAGCTGGTGGTCTTGAACCCGAAAGGTCGCGAAGATCGCCAGATTGTCCCGGCCAAGGATCGGATTCTGGCTTTTGGCGATCGCTGGAGCTACGCGCCGGCGCCCGAGGCGAATAATTACATTCAGTTGAAGAAGCGTTACTCGCATTTCATCGACGGCAAATTCGTCGCGCCGCATTCAGGGAAATATTTTCCATCGGTCAACCCGGCGACGGAGGAAAAGCTGGCCGAGATCGCGGACGGGGATGCGCAGGATGTCGATCGCGCGGTTAAGGCGGCGCGGCGTGCTTACAAAAATGTCTGGGGCAAAATGCCCGGACGCGAGCGCGGGAAATATCTCTATCGGATCGCACGGCTCATTCAGGAAAAATCGCGCGAGCTTGCGATCATTGAAACGATGGATGGCGGCAAGACGATCAAGGAAAGTCGGGATATCGATCTGCCACTGGTCGCGGCGCATTTTTTTTATTACGCGGGGTGGGCGGACAAATTGCAGTACGCTTTTCCGGGACGAAATCCGGCGCCGCTCGGTGTGGCCGGACAAATCATCCCTTGGAATTTTCCGTTGCTGATGGCGGCATGGAAACTGGCCCCTGCACTGGCCTGCGGAAACACTTGCGTCCTCAAGCCAGCCGAGACGACCAGCATCAGTGCAATGCATCTGGCGGAAATTTTGCAGGAGGCGGAACTGCCGGACGGCGTGGTCAACATTGTGATGGGCGCGCGGGCAACGGGCCAGGCGCTGGTCGACCACGATGATGTGAACAAGATCGCGTTCACCGGTTCCACCGCCGTCGGCAAAATGCTGACCCAGACGGTCGCGGGCACAAAGAAAAGGCTGACGCTCGAACTAGGTGGCAAAGCAGCCAATATCATTTTCGAAGACGCGCCGCTTGATCAGGCGGTCGAGGGCGTGATCGCAGGAATTTATTTCAATCAAGGCCATGTCTGTTGCGCCGGCTCGCGCCTGCTCGTGCAGGAAGGCGTGTTCCCGAGTGTGATACGCAAACTGCGTGATCGCATCGCCGTGCTCCGCCTCGGAAATCCGCTCGACAAAAATACCGACATCGGCGCGATCAATTCCCGCATGCAGCTCGATAAAATTCACGAGCTGGTCGATAGCGGTCTGAAGCAAGGCGCGGAGCTGGTGCAATCGAGCTGTCGCCTGCCGAGCAAGGGCTATTGGTATCCGCCGAGTTTTTTTACCGGCGTGACCGCTTCGCATCGCATCGCGCAGGAAGAGATTTTCGGGCCGGTCCTAAGCGTGATGACTTTTCGCACGCCGGACGAAGCGATCGAGCGCGCGAACAACACCGCCTACGGTTTGAGCGCGGGCGTTTGGACGGACAAAGGTTCCAAGATTTTCAAAATCGTAAGCAAACTGCGCGCGGGAGTGGTGTGGGCTAATACTTTCAATAAATTCGACCCGACCAGCCCGTTCGGCGGCTTCAAAGAAAGCGGCTTTGGACGTGAAGGCGGGCTGCACGGTTTGCGGCCCTATTTGCAGTTGTAGAATCGACCCGCCGTTTTTGCCTGACGGAGTTTTCCTATCCCATCAGTCGCCCTTATTTCGCTTTGGCGTCGAGATAGAGAACGACAAACGCGATCCCTAATAATGGGCGCAGGGCTGCATGCACGAGCGTGCTCAGAACGTAGGTTGTGATCGTGATTGCATCGGGCGCGGGCGCGTTCGCGATATTTTTCAAGAGAGCGTAGGCGTCCTCGAAGTTCGTGATTCCCTGGAGTCGCATCACCATGAAAGGCAGCTCCACCGCAACGCTGAGCGCGATTAAAACTAACAGCCAGAGCGATGCGATCAGCGCGCCGCGATAGAGCGGTCGTTGCATCGGCGGAACGCCGACACGGCTGCGCGCCAGCTCTTTGCTCTCGCGCAATGCCTCCACGGAATCGAGCTCGTCCAGGGTGCACGTTTGCTGCCAAAACATGAAGTTAACGAACAAACGCCCCGCCATATAAACCTGAAAAGCGAGCGCGAGCAGCGCGATGAAAATGGATGGCAGCGACGGCGTGGTGACCAGGGTCAGGATCAGAAGAAGCGGAAGCGCCGTCCAAAAAATATAGCTGCCGTAAACGAAGAGGCTGAGCCGTGCGATGCGCGGCCAAAGATTGATCGCGCGCTGCAGAAGATCGCGGAGTTGAACCGAACGGCCGGCCGCGAGATCGCTGGCCGCGAACTGCAATCCGCCAACGAAAATAGGCCAGCCAACCAGAACCAGCCCGAGCATGACGACGGCAACGGCGCTCGCGACACGGCTGGTGGTGGGAATGATGCCGCCTTCCGGATAATGGATGTAGGCCAGGCTGATTTTGAGTGCGAGCGACGGGAGAGCCACGAGCAAGGCGAGAACGAAAAACTGCGGGAAGCCCCGCGCGTAGATGCGAACGGTCTCCGCAAAGATTTCTCCCAGCGTCCGACGCCTGACCACTTCCGACGAATCCGAAGAATCGGCTTCCGGCTTTGGGTAAAGCTCCTCAACGCTGGAAGCGATAACCCAGGCGCTCTCGCTGCTTCGCCTCAGATAATTTTGCGGAATGAGCCGCCCCTCCTCTTTCCATTCCAGTAAAGAATCCAGATCGACCGGGCCGTAATCCTTGCTCTCTACTCGGACGAACCACTCATCAGGCTGATCGGTTTCGGCAGGATTCACAGGATGAGGTGGATTTGCACAGGTCTCTTGCACGTTCCACTTCTCATCCTGACAATCCAGTAAATCCTGTCTCTCTTTGTATGAAGCTCCTTTTGGTCGACGGACACTACTATGTTTACCGGTCGTTTTTCGCCATTCCGAATCTGTCGAATTCGCGCGGCGAACCGACGAACGCGATCTTCGGTTTTACAAAAACGCTGCGCCTGATGATGAAGCATCTCCAGCCGGAGATGGGCGCGGTTTTCTGGGATGAAGGCCTTCCGCAGAAGCGGATCGAGCTACAACCCGCCTATAAAGAGACGCGCAAGGAGATGCCCTTGCCGATGATTCCGCAGTTGGATTTCATTCGGAACAAGCTCACTCCGCTTCTCGGTTTCACTAATATTTCGCTCCCGAACACAGAGGCCGATGACCTGATGGGTTGTTATGCAGTCGCGGCCTGCCGGCAAAATCACGAGGTCGTGCTTGCAACGAACGACAAAGATTTGTTCCAGCTCGTAGGACCGTGCGTGAGAATTTATACGACTGCGAAAGCCGATCTCGTTTCGCCGAAAGACGCGTTCGCGTTGCTGGGCGAGAACGAAGTCGTAGCGAAATGGGATGTTCCACCAAGTTCGATCGGCGATGTTTTGGCGATCGCGGGCGATTCGGTCGACAACATTCCTGGGGCGGGAATCGGACGGAAGGCGGCCGCGGCGCTCATCCGCGAACACGGCGGACTAGAAGCGTTGCTCGACAATCTCGACCGGGTGAAAAGCGCGCGAAGCCGGGAAAAATTAACCGCGGCCCGCGAGCAGATTTTACAGAACCGAAAGATGGTCGCGCTCGACTGCGAGACGGAATTGCCGGTCCCGGTCGAGGATTTGCGCATCAACCCGGACTATCCGGCGCTGATTAGTTTACTGGAGACATGCGAATTCAAATCGCTCCTGCAAGAAGTGAAAGAAGAAGCGGGGCGTATCTCGACCACGGTGCAAGGCGACCTGCTTTTCTGATCTGACTTACCTGCTACGAGGAGAGAGTAAGCGTCGGTCTGCGGCGGGAAAATCAATGGCGCCGGCTCTTGTTGAGCGCGGCCGCGAACTTGGCCAGGCCCTCTCGCAATTGCGCTCGCGACCAGGCGGAAAAGCCAAAGAGAAAAGCCGGCTTTGGTTGCGCCTTGATGCAAAAGAAGGATAGCGGCGCCGGCAGAATTCCTGTCTCGAGCCGAGCCTGCCTAACGAGTGGTAGGTCCGCCTCCTCCCGCAGCCAGGCGACGAAGTGCAAGCCCGCCTCCGGAATCTGCAGATCGAAACGATCGCCGAGCAGATAATTGAATTGTTCGATGAAATACTCCCGCCGCTCCGCGTAGAGTTTCCGCATCCGCTTGACGTGGCTGAGGAAAAATCCTTCGGTTACGAAACGCGCCAGGGTAGCTTGCTCGATCGGCGAGGAATGTTGATCCATGACCGCGCGGATTTTGATCATCGGCTCGACCAGCGCTTCCGGCGCGACCAGAAATCCGAGACGCATGGACGGGAAAAGAATCTTGCTCATCGTGCCCGAGTAAATAACGCGGCCCGAGTTAGCCAGGCCTTGCAAAGAAGGAAGCGGCGGGCCGTCGAAACGGAACTCGGAGTTATAATCGTCTTCGAAAATGTAAGCGTCCTGCGCGCGCGCAAAATCGATCAAAGCCCGCCGCCGTTCCAGGCTCATGGTCATGCCGAGTGGAAACTGATGCGAAGGAGTGACAAAAATAATCTTGGGCGATCGCTCGTTAGGCGCGCGTTTAATTACCAACCCTTCCGCATCGACCGGCTTCGGCACCAGGTTCGCTCCCGCGAAGACAAAGGCCCGGCGCGCCTGATGAAATCCCGGATCTTCAATCCAGGCCGTCTCACCCGGATTAATCAAAGCCAGCGCGCTAATCAACATCGCTTGCTGTGTGGCGGCCACGATCACGATCTGATCCGGATGACAGCGAGCGCCGCGAAAATCACAAAGGTAGGCGGCGATCGCCTTGCGCAGATCCGCATCGCCGCGGTTGGAGGCGTAGCGGAGAAGATGCGCACCGTTTTTGGCCAGAACCTGCGCGCGCAATCGCTCCCAAACCGCGATCGGAAATTCGTCCACCGCCGGCTGTCCCGGAATAAGCGAGACTCCAGGCGGCCCCGTAATTCCAACGTCGAATTGCTTTCCGGTGCGCGGGTCCGGCAGAGCCAGGACGCGCTCGGCGATGCGCGGCGGGCTTAATTTTTGCGCCGGCATCCGGACCTTTTCCGCACTGAGAAAAGTCTCGGGAAGAGATGCGGCCACAAAAGTCCCGGAACCTTTTTTTGATTCCAGATAGCCTTCGGAGTGCAGTTTCGAGAAAGCGAGATTAACGGTCAGGCGCGAGATGCCGAGGTCAGCCGCGAGTGCGCGCGAAGAAGGTAAACGCGACGAACTGTAACCGAAACGACCGGCGCGCAGCTCATCGCGAATCTGTTGGTAGAGCTGAAGGTGAAGCGGTTCGGCGGCAGCGCGATCGAGCCGAATCATTTCGAAGGCGATAATGGAGTGCCGGCGGCGTTTCTTCGTGGCTTTTCGCGCGCCGTTGCTCGAACTGGTCTGTCGCCCGGTCTTCAAAGTGGATATTGTGACTTTAACATAAAGCTCGAAGCTCGCTCCGCGTGAATCGACTGCTTCTTTCCTGTCTGGCGACGGCTTTTCTTTTCGGCGCGTTTCCTCTGTCCTCGCGCGCGGAAGAAAGCGCGACCTTGCCTAAGTTCGACGCGAATCGTTTGCGTACCGGCCGATTCGATCACCGGATCATGAAAGCCGGCGAACAGATCGGCACTTTTTCGATCACGATCGAAAAACAGCGCGACGGCAGCCTTCGTTTTGCCGCGAGAGGATTCAATCAGGAATGGGAATCAATCGCGTCAGCTTCTTTTGCGCCGATTTCGGCCGCGCTCCGGATCGAACGGTTCACGCGGAAAGAGACCTATGCGATGAAACTTAACGACGCAGGCGATCGCGTGACTGGTTGGGCGCTTACGACCAGCGGCGGATGGGACCGACGAGACACGGTTGGTCGGCGGTGATCTTTCTCCCGGCACCGTCGATCAACGAATCGACTGGGCGGCGGTACTCTCCAGCGAGTTAGAAATTGGGCAGCCCTTCGCTTTCGCGGTGTACGACCCCGCAACGGGAGTAAGCGAGGTTGCGGGTGAGATTGGCAAGGACGAGCGGATTAGCGTGCCAGCCGGAACGTTTGAAACGATCCGCGTTGTTTACCGAATCAAGAAAGCGAACGGAACCGAGACTTACGAAGTGTGGGCGAGCAAAGAGATGCCGCGCTTTGGCGTGCGCGAAGATTTTCCCGATGGCACATCCTCCGAGTAGTAACGATCAGCCAACAGTGAGTCACGATTCCACACAGCTTTTGACCGCGCCGGCGAATTCATAACAGCTAGTTCCGCTCCCCCAATAGTGAATGCACGAATCCATCATGCCGGCTGTCGATTCGCCAAATTCGCGCGTCCTGACTTTCGAGCAACTTAGTAGCTACTCACCGTTCTCCTGCGCTCGCCTCGCGCGGTCGGAATGGCGCTGACTACCGTCGATAGTTAACTCCGCGGAGTTAGCCGATCTTCTTCCAGACTACGTCTTCGTTATTCCTGCGGTCGATCAAGGCTTCGACCTTACTGTCGCCACTGAAACCAAACAAGATTCGGGCTTCGACTCCTTTACGAAAAAAGAGATCGCCGGCTTCGGGAAATAACTCGGTCTTCTTTCCCTCAGTCCGCTCCATGAACAAGTGCCCGTCTTCGATCGAAACCGTCGTCCTGCGCTCCGATTCTTTCGAGAGCTCATACACCCCGGCGTAAGACGAAAGCTTCGCCGGATCCATCTTGCCCGTAGCCGGATCTTCGTAATAACGGAAGACCTGCGTGGCCGCGATTTGCCATTCGCCTCGCCGGCGTAGCCAGGTATCCACTTGATGATAGCGGGCGTGGAGCTCTTGCCCGAAAATCGTTTCTGTCTCGACGGTATCGTAACTAAGGATCGCAGTCTCACCGACGATAATGCTTTGCGGATCCTTGACCGTGATCGTGCCGGAGTAGCCTTTGGGCAGCGGCGTGACGTCGGCCACTAATTTCGCTTTATCCAAAGTGCGGCCTTTCTCGTCGTGGAAGATGCAATCGTCCGCATAGTATTTCTTCCATGGAGTTGGATCGCCCGGGACCACCGCATCGAATAGTTCCTGAGCCGCCTAACGAGCTCCTTCTCAGTAATCGAAACATCATCGGCCAGGAGGACAGTTGGCAGACGGAGCAGCGTAAAGGCGGCGAGAAGAGATACGATCGGTTTCATTTCTTTTATCATCTACATGTGCGGGCCAGGAAAGCTCGCGCTCTTAGATTCCGAGGAAAGACTTTTAACCAGACAAATCAAGACATGAGCTGCGCTAGCTTCGGCCTCCTCCGAGCGCCGCGGCTAGTCTGGCCAGGCTTTCTCGAATCTGGGCGCGCGACCAGGCGGCAAAACCAAAAATGAGCGCCGGCTTTAACTTCGCCTTCATGCAAAAGAAGGTGAGATTTCTTGGCGTGATCCCGATTGCGCCACCAGCTCGCGTGACCAAATCCAGATCTTCTTTCCGTCGCGCCCACGCAATGAAATGCAATCCCGCTTCAGGAATTTGCAGAGTAAAACGATCCCCCAGCATCTTGTTGAACTGCTCGATGAAGAAATCCCGGCGTTCCGCATAGAGCTTCCGCATGCGCTTCACGTGACTTAGAAAGAATCCTTCGGTTAGGAAGCGCGCCAGCGTCGCCTGGTCGATCGGCGAAGAGTGCTGATCCATCACCGCGCGGATCTTGATCATGGTATCGACTAACTGCTCGGGCGCGACCAGGTAACCAAGGCGAAGGGAGGGATGGAGAATCTTACTCATCGTGCCGGCGTAGAGAACACGACCGGAATCATCCAGTCCCTGCAGGCATGGAAGCGGCGGACCGCCAAAGTGGAACTCAGAGTTATAGTCGTCTTCAAAAATGCAGGCATCCCGGGTGCGCGCGAAATCGATCAGCGCCTTCCTGCGTTCCAGGCTCATTGTCATTCCCAGAGGAAATTGATCGGAAGGCGTGACAAAAATAAGTCCGGGCGATTGCTCGTTAGGCGCCTGCGCGATCACGATCCCTTCTGCATCGACGGCCTTTGGCACCACGGTGGCGCCGGCAAAACCAAACACCCTGCGCGCCTGGTAATATCCGGGATCTTCCACCCAGGCTACGTCGCCTGGATTGAGCAAAGCCATCGCGCTGATCAGCATCGCCTGCTGGGTGGCGGCGACGATGATGATTTGATCCGGATGGCAGCGCGCCCCGCGGAAATCACAGAGGTAAGCGGCGATCGCTTTGCGCAAATCAGGATCGCCGTGGCTGGTAGCATAGCGCAATAAATGAGCACCCTTCTTCGCCAGCACTTGAGCGCGAAGCCGTTCCCAGACCGCGAGCGGAAATTCATCCACCGCCGGCTGACCCGGAATGAAGGAGACTCCGGGCGGACCGGCTATCCCGACATCGAATTGTCTTCCGACGCGATCATCCGGAATCTTCCGCGCGCGCTCCGAAATACGAAGCACAGGCGCGTTCCGGGGGCGTGTCTCGTTTTTGGGCGCGCTCAAAAAAATCTCAGGAAGAAATGCGGCGACGAAAGTCCCTGAGCCGATCCGCGATTGCAGATAACCTTCCGAATGAAGTTTCGAGAAGGCGAGGTTCACGGTCAGCCGCGAAATGCCGAGGTCCCCTGCCAGTGCGCGTGACGAAGGCAACCGGGAGGAGCCGGAGGTGAAATTGCCAGCTTTGAGTTCGTCGCGGATCTGGCGGTAAAGCTGTGCATGGAGCGGCTCGGCCGCGTTGCGATCGAGCCGGATCATTTCGAAGGCGATGATGGAATGCCGGCGTCGCTTCTTCGTTCCCGAGTTCTTCCGCGCCCGGCCCGTCAAACTGGTCTGCTCTCCGTTCTTCAAGTGGCTATTGTGACTTTACCATAAAGGCGAAAGGCTCGCTGCGTATGAATCGCCGCGCACTCTTCGCCATCGCCTTTCTTCTTTTGCTTGCTCTCGTTAGACCGGCGTCCGCCGAAGCAAAGGGAGACGGAAACATCGCCTATTTTGCCGGCGGATGTTTTTGGTGCACGGAAGAAATCTTCTCCCAGGCATCCGGGGTCACCTCGGTCGAATCCGGATACATGAGCGACGCGGAGACGATCCAGGTTAAGTTCGATCCCGCGCGCACGAGCTACGATAACTTACTCAAGCTCTTCTGGCGCGCTCATGATCCCACGGAGATCGATCGACAGGGACCGGATAGCGGAAAGAAATATCGCTCAGCTATTTTCTATCTGGATGAGGCGCAGCATGCGAGCGCGGAAAAGTCGAAGGCGCAACTCGAAGCTTCACGTAGTTATCCGAGACCTATCGCAACCGAGATAAGCCAGGCAGGACGATTCGCGCCAGCCGATGAGCACCATCAGGATTTCTATCGTAAGAATCCTAACAACCCATACGTGAAACAATGGCTCGACCCGAAACTGAAGAAGCTAGGAATGAAATGCCGCTAAGCCAAAAATATTCCATTCCTTGGCGCTTAGCCTTGGGCCTCGTTCTTTCTGCGGCCTCCGCGAGGGCGGAAGAGAAGGCGCTCTTTGAAAGCGGCGAAAAGCAGGCGGCTTTGATCGAGCTTTATACCGCGGAAGGCTGCAGCAGTTGTCCAGCAGCCGACTCCTGGCTAAGTACGCTAAAATCGGAGCCGCGACTGTGGAAGGAACTGGTGCCAATCGCCTTTCACGTGGATTACTGGGACCGAAGCGGGTGGAAAGATCGTTTCGCTAACTCTGCTTTCACTCAACGGCAGCGTGCTTACGTCGCTTCCTGGGGCACCGGTGCCGCCTACACCCCGGCCTTCGCCGTTAATGGCCGGGAGTGGAAAGGTAACACTGGCTTACCGGCTGGAAGCGGCGCGCGCGCCGGCGTCTTGAAAGTCTCGCGCGCTGGAGGCACCCGGCTTGCCTTTAGCTTCACGCCGGTAAATGGCAGGAACGGTCCCTGGGATTTGCACCTGGCTTTGTTAGGCAGTGGCCTGGCCTCGAAAGTGAATGGGGGCGAAAACGCCGGCCGCCTTCTGCAGCACGATTTTGTTGCGTTAAAGTACGAGCGTATGCGCATGAACGAAGCCGAGGGAAGAGCCCAGGTCGAAGCTTCGCAGCCATCGAGCGCTGGCGCAGCCTCCCGGCTGGCGCTGGCCGCATGGGTCACGCAACGCGACCAACTTGCCCCTGTCCAGGCTACCGGGGGCTGGCTTCCTTAAGATGTCTGCTACTTCCCTAAGTCTCCTCCTAGTCTTCGTTGTACTCATCTCGGCCGGAGCTGAAGACGTCGAGACGCGGAAGGTTCGAATGAAACTGGACGCAATCCCGGCGACCCAGAAGGTAAAGCTAACGGACGAAGAATGGCGAAAGGTTCTGGCGCCCGCACAATTCCAAGTCCTGCGACAAGCTGCAACCGAGCCCGCCTTCGCGAATGAGTATGCCCATAACCGTGACCGTGGGGTCTATCTTTGCGGGGCCTGCGGACTTGAGTTGTTTCCAGCCCAGACCAAGTTCGACTCTGGCACCGGCTGGCCCAGCTTCTATGCACCGCTCGCCGACAGTAAGGTTTCGCTTGTCGCGGACAACAGCAGTGGCTTGAAGCGCCAGGAAGTCCGATGCGCGCGCTGTGGCTCGCATCTCGGCCACCTCTTTAATGATGGACCTGCTCCTACGCATTTGCGTTATTGCTTGAACTCGCTCGCCTTGAAACTAAAACGAGGCAATTGAATCGTTCGTTAGGCCACTAGCTCACTCATGAATAAACAGAACCCGTTACGCACTATCTTTCTCGGCGGCTTGATTGTCGGAACTCTCGATGGCACTGCGGCCGTGACTCATGCCGCTTCCCGCGGCATCACTCCGGGCCGCGTCTTTCAATTTGTCGCAGCCGGGCTGCTCGGACGCCCTTCCTTCGAAGGCGGAGCCGCCACCGTTCTCCTCGGAGTCTTCTTCCAATACTTTATCGCGACCTGTGTGGTCGCGACCTACTACTTTGCCAGCCGGAAGTTTCCGATTCTTATCCAGCGCGCAGTTCCTTGTGGAATCCTCTACGGAATCGCGGTCTTCTTTTTTATGAACAACGTCGTTCTGCCGCTTTCGTCTGCGCCACAAGGCGCGTTTTCTTTCGCGCGCCTGGCGACCGGTATTTTCATTCACATGTTCTTTGTCGGTTTAGCGACCGCGCTCGTCGTCCGCTTCTTCCAGCAACGAAGGTCGATTGCCTAACGAGTCACAAACTCGTTGCCCGCATCCTGAAGTGGTCTTGCCAGGCATGGCCAAGTGGCCATTGCCGCGCCGCCGGATAAGTTCGATGACAGAGTTGGATGCAAACTCCAACTCTCGAACCGACACGATTGCCCGGCGATTCCGCGCCTCGCACGATCGGGTTCATTGGCTTCGATGGAGTGGCCGCGCTCGATTTCATCGGGCCGCTCGAGGCATTCAAAGCAGCCCGCGCCTATGACCGCTACCATAGCACCGGCTCGTGCTACGAGGTCCTGATCCTAGGCCTAAACGCAAAGCGGTTTGTCTCCGAATCTGGACTGGTCTTTCAAGCGAACAAATTACTCCAGACCGTTTCCTCTCTGGATACAGTCATTATTCCAGGAGGAAGCGGGGAGCAGTTAGACGAGGTCCGAAGGGAGATTTCGGTCTGGCTGCGCGCTCGCGCGGGATGTGCGCGGCGGGTCGTCTCGGTTAACACTGGCATCTATGCGCTGGCGCTAAGTGGATTTCTTGATGGCCGACAGGTCGCGACGCACTGGCGATCCTGCCGCGATCTGGCCGGACGTTTCCCGCGATTACACGTGAGCGACACTGCTTCCTTTGTTAAGGACGGACCCTTTTATACCTGCGGCGGCGGGACGGCGGGCATGGAGATGACATTGGCTTTGATCGAAGAAGATCATGGATCGCGCGTTGCCCTGGAAGTAGCGAGGGAGTTCGTCATGCGCCTTCGTCCCCCCGGGGCCGAGCGCGCGCTGATTCATCCACCGCAAGGTGAGCGCGAGTCGAGCGAACGCCTGGCGGAACTGCCCGCATGGATCCTGGGTCACTTACACGAAAACTTGTCAGTCGAAGCATTGGCGGAAAGAACTTGTGTTTGTCCTCGGCACTTCAGCCGGCTTTTCAAAACCGTCTTCCAAACCACTCCGGCCGAGTTTGTCGAACAGCTACGTCTAGGCGAAGCCAGGCGACGTTTGGCCTTGCCGCGAGCTAAGATCAAAAACGTGGCCCATTCGGTGGGATTCAAAAGCGCGGACGCTTTTCGGCGCGCCTTCGAGCGGCAGATTGGTGTAAGCCCGAGTAAGTTTCGGATGCGCTTTCGCGGCGGGCGCAAGCAATTACGCGGCGACGCTTCCGATCTCGCGCCCCGGATTCGGCGACCTGCTCAGTCGGAGGAGCAACGGCTCGCATTGAACTAAGAGCCTTTTCCGGCTCGGGACATTTCAATTAGGGAAGCGTTCAATCGCGACGGAAGGCGGCTAAGTCCTTTACCTCTCGGAAAGACGGAGGCTTAAAGGCTTCCGAGGCGATTGGAAAACAGGTGTCCGATTGTGTCGCCCTTTACGTCCTAACCGAAGGATCTCGCTTTCCGATATATGGAATGCCTAACGAGAAGAAGCGAGATAGCACGCTCTTCTCCTAACCTAACCAAACCAAATGGAGAAACTAATGATAAGACACATGCTTAGTAAGCTGGAATTTCTTCGCACCGCGTTTGCCGCGACCGTAGGAGTTTCAGTTGTGGCCGCGAGCGCCTTTGCGCAGACGCCCGCGGGTCCTGTGACCAATTCTGCCCCAGTGGACGCCGCAGCTAACACCAATCCGCCCACGGGCGGCGAAGCGACGACCGAGCGAGTTATCGTAACCGGTTCATATATTCCTACAGCAGAAACCGAATCGGCTTTGCCGGTGACGGTTTATACCGCCGAAGTCCTGCAGAAACAGGGCG
>CAXSFN010000004.1:0-120883 GCA_964236815.1 uncultured Chthoniobacterales bacterium
CTTGTTGGCCGAGCCACTCGATCATCTGCTTGAGCAGGTCGCGACCTATCTGAGTGACTCGTGCCGCGGCGGCGAAGTCGGCGAGGTGGCCCTGGGCGAATCCTAGGTAACCGTAGAAGCTATTGATCAGAATCTTGAAGGTGTTCTGGAGCGCGTGAAAACGCTGTTACTGCGTGCGCTCGGCCGCCGCGCGCGCGCATGTTGCTTTTGCCGGCTACACTTCGAACGTTTCCGCCGCGATGCCGGACTGCGCGGCTCTTCGCTCAGGCTGCTGCTTAATCGCGAGTGCACCTAGACCTCCAGATCGATACTTAATCGCCGATCGATTCGCGCACCCTTCCCCTTTCGCGCTATCTTTTCCCGTGGCCGCAGCTTCCTCCGATGCAATTCCAACCGGCTTGGCTGGTTTGGAAGCGCGACTCAGGCGCGGACCAAACATTCACCCAACTGCCTATGTCGCGGCAGGTGCCACGGTCGTTGGCGATGTCACGCTCGAAGACGAATCAAGCGTCTGGTATGGCGCAGTCCTGCGGGGCGATATCAACTGTATCGTCATCGGCCCGCGCACCAACATCCAGGACAACGCCGTCGTCCATTTGGCCGACAATTATCCAACCTTCGTCGGCGAGCTGGTCACGATCGGACACAGCGCAATTGTCCACGCCTGCACGATCCAGGATGAAGTGCTCGTCGGAATGGGCGCAACCATTCTGGACGGCGCAGAAATCGGCGCGCGGTCCATCATTGGCGCGAATGCGCTGGTCACGACCGGGATGAAAATTCCGGCGGGCTCGCTCGTTTTCGGCTCGCCGGCGAGAGTCGTTAGGCAACTCAGTGCCGACGAACAAAAATCAATCGCTGGTTGGGCGAAAAAATATGTCGAAGTCAGCAAACACTTCCGCGAGTTCGCTTCATCTTAACGAGTGGAGCGCAAAGGAATCGTGTTCTAGCAGCACTAGAGGAAAGTCTTCGCCAGTTCTCGCGCGCGCAGGCGAAGCAAATGCGCAGCGTTTTCGACCGCCTCCTGTTTCCCGATCGATCCTTGAGCGAGCAGGAAAATGGCATCGAACATTTTCTCCAGCTGGATATCCGGCTCCTGCGTGCCGGCAATGGCATAGACCTTCTTGTCCAACTGCCGCGCCAAACGCGCCACGCCCTCCGGAACTTTACCCTGTAGGGTTTGCGCATCGAGTCTTCCTTCGCCGGTAATAACAACGTCCGACTTCGCAATTTGAGCGCGTAAATGGACGGCTTCTGCAACAACGTCGAAACCCGATCGCAAGGTCGCGCCGCAAAACGCCGCCAGTCCAAAACCCAGACCGCCTGCCGCGCCGGCGCCAGCTCGCAGGTGGTGCTCGCCACCGAGGTCGCGCGCCACGATCTCGGCCAACCGCGTGAGAGCGCTTTCCAAAAGGTCGAGTTGCTCGGCGCTCGCGCCTTTTTGCCCGCCGAAGATCCGAGTGGCGCCTTGTTTGCCTAACAAGTGATTACGCACATCGACCGCGCCGATAATTGCAGGCAATCGCTGCGATTCCTGCGGAGATTCAATGCTCTCGAGGCGCAGCAAATCTGAAACGTGCACGCCAAGCTCCTTCCGAGTTGCATCGAGGAATCTGAAACCAAACGTGCGCGCCATTCCAACGCCACCATCATTCGTCGCGCTTCCGCCGAGCCCAATAATAATCTCGCTCAACTCGTGCTGCGCCGCGTGCAACAACATCTCTCCAACGCCGGATGAGCCGGCCACCATCGGATCGCGTTGCGCGGGAGGGACGCGCCATAAACCAGCCGCTTCACTCATTTCCATCACGGCGACATTCCCATCGCCGAGCACACAATAACGCGCGTCGATTGGATTCCCGAGCGCATCGTGCGCTTTACACGAGATCCATTTTCCGCCGCGGGCCGAGCAAATCACCCCTGCCGTCCCCTCGCCGCCATCGGCGATCGGCAGGGCGACAATCTCCGACTCCGGCAAAACATCGCGCAACCCACTCGCGATCTGCGCCGCCACTTCCGCCGCGCCTAACGAGTCCTTGAATTTATCTGGCGCAACGAGGAACCGCACCCCGGATTTTTACCACAGAGGGCACGGAGGACACAGAGTTTGTCCTTCTCCTCCGCGACCTCTCATCCGCCACCTCTCCGCTAATTCTTCAGCTTGCGCTCCAGGATTTCGCCAACGAGCTGCGGATTTGCTGTGCCTTTCGAAAGTTTCATCGCCTGACCTTTCAGGAAATTGAGCGAAGCCGAGTTCCCAGCGCGAAAATCTGACGCCGGCTTCGGATGCGCGGCAATGACACGGTCGCATAACACCTCGATCGCGCTCGCATCGCTCAGTTGCGCGATTCCCTTTTCCTGCACGATTGTGCCCGCCGATTTTCCACTCGCGAACATTTCCACGAAAACCTCCTTCGCTTGCTTCCCACTGATCGCGCCCTGATCGATTAGCCTAACGAGTTCATTTAAAGCCTCTGGTTGAATCGGAGAATCGGAAGTGGAGCGACCAGCATCAGCCAACGCACTTTGCAAATCGTTCAGGACCCAGTTGGCAATGCTTTTCGGGTTGGCTGCTTTGATCGCGGCGCGCTCAAAATACGAAGCCAGCTCCAGATCCGCCGCTAAAACAGCAGCATCGTAGGCGCTCACGCGGTACTGCTCGAGAAAGCGCGCACGCTTTTTCGCCGGCAGTTCCGGCAATCGAGCGCGCGCCTCTTCCAGCAACCTGCCGGTTGTCACGGGGACCAGGTCGGGGTCGGGAAAATATCTGTAGTCGTGCGCCGATTCCTTCGTGCGCATCAGGAACGTCTCGCCGCGGCTATCATCCCAGCCGCGCGTTTCCTGTTGCAACTTCTCGCCGCGACCGAGGATCGCGCTTTGTCGGTCGATTTCATACGCAAGCGCGCGCCGTACTCCGCTGATTGAGTTCATGTTCTTGATCTCAATCTTTGCGCCCAGCTCCGACTGCTCGTTAGGCCGGAGCGAGACATTGCAATCGCAACGAAGCTGGCCTTTCTCCATCTCGGCATCGCTCACGCCGCCGTAAATGAGGATTTGTTTCAGCGCGGTCAGAAAGGCGAACGCTTCTTCCGGCGAGTTAATCTCAGGCTCGGTCACGATCTCCATCAGCGGCGTGCCGGCGCGGTTAAAATCAATCCCGGTGCTCGATTCAAAATGAAAACTCTTGGCCACGTCCTCTTCCAGATGGATGCGGACCAGTGAAACGCGCTTCTCTGGCACGACGATATTTTTTTGGGCCTCCTTTGGATACGCCAGGTCGTGTAGCGGCACGTGGCCGCTCGTGCAGAGCGGCTGGTCGTATTGCGTGATCTGATAATTCTTCGCGACATCGGGGTAGAAATAATTTTTTCGATCGAACTTGCTGACCGCTGGAATCTCGCAGCCAAGCATCAATCCGGTCAGCACCGTCAAGCGCAGCGCCTCGTGATTCATCACTGGCAGCGCACCGGGCAATCCCAAGCAGACCGGACAGGTGTGCAAATTAGGCTCCGCGCCGAACGCGACCGCACACGCGCAAAACATCTTCGATCGCGTCTTGAGTTGGACGTGAACTTCGAGGCCAATCGTGACCAGGTGTGTCATTCGTTGGAAGGTTCTCTAGCTACGGATTAACACGCATGAAACGCGGATCCGAATGCCCTTGTGTTACTTCTGCGCGGCGTATTCAAGCGCCTTGCGCAAATCGAATTTCTTCAGGCGCGCGGCAAACGAGGAGTCGTTCGCGGCTTCGATCAGACGAGGGTCTTGCAGCAGATCCATCAGCCGGCCTTCTTCAAGCATACGCGCGATCTCCGGGTCGGCCCGCAAAGCCAGGATTTTCGGATCGTCCGCCAATTCCATTACGCCAGGATAGGAAAGAAAACGGGAGATGCGGTCCGGTTCCGAAAACACTTCGCCGAGCCGCGCAAGGGTCTCGTAGATTCCACTCGGCAAGACATCCGTTTGCTTTACGACATCGCCAAGCGCACCGAGCTCGATCGATTTTTTAAGACGCGCGAGCGAAAACGCGAGTGAGTTTTCGTCACGGACGTTCTCTAGCTTGACCCGTGCATTCGCGCGCGAACCGATCGGTGACGCTTCACGGCGCGGGGCGCGCGTGTTCACCTGCGCTTCGCCGAGCGATCCGAGCGCACGTATGCCCACGATCGTGAGCCAGATAAAAAACAAACCAAAGAACAAGCCCAGGACCGCGCCGCTCAATCCATAAACAAGCCGAACCGCGCGCGACTCTTGTTGGCCGGTGCGCTTGAACAGAATCGTGCCGACGGTGTTGATGACTGAGTAAACGATCATGGCCAGGATCGCGCCGCCGAACGCCGCTAAAATAAAATCCGGCACTTTGAGCAGAGGACGCAAAAACGGCAGCACAGCTTTTCCGCCAAAGAGCGCGCTCCCGTAAGCCGCGAGGAGCGCGACGAATCGCACCACTTGCCGCGGCAAACCCAGCCGCCAACCGCGCGCGACCTGAAAGAGCAAAAGGACAACCGCGAAAGAAACAAAAACCGTCTGCCAAAGCGGCGAGGCGGGTACGGCGTCGGATAGCGAATCGCGAATTGCGGCAAGGAGAATAAGCATTCCGACGTAAGCGAAGTCCGCTTTTATTTATCCGAACTTCGGTCGAAATCGGAAATCGCACGCTGCCGTAAAAAATGATCGCACAGAACCAGCGCCGCCATCGCTTCTACCATCGGGACGGCGCGCGGGAGGACGCAGGGATCGTGGCGGCCGCGCGCGCTCAGGGTGGTTTCTTCACCCGAGCTGGTCACGGTTTGCTGCGCGCGCGCGATCGTGGCTGTCGGCTTGAACGCGACGCGCAGGAAAATATCTTCGCCGTTGCTAATTCCGCCCTGCACGCCGCCGGAACGATTTGTTTTCGTCCGAATCTTCCCCTCGCGAATTTCGAAAGCGTCGTTGTGTTCCGAGCCTTTCATCTTCGCGGCCGAAAAACCGGAGCCGATCTCGAAACCTTTGCTCGCCGGCAAGCTCAACATCGCCTTCGCCAAGTCGGCTTCCAGTTTGTCGAAAACAGGGTCGCCCAGCCCGGGCGGAATTCTGCGAACTACACATTCGATCACGCCGCCTAACGAGTCGCCCTCGGCGCGCGCCTGCTCGATTGTTCGCATCATCTTTTCCGCGGCTACCGCATCAGGGCATCGCACCGGATTCTCGTCGACCTGCTCGCGCGTCACCGTTTTCGAATCAACTGCCGCGGACAGATCATAGACCTGAGACACGTATGCGATCACTTCGAACTCTGGATGGTGTGTCGCCATTACCTTGCGCGCGATAGCGCCGGCTGCGACGCGCCCAATTGTCTCGCGGGCGGAAGCGCGTCCGCCGCCCTGCCAATTTCGAATTCCGTATTTCGCTTTGTAGGTGAAATCAGCGTGCGAGGGACGATAGGTCTGCGCGATTTCGCGGTAAGCTTCGGGGCGCGCATCCTGATTCATGACCAGGATCGAAATGGGCGTGCCGAGCGTTTTTCCCTCAAACAACCCGGAAAGAATCTGGCAGCGATCCGCTTCATCGCGCTGTGTCACAATGCTGCTTTGTCCGGGGCGGCGGCGATCCAGCTCGCGCTGAATGTCGGCTTCGCTGAGCTCGATCCACGGCGGGCAGCCGTCGATCACCACCCCAACGCCGCCGCCATGCGATTCACCCCAGGTCGTGATGCGGAAGAGTTGGCCGAAACTGTTGCCCATCGGGGTGAAGGTAGCTCCTGCTATCTGAGCGGCAAGATTCCCGCTGGACAGAACGGGCAGAACGACGTGCTACACCGCCGCCAGCGCGGAGCGGAGATCGTCCTTTAGATCTTCAACCGCTTCCACGCCGACCGAGAGCCTAACGAGTGAATCGGTGATGCCTAACGAGTGACGCATTTCCACCGGGATCGAGCCGTGAGTCATGAGCGCGGGATGATTTACCAGGCTTTCCACGCCACCGAGACTTTCGGCTAGCGAAAACAAGTGTGTATTCTCGAGGAAGCGACGCGTGCCGGCGAGATCGGTCTCGAGGACGAGCGTAACCATCCCGCCGAATCCCCGCATCTGCTGTTTGGCCAGTTCGTGTTGCGGATGTTTCTCCAAACCCGGATACATCAACTTCGCGATTTTCTTTTCGCTCGAAAGCCAGCGTGCGATCTCGAGGGCGTTTTCGGAATGACGCTCCATCCGCAGCGCGAGCGTTTTCAATCCACGCATGGCGAGGAAGCTATCGAACGGTCCCGCAATCGCGCCGACTGCGTTCTGCAAAAATTGCATTTGATCGGCCAGTTCTTTGTTTTCTCCGACAACCGCGACGCCGCCCACCATATCGGAGTGGCCATTCAAATATTTGGTCGCGGAATGGATGACCATATCGAAACCGAACTCGAGTGGACGCTGCGCCCATGGGCTCGCAAAGGTGTTGTCGGAAACGCTGATCGCGTTGTGGGCGCGCGCGATTTTCGCCACCGCCGCGAGATCGATTAGCTTCAGTAACGGATTGCTCGGGGTTTCCACCCAAACCATGCGCGTGTTCGGCTTCATCGCGCGCTCGACTTCGTTCGCATCGCTCATGTCGATGAAGCTGAAATCGAGATTCGCAGATCGGCGCCGGACGCGCTCGAACAAACGGAACGTGCCGCCGTAAAGATCGTCACTCACGATCACGTGAGAGCCGCTCTCGAGCACGTCGAGCGCGGTAGCCATGGCGGCTAATCCGGACGCGAAAGCCCAGCCGCGCGTGCCGCTTTCGAGATCGGCCACGCATCGTTCGTAAGCGAGACGCGTCGGGTTGATCGAACGCGAATAGTCGTAGCCTTTATGCCGGCCCGGACTCTCCTGCACATAAGTGGAGGTCTGGTAAATCGGCGTCATGATCGCGCCGGTGCTGGGATCCGGAGATTGGCCGGCGTGGATGACACGCGTGGCGATGTCGTGCTTTTTCATGGGGATGGGAGGTTACGCAGATTCAATCGCGACGCACGTTCGACTTGTATATTTTTGACATACTTATAAAACTTGGTATAACTTTGCAACATGAGTATGACAATGATCGTGAATTTTGGCACGAAAGGACAAGTCGTAATTCCGCGGCGGCTTCGGACCGAATTTGAAATCGAAGAAGGGACACGCGCGCAGGTCTATGCCGAGAATGGTCACATCGTGTTAAAACCGATCACATCGAAATACATCAAGAGCCTCCGCGGATCGCTTAAAGGGACGAAAGCGATGGAGGTCTTCCGAGGCGAGCGGCGCCGCGAACGGGACCTGTAGAATGGCAACCAAGGTTCTCGACAGCTGGGCATTGATGGCGCTTTTCCACGATGAACCGGCCGCGGACGAAGTAGAGAAGCTCTTGCAGAAAGCAAGCGCCGGGACCCATCAGTGCCTTATGTGTGTGGTGAATTGGGGGGAAATTTATTATTCCGTAATGCGCGGCGCTTCACCAGAAATGGCGGAAGAGAAGGCGAAGGAAATCGCGGCCATGCCGATCGAGTTAGTTCCGGTCGCTGATGACCTTCACCTGGTCCGGCAGGCCGCGATCTTCAAAGCCGCTCTAAAAATTTCCTACGCCGACGCCTTTGCAGCGGCACTGGCGAAAATCCGAAAGGCAGATCTCGTGACCGGCGACCCGGAATTCAAGGTCTTGGAGGAAGAGATAAAAATTAACTGGCTGAAGTAACAGGCCGAATCTGATCTGGCGATTTACGAATACTCGCGCTCCAGAGTAGCCGGTGATTTGGGCATGTTCAGGCGCAGATAAGCGAGCAGATCAGTCCGGGTGATGAGGCCAAGAAATTTCGGGCCATCCATGAGCATGGCGACGCGGCCGCGATCGAAGACGCCTAACAAGTCCTGAATCTTCGAGGAGGGCGAAAGGGTTTCGAGCTTGTCGGTCATGGCGTTTTGAACGCTGTCGTTAAATTGCGCGGCATCGCCATGCACCTTCACGAGCAGATCGGATTCATCGAGAATGCCAACGGCGTGCCCGTCATCTAGCACCGGCAGCTGCGAGACGTCCGCGCCACGCATGCGTTTGTAGGCGGTAAGCAAGGTGTCGTTAGGCGAAACCGAGATCACTTCGCCGGCTTCGGCCCGGCGCGAGATCAGATCGCTCAAGTCGCCTTGCGGCTGGCGTTGGACGAAACCCTGCTCGGCCATCCAAAAATCGTTATACATTTTGGAGAGATATTTGTTCCCGGTATCGGCCACGATGGTGACTACGCGTTTGCGTTTGGTTTGTTGCCGGCAATAACGCAAAGCGGCGGCCAGGAGCGTGCCGGTGGACGAGCCACCGAGAATTCCTTCTTTGCGCAGGAGCTCGCGCGCGACCGCGAAGCTTTCCGCATCGGGGATTTCGAACGCTTCCGTGACATAGGAGAGATCGGCGATATCGGGTACGAAATCCTCGCCGATGCCTTCGACCGCCCAACTGCCGGCTTCGACGATTTTCTTCGTCTTGATGTACTCGTAAAGAATCGATCCCTCCGGATCGGCCAATATCATCTCGATGCCGCGACGTGGTTTGACCCGAGAGAAAAAACGGCTCAGGCCGGTGATTGTCCCGCCCGACCCAACGCCAACCACAATCGCATCGACGTCGTGCCGCATCTGTTCCCAAATTTCGGGGCCGGTGGTGCGCTCATGCGTTTCGGGATTGGCAGGATTGCCGAATTGATTGACGTAAAATGCGCCGGGAATCTCCCCGGCGAGCCGCGCGGCGTAATCCTGATAATACTCCGGGTGGCCGCGAGTGACATCGGAGCGAACGATGCGCACTTCCGCGCCCAAGGCGCGGACATGCGAAATTTTTTCCTGCGACATCTTGTCGGGGATAACGAGGATGATGCGATAGCCTTTTGCCGCCGCGATCAGGGCGAGGCCGAGCCCGGTATTGCCCGCGGTCGCTTCAATGATAGTCCCGCCGGGTTGAAGATGGCCGTCGCGCTCGGCCGCCTCGATCATCGACAACGCGATGCGATCCTTGATCGAGCCGGTCGGGTTTTGATTTTCGAGCTTCAGGAAAAGCTGGCACTGGCCAACGTCCAGCCGAGTCACTTCGATCAACGGTGTATCGCCGATCAGCGCGAGGATCGCGGGCGGTTTTCCCCGCGCAGCTTCCGCGGCCAGAATCTCAGTCGGGCCGAGAGTCATTCGCCTTTGTGCGACCACCCGGAATTGCTGTCTTCCAAGAATTGCTGCAAAACCGGAAAGCGTACTTCGCCATAATTCAAAGCGTAACGAAGATTTCCGGCCTTGTAGACCCAGGTGGTCGGAATCCAACTCACCGGCACGCCGAGGAACGACTTTAGTTTGGTGTCGCCACTGCGAGGTCCCGGATCGGCCACGATGGTCACATTCGGTTGATCGCCAATTTCGAATTTCTTCAACATGGCGCTTCCATCTTCGCCACCGTTCCAGATCGAGACGAAAACGAACTTTGTCTCAGGGTTGTCCTTGATCATCTTCAACCATCCGCCGCTTTTCAGTTCGGCCTGGCAGTTCGAACACCAAGGCGCCCACAGATGGACTACGCTCAAGCCAGGAGCCTGCACGGCGTCGGCCACCTTCTGCTCGGATGCGGGAAGCGCGTCCGCCATCGTATCGGATGCGGTCAGCGCGATCGCGAGAAATCCTGTTGCGAAAAAACGAAACATTGAGTTTCTAAGCGACACGAACAGCGCGAAATCGTCAACCCTCGCACCGCGCGTAAAAATTACCGCCGGTTAGAAGGAGTTGTGTATTCACGAGAGCGGTTTGACCACGCGACGGACCGTGCCTACTATTCAGCCCCTTTCTGCGGGAAAGCATGGCGACCGTCGCCGCGTGAAGCTTCGACAGAATACCTGGCCGCGATCTCAAGTCCGGCCACAGGGGAATACAGCAAACCATATGGCCCAAATGCAGGAACTCCTCGCGAAGTCATTTCGCGAATTCAAAGAAGGCAGCATCGTCAAAGGACGAGTCCTCGAAATCCGCCCGCGCGAAGTGATGGTGGATATCGGTTACAAATCGGAAGGCATCATTCCTTCGCATGAGTTCGATGATATCGACTCGATGGAAGTGGGCGATGAAGTGGAAGTGCTGCTCGAGCGTCTCGAGAACGATGAGGGCATGGTCATTCTTTCGAAAGAGAAAGCCGCCTACCGGCAAAATTGGAATAAGATCGCGAGCGTTTTTGCAGGCGATGGATTGATCAAGGGCAAAGTGAAGTCTGTGGTTAAGGGCGGACTTATGGTGAACATCGGGGTCGAAGCATTTTTACCTGCTTCGCAGATCGACATCATTCCTCCGAAAGATTTGCAGCAGTTTGTCGGCAACACCTACGACTTCAAGATCGTTAAGATTAACGACGACCGAAAAAACGTGGTGCTGAGCCGCCGCGAGCTGATCGAGCAAGAGCGAAGCGAGAAGCGTCAGCGTTTCCTCGAAGGTGTGAAGATCGGCGACATGGTCAACGGCACGGTGAAAAATCTGACCGACTTTGGTGCCTTCATCGACCTCGATGGCATGGATGGATTGCTCCACATCACCGACATGACCTGGGGCCGCCTCGGACATCCGAGCGAGCTGCTCAAGGTCGGACAGCCGCTCGAAGTGATCGTGCTCGATATTAATAAAGAAAAAGAGCGTGTCTCGTTAGGCTTGAAGCAGACGCAGAAGAATCCTTGGGATCAAATCGAAGAACGCTTCCCGGCTGGACAACGCGTCAAAGGCAAGATCACCAACCTGGTTCCTTACGGCGCGTTCGTGGAACTCGAAGAAGGCGTCGAAGGACTTATTCACGTCTCCGAATTGTCCTGGACGAAACGCATCATGCGTCCTTCCGATGTGCTGACTCAGGGTCAGGAAGTCGAAGCCGTCGTCCTCGGTGTGAACAAAGAAGAACAGAAGATCTCGTTAGGCCTGCGTCAGCTCGAAGCGAATCCGTGGGATGAGATCGAGAAGAAATTTACCATCGGGAGCAAGGTCAAAGGTCAGATCCGGAACATGACCGCTTACGGCGCGTTCGTGGAACTGGAAGATGGAATTGATGGGATGATCCACGTCTCCGATTTGAGCTGGACGCGGAAAATCAATCACCCGAGCGAAGTCTTTAAGAAGAATGACGAAGTCGAGGCGGAAGTCATCGACATCGACAAGACCAACCAGCGAATCAGCCTCGGCATCAAACAGCTCGCGGACGATCCTTGGAAGGAAATCGACCAGAAATACAAGATCGGCGATCTCGTCACGGGCAAGGTGACGAAGCTGGCCAGCTTTGGCGCGTTCGTGCAATTGCAGGACGACATTGATGGGTTGGTGCACATCTCGCAGATGAGCGAAGAGCACATCGCGAAGGTGAAGGATTTCCTCAAAGTCGGACAGGAAGTCGAAGCACGCGTGATCAAAGTGGACAAGGTCGAGCGCCGCATCGGTCTTTCGATTAAGGCCGCGAATTATTCCGAGGAGGAACTCCGTCGCGAATCCGAAGCGTTCGACAGTCTGCGACCTGGCGAGGACATGGTCGGACTGGAGAAAGCGTTCGAAGCAGCTGAGGAAGATTACCGGCCGGGCCAGGCCAAGAAATAACTCGGCGAGTTCGCTCTATTACTCGTTAGGCCCTCGCGGTGGTCATCCTGAGGCTGGCGAAGCACGCCGAAGGATCTCACAGTTGGCCACACGCTTTCTAAAAACGGAAGATCGAGACCGGCTGCGAGGTCCCTCGCCGTCTGCGCGGGCTCGGGATGACAGCATGGCGACACCGGCCGTAACATCACGTTCGTTAGTGATGGCGTCCGGCTTCGGAAGACGGCGAGCCGCTAGGTTGCTCGGATAATTAACCGGCCGACCGACTGCCTAACGAGTAGAAACTGCGCCGAGTCGCGCGCCTCACCCCACGTCGCCGGCTTTTCCATCGGACGATCGTCCGGGCCCGGCATCGATACGCTAGCCGTGCCATCCGCGCGAAATCGAATTCGTTCCCTCGGCCTTCGCGATAACGGGATGCCGCCGTCCTCCGGACGATAAACCTGCCCTTCGGCAGTGTCCTCTTCGTGCACATGCACCCAGGTGGTGGCGAAGAGCGGGTCGCTCGCCGAGCGTTTTTCTGCCACGGGAAAAATCCAGCGCGCGCTAAATAAGTCCGGAGCGCACGGACTCGAGCGCCGTCCGCATCCGGATCACCTGCTGCGCGGTGAACATGAACATGGCGGCGTCATCCACGTAATCCATGTAATTCATGAACATGTCGCCGTTCGGTCCGTTGTTGCAGGTCACGACTGGCCAGTTAGGCGAGCCGTAATTTGGACCAGCGCAGTTCGGTGTATCGGCTGCCATGTCGCTCCCGCTGCAATCCGGCGTGTCGCCCCAAATGTGGCGCAGATTAAAGTAGTGCCCGATCTCGTGCGTGGCGGTGCGTCCTTTATTGAATGGCGCTTGTGCCGTTCCCGAAGTGCCAAACGAACGGTAATTAATCACCACGCCGTCGTTCGCCGCTGGTCCACCGGGAAATTGGGCGTAGCCAAGTAATCCACCGGTTAAGGCGCAGACCCAGAGGTTCAGGTGCGTTTTTGGACTGAACGGCGCGATCCCGCCCGTAGCAGCTTTCTTCATCAGATCGTCCGCGCCAAAACCGCTTTTGGTCGTCTGCGTCCGAGTGATCTTGACCAGTTTGAACTCGACCCGCGTGTCGCTGACCAGGCCCTTCCAAGGCGCGGGCGTTTTGCTCTTATCCGAATTCGTCGCGCGAAAATCGCGATTCAAGACAGTGAACTGAGTGTTGATCTGCGCGTCCGAAATATTTTGCTCGGCAGTTTTGTAAACAACATTCACCACCGTCTTCACGGTCACGAGTGCGCTTCGCGCAACGGCGTGTCCGCTCTCGCGTCGCCGTTCGGTTGCGCTTTCCAGCCGAATCTGGGTCGCGCGAAACCCTGGATAGCGTTCCAACATCATCATGTGGGAAGCCATTGCTCCGCACGTTCTTCGCATCGGCGCCTTTGAAGTTTTTTTCTTAGCCATGGTGATTCGTCTCCTTGGTAAATACCCCCCTCGCGCCGCGGGTTTATCGAATGATGAGTCGTTATAATCGCGCCCACGACGACGGGGCCAGAAAATCTTTCGTGCTAGAACTCAGCGCTGCCCGGCGTGCGTGCGAAAGGAATGACGTCGCGGATGTTCGAGACGCCAGTCACGAACATCAGCATCCTCTCGAAGCCAAGGCCGAAACCGGAATGCGGCACCGTCCCGTAACGACGAAGGTCGAGATACCATTTGTAATCGGCCGGATCCATCTTGTGCCGGCGAATGTTTCCTTCCAACACTTCGAGCCGCTCTTCGCGCTGACTGCCGCCGACGATTTCGCCGATCCCGGGGACGAGCACATCCATCGCGGTCACGGTTTCGTTATCGTCATTCAAGCGCATGTAGAACGGCTTGATCTCCTTCGGATAGTTGAAAACCGTAACCGGAGATTTGAAATGCTTTTCCGTTAACCAGCGTTCGTGTTCTGATTGGAGGTTCGCGCCATAAGCGACCGGGAATTCAAACTTCTCTCCGCTCTGCAACAAGAGCTCAACTGCCTGCGTATAGGCGATTCTTTGAAATGGCCGATCGAGAACAAACTCGAGTCGCGCATTCAGCTCCTTGTCGACGAATTTGCCAAAGAGCTCCAATTCATCCGGGCAATTTTCGCGAATGTCGCGAATCAAATATTTCACCAGCTCCTCGGCCACATCCATGTTGCAGCTGAGATCGCAGAAGGCCATTTCCGGTTCGATCATCCAGAACTCATTCGCATGCCGTGAAGTGTTCGAGTTCTCCGCGCGAAAAGTCGGGCCGAAGGTGTAAACATTCGAAAGCGCGCAGGCGAAGGCTTCCGCTTCCAGTTGTCCGCTCACGGTCAGAAAGGTTGAGCGCGCGAAGAAATCCTGCGCGTAATCGATCGCGCCCTCTTTCGTGCGCGGCGGATTCTTCGGGTCGAGCGTGGTGATGCGAAATAATTCTCCAGCGCCCTCGCAATCGCTCCCGGTAATGATCGGCGTGTGCACGTAAACAAAACCGCGTTCCTGGAAAAAATTGTGAACGGCGAAAGCGAGCCGGCTGCGCACGCGAAAGACTGAGCCGAATAAATTGGAACGCGGACGCAAGTGCGCGATCTCGCGTAGAAATTCCGGGGTATGACCTTTCTTCTGCAACGGATAGCTGTCGTCCGATCCGCCGAAAATGGTCAGCTCCTCCGCAATTACTTCCCAAGCCTGGCCCTTGCCCTGAGAAGGGACCAATTCGCCATTAACAGAAAGGGACGAACCAGTGGTTAGGCGCTGCACTTCGGCGTAATTCGGCAATGAATCGCGCGCGATAATTTGGAGGCTCTTCAAACTGGAGCCGTCATTCAGCTCAAGAAACGAGAACCCTTTGGAATCGCGCCGTGTCCGTACCCAGCCGCGGACCTGGATCGACTTTTGCGGGCCAGAACTGCGCAGGGCATCTTTGACCGTAGTCGGCGTCATGGCGGGCAATTTGGCGGATTGCGTCCTTCCCACAAGTGCGCGCCGCACGTCTCTGGGGAGCGCGCGGCTGTGCCGTGCTGGTTGAGGCATTCTGCCGAGACGAACTTTTTCTGGCGCGACACAAGGAATCTTGACCACGCACAAAAAAGTTCGCCGCCGCAGAATGCGGCGGCCAGCACGGCAGAGCCGTGCGCTCCCCAGAGTGAATGCCTGCCTTTAGAACAAACGCGGCTGGGCAGTATTTCCGTTCGGAGAAGACGGCGTGCTTTCCCCTAACGAGAGGTAAGTGTACTCCTGCAAACCACGCTCGTAATCCGCCAGCAATTTCATCGCGTCGTTCGGCTTGAGCCGGTCGCTCTTGATCGCGGCATCGACCTGCAGTTTCACCAAACGCAGCAGCTCGATTTTATCCCACTGCGTCAACGCGAGCACCTGGCCGATCGTGCTCCCTTCGATTACTTCCTCGATGTACCAACCCGATTCTTCATCGGGATCGAGAAACAAATGCACCTCGGTCACACGGCCGAATAAATTGTGCAGATCGCCCATGATGTCCTGGTAGGCGCCGACCATAAAAACGCCCAGGTAGTACATTTCGCCCTGGATGATTCGGTGGAGCGGGAGTGTTTCCTTCACGTCCTGCAGATCGATGAACTTCGAGATCTTCCCGTCGGAATCGCAAGTGATATCGACCATCGTGCCGTTGCGATCCGGCGCCGTGTTCAACCGATGGATGGGCATAATCGGAAAAAGCTGACCGAGCGCCCAATGATCGAGAAGCGACTGGAAGACGGAAAAATTGCAGAGGTATTGGTCGCCTAACGAGTTCTCCAATTCCTTCACTTCTTCCGGCACGTAACGCAGACCGCGATGCAGCGCGACGATCTGCTCGGCCAATTGCCAATAGACGCTTTCGATTTTCGCTTTGCTCGGCAGATCGAGCAGCCCGAGCGAGAACATGTTCTGCGCTTCTTCTTTAATCTGCTGCGCGTCGTGCAAACTCTCGCGGCGATTATTGCGCCGCAGCTTTTGCTGCACTTCGACGATATCCCCGACCAGTTTGTGATTGCCTTCGACCGCAACCACTTTCGCGGTCTGCGCGTTTTTCTCGATCGACCCAAACGCTTCTACAACCAGAATGGAATGATGCGCCACGATGGCGCGTCCGCTTTCGCTCACGATCGCCGGATGCGCGATCCCTTCGGAATCGCATACGTCCATGATATTCCAGACGACATCGTTCGCGTATTCCTGAAGTGAATAATTGGTCGAGCTGTCGAAATCGGTGCGCGAGCCATCGTAGTCCACGCCAAGACCGCCGCCGACATCGAGATAACCAAGTTCATGTCCGAGCTTTGAAAGCTTTGCGTAATAACGCGCCGCTTCGCGCACCGCGCGCTTGATCGTAGAAATATCCGGCACCTGCGAGCCGACGTGGAAATGCACGAGCTTCAGGCAATGCGCCAAGCCTTCCGCCTTCAATAGTTCGCTCGCAGCGACCAGATTCGCGGTGTCCAATCCGAACTTGGCATCTTCACCTCCGCTCGTGGTCCATTTGCCCGAGCCTTTGCTGTGCAACCGCACCCGGATCCCGATGTGCGGCTCGACCCCCATCTCTCGGGCGACGCGAACTGTCTGTTGCAGCTCCTCGATTTTCTCAACCACGATGATGACCGATTTGCCGAGCCGGCGCCCCATCATGGCGGAGCGAATATAGGCGCGGTCTTTGTAGCCGTTACAAATGATGAGGCTTTCGAGATCCTGGTGCATCGCGAGCGCGGCGATCAGCTCCGGTTTGCTTCCGGCTTCGAGGCCAAAGTGAAACTGCTGGCCAGCATCCACGATCTCTTCGATCACTTCGCGCAGCTGATTGACCTTAATCGGAAAGACACCGCGGTAATGGTTGCGATAACCGAACTCCGCGATCGCACTATGAAAGGCGCGGTTAACGGCCTCGACCCGATGGCGGAGCAAATCCTGGAAGCGAATCACGAGCGGAAATCCCAGCCCGCGCTCACGCGCTTCATTGACGACTTCGAGAATGTCGATCGATCCGCCGCCTTCTTGCAGCGGCCGCACTTCCGCGTTGCCCGCCGCGTTTACGGTAAAGTAACCGCCACCCCAACCATCGACATTGTAAGTCGAAATCGCAGCTTCAATGTCCCACTCGGGCTTCGGTTTTTCGGTTACGGCGGCCAACGCAACGCGGATATGCAGCGAGCGCCGTGAGTATGCAAGCGTCCTTCGGAAAAAATCGCGCTGCCGGATGAAGCGGGCGCACCTTTCCGACGGACGTTCCGGTTGGGATGCGATTCCCGGAGAGACTTCGGCCGAGGCGCAACATCACTCGCTCTCCCTTTGCAATCCATGCCGTCCCTTGTCTTTCAGGAACGGACCGCATACCATTTGCGCGTGAACAAAACGGTGATCGAGGTCCAGGTTCGCGCAGTTTTACCGACGAGCGGAGGGTGCGCAGTCTTCCTCGGAAATCACGACAAAGTCTTCATCATCTATGTCGATCAAACCGTCGGGAGCGCGATCACAATGTTCATGCGCGACGTCTCGAAAGAACGGCCCCTAACGCACGATTTGATGGGCCACCTTATGACCGCGCTTGGCGCGAAAGTGGAACGCATCATCATCAACGACCTGAAGAACGCGACCTACTACGCGCGCATGATCATTCGCGCGGAGAACGAACTGCAGCAGAAAAAGATCATCGAGCTCGATTCGCGCCCGAGCGATTGCATCGCGATGGCAACGCAGCAAAAAGCGCCGATCTACGTGAGCCAGGAAGTCTGGGACGAAGTTGACGACATGAGCGACGTGCTGCGCAAGATGGAAGAGGACGGGCTCAAGCCCGATCCCGAAGCAGAGACGGAATCGTCGGAAGAAGACTAACCGAAACATCGGACACGACGTTCCGCGGTCGAAGTAGGTCGCTTCGATTAGCGTGATTCGATTGGGATCAGGGGAGATCCCTCAGCGTCTTCGCAGCTTCGGGATGACACGCGGCGCAATGCAACACGTCATCAGCCGATCAAATCACCGTAGTGACTTCGCGCGACCTCACTGCACCGCGCCAGAATCTCAGCTGGTGTCTCCATCTCCAGTGTATCCTGCACGAGCTGCACACATTCTGGCATCGAGAGAGTTTGCACGGCGCGTTTGACCCGCGGCACTAACGACGCGCTAACGCTTAGCTCGTCCATTCCCAGGCCGAGAAGGAGCGGGACCAGGTCCAGGTCGCCCGCCATCTCGCCGCAGACACCGACCCAAATATCGTGCGCGTGCGCCGCTTCCGCGATCATGCTCAAGAGCCGAATGACCGCGGGATGCGTCGGCTCATAAAGATGTGCGATGCGCTCATTCACACGATCGACCGCGACCGCGTATTGAATCAAATCGTTCGTGCCGATGCTGAAGAAATCCACCTCTCGCGCCAGCGCCTGCGCACAAAGAGCGGCGCTTGGAATTTCGATCATCGCGCCGACCTCGGTCTCGCCTCCGAAAGCGGTGCCTTCGCTCCGCAGTTCCTCCTTGCACTCATCCAGAACCGCAAGCGCCCGCCGCAGTTCCGTCAAACCGGAAATCATCGGGAACATGATCTTTACATTTCCGGCCGCACTCGCCCGAAGAATGGCGCGCAGCTGCGCCTTGAAGATGTCGAGATTCTCCAGGCAAAAACGGATCGCGCGCAAACCCATGAACGGATTTAGCTCGTCGTCCGCCGCCATCCCGGTTGCGATTTTGTCGCCGCCAAGATCGAAGGTCCGGATGATGAGCGGATGCGGCGCGACGCCCTCCGCGACGGTGCGATACGTTTCGTATTGCTCGTCCTCCGTCGGCAAGGACTGGCGATTCAGGTAAAGGAATTCCGTGCGGTAAAGCCCGATTCCTTCCGCGCCGTTTTGCCTGACCGATTCCAGTTCCTTCGGCAATTCGATGTTGGCGGAAAGCACAATGTGCCGGCCATCGGCGGTGGTGGATTTTGTTTCACGCAGGCCGGTGAGCCGTTCCGCGACTAACTCCTGCCGGTGCTGCATTTCGCCGTAATGCCAGAGCGTTTCCGGTGTGGGATCCAGAATGAGCAGGCCGCTGTAGCCATCGAGCAGGACCTCCTGCTCCGTCTCCAGCTTTTGGGTGACGTCGTGCAAACCGACCACCGCTGGAATCCCTAACGACCGCGCCATGATCGCGGTGTGCGAGGTGCGGCTGCCCAGGTCGGTCGCGAAACCGAGAACATGCTCGCGGCTCATCGTCGCGGTATCGGACGGCGTGATATTGTGCGCGACTAAAACGTGCGGCTCCTTCAGGGCGAGAAAATCCATCGGCGCTTTTCCCTGCAAATTTCTCACCACCCGGCGCATCACGTCCTGAATGTCGAGAGCGCGTTCGCGCAAATAAGGATCGTCGATCTTGCTCAGCGTCTCCGCGTAATGCGTCGCGACTTCGTGAAAGATGAACTCTACATTCGCCAAATCAGCTTCCAGCCGGCGCAGGACTTCATCGATCAAAGTCCGGTCTTCGACCACGAGCAGGTGCGCATCGAAAATTCCCGCGTCCTTCGCGCCGATCGCTTCTGCGATCTGCTGCTGCATTTCGAGAATCTGTACGCGCGTTTGGATGAGAGCGGTCTCAAAGCGTCCGATCTCCCCGGCAATTTGCGCAGAGGTGATGCTATAACGCGTGACCTCTTCGGCGTCCTCCCGCGCGACATGGATTTTCCCGCGAGCGAGGCCGGGCGAAACGCCCACGCCTTGGTATCGGATCTCTTTCTGCTCGCCGCTCATGCCGGTGCGAGACTAACTCGATTGTCAAACCCGCAACAGCGGCATCACCGTCTCGGGATATGGGAAGAGTGATTACTCTTCGTTAAACTTCGCCGCGATCAGCTGCTCGAGCTCTACCATCGCCCGGTCGGCATCCGGACCGTCGCAAAAAACAGTCAGCTTCGAGCCTTGACCCGCCGCCAGCATCATCAAACCCATGATGCTCTTTCCGTTAATCTTCTCGCCATCCTTCTCCACCCACACTTCACAACGAAAGCGGCTCGCAACTCGGACGAATTGCGCCGCCGGCCGGGCGTGCATTCCCAGGCGATTTACGATCGTGATCTCCTTTTCGATTTTATCGCCAGTCGCGCCCGAAGTTTTGCGGTTCAGAAGTCCCATCAGGCGTCTTTCGTTCCCATCAAATTGAGCAGCTTATCATTAAATTCCACCGCTGAGTTCCGTCCCAACCCTCTCAATTTCTGGTCCATCGCCGCGACCTCGATCAACCGCGCGATGTCCCGGCCCGGCCGCACCGGGATCGTGAGATGCGGCACCTGCAATTTCAGAATCTCATAAGACTCAGGGTCAAGCCCGATCCTATCGACCTCCTCCAAGTCCTGCCAATCTTTTAGCGTCACTACCAGATCGAGCCGCTTTTCGATTCGAATGGAGCCAATGCCAAAAATGGAGGCGACGTTGATAATGCCGATCCCGCGCACCTCCATGTGATAACGGGTCAACTCCGGAGCCGTCGCCATCAGCTCGCGACCCTCGAGCGATTTGATCCGCGTGACGTCGTCCGCGACCAAACTGTAACCGCGCTCGATCAACCCAAGCACCGCTTCACTCTTGCCGATGCCGCTCTGTCCACGGATCAAAACGCCCACTCCCAGAATATCGACCATGCTGCCGAACTCCGTCACGGTTGGCGAAAAATCCACTTCCATCGCGATGGTGGCGGCGTTGATGAAGCGCATCGTCACCATGGGAGTGCGGAAGATGGCGATTTGTTCCTGCTCGGCTACGGCGCGCAATTCCTCCTGTAGATGCGCGCCACGCGAAACGACCAGGCACGGAATTTTTTGCGCACATAACCCTTGGAAACGCTCGACTCGAGCCTTTGGCGAAAGGCTCTCGAGATAAGACTGCTCGGCTGCGCCAAGAACCTGCACGCGTTTTTCGGCGAAGTAATTATAGAACCCGGAAAGCGCCAAGCCCGGACGATTGATGGTGGGCTCGCGAATCTTGCGATGAAAACCGACGCGCGGGCCTTCCAGCTTCAGCTGCAACTTCTCGCCGTGCGCCTCATAAAAACTTTCCACCGTCACCACCGGCACATTCTTGCGAAGCGGGCTGCCGGAAGTAATGGGCGGCGCAATCGTGTTCGGCATGTGCACCTATTGCATAGCGCAGCCTTCCTTCTGAGGAAACTTTTTGCTCGTGACGCCCCTTCGGCCCACGATCAAGAGTCCTTCCGGCTTACGCTCAATGAAATCGATTTCGCTCGGTAATGAAGAACTCCATTTCTGAAATCCGGAGGGGTCGAGTGGGATTTGTGAGCAAACTCCGAGGCATCGCATCCGGTCTCGCGCGATTCATCGCGCAAACTCATTGCCAGCCGCTCCTCATTCTCACCGCGGCTTGCCTGATCGTGGGCGAGCAATATCCGCTCTCAAATTTTCCGATGTATTCGAGTTTCGGCTCCAAGACCTTCTACCTTTATCTGGCGGATGGCGCTGGTCAGCCAATCGCCTGCGCGTCCGCGGTCGGGATCAGCACGGCAACGTTGAAGAAAGTTTTCGTCTCCGAAATGAAACGCGACCAAACCCGCCTCCATTTGGGCAGCAAGACCCTGAATGCCGAACAGAAGAGACTGGTGGGAGAGCGGGTGTTGGAAAGACTGCGCGGTTCGCCGGCTGCACAGAAGACTGCGCCGGCGCCCGGTGGCCTGCGCCTTTATCAGGTCGATATCGCGTTGCGCGATGGCCGCTTCGAAAAGCGAACGGAGATGATCGCCGAACTCCGATGAATTGGCGGCCGGCGCAGATCCATTACCTCTGGTACGAGCGTCTCTTCATGCGAGTGCTTTTCGCGCTCGTCGTGAAAGAGCACGTACCCGCTTCGCTATCACAATTCAACCTCTCCGCGCCGAACGGTTTCGCCCGCTTCGTCGACCTGCATTTCCTGCTCGATCCCGGCGTCTTCCAAATCTGCCGCTACCTTTGTTGGCTCGCGCTGGGCCTCTACGTCCTGCGCGTCGCGTGGTCGATCGCACTGCCCTACCTGACCCTGTTGAGTGCAGCGGTCGGGAGCATCGTTAACTCGCAGGGCGCGATCGGACATTTTTATCAGATAGTCTCGCTCGTTCTGTGCGCGCAAACGTTCGCGCATTTCTACTCCTGGTGGAAAAAACGCCGCGGGCGCGAGACGATTGATCGATCCCTCGCGGAAGACCGCGTCATCTATTGGTCGCAGCAAACGATTGTCGCCACCTACCTGGTTTCGGCCCTGACCAAACTCATCCACACGTCAGGAAAGTGGTTCCTACAAAGTCCTCTCATTGCGGTCCAAATCGTCAAAACGAACGAGCAAAATTATTACGACCGACTCGACGCCACCGCCAGCGGCTCCAGCGCAGCCATCGCGGAGTGGATCGTCCACCATCCATTGCTCGTCGCGCTCATTCTGAGCTGCGGCTTAATTCTCGAACTAACCAGCCCCCTCGCCCTGCTCGGCCGGCGTTTCGCACTTTGCTACGGCCTTGGGCTCGTCGTCTTTCACGAAAGTGTCTATCGCGTCATGAAGCTCCAGTTCACTAACAACGAGTATCTAATCTGGATCTTTCTCGTGAACGTCCCGTTTTGGGCCATGGCCATCGCCTTCCGGCTGCGCCGCCAGATTCGCCACTAAGGCGCCTTCGGTTCGATCAATCCAAAGTCGCCGCTCTTGCGCCGATAAAGCACGCTTACCCGGGCGCTGCGCGCGTTTAGAAAAACAAGAAATTGCCGATGCGACATCTCCAGTTGCAGCACGGCTTCATCGACGAACATCGGCTTAACCGGATAACTTTCCGTCCGCACAACCGGATGATGCGCGCCGTCGCCGTCGCCATCCAACTCAACCGGTTCCGACTCGAGCACCTGCTCCTCGAGGTGATGCACGATGTCTTTGCGCGGCCGGTGCTGCTTCATCAACCGCGTTTTGTACTTCCGCATCTGCCGCGCGACCTTGTCGGCCACGGCATCGATTGCCGCATACATGTCGTCGGTCTCTTCGCAGGCTTCGATCGTAATGTGATTCGAACAAACCAGAACGACCTCGGCCGAATGCCGATATTTCTCCACCTCGAGAATGACATGCGCCTCGATGATTTTCGGATAATCGAGATGCAAACCCTCGATCTTCTTCGTGCAGTAATCGTTGATCGCTGCAGTGATTTGGAGATGCCGGCCGGTGACTTTGACCGGCGGATGAGCATTGGCTGATAGCACGCGTCCTCCCTTGGTTACATCCGAAACCGCTCGCCCAGATAAAGCTGGCGGCTGATCGGATCGTTAATCAGAAAATCTTTCGTGCCTTCGCTTTCGACCCGGCCTTCGAAAATCAAATAGGCCCGATCCACGATCGAAAGCGTTTCGCGCACGTTGTGGTCTGTGATCAAAATTGCTAGCCCGGATTTGCGCAGATTCACTACGATCTGCTGGACATCATAGACCGCGATCGGATCCACTCCGCTGAAGGGCTCGTCCAACATGAGCAGACTCGGCTTGGTTACGAGGGAGCGCGCGATCGTCAGCCGGCGCTTTTCGCCGCCGCTGAGCGTGAGCGCGGTATTCTTGGCCAGCTTCTCGATCCCGAACTGATGGAGTAATTCTTCACAACGGCTTCGGCGTTCCTGTTTCGAGAGCGGCAGCGTCTCTAGGATAGCGAGGATATTTTCCTCCACAGTTAATTTGCGAAAGATGGATTCTTCCTGCGGCAAATAACCCATCCCAAGCCGGGCGCGTTTATACATCGGCTCGCTCGTGACATTGCGGCCGGAGAAAAGAACGCGGCCACTGTTTGGCCTAACGAGTCCTACGATCATGTAAAAGCTGGTCGTCTTCCCCGCGCCGTTTGGCCCCAGCAAACCGACGATCTCGCCCGCGCGCACATTGATATTGATCCCGTTCACGACCGCGCGTCCGCCGTAAATTTTAACCAGCTCGTCCGTGGTCAGGACTTCATCTCCTGTGGCCGGCATTCGCACGGCGCGCGCCGCGACTGGCGCCATTTCTATTTCGCCGTTCATGGCTTCGGACTCTGGGTCGGGGCCGGCTTCGGTTCCTGGTGAATTTCCGTTCGGCTCGGACCGCGCGTCGTCAGCTTACTGTCCTGTGTGATAATCATGATCGTGTCCGGACTGGTCGCGACATGGGTGTTCAATCCACTCTGCACCCGCGGACTTCCGCGCAACTCCACATTGCCATCCGAGGTCGTATAAATCGCGGTATCTCCCCGACCTACCGAACGAACCGGCGGCGCTCCGTTTTCGCCCGGACTCTCGCGCACCACGCCGACGTTGCCTTCTGCAATCGCCTTTTCCAGACCCTGCTCGGGAGCTGCGGCCGCGAGCGGATCGCTCTTTCCCGGCTGCTCACCTGCTTCCGGCTTGGGCGCTTTGGTCAGATAGATTGTCATTTTATCCGCCTGCACATTGAAGCGAGGATCTTTCACAATCACGTGACCGGTAAAGACGCCGGTGGAGCCTTGCGAATCGAAGAATGCTTCATCCGAATAAATTTCTGTCGTAATCGGCCCAGTCGATCCACCCGGAGCTTTCCCGCCCATCGCGGTCTTGATCGGATCCTTCTCCGGCGCCTTGCGCGGCGGTGTCTTGGCCGGCGAAGCCAGATTCGGATTCGCCAGATTTTGCCCCGGCGAAAGAGCCACAGCAAAACCTCCAAACAAAAGCGCACACAAAATCAGCCTCTTCATTCCGCTGCTTTTTTCTTCAGCTCGGACTGGTCGGTAATAACCATTTTGACGTTACCGATCAGTGTTCCTTTTCGCGAAACGGTATCGAAATGCATGCTGTCGCCGGCGATGTTGAAATCGGCCCGCTTCACCGTCGTCCGCACCTGCGAAACGATGATGCGGCTATTCAGATCTAGGGTGGAAGCAGGCATCTCCATCAGCAGATCGGCCGTGTTCTGCTCGGTGAAGGTCATTACTTTCAAGTTGGTGAATTGGAGGTGATCGGTGTCGACCCGTTTCGCGGTCCCAGCCTCGAACCGCGCGCGCAGATGGCCGCTTGCATCGAAATCCGGCAGCACTAATCCCTTCGCCTCCTGCCCGACTGGCAGCGGAATATTGGTGAGACTCGACGGGCTTTTCGTTTTTTGCGGACTGGCTTCCGGCTCCGCCGCCAGTACCGCGCAGCAGAAAATTCCCAGAAAGCCCGTCACACCCAGCTCGCGGATGCGACCGCTACGACACGGCAGCATGGACTGCTTTTAACATGCGGAGATGCTTCGGCAACTGCTTTAGCGGAAGCTGATTCGCTCCATCGGATCGCGCGCGCGCCGGATTTTCGTGCACCTCCATGAAGATCCCATCGCACCCCGCGGCCATCGCCGCGCGCGCCAGGACGGGCGCTAATTTGCCATCGCCCGAAGTCGAATCCCCCGCTCCGCCCGGCCGCTGCACGGAATGCGTAGCGTCAAACACGACCCGATATCCAGCTTCGCGAATCCAATAAAGTGAGCGCATGTCGGCGACGAGATTGTTGTAGCCGAAAGTCGTGCCGCGTTCGGTAAAGAAGAATTTTTCGCAACCGAACGCGGTCAGCTTTTCGGCAATGTTGCGCACATCCCAGGGCGCCAAAAACTGCCCCTTCTTCACATTCACCACTCGACCCGTCGCAGCGGAGGCACGCAGCAGATCGCTTTGCCGGCAAAGAAACGCCGGGATTTGAAGGACATCGATAAGCGCACCCGCGATTTCCGCTTCCTCCGGCGAATGCACGTCCGTCGTGACGGGGACTTTCAATTCCTGCCCGATATCCGCGAGGATTTCGCAGCCTTCCTTCGCGCCTATCCCGCGAAACGATCTTACCGAAGTGCGATTCGCCTTGTCGTAAGAGGCTTTGAAGATGAAGCGCACATCTTCCGCCGCGCAGACCTCCGCAATTTTTCGCGCCATCCGCCTAACGAATGCTTCCGACTCGATCACACAGGGACCTAGGATGAAGACAGGCTCCTTTCCGCCGAATGTGACTGGACCGATCTTAAGAAGACTAGGTTTCATGGAGCGTAGGGGAAACTGCCCGGCAAAAATTAATTTTCGATGCCTGGTCGGGGTCATTCACCCGGATCGCTTGCAAGCTGCAGGCGATAGGTGCCGGTCGCGGGCTCGGTATCCAATCCGACGGTAAGGACGTAATCCCCCGCCTTTCTCAGAAGTTGCACGCCGGGATCGCCACAACCAAAACAAGTATTGAATAACTCGGTCTCGTCAGGGTCCGTTAATTTCCATTTCATCCCAGACATCCCATTTCCGCGCTCGAGCATTCGGAAGTAGACCCGCTGTCCCGCCGCAGCGCTAAATTTATAGATGTCCTTTTCACCCGGTTTTTCAATGATACCCGCACCCGGCGCGGGCATATTTTCCTTAATCGTGTCGCCAATTTTTATAGAGAACGAAGAGGATACAGGAACGTCTGATAGCTGCAGGCGATAGGCGCCGGTCGCAGGATCCGTATCCGAACCGACGGTAAGGACGTAGTCACCCGCCTTTCTCAGCAATCGCACTCCGGGATCGCCACAAGAAAGACAAGTGTTGAACAACACGGAGTCATCAGGGTCCGCCAATTTCCACTTCATATCGGACATCCCATCTCCGCGCTCGACCATTCGGAAATACACCCGCTGCCCTGCCGCGACGCTAAATCTATAGATGTCCTTTTCACCGGGCCTTTCAATAATACCTGCACCAGGCGCGGGCATATTTTCCCTTATCGTGTCGCCAATTTTTACCGAAAACGAAGGGGACACTGGAACGTCTGAGAGCTGCAGACGATAGGTGCCAGTCGCGGGCTCCGTATCTGAGCCGACAGTTAACACATAGTCACCCGCTTTTCTCAGCACTTGCACGCCGGGGTCGCCACAAGAAAGACAAGTGTTGAATAACTCGGTGTCGTCAGGGTCCGTTAGTTTCCATTTTATCGAGGACATTTTCTGTCCGTGCTCCATCATTCGGAAATACACTCGCTGCCCTGCCGCAGCATTAAATCTATAGGTGTCCCGTTCCCCTGGATTTTCGATGATACCGGCACCAGGCGCGGGCATATTTTCCTTAATCGTATCGCCGATTTTTATCGAAAATCCTCCCTTAGTGGGGTGCGCCGCCACATTGCTTATTGGAGTCGAAGCTAGTTCAGCATTTGTTGACGCCGTTTGCTGCGACTGAACCGGCTGCGAATTTTTCGGCAAATTGCCATGCCCGGAATTCAGTTTCGTAAGCAGGAATGCTAAAGCTATTAGCACTGCGACTCCGCCTCCTACTGCGAGTGACAACCGCCGCGATTTAGCGGGCCTGCGATCAGGTGCGGAATGAGTTAGAGAGACGTTCGGCGCGTCCGGCGTGCCAGGCTGCCCGAGCATCTGCTTGATCGAATCGAGCAAGCGCACAAACTCGGGGTCATCGCGGTCTCCTTGCCACTTCTGCAGCGCCGCGGTCTGGATGCGCTTGAATTCCAAAGGTATCGGCACGTCTTCGATCAGAATAAGTATAAGACGCTCCCGGTCCGCGGCAGAGGCGGCTTCGGTTTTCACCCAGCGGGACCGGATCGCCGCGGTGGACCACAAAACAATGACGCACCGCGCACCATTCAAGTGTTCCTCGATCACTTGATCGAACGAAGTGCCGAGGGGAATCTCACGATCCCACCACACCGACCACCCACACGCTTTCAAAGCATCCGCGAAAAGCTGCGCGCTCGGGCGATCGGTATTCGCGTAGCTTATGAAAATGTCATTCATCGTCCGACAAGAGATTTTTTTCGAACTACATCCGCAACCAGGAAAGGCGCATAGAGAACGCTGAAGAACACGAGTGCCAGACCTTGCATTTGCAGCAAGTAAATAGGCCGTGAATCGGAGAGATAACTCAAGAGCGAAAACGCTTCCGGCTTGTGGAGAAGGAAGCCGTAGTTCACCCCAGTGAGATGATCGACGATCATCGCGCAGACGAAATAAACTTCCGACCAGGCAAACGCCCGGATGATGGAAATCGGATAAGGCCGCAATTGCCGCGTCAGCATGAGAAAGATGACGCCGATGATGACCCCGGAATGCGCGATGAAAAAACTAAAGAAGCGCGGGTCGGGAAAGCCGTAACTTAGATTCGGCGTCAGCACCGCCTGGAGCGTCCCGCCGATTCCCCAAAAATACGCGACCTCAAACCAGCGACGATGTTTGCTCAAGAGCGCGACGACGATGACTACGATCGCCCAATCGCACATCTGCATCGGCAACATTTCGAACCATGCTTGCTCGCCGAGGTGGCGAATGAAGATGATGTAGCCAAGGTAATTCCCCAAAAGGAGCGCAAGAAGCGCGAAGACGACGCCCCGCTCGACCGCCCCGGAGCGAGTCCGCCTAACGAGCGCTGCGAGCGCAAAAGGCAGCGCGATCGTGAGAAAAATCGCGATGAGATGTTCGGCGCTGTAAGCCCGAAATCCGCCGGCTGGCTCCATCCGTTTTGCCTAACGAATGATCCAAAGATTGCAGGGAATCACGTCCGTGACCCATGCGATCTGCGACGGCAGTTCGGTTGACGCAGCGTTTGGTTCCACCGGGACGACGAGCAGATCGGCCTCGACCGCTTGCACGAAATCCGAGGCAGCAAAGCCGGTATTTCCGCGGATGCAACGCGCCTCGATCGGCACGCGCGTTTCGCCGGCGCGGTCGATGAATTCTTCGAGCGCCGCTTCTTCTTCTTCCAAAGTGCGTGCCGCCGGCGATGCTTCGTTTTCCAGCTGATTGGCGCGGAGAATGGCGCGCGCCGCATCGAAGCTGGTGTAAACGCGAATGACGTAAAGATTTTCGCACTCCTCCTGTTCGGCCAGGCGCAGCGCGTGCTCCAACGCCTGTTGAGCGTGCTCGGAATAATCAGGCACAAAGAAAACGAAACGCTTGAGCGGCTTCGGTTCGCGCTCCGGTTTGGTAAAAAGCAGGACCGAGCAAGGCGCTTCGCGGACCAGACGCCGCGCGACGTTGCCGAGAAAAGGCCGGAGCACGACCTCTTTTTCCAGCGCGCCGGCGATGATTAACTCAAGCTCGTTCGCATGCAATGCTTCCAGGATCGCCTCCGCCGGCGAGCCTTGGTGATAATGAATCGGCGAGTCCGCCGGCAACTGCATCGCGGCCAGCGCTTCAGCAAATCGGCGAGTGGTTTCTTCGTCTTTCTCGCCCACATAGATAAGATTTAAGTCCGCGCTGAAACGATCGCGCACCCGTTTCGCCTCAGCCAGCACTTGCTCGAAACGCGGGGAGAATGCGCTCGCCACCGCGATCCGCTTGTAAGCTGACTGACTCATCGGGAGCGTTACTTTCCGGCGTGGGAGCGTTTCGGCAATCGCGATTGCGGGGCATCTGGAACTAAGGCCAAGAGCAAATTGGGCGTTGAAGGTTGCCCGCCGGACGATGAACATCTCGCGTCATGCGACGCGCGATTTACCCAGGCAGCTTCGATCCCGTGACTAACGGCCACCTCGACGTGATCGAGCGGGCGCGAAAACTTTTCGACGAGGTAATCGTGGCCGTGGCGCACAACGACCAAAAGCAACCGCTCTTCAGCCTGGAGGAGCGCCTCAATTTTTTGCGCGCGACTATCGGCGAAAGCGATCATGTCCAGGTCGCGCCACTGGATGGCTTGCTGGTCGATTTTGCGGTCAAACAAAACGCGATCGCGATCGTGCGAGGATTACGCGCAGTTTCCGATTTCGAATTCGAATTCCAGATGGCGCTGATGAACCGTAAATTGGAAGGCAAAGTGGAGACGATTTTCCTTATGCCAAAGGAGGAATACACCTACCTGAGCTCGCGCATCGTGAAGGAGATCGCGCGGCTCGGCGGTGATATCGCTGCGTTCGTGCCAGCGCGGGTGGTGGAGGCGTTCGCGCAAAAGCTCGCTCCTCGTTCTTGACGTCCCCTTCTCTTTAATCCTGCGCGTTTCCTTACATCGACCCGCTCACCTCGGTAGGAGTGCAGGTGTATGGTAAAGTGCAGGACAAATGATTGAGTGGTCGAAGACATGAAGATTCATCTGCGCCAGATCCCACAGGATGGCCTCCATCTTGACGGCGAGGAAGATTGCCCCATCCCGGAGCTGACCACCGAGGGAGTCACCTGCGCCGGTCCGCTGCATTACTCGTTAGACCTCGGAATCTCCGATGGTTCGCTCTGGGCTAGTGGGCGTCTTTCCCAGCCGATCGAAGTTGCGTGCGTCGCCTGCCTGGAACGCTTCGTTCACACAATCGAGGTGCCGGAGTTCGCGCTCCACACCGACCTGGCCGGCCCCGAGACGGTCGATCTTACCCCGTTCCTGCGCGAAGATCTTCTCCTGAATTTGCCCGCCTATCCGCGTTGCGATCGGAATGGCGAGCGAGTTTGCAAAGCAGCACACTTGGAGCGTCGGCAGGCCGCGGATGACGGAGAGCGCAAACCTGATTGGAGCGCGCTCGATAAGCTTGATCTGGGGAAGAGCTAATTTCCCTTCGGCCAGGCGGGTTAGCTAAGTGTCGGAAACGATCGGATTTTCGCGTGCGTGTTAATTTGCCTTTCCGAGATTTCCTGCTTTCCTATGCGGCCTCGTATGGGAGTCCCAAAACGCAAAACCTCCAAGATGCGTCTGCGCACGCGTAAAGCGTCGCTTCGCTGGCACGCGCCGAGCATGAACAAATGCTCGCAATGCGGAAGTACAGTCGCGTCACACACCGCCTGCCCTTCCTGCGGCTATTACAAAGGCCGGCAGGTGCTCACGATCGAGGGTGCGTAAGCAGTCGGCTGGCACCTACGTAATCTTTCGCCACGCCCTCCGAAAAGCGAAGCGGCTGGAAGCGAATTTTTAGCGTCAGTGCAAGAGGATTGCATTCCCGCAGGGAAATTCGGAGACTCCGGGATTCGATGAAAATCGCACTCGACGCCATGGGCGGCGACTTCGGTCCGCCCAATCTCGTCAGTGGAGCAGTCATGGCGCTGCAGGAGTACCCGCGCATCGAAAAGCTCTTCCTGGTCGGCGACACAAAGCAGATCGAAGGGGAACTGAACAAGCACAGCTGCAGCGATCGGCGCATCGAGATCATTCATTCCACGCAGGTGGTGGAAATGAGCGACAAGCCGGTTGAGTCCGTCCGGCGCAAGAAAGATTCATCCATTAGTCGGGCCGTCGATTTGGTGAAACACGGTCAAGCCGAGGCTGTAGTAAGCGCGGGGCACACCGGCGCGGCCGTGGCCTCGACCACGATCAAATTGCGCACCTTGCCCGGCGTGGAACGGCCGGGAATCGCCTCCGTCATTCCAACGGAGAGCAACCTCTTCGTGTTGATCGACGCGGGAGCCAATGTCGATGCGCGGCCCATGCATCTTTTGCAATACGGCATCATGGGCTCCGTTTATTCGCGGCACGTCCTCGGCTACGAAAATCCTTGTGTCGGTTTGATGTCGATCGGCGTGGAAGAGGTCAAAGGGTCCGATTTTACCAAGGAAGTTTTCAAGATGCTGAAGGAGAGCGCGCTCAACTTTCGCGGCAACGTCGAAGGGCACGACCTTTTTCGGAATCCGGTCGAGGTCGTGGTTTGCGACGGTTTTGTCGGCAACGTTTTGCTGAAAACATGCGAAGCAGTCGGCGACGCAATTTTTAGCTGGCTCAAGCATGAGCTGACCAAAAACAAATTGCGCATGGCCGGCGCCTACCTGGCCAAAGATGCATTCAAGACGATTCGCAAAAAGGTAAACTACGAGGAATACGGCGGCTCGCCGCTCTTGGGTGTAAACGGCATTTGCATCATCGCTCACGGCTCGAGCACCCCGCTCGCGGTCAAGAATGCGCTGCGGGTCGCGGCCGAGTCGATTGAACATGAGGTCAACCCGCATATCGTCGAGGAAGTTCGCCGTTACCATGAAACGACAGCCCCGCTCGAGCCGGCGATCGGCTAAACCTCCCCGTACCGTTTCGATTGTCGGGACCGGCAGCTACGTGCCGGACCGCGTCCTGACGAACGAAGATCTTTCCGCGATCGTCGATACGAACGACGAGTGGATCACCAGCCGCACCGGCATCAAAACGCGCCGCATCGCGGCCAAGGACGAATGCACCAGCGACATGGCCGCGCGCGCGGCTTTAGAAGCGATGAAGCAAGCCGGGGTTAAACCGGAAGAGATCGATTTGATTCTAGTAGCGACCGCCACGCCCGACATGATGTTCCCGGCGACGGCTTGTTTCGTGCAAACCAAGATTGGCGCGAGTAAGGCTGCCTGCTTGGATGTCTCGGCCGCGTGCGCCGGTTTCTTATTCGCTCTCGAGATCGGGCAACAATTCATTACCTCGCACACTTACGAGACCGTCCTAGTCATCGGCGCGGAAAAGCTAAGCTCGATTACGAACTGGACCGATCGCAACACCTGCGTGCTTTTCGGTGATGGCGCGGGCGCGGCGATTTTGCGGCACCGCGATGAAAGCACTCATGGTGTCATCAGCACTCACATCGGAAGCGATGGCCAATACGCCGATATTCTTTTCATGCCGGGCGGCGGGTGCCGGACGCCGATCACCGCGGAGAACGCGCATCAGCATCTGCAAACCATTCACATGTCGGGTAAGGATGTTTACAAACAAGCCGTCATCTCGATGCTGGATGCTTCCAAGAAAGCGCTCGATAAAGCCGGCCTCACGATTGATGACATCTCTTGCATCATTCCGCATCAAGCGAACATCCGCATCATCGAAGCGATTGCCGATCGCTTGAAAATTCCGCTTGATCGATTTTTCATTAATCTGGATCGCTTCGGTAACACCTCGGCTGCGGCGGTCGCGATCGCACTCGACGAAGCGAATCGCAGCGGACGATTGAAGCAAGGCGACTACATCCTGATGGTTGTGTTCGGTGGCGGGCTGACCTGGGCGAGCAGCGTGATCGAGTGGTAAGCAACGCGTCGGATGACAAGAGAGGGAGTCAGTCCTACTCTTCCTACCGTGGAGAAACGCCAGCTAGGACAAACGGACATGCAGGTGTCCGTCCTCGGTTTTGGCGGCGCGGAAATTGGCTTCGAAAACGCCGCGGCGGAAACAGTCGAGACCTTACTGAATAGCGCGCTCGATGCCGGACTTAACGTCATCGATACCGCGGAATGCTATGAAGGAAGCGAGGAGCTAATTGGCCAGGCGGTCGGACATCGACGAGAGGAATTCCATCTCTTTAGCAAGGTCGGACACCCGCGCGGGATCGGCAGCGAAGATTGGTCGAAAGCTTCGATTCTCGAAAGCATCGAGCGTAGTTTAAGCCGGTTGAAAACGGATCGGCTCGACCTTATCCAGTTGCATAGCTGCTCGGAAGCCGTTTTGAAAAAAGGCGACGCCATCAGCGCGCTACAAACTGCGCGCCAACGTGGCCATACCCGTTACATCGGTTACAGCGGAGACGGCCGCGCCGCGAAATTCGCGGTTGAATCCGGCTACTTCGACACCTTGCAAACCTCTCTTAACATCGCCGACCAGGAACCGATCGAACTAACTCTCCCGCTAGCGCGCGAACGCCAGATGGGCGTGATTGCAAAAAGGCCGATCGCTAACGCTGCCTGGAAAGCCGGCCATAAACCAATCGATTCCTACCAGCATCCGTATTGGGATCGCTTGCGGAAGCTAGATTACGATTTCATCCGCGGCCGGTCCCTAGCTCAATCGATCGCGCATGCGCTGCGTTTCACCCTGAGCGTGCCCGGCGTGCAAACTGCCATCGTCGGCACGACAAAGCCGGAACGCTGGCAGGAAAATGCTCAACTTCTGCAGGCGGGTCCGCTAAGCCAGGCGGAGTTCGATTCCATCCGCGCCCGCTGGGATGACATCGCGCCTTGTACCTGGATCGGACAAACATGAAACAGCGGAAGCTAGGCCGCGGCGGCCCGGTGGTTTCAGCCATTGGTCTGGGTTGCATGGGAATGTCGGACGTCTATGGCGGACGCGATGACGAAGAGTCGATCGCTACTCTCGAGCGGGCGCTGGAGTTAGGGATTACCTTCTTCGATACCGCCGACGTTTACGGTCCGCATACCAATGAAGAACTACTCGGCCGCGTCCTTGCGGGTCACCGCGAGAAGATTGTCCTGGCCACTAAGTTCGGACTGAGTCGCGATTCGGATCGGCCCCAGTTCAATAAGGTGAATGGTAAACCGGAGTATGTGCGCAGTGCCTGCGAAGCTAGTCTCCGCCGGCTTCGCATGGCCGTAATCGATCTCTATTATCTGCATCGGATCGACCCGGAAACGCCGATCGAAGAGACGGTCGGCGCGATGGGTGAGCTAGTGCGCGAAGGAAAGGTGCGTTACCTGGGTCTCTCGGAAGCAAGCGCGGAAACAATCCGCCGCGCGCACGCGGTTCATCCCATCACCGCGGTGCAATCGGAATACTCTCTTTGGACGCGCGACCCAGAAGATAACGTACTGGAGACTTGTCGCGCGCTGGGAATCGGTTTCGTTCCTTTCAGTCCGCTCGGTCGCGGCTTCCTTACCGGTCAGATCAAACGCTTCGAAGATCTGGAAGAAGGAGATTACCGCCGCAGCTCACCGCGTTTTCAAGGCGAGAACTTTTCCCGCAATCTGGAGTTGGTGGAGCAAGTGGGCAGGATTGCGCGGGAGAAACATTGTTCTCCGGCGCAATTCGCCTTGGCTTGGGTGCTGGCGCAAGGAGGAGAAATTGTCCCAATCCCCGGCACCAAACGCCGCAAGTATCTCCAGGAAAACGTGGGGGCGCTCGATGTGAACCTAACGAGCGCTGAGATGGCCCGAATAGAAGAAATCGCACCGCGAAGCGCGTTCTCCGGTCCACGCTATTCCGAGCCGATGATGAAGATGGTGAACCGGTAGCTGCGGAGAATATGGCACGGTGAAAAGTGAATGGTGTTTAGCCATTCACCTATCACGGTGATTATTGAAGGACTACTTCTTCTTTCCGCCAGAAGCGTTTCGGCGAGCGGCCCAACGGGCTTTCATCGCGTCGGAGAGTTTTTTTCTCCCAGCGGCGGTAAGGCCACCGCTTTTGCTACTGCTCTTGCTGCTGCTCTTGGAGGAACCGGCCGAACCGGATGAACCTAAATTTTTAACTGTGCTGCCCGAACCGCTCTTGGCCGCGGCCCAACGAGCGCGCGCAGAGGCCGCGAGCTTGGCGCGGGTAGCGGACGACATGGGACGACGCCGGCCGCCGCCACGACTAGCTGCGGATGAGGTCGCTTTTGCGCTGCTAGATTTGCTACTGCTGGTTTTGGTGCTGGTGCTACTTGCTCGGCTGCTGCTACTAGCACCACCACCGAATAAGGAACTGAGACGGCGTTCCAGATTATGAATCTGTTCGCGGAGTGAGACTGCTTCTTTCAATCTATCGAGGGATAAGTCCATGGCAGCTAATAAGCCACAATGCTAGAAGCGCAACCGCAAGCTGTGAGTTAAGTAAAGAAAAGATTTCTCGGCAGATTGCGCTCCTTAAGTATAGTGCGTCTTGCCTATTCGGGCAGTTAGCTCAGCGGTAGAGCGGCACGTTTACACCGTGTTGGTCGGGGGTTCGATCCCCTCACTGCCCACTCCTTTCTTCTTTGCTCACTAACCGGACGACTGAGGAATATGGGCAAGTGAACGTATAGGAATCCAAGCTAACCCCGCGCAGGGGCGGATCCGATAACATGAGAACGCAGCCTCGGTTTCTCCCTTTCCGTTGAACGCGCGAAGCACTCGCCGATTAATTCTTAAGTCGCTCCCGAGCCCGAAGACTGCACCAAAATGTTTATCGAGACACTGTTACTTTTACACCGGCCAGCTCATCGCATGAGCCGCAACAGCTAGCTGAAACTCTTGTCGAAACCGTCGGTCTCTAATCTCGCGAACCGGAACGCAGGGGAAAGATGGAAACTGCGGGAAAAACGTCTCAAGATGGTTAGGTTCCTTTAATGGAGTTGGAAAGTTCGCAGAACGACGAAGGACTAAAGGTGCGCACTTACTTCGTCCGCGGGCGTAACGCCTTGGTGGCGCGCGCAGACTTTGGCGATCTCTACGTCGATTACTACCTGCACCAGGGACAATACGGTTATCAGCATGCCCCTGAGTATGACGGGATGCTAAAGGAAGCTCTGGCCGCTTTGACTCTCCATTGCGCATCACGTCCGTGGAATGAAGCCTGGGCCTGGACAATTCATTTTCAACGCCCGCTCCTCAACCTCTTCGTTACCGGTGATAACCGCCGAGCCATCGTCGTCGGTCAGATTTTTACTGAGAACGTGAAGAATGATGGCCGTAATCTCTTTCTCGCCGACCTGGTGCGCGAAGGCCAGGATTCGCGGCGCAGCACCGTCGAATTCAGCGGCACGTCTCCGTTCGGGATCGTGGAAGAATTTTATGCGCAGAGCGAGCAGCGCCCGGCGCGCTACTTCCAACATGGTCCGGAAAATTTCGTCATGATCTCCGCGCAACCGGACTGCGATCTGGATTGGCTGCTACAACTCGATGACGAAAAGGTGCGCGCGCTAGACGAAACAGAAACGCTTAGCTTGCTGGAGGAGCGGACTTACCGCTGGGGTTGCGGGTGTACGCCCGAGCGGATGTTCGCCATCCTCGCGCCGATCATGCGCACCGATGCAGCGGGACTTTTCGGCGATGAGGATTCGCTTCGGATTAGTTGCCCGCGCTGCGGGGCGCGCCATGTCATTACCCGCGAATCTCTCGAGACCTATATGACGGGAGCAAACCCGGCGTGATCTACCTTTATATGAACGGAACCCGGCGCGGCCCGTTCAGCGAAGAGCAAGTAACATCGTTCGTCCGCGACGGCCTCGTCCAGCTATCCGATCTCGCTTCAAAGGGCGCGGAGGCGGAGCTGAAGCCGCTCGCGATCTTCGGAGAAGCTACTCCCCCTCTCGCGACAGAGCCTGCTCCGATTGCGCCTCCAGTAAGCTCAGGAAAGGCTCCTTCGCTTCAACTTCTATCCCTTGGAGCCTACGCGCGCTCCACCCTTGGGCCTAACGAGTCGCCAATCTACAAGACGTCACTGCATTGGATCGTCTTTCTTCGTTACGCGCTTATGGCTCTGCTCGCGTTTCTTTTTCTGGCCATGCCATTCGCGATCGCGGTCCAAGCCTTAACTGGCTCGCAGATCGGCTGGTTCGCGCTTCCGCTTCCAGCCTTCATGATGATCCCGCCGGCGCTGGCCTATGTCAGTAGCGAGTTGGTTATCACTAACGCTCGCGTCTTGATCAAGACCGGTATTATCCGCCGGCAAACGCTCGAGATGTTCGTCGCCAAAATCGAATCGATCGCGATCGATCAGGGCTTTCTCGCGCGCCTCTTCGACTACGGCACCGTCATTGTTCGCGGCACTGGAGGCTTGGAAGAACGATTCGAAACCATTGCTCGCCCAGTTGAGTTTCGAAATTGGGCGCAGCGCATGCAGGACGCATCGCCCGCGGCCTAAAATCGTGAGACTATGCTGTCTAGGTGCGGGCGTTATTCTCCTAGTTGCGTTAGTCCCGAAAATGCGAGCGCAGGAGGCAATTGCCGATTCCATCATCGTCTCGGCAGATCGCGTGCCGGACGCGCGCGCGAGCAGTCCGTTTGCGATCAAAGCAATCGACGCGGAAGAATTGAAACGCGCCCCGCAGTTGCGGTTAGACGATATCCTTCGTGCGCAAATTCCAGGCTTTAGTCTTTTTCGACGAAGCAGCAGCCGGGTAGCGAATCCGACTACCCAAGGTGTCACATTGCGAAACTTCGGACCGAGCGGTGCGGGACGCACCCTGGTCTTGCTCGACGGCATTCCGCTGAACGACCCGTTCGCTGGTTACGTGCCGTGGAATCAGATTCCGCCGGCCGCAGTCGGAAGTGTCATCGTTACTCCCGGTGGCGGCGCGGGACTTTTCGGAAACGCGGCGCTCGCCGGAACGATTTTCATTAGCTCGCGGCAGATCGAAGACACGGCGGCGTCCGCACAGACATTCCTCGGAAACACGGATACCTACGGCGCGACGATCGATGCGACTCTCGTCGAAAAACCAGTCGCTCTTTCCTTCTTCACTGAACATTTCTCGACCGCCGGCTATCCGGTCTTGCAGGCAAATCAGCGCGGCTCAGTCGATCGCGACGCCGATAGCGATTCGAATCTGATCCAGCTCGGCGCCCAGTTTGCGCTCGATTCCGAGACCTCCTTGCAAATGCAGGTGCGCGGCTTCCAGGAAGAGCGCGGTAACGGAACCATCTTCACCCACAACGACACAACCGGCGCGGATGCGAGCGCCACGATCACAAAAAGATTTTCGCTCCTGCAAGCCGAGCTGCGACTAGCCGGATATTACCAACAGCGAAAATTTCGCAGCACCTTCAGCTCCATCAATGCGGCGCGCGATCTAGAGACGCCAGCGCTCGATCAGTTCAATGTGCCGGCGGAGGCGGCGGGTGGCAGCGTCGTCTGGACGATGCCGGTGGCGGATCAACACGCGCTAACTCTCGGCGCGGATACGCGCACAGTCAGCGGTCAGACTAACGAGTGGTTCCGCTTCATCGGCAATGATTTCACGCGTTTGCGCATCGCAGGCGGCGATCAATTTTTCGCCGGCATCTTTGGCGAAGACCAATGGAAAATCGCGCACTTGCTCACCCTCGTCGGCGGAGTTCGGCTGGATTACTGGCAACTGACGGACGGAAGACGCAATGAATTCGAGCGCTCGACTAACCAGCCCACGCTCTCCCAGCGTTTTCCCAATCGTGACGACCTTAGCTTGAATGGACGGCTTGGCGCCACCGCCAACCTCACCGAGCAACTTTCGTTGCGCACCGCGGGCTACACCGGCTTTCGAGTTCCCACCTTGAACGAACTCTATCGTCCGTTTCGCGTCGGTAACACCGTGACGGATGCAAACGCTGCTCTCGATCCCGAGCAGCTTCTTGGCGGCGAGGCCGGAGTTGAATGGCGTCCGCTCAAAACGATGCGCCTGGGCGCAATCGTGTTCTACAACCGCCTGGAGAATGCGATCGGCAACGTCACGCTTGCCACCAATCCGGACAGCATTTTGCGGCAACGCCAGAACATCGATCTGGTGATCGCGCCCGGGTTCGAATTTTCTTCCGAATGGCAAATCGCCGCGCCATTTTTCTTGCGGGCTAGCTACCTCTGGACCGAGCCCACGGTCGACCGCGCGAGCGACGCAGCGCTTGTCGGGCGCTTACTCGCGCAAACACCAGAACACACCGTAACCGTCGCGGCGGAATGGCGGCCTCACAAAAGATGGCTCCTGACCGGACAGGCGCGTTACAGCAGCCGGCAGTTTGAGGACGACCAGAACGCGATCGCGCTTGCACCATTTATTACGCTCGACGCCGCGATCTTCTACGAGATCTCGGACAAATTTTCCGCGGGGCTAAAAATCGAAAATCTTTTCGACACAGAAATTGAAAACGGCAAATCAGCGGACGGCTTGGTCTCGATCGGCGCACCGCGGCTGGTCACGCTGCAAGTTCAGTATCGTTAGCCTATCGTCGACTTTCCTGCGATCGTCCACCAAGCGTAAAAAAAGCAACACCGCTACGATGGCCACTCGCCGTGATGTTCGAGGCCGCGTCGATCCCATTTGCCGGTCTCGGCCGCAGCTTGGTAGGTGCTTTGCAGGAAGCTCAGCAGCATTTCGTCCGGGTTCGTGGCCGATCGTACTTCGTCATAAGGCAGAACGAATTCGCGCAAGGTGGAGTTCCAACTCGCGCTCGCTGGCTCCACCCGAGCGTCGGCAAATCCCTCCGGCATCGGATAGGCATAGGAATAGAAGATCGCCTCGGGCATCGCCTTGCTTCCCGGCCAGAATCCGCAGCTGCTGACTTCGTGCGAGTAAGCCTCCCGCGCGACTGCGTTCGGAAGATGCGGGACGCCGCCGGGATGTTGCGGCGCTTCGCGTCCGGAAAATCGCGTCACCGCCAGATCGAAACTACCCCAGAAAAAATGAACCGGGCTGCATTTGCCGATGAAGCGCGAGCGGAACTTTTTGAAGACACGATCCGTTTGCAGCAGCACCTGCCAGAAGCGATGCGCGTATTCCTGGTCGTAAGTGCAATGAGTGCGGTCCTTCGCGAATGGGATTGCATCTTCCATTTCGTTAGGCGCCGCGGAGATTTTTACCTCAAGCTTCATCTCGCCTAACGAGTGCATGACTTGCTCGTAAAATTCCGCAACCGACATGGAACGAAGCGGCCAGGCGCGTTCCATTCCATCGCTGGAGCGAAAGAGAAGCTGATGCGCGACGAAATCGAACTCGATTTCAAAGCAACGCGAGTCGTGCGCGACCGGAGAAGTCGTTAGGCCGCGCGCGGTCAGGTAGAGAGTAACGTGCCAGGAATGGTTGATCCAAGGCGTAAGGGCGAGGCGCACTTTGCCGACGATCTGCGTCCAAAGATGCAGAGTGGCGGCCGTCTCGTCCCAATCAGAGAAGGAGAGAGCGGGCCAGATCTCAGGAAGACTTGGAGGCATGAGACAGGGTTACATCAGCGTGCGGAAAAAGGCGAAGCTAATGACGGCGGCGGTGGATTTGCACTTCCGCATCACTAGACGCGCGATAGGATCGCCGGGATGAAAACGATTCTTTTCTTGCTGGGCCTAACGAGTCTTAGCGGCCTGGTCATGGCGCAGCGGCCGCAGGAAAGTCCGCCGGATCTTTCAAGCAAGGCGCTTATTACCACCAAACCCACGGCGACCGCGCAAGTGTCCGATGGAAGCGGCGGCGGCGCTCTCGCTTTGCGCAAGCTCGCCGATGATTACTATGCCTGGCGAAATGAAAATTATCCGGTACAGAGCAGCGATTCCGGTCTGCACACCTGGGATAATCGTCTGACCGATTACTCGATCGCGAAGATCACGGAGCGCGCGCAACATGCGCGTCTCTTACTGGAGAAAGTCCGCGCCATGAAAACGGAAACGTGGCCGAAGGACGATCGGATCGATTGGCTCTTGTTCCGTTCGGAGCTGGAGGGCGTCGAGTTCAGAGATCGCGTTCTCAAGTCCGAGCAAACGAATCCGCAGGTCTACGTGGGCGAATGCAGCACCGGCATCTTTTCGCTCTTGAAAAAAGAATATGACGCGCCGGCAAAACGCGCTGCGGCGGCGACGGCTCGGCTGAAACAGATGCCGGCCATGCTCAAGCAAGGGATGAGCAATCTACAAAAACCGGTCAAGCTTTACGCGCAGCTCGCGATTCAATCCGCGCGCTCCATGGATTCGCTCTTCACCGGGAGCTTAATGAGCCTAACGAGTGATTTATCCTCGACCGAGCGCGCTGACCTGGTGCAGGCGCGTGATGGCGCGCTGAGCGCACTGCGCCTTTACGCGGACGAGTTGGAAAAGCGCCTGCCGAAGATGGTGGACTTCGCGCCCATGGGCGAGGCGAACTACAACTACTTCCTTAAGCACGTCCTGCTCTTGCCGATCGATGCGAAGCAGGTCGAGATGCTCGGGCGCGCGGAGCTGGCCCGTTACCGCGCGCTGGAGTCATTGCTGCCGGATCCTTCGTTAGCCGATCCGGATCCAACCCGGAGCAAGAATATACCGCCCGACCAGGCCTCCTTTCTCGCGGCCTACGAAAGCCGTGAGCAGGAGGTGATCGATTTCCTCAAGCAGCACAATCTGCTCACCCTCCCGGATTATCTCGGGGCCTTTCAAATCCGCCAGCTACCGGAAGCATTCAAGCCGACCAGCCCCGGCGGTTTCATGAATCCGCCCGGCGTTTACGACAAAGACCCGGCCGGTTTCTTTTTCATTCCGACTTACGATCCGCAATCGAAAAACTTCTACATCCGCGCCGCGATCGAAGATCCGCGTCCCATCCTCGGGCATGAAGGGATTCCGGGACATTTTCTGCAGCTCTCGATTGCGAACCATTTATCGAACGAAATCCGTCGTCAGCATCAGGATGGAGTCCTGGTCGAAGGCTGGGCACTTTACGGTGAAGAGATGCTGATGCGGACCGGGTTGTATCCGGAGAATTCGGCCGCGCAGGGGCAGATCTTGCGGCTCTCGCGTTATCGGTCCGCTCGCATTGGCGTGGATGTGAATTTGCACACGGGCCGGTGGACCTTTGAGGAGGCGGTAAAATATTTCATGGAAGCAGGCGGGCTCGACCACGAAGCCGCGGAAGGCGAAGCGGCCGGCGCCGCTTCCGATCCGACGCAAAAGATTTGGTACATTACCGGCAAGTGGCAGATCATGAATCTACTCGGGCGTTATCGCGACAAGCAGGGCGGGAATTTCCGGCTCGGTCAGTTCCACGATGATCTGATCAAGAATGGGAGTCTGCCGCTTTCGATCATTGAATGGATCCTGCTCGATGATCCCCAATCGTTGGAAGAGGCTCTTCGTTGACGAAGACGACGAGTAGGATTTCGCCCCAAAGATATGGACACCGATAGGGCGCACGCTCAGGATGCGCAATTCTTCACGGAACGCTTTGAAAACTCCTGCCCCTTCGCCCGACGTCGAGAACGATTCTCTTTTTCAAAGCGCGTTTGATTATGCCGCTATCGGGATTGCTCTGGTCGCGCCCGACGGCAAATGGCTCAAGGTGAATCGCGCCATCTGCGACATCACCGGTTACACCGAAACGGAGCTGTTGAGCGGTACTTTTCAGGACATCACGCATCCCGAGGATCTCAATCTCGACCTGAGCAATGTCGCGAAAATGCTCGCCGGTGAAATCGATACCTACCAGATGGAGAAGCGCTATCTCCATAAGAACGGCGATGATGTCTGGGTGCTTCTGAGCGTCTCGCTCGTGCGCGAATCAGATGGCGCGCCGCGCTTTTTCATCTCGCAGTTGCAGGACGTCACCAGCCGCAAGAAGAACGAAAAGCGACTGGACGAGGCCACGGCGGAAATCAGAAAACTGCAACGCAATCTGATCAAGATCTGCGCCTGGACGAAACGAATCCAAGTGGAAGGCCGCTGGATTTCGATCGATGATTTTTTGCGCGATCATCTTCGGCTCAAACTCACCCACGGCATTTCGATCGAAGGCGCGCGAATGTTGAGGGAAGAGTGACACGCGGCTGGAAGTCGAGGTGGCGGCTGCCGCTTTACGCGCGCGTCCTTCTAGGGGTAGCTGCAGGTATTGGCGTCGGCGTGGTCTGCAAGAGCGGACAGATCTTTCCGGGCCTGCGCACGGACGATCTCGGGACGCTGGGGTTGCTAGTGATTCGCTTGCTCAAAGCCCTGGCAGTGCCCTTGATTCTATTCGCAATCCTCGACGCATTCCTGCGCGTGGAAATTTCGGCGCGGCGCGGTGGTTGGCTGATCCTGATTTGTCTGATTAACGTCTCCGTCGCCTTCGCGATCGGATTAACGCTGCTAAATCTCCTCAAGCCCGGCGAGCAATGGCGCGGACGGCTGAACGAAATCGCCGGGATCGTCGAACACCAAATCGGTCCGCTCTCCGCCGCAAAACCGGACGCGCCCAAGGCCACGCTCGATCCGCTGAAAAATATCGCGGGTTACGTCCCGGAAAGTTTGATCGAGCCCTTTGCGAAAAATAACGTCATCACCGTCGTGCTTCTCGGGTTGCTCGGCGGCGCGGCTTTGCGTCGCGTCAAAACTCGCGTCGGGAATTTTGAATCGGTCGAGCGTTTCATTGAAGCGATATATCAAACGCTGGTGCTGATGTTGCACTGGGTCGTGCAAGCCGTGCCTTTCGCGGTCTTCGGCGTGGTGGCGCAGGTGGTGGCTCGTTCGGGGATTGCGGTCTTTCACGCGCTCGGAGGATTTCTCGGGGTTATCCTGCTCGGGTTGGGGATTCACAGCCTTGTCTACTACCCGCTGGTCGCATGGCTGGTCGGGAAGAAATCGCCGCGCGTTTATATTGGCGGCGGCGCCGACGCGATACTGACCGGCCTCTCCTGTAACAGCAGCCTCGCCACCGTCCCGGTAACGCTTCGTTGCCTGACCGAAAAGATGGGAGTCTCGGATGAATCCGCGCGTTTGGCGGCATGTGTCGGGACGAATTTAAACAACGACGGCATTACCCTCTACGAAGCGATGGCTGCGCTCTTTCTCGCCCAAGCCTACGGATTCGATCTCTCGTTAGGCCAGCAGGCCATTGTAGTTCTCGCTTCGCTTATGGCTGGGATCGGGGTCGCTGGAATTCCAGAAGCGGGTTTGATTGTTTTGCCGCTTGTTTTGTCAGCCGCAGGTTTGCCCGAGCAACTCATCGTCGTGGCTATTCCGCTTATTCTTCCGGTCGATTGGATCATCGCCCGCGTCCGTTCCGGCGTGAATGTGATGAGCGACATGCTGGTTGCTGTTCTGCTCGATCGACGACGAACGGTGGAAGTTAGCGAGTAGAGGAGTGTTAGTGTGAAGCAAAAAAAATGTCATGCACCCTCTACCCGTGGTTGGTAAGCGCAGATGCTGTAGCAACGGCGCTCTGTCGCCGTTCCTCTGTATGGCAGGCCATGCCGTCACGCCTCGACAGAGCGAGGCGGCTACAGCACGTGGCGTTACCTTAGCTTGAAAGTGCTTACACGCTCTAACGGGTTTAGCGCCCACCATACTTAGAGCTACCTAACGAGTTATCCCGAGCCGCTAAGACGGCGCGAGTCGCACAATAGCTGCCAGCAACTGATCTTACGCGTAATCGACAGAATAGTTGAGAGTCCTTCGGCGCGCTGCGCCAGCCTCAGGATGACAAGGCGCTCGGAGCGCTTCGGAGTATTTACGCTAGCTTATACTTATTCGCCGGCACTCGATTCTCGCGCCGCGCCCGGACTCCAGCCGTGCGATTGCCAGAAGTTCCGCAGGTCGCCCACGCTACCGTCGAAAATGTTGCGCTCGGCGTTCCGAATGTTCGCGATGCTTTTCGGAAACGAGGCGCGCGGGAGATCGCAGACCCCATCGCCGGTATATTGCCACATGCTCCATCGGCTCCAGGGCGCGACGTTGCGCGGCTGGTAATGATAATTCGCGACCCAGAGCCAGCAGCTGGCTAACACACGCTTATTCGACGCGCTCACCTTCGGATTATTCAATACTGCGTGAATGCGATTTTCGCCTGAGTACAAACCCGGATATTCGCCCGTACGCTGTTTGATTCGCTCGATAAACGCCACCGCCTGCTCGACCCGCATGGTGCCGCCGGGATAGTGGCGGTTCTGTTCGAAATCGAGTACGAGCAAGACCTGATGCGGACGACTGGCCGGATCGGCCGCATGCCAGGAGGAGGAGACGGTCCGAAGAAAGAAATCAGCCTGCGCGACCGGATCGCTGGCGTTGGCAAAATGATACGCACCCCAGAGTAAGCCAGCGCGCACCGCTTCCCCTTGTCGCGCGGCATATTTTTCGTCCCGCACATTTCGTGGATAGGTCGACTCATGAATCACGCCCACGATTCCCTGCCGGTTCATCTGATCAAAATCGACTCGCATTGAATCGTAATGCGAAAGATTGACCACGCTGTTGCCGGCCAGCGCGCAAAGCTGCAGCGCTTGAAGGACGAGGAGAACACGAGCGACCGAGAGTTTCATGGGGCGCACCATAGCGCGGTCGCAGAACTGACAAAACGGAAACGCTGCCTTAGTTGCACGCGATGAATTCCGCTCTTTCCGGCGCAACGATTCTCAACGGTTTGCTTCTCGGCTGGTCGGTGGCGTGGCCGCCCGGACCGGTTAACGCCGAGATGATTCGGCGCGGTTTGCTGCCCCGAAGTGAAGGCGGCGGATTTTGGGCGTCGTGGCGAGTGGGGCTGGGCGCTTGCGTGGGAGATTTCGGATGGGCCCTGGCCGTCTCGGCGGGCGCTGGGGCGTTGATCAACACACCGAAAATTCGAATGATCCTGGGAATCATAAGTCTCGCTCTTTTGCTTGTTCTTGCCGCCGTCTTTGCGCGCGGCGCGTGGCGAACCGCACGCGAGCATCGCAATCGTTCCAACGACACGACCGAAATGGACCCGCAAAAAAAACGCCGCATCCCGGGATTCGTCCTGGGATTGACGCTCGTCCTAACGAGCCCATGGAACATTGGGTTCTGGTTAGCGGTGATTGGAAGTCAGACTGGCCAACTGAGCGGCACGTTCCTCAATTCCGTCTTCCTCGCGGCCTCGGTAGTTTGTGGTGCGTTGACCTGGGGATGTGTTCTCGCCTGCGCGATCAAATTCGGTGCGCGCATTTTCTCGCACCCGTCCTGGCAGGTTGCGACGCAGGTGCTTACCTGCGTGGTCATGATTTACTTTGCGCTGCGACTCGTTAGGCAACTGACCTGAGCCGCGCCTGGCGGATCAAGATTTCTTTTTCGCCGGCGCCGGCTTGCGCGAGAAAACATTCTTCAAACTCTGACCGAGTTTATCCAAGGCAGATTCGGGCCGCTTCGCTTTTCTCTTCTTGTCAGCACTCGAGGCGCGCATTTGAAAAGCGATCGCCGCGGGCGTCTCGTCTTGAATCGTGACACTCTGTGTTCGTTCCGGATAACCCGGGAGACGCGCGGCCAGCTGCTGTTTGCCTAACGGGAGATCGACCGTGAGCGGCGCATAACCGAGAGAGCGGGCGCCGAGAAAAATCTCCGCTCCATCCGGCGTGCTCGTGAGGTTAGCGCTGCCATGTGGAAAGATGTATGCGACCGGAAGACTTTCGCCCGCTTCTAACGACACCTCCGTGCTTTCCTCCGGCCAGCCTTCATTGTGGAAGAAAAGTGTGTAATGCCCCGGCGCCAGATCGTCGATTGATTCCGGCGCGGTGCCCGCATGCAGAGGCGAAGTTGCCGGCACGATGTTCCCGGCGACTACGCCAGGATAAATCGCGAAGCGCGCACCAGCAGGCGCAGTGGTCAATTGGAGCGATCCATTCTTCGGCGCCTTCGATGCTTCTGGCGCATCAGGAATCGACTCGGCGAAAGGCGTGGCAATTGGATCAGGCGCGAGCGTGACTTTTGGTGTGGCATCGGGGCGAAATAATTCCAACGCGTATCCGTCGGGCACAACCGCTCCCACCGTTTCTTTCACGCTGGATAAAGTTGGATGCGTAGCGCGAATGGCGAGAATCGCGGCCGCGATCAACGCAGCCAGACCTGCCGCCGCGCCCACAACGCGCGCCTGCGTGAGCGATTGCGCGAGATAGCGCGTTTTCGATTCCTGCTCTTCTACCGCCAGCCGGATGGTGCCGCCCAAGCGAAGAAGACGCGCGATTTCGACTGCGCTTTGCGGACGATCCGCCGGATCTTTCGCGAGGCAGGCAGCGATGGTTTCTTCCCAATGTTTCGGAACCGCTTCACCCGCGATTCCCAACTGCTTGCGCCGTTCCGAAACCCACGGGGGCGTCGATTCGCGAATTTGCGTCGCATCATCCTCACCAGAAAATGGCGGCTTGCTCGAAAGCAATTCATGCAAGGTTGCGCCGACCGCATAAATGTCGTCGCTCGGAGTGGGCGCCGCGCCGAGCCGGCGCTGCGGACTCAGATAAACGCGCGCTTCATCGGAAATCTCTGCGCGATCTGCCGTGCCGAAATCCGTGACCTTCAACTTCATTCGCTCGTTCACCATCAGATCCGCCGGCTTCAATCCACCGTGCACCAGACCCATCGAATCGTGCGCATAGGCGAGCGCATCGCAGAGCGACGAGACCCAGGGCGCGATTTCACCGACGGCAAAACACTGAGCGCGTTTGTGCGAGCGCAATCCCAAAAGCGTAGGTCCATCGATGAATTCCGAGACGATCGCGGCGCAGCTTTCGTCTTCGATAAAATCGAAAACGCGCACGATATTGGGATGCATCAGGAAAACGCTTTTGCGCGTCGCCTTTTTCAGATCCTGGAAAGCGTCTGCGTCGAAACGAAGGATTTCCGGGACCAATTTAAGAACGACGAGTTGACCGAGCCGATCGTCCTGCGCCAGCCAGACAGGGCCCGCGCCGCCGCCACCCAAAGCTTTCTGCACCGTGAAACGCTGGAAGAGACGCGACCCTCCGCCAATCTCGCAAACCGCGCCTTCCCCAGCCCCTTTTCCACCCACCTCCCTCTCTGCATACATGTGTCTTTTTTTGGAGCAAAGGCCATGCCCCGACGGGCCGACGGGCCGCATTGGATTTTTAATTTCCCGGGCGGGGAATTATTGGTCGGTTTATCTCTGCGATTTCCGCGGTTAAGTTCCACCCAATGGCGCAATCGATCGAGCTTCCACACGGAAGGATCAAACCGCATTCAACCTGCGCCATTGGAAGGAGATGGCGGCAGATTCGGTTTTATAACTCTGTCGCTTCGCGAAGCTTTGCCTTTCAACTCCGCTTCGGACTCTCATGAACAAATTCTTTCTCTTCTTTTGCGTTCTGGTCTCGGCTCATGCGCAGCCCGCTCCTGTGAGCGTCCCCGGTTTCACTTTCGTGAAAACCGTCGGCCCCATTTCCGAGTTTCGATTGGAAAGCAATGGCCTCCAGGTTTTGCTCCTCCCGCAGCACTCCAGTCCGACCCTGACCTTCATGGTCACTTATCGGGTCGGCTCCCGAAACGAAGTCATCGGCACGACCGGCGCGACGCATTTGCTCGAGCATATGATGTTCAAGGGTACGCCCAAGTTCAACGATCCGAAGGGAACGAGCGTGAAGCAATTTCTTGAGCGCGTCGGCGGAATTTATAACGCCACCACCTGGTTCGATCGCACCAACTACTACGCCAATGTCGGGAACGAAAATCTCGACAACTACATGGCGATCGAAGCCGACCGAATGCGGAATCTTTGGGTGCGCGAAGCGGATCGCAAACCGGAGATGACGGTGGTGCGAAACGAATTCGAGATTGGCGAAAACGACCCGGCGCAGGCGTTGGAGAAGGAAATCTACGCTGCTGCCTTCGTGGCCCATCCCTACCACCATCCGACCATTGGGTGGCGCAGCGACATCGAGAATGTGCCGATCGAGAAACTACAGGAATTTTATCGGACCTACTATTGGCCCGACAATGCTACCGCTTCCATCATCGGCGATTTCGATCCCGCTGCCGCGCTCGCCTTGGTGAAAAAACATTACGGCGCGATCCCAAAATCGCCCAAACCCATCCCCGCCGTTTACACCGAGGAACCAGATCAAACCGGTCCGCGCCGCGTGACCGTGCGGCGCTCAGGAGAGCTCGGGGTGGTCGCGGTTGCGCACAAGATTCCGAGCGGTTTGCACGCGGACCAAGCTCCGCTTGCGGTCCTTAACAACATTCTGACCGCGGGAAAAAACAGCCGCTTTTACCGCGCGCTCACCGACAAGAACCTGACCACGAGTGTGCGAATCGAAAGCGGAGCGTTTCGCGATCCATCGCTCGACACCGTGTATGCCAGCCTTGCGCCCGGGAGCACGCATGAAGAGGTCGAGAAGATCGTGCTCGACGAATTGGAGCGCGTAAAAAAGGAAGGTGTCACGGAAGGCGAAGTCGCATCCGCCATCGCGCAGATTCTCGCCGCCGGTTCCTATGGACGCGATGGTTCCTTCGCGATCGCAAGTGTCTTGAACGAATTCATCGCTACCGGTGATTGGACGCTTTACGTGACGCGCGAAGACCTTTTGAAAAAAACTACCGCCGCCGACGTGCAACGCGTGGCCAACGCTTATTTTCTGGAAAACAAACGCACCAGCGGCTGGTTCATTCCGATTCCAGCCGCGGCAGCTCCTTAGTCCTCAGCACATCCGCCTTAAGATCATGAAGCGAATCTCTTCCTTCCTCACTGCGATGCTTTGCGTGATTTCCTTTTCGGAGACACGCGCCGGCATTGCCGACAAAGTCGTTCGCGAAAAAGTTGCTGGCATCGATCTGATTTCGTATCCGACGGAAATCGAAGAGGTCGTCACCTTTCGCGGCTCGCTTCCAGCCGGCGACAGTTTTGCGTCGGGAAACATTGCCATCCCAACCCTGGTCGGCGGCATGCTCGACAAGGGAACTAACCAGCAAAGCAAATTCGAAATCGCGCGGAAGCTGGACAGCGTCGGGGCGCGCATCGGTTTCTCCGTCCGCGGCGTCATGACCGAATTTGGCGGCAAATGCCTGCGCAAGGATTTGCCGCTCGTCATCTCTCTGCTCGCGGAAGAATTGCGCACGCCAGCCTTCAGCGAAGAAGAATTCGCCAAGTTAAAAAAACAGCAGATCGGCGAGTTGCAGCGTTCGCAGGAAGATACCGATTACCGGGCTGATCAGGCGTTCGCGCAGATCGTTTTCCCGGTGGGCCATCCAAATTATGAGCCGCCGATGAAGGCTTTCGTAGCCGCGATTGAATCCGCGAAAATCGACGAGCTGAAAAAATTCCACGGCGAATACTATGGCCCCGCACAGGCCACGCTCGTGTTCGTGGGCGACGTCGATCCGGCGAGCCTGAAGAGCGAAATCGAGAAAGCTTTCGCCGGATGGAGCGGGGGCAAGACGCAAGTCGATTTTCCGAAAGCCGTTTTGCCTAACGAGCGAAAGGAACAAATCGTCGGCATGGCCGACAAACCAAACGTCACCCTCATCATAGGCCAGCCGACTGGCCTGCGTTATCGCGACCCGGACGCGCTCGCCTTGCGTGTCGGCACGTCTGCGCTCGGCTCTGGATTTACCGGTCGGCTCATGGCCAGCGTGCGGGACAAGGAAGGCCTTACCTATGGGATCGGCGCGGGAGTTTCCGATGATGCGTTTGTCGATGGCGCCTGGCAAATCCAGGGAAATTTTGCGCCGGACCTATTGGAGAAGGGAATGACATCAACGCTGCGCGAGCTCGAGAGCTGGCACGACCGTGGTGTAACTGCGGCTGAGCTGGAACGAGTGAAGACGAATCTGGTCGGCACATTCAAAGTCGGCCTCGCTACCACCGAAGGCCTTTGCACCGCTTTGCTCAACACCGTGCATCGCGGTTACGACGTGAGTTGGCTCGATGAATATCCGATGCGTGTCGGGACGCTCTCGCTCGAGGAAGTGAACGCAGCGATCAAGAAACATCTTCAGCCCGGTAAAATGACGGTGATCGAAGCCGGCAGCGTTCCTCCACCGACCCATCGCGGCTAAGTTTCTCCGGTCGGTTAACTGTGATGCGCCCGGCGAAATATTGATCGGGATTGTAGCTTCGCCCTCGAACGCGCGATCAGGAAAGGTTTTGCCGGCTCGTTCGATCGAAATGGTGGGCGCATATCCTGCTCTTTGCATCTCTATGAACGATCCTCAACGGAAGCCGCTCGCCGTTCAACGCAATCTGAGTCGCGTTCTGGCTGCATCGTTTCGTCAACTTCTCGAAGACAAATACAGCCGCATCTTTTCCACTGCGCGGCAGGAGTGGCAGCAAAGGTTTGGTGGAAGCGACCCGAGCGATGCCTGCGTCAGTGTTCGGATCTCGGGAAGCTTTACTCCGAAGCTACGCAACGCCGCCTGATTTTTCGGCCGCCTTCGATCGGGGTTTGACGAGACGTTCATAATCTAAATCTTCTCGGCTGATGCTGAGAACTTTTCTTTTTGTCCTCATCTTTCTTTTCGTTAGTTGCGCATCGAAGAGCCAGCGTGCCACGCGCGCCGTCCTTCCACGTTTTCTCGAATTACAGAGAGAACAATCAATCGCCACCGTGCATTTTCCGCGCGGCGATTACTCGTTAGCCGATGAAGACCGCGATGGTTATTATTACCGCTCGCCGCGCAGCGTGATCAAACACGCCTTCGCCGGTTCTCAGCCGTATGACGGCGGAATTTTCCTAAGTAAAAAAGGAAACCGCCTGCGCGGCTACATCGTCTGGGCGGGTGGATGGACCAAGGTCGGAAACATTTCGCCGAGCGCGATCCAATTCCGAAACTGACCGCGTATCACGGTCCAGCCTAACGAGCGATTCGATTATACTTCTGCAGGAGTCCGCGCAATCGATCGTGCGGCAGCGCGTCGACCTGATGGCCATCGCGTCCTATCATGGTTTGATTCGCGACCATTGCGTTCACGATCGCTTCCTCGACCGCCTGCACCGTGGCTTCGAAAATACCATCGAGCAGATCGTTTGGGATCGTCTCGACCGAATGTGTCGGCTGCGCCGGATCGGCTGCGCCCGGATTCGCAGTCGAGAAGGCGATGAACAAATCACCCGAGCCATTCCCCGACACACTTCCGGTCCGCGCCAAGCCTAGCGAGGCGCGCCGCGCCAGGCGCTTTAGCTGATGAGGCAAAAGCGGCGCGTCGGTCGCGATCACGATAATAATGGAGCCGCTCTCCTTGCTGTAGACGGCATTTTCAGGGATTTCTTTTCCAACCGGCACCCCCGCGATCATGAGTTGCGGACGCCGACCGCAATTCGCCTGGACCAAAGCGCCGATCGTATAATTGGCCGATTTGGTTTTAACCAAACGCGACGATGTACCCGTGCCGCCTTTAAATTCATAACAAACCATCCCCGTCCCGCCGCCCACGCTTCCTTCCGCGACCGGTCCACTCTTCGCACTGTCGAGCGCATGGACGACGTGCTCCGGCTTCACATGAAAACCGTTGATGTCACTTAGAAATCCATCCCACGTTTCCGCGACGACCGGCAGGCTCCACAAAAATCCCGTGGGATCCGGCCCGCCCTTCGCGACCCGCCAGGCGATGACGGCATCGCGCGCGACTCCCACGCTATGTGTATTCGTAATCACCACCGGACCCTCGAGAAACCCGCCTTCCTCGAGCCACGCGGTTCCAGTCATCTCGCCATTTCCATTCAGGCTAAAAACGCCGGCGTAAACCGGATCGTTAAACGAGCCTTCACCGCGCGGCAGAATTGCGGTCACACCTGTGCGCACCGGACCCTTGCCGACTTCAAGTTTCCCTTCGCCACTGATGAGAGTGGTGAAACCAACCGTCACGCCCGCGACATCGGTAATCGCATTTAGTTGGCCGGGAGTTCCATCAAATGGAACGCCCAACGCGCGAGCGCGAACCACTGCTTGTGGCGGCGACGTCTGTGGCTCACGCGCGTGCAGAAGCAGCGGCGAGAGCGAAAGGAGAGCGACCAGCCATTTGTTATTGCGCATAAGAGAGGCTCGGCCGCGAGAAACTCGCGCCTTATGGTTGAAAAATTGCGCGCACGTCCAATGGGAGCCCGGGGGTGGGAAGCATCGAATCCAAGTTGCGCCGCGAGCTTGGGCCGTCAATGCGGCGCCGCCGCGGAATATTTGCCAATCAACCGGTCGATATAGGCACTGTAGGTCTCGGCCAAGGCCGCGCTTTCGATGAAGAGAATGTTTTCCGCATTGTATTGCGCGCTCCGCGAAAAGTTATACGAGCCGGTGATGACGGTGTCGTCGATCACGAGAATTTTATTGTGCATAAAATCGTGGCGGCCGGTCGGCGTATACGGCGTCGAATCTTTGCCGACGAGTCGGGCGCGCGCGATGACATCTTCCAACGCAGGGATTTTCCAGTGATTTGACGGGACGCTCTTCCACTGGCGGAAGACATCAGCCATTTGTGTCCGGTCGTAGATGCCGGTGACGACGACCTTTCCGGCGTCGAGCAAATCGATGAGCGCATTGATCAGGTTACCGGAGTTGATCAGCAAACTGCAGATCCGCACGCGCACTTGCGCAGCACGAACACGTTTCGCCACTTCAGCGTCGATCTCCAGGCCACACCCGGGGGAAAACATCACACGCGCGCTCGCGGGTTTGCCGGAGAAGGTGAGTGGCACTGCGACGGTCGCGATCCCACCGGTGTCCTCGAAATTCTGCTTTTCCCAGAGCTCTTCGAAATCCTCGAGATAGGAGGCCGCGAGCGAGGAGGACTCGATCTGGATAACATTGTTTTCCATCAAGGTGAATGCCTGGTCGGTCATATTCAGCGACCCGGTCCAAACCGCGCTGCGATCCCGGATGATGAATTTATCGTGCATCAACTTCATTCCGCCGATCGGCCGATAGGGGAAGCCTAACGAGTGAACCATCGCGCCCGTCCCCGGAGGCGCGGGATCCTGGCCGGCCGCAATATTCGGCACGAAAGGCTTGTCGCCGTCGTAACAAATCCGGATCTGCACGCCGGCAGCGGCGCGCTCCTGCAACGCGTCGAGCAACTGTTTCTTAAGCGGGTCGCTCAAGCGCAGATCGTAAAGCGCGAAGTCGAGGCTCGTGTGCGCGGCGCTGAGAAACGCCGTCAGCCTGCGCATGACTTCCTCCGCCACTTGCTCGTCCTGCGCGAGAAAGAAAACCGAAAGCGAGTCGGGCAGTGAGTTCAACCGAGACATGATTAACCGGATGGACAGGATTCCAAAGACCCAATCCTGAAATCATGTCCTGATTCTAAATTTTGTTTCGCGCGTGTCCGGCCTCATTTAACTTGGCGCGTGAGTTATCAGGTTTTCGCGCGCAAATACCGGCCGCAGACATTCGACGATCTCGTTGGGCAGGCGCATGTCACGCGCACGCTCAAGAATGCGCTCGAGCAAAATCGGCTGGCGCACGCCTACCTCTTCGTTGGACCGCGCGGGATCGGGAAAACTTCGACCGCGCGCATTCTCGCGAAGGCATTGAATTGCATCCACGGACCAACCGTTAAGCCCTGCGGCGTGTGCGATTCCTGCAAGGAAATCACCGGCGGCAACAGCCTCGATGTTTTAGAAATCGACGGCGCAAGCAACAACGGCGTCGAACAGGTGCGCGAGCTGCGCGATAACGTCCGTTACGCGCCGAGCAAAGGGCACTTCAAGATCTACATCATCGACGAAGTGCACATGCTGACCTCGGCGGCATTCAACGCGCTGCTCAAGACGCTGGAAGAGCCGCCACCGCACGTGAAGTTCATCTTCGCCACAACCGAGCCGCAGAAAGTTTTGCCGACAATCCTGAGCCGCTGCCAACGCTTCGATCTTCATCGCATTCCCGCCAATCTGATCGCGGATCATCTGCAATTCATCGCGGGGAAGGAGAAGGTCACCCTCGAACCGGCCGCGTCGCACGCGATCGCGAAAGGCGCCGATGGTGGATTGCGCGACGCGGAGTCGATGCTCGATCAACTGGTCGCGTTTTGCGGAGAAAATATTGCCGAAGCTGATGTGCTCAGCGTCTTCGGATTTACCAGCGAGCAAACGGTCTCCGGATTCACCGAAAAAATCCTCCGCGGCGGAACCGCGGAAGCTCTCGAGCTCCTGCAGAGCGAAGCGGCGAATGGCAAGGACATGATGAAGCTGATGTCCGACCTGATCGCTTACCTGCGTGATCTGCTCGTCTTCAAAGTAAGGCCCGACGCGGTGGCGGATGAATTGAATCCGGAACTGCAGAGCGCGCTCGAATTACAGGCTGCGTTGATCGAGACGGATCGATTGTTGGAATTGATCGATCAATTTGCCGGCGCCGAAGGCCGGATGAAATGGGTGCCGAACAAGAAGCTGCATTTCGAAGTTGCGGTCATCAAGGCGATCCAGACCCTCGAGCAGGTCACGCTCAACGAAGTGATCGAAAACTTGTCGGCGTTACGCGATGGGACTGCGCCGATGGAACGCCAAGCTTCAACCGCAGCCCTTCAGTTGAAAGCAACGCCGAAGGTTCCCGCTTTGCCACCCGCTCAAAAGCCAGCCACCGAGGAGAAGAAAGCAGTCGCAGCGCCGATGATCGCTCCGATTGAGATCGCACCCATTGATGCAACGGCGCTCTGGACCCAAGCGGTTACTCAAATCCGCGCGCGGCGACCTTTGATTCAGGGCTGGATCAGTTCCGCAAAAATGCTCGGAGGAGAAGGAGGCCTTCTATTGCTCGGTTTCCCGCCGGCGGAGAAACATGCGATGGAGTCGCTCGAAATGCCGCGCCACCGCACTTTTCTCGAATCGCTCCTCAAGGAAATCAGCGGACGCGATTGGAGCCTGAAGTTCATTTTGAAAGAAGGTTTGATCGTGGAAGCGCCGAAAGAAAAGCCAACCGAAAACGACTTAAAGGCGCGCCAGAAACCTGAAACTGTCACCACCTTCAAAGACGACCCGCTCATCCGCGAAGCCCTCGAAATTTTCAAAGGCGAAATCAAGACCTAGGAGTAGCTAACGAGTCATTTATGAATCTAAATAAGTTGATGAAGCAGGCCCAGAAGATGCAGGAGCAAATGCAGAAGACGCAGTCTGAACTCGAGGACAAGACCGTCGAGGTGCAGGCCGCGGGTGGAAAGGTCACGGTCGTGGCAAACGGCGCGGGCGATGTTATATCGATCAAGATCGCGAAGGAAATCGTCGATCCCGAAGACGTCGAGTTTCTCGAAGAAGCGGTGCTAAGCGGTGTTAAGCTGGCGATTGAGCAAGGCAAGGATTTGGGACAGTCCGAGATGGCAAAGATAACCGGCGGGCTAGGAGTAGCTGGCTTGGGCTTGTAAGATAGGCTACTGCGAGCTTAAGACCGGCGTAGCACGCCGAAAGATCCCGCTCATCGTGTTAATCACGCTAGCCGCAACAAGCGTGATTCTTTACTAACTGTGAGGTCCCTCGCCGTCTTCGCGGGCTCGGGATGACAGATTAGGTTCGCAAAACGACTCACGCCGGGTCTGACGGTAAGGCAATTGATTCAGGCCTCGCGGAAATCACGTATCGAACTTCGGTCGCGCTCGCCCGCGGTGACGGAAGACGAAACCCGCGGCCAGGGCGCACGAAAAGGCCGACAACAACGATGGGTTCATCTCCGGAACGGGAGTGAAGTTGATATCGTGGAGACCGAAGTGTTGGTAGTTGGGGTCCGCGAAGGCGGCGGTGCTGCCGTAAGAAAAGGTGAAGGATTGAATGAGGTTCGTGCCAAAATCGATCGTGACGTTACCTCGTCCAGAGGTAGCGCCGAGGCTTGCGGTGTTAGCCGTGCCAACGACGCTTTGGTTAACGCCAGTCCCAATGAGTGTATTATCCGCGCTGGTGGTGATCGTGGGCGCGATGAGCGTGATGCCATCGATAGAGACGGCATAGATCGAACTTAGCTGATCCTGCGAGCCGCCGCCGGCGTCGATGTCGAAGAGTTTAAAGGAGACATTGCTGGCTCCTCCGCTGGCGGCGAAGGAAACCTTGAGCGTGATCGACTGCGACGGATCGCTCAGATTAACGGCCAGGGTGAGGGTGCTTTCCACCGATGGCAGGCCGCCTTGGAAGACCTGATTAACCACAGGCGTCATTGGATTCGGCGCAGCCGCGTAGGGAACGAGGTTCGCGCCGTTATTCGAGCTTACATCGATGGTGAGGAAGCTTTCGGGAGCCGCGGGATCAGCCTGGTAGGAATTGTTCAAGCTTCCTTCCGTCCAGGGGACATTGTCCCAATCCAGAACGACTGCGGACACATGACCTTGAAAAAGGATGAGCGCGGATAGAAGACACGAATAGCGCCAAAAGGTGGGAAGCATAAATAGCTCCTCCGTTTGAGCAGCACTCGTGCCTTCGTAATCAAAGAAAAAATCATGCCGCCCGCCTGCGCCCCCAGCTGTCCCTTAAGCACTCGTTAGACCACGGCACATACCCTGCTGAAAGCCGGATGCGAGACTTCTCCACTCTAGGCGGGACTTGCGGGCTTGCCTGCGTGTCGCGCGACGCGTGGCGTCCGCAAGCTCCATGGGCATTTTCAATCAGCGCCAAAGCCGCCCTGCTCCGATCCAGAGCAGGAGCCGGGTCGCTGCCTGGATTTGCATGGCGGCTGCGATTTGCGCGATCGACTGGCCGAGACCAGTCGCGGCCGATGCGAGACAGCTTCTCGATCTCAGCCTCGGCGAGTTGTCGAAGATAAAAATCGATACCGTCTTCGCGGCTTCCAAATTCACCGAGAAAGTAACCGACGCGCCCTCCTCGGTCTCGATCGTGACCGGCGATCAAATCCAGCGCTTCGGTTATCGCACACTCGCGGAAATTATCCGTTCGGTGCGCAGTTTCGACGTCACTTCCGATCGCGTGAACAGCTACACCGGCGTGCGCGGATTCAATAGTCTGAATGACTACGGCTCGCGCACCTTGTTACTGATTGACGGTCATCGCATGAACGATCCAATCCTCGACGCTGCGGCGGTCGGGACGGAAGCGTTGCTCGATGTCGATTTGATTGACCGCGTAGAATTCATTCGCGGCCCGGGCTCCTCCATCTACGGCAGCAACGCCTTCTTCGGAGTAATCAACGTCGTAACTAGAAGCGGCGCATCGGTTAACGGGATAGAAGCATCGACCAGCGCGGGCAGCTATGACACTTACACGGGCAGAGTTACGATCGGAAAGAAGCTGGCTAACGGTCTCGACTACTTTCTCTCAGGGACGACTTACTTCTCTGAAGGACCCGATCGCCTCTTCTACCGGGAGTATAACAGCCCGGAGACGAACGGAGGGGTCGCGGCCAATCGCGACGGCTCGCGTTCTTATTCAACCTTCGGTAAGATCAGCTTCGGCGATTTCACCCTGCAGGGAGGCTACATCACGCGCGACAAGGATGTGCCTACTGCGCCTTCCGGATCGGTCTTCAATACGCCGGATCTCGCGGTTAATGCACGCGGTTACGTCGAGTTACGTTACCTGCATGAGACTGCGGACGGTTGGTCGTTAAGCGCGCGCGCTTACTACGATGCCTTCGATTTCCACGGGCTGGCTTACTATGATTACGATAGTGGCAGGGTCCTGAATAACGATTCGGGCCGCGCGCGTTGGTGGGGCGCGGAGGCAGGAATAAGTCGCACTTTCTTCAAGAGCCTGCGACTGGCAGTCGGCGGCGAAGTGCGCCAAAGCCTCGAATTGCGATTGCGGAACTATGACGAGCAGCCTTTCACTCAGTATCTCGATGTCAGCGCGGACCAGTTAGTCGTTGGGGCGTATGCCGATGCACACTTCGATCTGACGCATTGGGTAAGTCTCACCGCCGGCCTGCGCTGGGATCATTACGACAGCTTTGGCAGTACAGTGAATCCCCGGACCGCGCTAACCTTCAAGCCGGCGGAGAACACGACACTGAAGCTTCTTTATGGCGAGGCCTTTCGCGCGCCGAACATTTACCAGCTCGATTACACATCCTTTCGCCAGCGGACCAATCCCGCGCTCGGGCCGGAAACCATCCGCACCTATGAAGGAGTGCTCGAACAATATTTCCTGACTCATTGGCGCGGGACCGTTTCAATCTTTCGTAACGAAATCTCCAGTCTGATTGACCTTACTCCGGATCAGTTCGGCTTCGTCAGTTTCACGAACGCACGCGATGCTTCGGTCAACGGCGGAGAGGCTGAGATTGAAGGCAAATGGGATAACGGTTTTCTCATCCGCGCCAGCTATACCCATCAGGAAGCTGAGAGCCAACCAGATGGGCTCCCGTTGGTGAATTCGCCCGACGACATGTTCAAGACGCAACTGAGCGTGCCTCTCTTCCGTGACAAACTCTTCGGCAGCCTAGAGCTCCTTTATGCGAGCGACCGCGACACCTTGCAAGGCAACCGCACCGGTCGGCTCTGGGCGCTGAATGGGACTCTCTACAGCCGCAACCTTCTACCCGGCCTGAACTTCTCCGTCTCGGTCTACAACATCCTCGATCAAAAATACGACACCCCCACTGGCGTGAACAATCTGCAGGATGTCATCACGCAGGACGGCCGGCAGTTCCGGCTGAAGCTCGGTTACCAATTCTAGGCTGCCGTGATGAACATCATTCGATCCAGAGCTCGCAGCTGCGGCGGCCTCGCCGTCCGGAGATATGCGCTTTGCGCAATCTTCGCTCTGGTCTCGTTAGGCGCGCCGCTCGCTCAGGCTGAATCCGAGTATGACGTGAAGGCTGCCTATCTTTTCAAGTTCACGAAATTCGTCGAATGGCCGAGCGCCGCTTTTCCCAACGAGCAAGCCTCTTTCGTTATCGGCATCGTCGGGCGCGATCCGTTCGGCGGGCTCGATAGAATTCTAGAAGGCAAACGCACCGGCGAGCACGCCTTCGAAGTGCGCTCACTCAGCGCTGGCGACGCCGCAGGGCTGCGGGGTTGCCAGATGATTTTCGTTACCGGCGCGGAGGAGCACCGGTTGCCAGATATCTTATCCGCGGTCCAAGGCCGTCCGGTCTTGGTCGTCGGAGAATCGGACGGCTTTGCCGGAGCGGGCGGCATGCTCGGATTCAATCTGCAACAGAGCCGGCTGGGGGTGGAGGTTAATTCGAACGCCGCGCGGCAGGCGCGGCTCAAAATTAGCTCTCAGCTTTTGAATATCGCGAAGCTTGTGAACTAACCGACCCGCATGACTTCGTTCCGCGATCGCCCTATTCGACAGAAAATCACCACGGTGATTTTGATTATCTCGACCGCCGCCTTACTCCTGGCCTGCGCTGTTCTTTTCGCCTTTCAGGCTTACACGACCAAGCGTCACTTCACGCACGAGCTCACCGTTATCGGTGAGATCATCGCGCATAACAGCGCTGCCGCGGTCATGTTCCAGGACGAAGACGCGGCGCGGGAAACGTTGTCTGGATTGCAAACCATGCCGCAGATCGTCGGGGCCCGCCTCGAACTAATGAATGGCCAAAGCCTGGCCGAGTTCGGCGAGCAAAACCCGAACGGCGCGCCCATCTTAAAAAAGGGTTTCAGGATCGAAGGCGACCATCTCCTGCTCGCTCAGCCGGTCCTGCGCGATGGCACCCGTGAAGGAACCCTTATCCTGCACGCGGACTTCTCCGCCATGTCGGCGCAGCTACTTAAGCTTTACGGCGGGATTCTTGTCCTGGTCCTTACCCTTTCGCTTTTGCTGGCGTTTCTTCTTTCGAGCCGTTTCCAGAGTTTCATCAGTAATCCGATCCTGCGTCTAGCCCGCACCGCGCGCATGATTGCAGAAGAGAAAGATTACACGGTGCGCGCCGATAAAATTTTCGGCGATGAAGTAGGAGTCCTAACTGACGCCTTCAATCAAATGCTGACGCAAATCCAGGCGCAGGATGAAGCGCTTCTTGTCGCGCAGGATGAGCTCAAGGCACAGGTCAAAGCGCTCCAGCACGAGATCGTGGAACGAAAACGCGCGGAAGCCGCTCAAGCCCGGCTAACCGCGATCCTCGAAGCCACCCCGGACATCGTTATCAGCGCCGATCCTAACGGTGCGCCTTTGTATCTCAATCGCTCCGCTCGCCAGGTTTTTGGCTATGCCGAGCACAAGCAACTGAATGGAACTGACGTCCCTGATTTCCATCCGGTTTGGGCGCGAGAAATCCTTTCGACCCAAGGCATGCCGGCCGCGATGCGGGAAGGCTCCTGGAACGGTGAGACTGCCATTCTCAACAGAAAGGGCGAGGAGACTCATGTCTCGCAGGTGTTAATCGCGCACAAGAATTCGGAAGGCGCAGTCGAATATTTTTCAAGCGTGATGCGCGACATCACGGAACGGCGCCAGGCCGAGGAAGCGCTGCGCCATTCACAACAAAAACTCCTCGAGACCTCGCGTCTGGCCGGGATGGCGGAAGTTGCAACCGGCGTTCTGCATAATGTCGGAAACGTCCTCAACAGCGTGAACGTATCCGCTGGCCTGGTGGTGGAGAAATTGCGCCGCTCGAAAGCCCCTAAGTTAGCCAAGGCCGCCGCGCTCCTTACTTCGTGCAATGGCGATCTGGCCACCTACCTAACGAGTGATGAAAATGGCAGGAAGCTTCCCGGGTATCTAAGTAAACTAGGCGAGTTTCTGGTTGCGGAAAATGCGGAGCTCCTGAACGAGATCGACCAGCTCGGCCGCAATATCGAGCACATCAAGGAAGTGGTCGCGATGCAGCAGAGCTACGCCAAGGTCAGCGGGGTTTTCGAAAATCTGCCGCCGCCCCAGTTAGTGGAAGACGCCATCGCGATGAACATCGGCGCCTTCGAACGACATGGAGTCGATGTCGAAAGGCTGTTTACTCCTGTTCCGCTCATCCGAGTCGATCGCCACAAAGTTCTCCAGATTCTCATCAACCTGATTCGCAACGCGAAGTATGCGCTCGATGAAGTGCACCGCACCGATAAGCGCATCACTATTTCCATTGTTCCTGCCGAGGGGGCCGTCCGGATCATTGTCGCCGACAACGGCAGCGGCATTTCGCCGGAAAATCTCACTCGTATCTTCGTGCACGGCTTCACCACGCGGGAGGAAGGGCACGGCTTCGGCCTGCACAGCGGCGCGATCGCGGCTCATTCCATGGGTGGGTCTCTTAGCGTCGAAAGCGCCGGAGCGGGCCAGGGCGCCGCCTTTATTCTCGAGCTGCCTGTTGCTTCCTAAAACTGAACCTATGAAAACCGAATCGTTAAATCTCGAACCGGAGAATCGCCGCATTCTCATCATCGACGACAACCCATCGATCCATGAAGATTTTCGAAAAATCCTCGGACCGAACGATGCCAAGCTCGCGGAAGAACTCGATGCCGATGAAGCCGCGCTCTTCGGCGACAAAGCTGCCGCCTCGCGCAATTGGAATTTCCAAATCGACTCCGCCATGCAAGGGCAGGAAGGACTGGAAATGGTGCGCGCTGCAGTCCTGGGCGGCACGCCCTACGCGGTCGCGTTTGTCGATGTGCGCATGCCGCCCGGCTGGGATGGCATCGAAACCATCTCGCGTATTTGGAAGGAATTTCCAGATCTCCAGATCGTTATTTGCACGGCGTATTCCGATTACTCATGGGATGAAATCGCGAAGTCGGTCGGCAATACCGACCACATGCTCGTGCTCAAGAAACCTTTCGACAACGTCGAGGTCCTGCAGATGGCGCATGCCCTCTCGAAAAAATGGCAGCTGACGCAAATCGCGCGCCGGCAAATGGAGGAGCTGGATGCGCTGGTTTGCCAGCGCACTTCGGAATTGCGCGCGGCCAATACGCGCCTGACCGGCGAAGTCGCCGAGCGCACCGCAGCCCAGGAAGCGTTGCGTCAATCGGAAGAGCGCTTCTCAAAAGCCTTTCGCGGGAGTCCAGTGCCAATGGCGATCCAACGGCTCGACCACCGAGGCTGTCTGGACGCGAACGTATCTTTTCTGGAATTGCTCGGCGCGACGCGCGATGCCGTCCTGACTGGAGAGATTTCGTGGGCGGACGATTCCACCCTCATCGCGGTGCGCAAAGAACTGGCGGCCCGTCATGCGGTTCGCCATCTCGCCGCGACCATTTACACCAGCACAGGCGAAACACGCGAAGTCCTGGTTGCGGCGGAAAACCTCGAGCTCGGCAACTCGCCTTATCACCTTCTCATCCTGCAAGACATCACGGAGCGCGTCCGTCTAGAAAACGAACTTCGCCAGGCGCAAAAAATGGAAGCGGTCGGCCGTCTTGCCGCGGGAGTAGCGCACGATTTCAACAACATTCTGACCGTCATTCTCGGCAACACTTCGATGACGTTGCACAATCCGCTTCTGGACGAAAAACTGGCCGCGTCTCTCACCCAGGTGGAGCGCGCCGCGCAGCGCGCTACTGCGTTAACACGACAGCTTCTCGCTTACAGCCGCAAACAAATCATCCAGCGACGACCCGTTTCCCTGAACGAAATCGTCGAGCAGACCGTCGGCATGCTGCGGCGCTTGATCGGCGAACACATCGCGATCGATATGCAGCTGGCGCCGGACCTGCCTCCGATTTTTGCCGACACCAGTAATGTCGATCAAGTGATCATGAACCTCGCGCTCAATGCGCGCGACGCCATGCCCGATGGCGGAAAATTGACTCTCTGCACCGGCCAACTCGAGACCGACGAAAGCGACCGCGCGCGCAATCCCGAAGCGCTCGTCGGCGAGCACGTCTTCCTGACCGTGAAAGATACGGGTAGCGGCATGGACCCCGCGACCATCGCTCGAATTTTCGAACCCTTCTTTACGACCAAGGAGCCCGGGCAGGGCACCGGAATGGGACTCGCCACCGTTTACGGCGTGCTCAAACAACACGGCGGTTGGATTGAAGTGGATAGCGCACCGCGCCGCGGCACCACTATTCGGTCATACTTCCCGCTCAGTGTGGAGGGAATCGAAGCCGAGCCACCAAAACTCGAGAACGTTCCCGCCGAACCGATGGTCCTCAACAGCATCACCATCCTGGTGGTGGAAGATGAGGAGATGCTGCGCGAGTTCGTGAGCGAAGCGCTTAGTGCTCTCGGCTATCGCGTGCTTTCGGCCTCGAATGGCCGCGCGGCCTTGGAGGTTTGGGCCAAGCATCGGCACGAGATCGATCTTCTCCTTACCGATGTCGTCATGCCGGAATCCATTTCCGGTCGGCAATTGGCGCACACCCTTATTGTCGATAAGCCCGACCTGAAGGTCATCTACACCAGCGGTTACAGCGCGGAGTTATTCGGCTCTGATTTCGAGCGAGAAAAAGAGCACATTTTCCTGGCCAAACCTTACCTGCCCGATCGCCTCGCCCAGACCGTCGCGGCGCATTTGCAGGGTCAGCCAATACCTGCGCGTTTGATGGGTTAAGATTGATGAAGCGATAGAAAGTGCCGAGGCAACCTCACGCTCGCGCGCGTGATTCTGAGGCCTCGGTTAAATCTGCCGTAGCTGCTGTTCGTGTCGCTCGAAGATGCAGATTTCTTTGATCGCGGCTGCGCCAATTTTCTCCGCCAGCCGATTGTAATTCTCGCCCAACTGCACATGAGAATGCGCGTCCGACGCGGTCGTGAATGGAATGCCCTTTGCGATCGCGAGCGCGATGACTGAATCGGAAGGGTAAAGCTCGTTCACCGGTTTGCGCCAACCGGCGGTGGACAGCTCAATCGCCAGACCTTTGGATTTGATGAAATCCAGTGTCTCCTCGGCGAGAACCCTGATGTCCGCATCCGGCCGGTGGCCGTGAATTTTGATCAGATCGAGATGCGCCATGCAGTCGACCAAGCCACTCGCGGCCATCTCGCGAACGCGCCGAAAATAATCCTGGTAGATGCTGTCGATCTCGCCTTCGACAAACTGCTCCGCACCCGCCGGCACGCTGTCGAACATCTCGTTAGGCCGATCGAGAAAATGGATCGAGCCGAGAACGAAATCCAATTCGTCCCAATGTTCTTCCACCCATCGCCGGCCCGCGCCGGAATGGACCGGATCGTTGTCCAGCTCGATGCCCGCGCGGATCTTCATCTCTGGATTCGCTTCGCGCAGTCGGTCGATCTCACCGAAGTCGATCCCTGCGCGGTAGCGATCATGATCGGTAAACGCGATCTCACTTAGGCCTTTGGCCCGCGCGGAATCGACCCAGGGCTGCAGCAACTCGCGCGTGTAGGGCTGAACCCGATGCCCTTGCGGATGCGAGTGGTAATCGCTGAAGAGTTGAGGCTTGAGGATTGACGATTGATCGAAAGCCATCCGCTGGTCCTCAACCATCAACCGTCACTAGCTACCCGCCTCACGGCGCGGTGAGAAATTTCTGACGAATTCGCAGCTCCGGATATTTCGGGAAGACGACCTCCGCGACAAACACCTTGTTCGCGGTTAGCTCACGGGTGGCGATCGTCTCTGCGTATTCGATATGCTCCTGCGGATTGATCAAGACTGTGCCGGGTTCCTCGGCGAAGGCGTGATTCTCCGACCAGGTGGTCAGAATGGTGTCACCGGAATTACGAAGGTTGATTTCGAAGCGCTGTTCGTTCGCAAATTCGAGCGTGATCGGGCGCTTCGCTTTGTTGATCAAGGTCAGCCGCACCTCCATTTGCCGCACTTCGGAGAGCTTGATCGGTTGCGGCGACAAACGGAGTTCCAGAACAAGACCGCGTAGATTCAGATCCTTATACTCCGGGAGCTTATCGGAGCGAAAGGGATGGAGGAGACGATTGAAGAGGCTGCGCTTTTCGGCGCGAGGAGACGGCTCTTTCTCCTGAGCAAACGCGCCCGCATTCGCCAGCAGAAGAAGCAGCAACAGCACAAGGGCGCGCTTCATGAGCGCCTAATCAGCAGCGGTTGCAAATCCTGTCAAACCCTTTATCAATCGCGGCATGAAGCGGATCGTCTGCGTCTTGCTCGCGATCCTGATCGCGCTCAGCGCAGAGGCCCGCAAGCCGTCCTGCAGCTTGCGGGTGCACCTGGAAGCGAATGCGAACGACAGCGCCATTTTTTCCACCCAAATGCGCTCGCCCACCACGGGCAAAAAGATCGTGATGGAAAAAGTGCCGCGAATTTCCGAGCAGGATGTGATTGCATTCTATCCTTATCAATCCGCCGATGGCACTTACGGCGTGCTCTTCAAGCTAAGCGACCACGGCAAGCTCGCGCTCGACACCCTGAGCGTGGAGCGGCGCGGCGCCTTCATTTACATTTTCGTTAACGGCCGGCCCGCCGCGGAACAGCAAATCGACCGCCGCGTTTCCGACGGCAAACTCTTTGTCGCATCCGGCCTGACGCAGAACGATCTCGCCTTGATGGGTAAGGATTGGCGCGTGATGGGACAGCGCAAGAAGTGAAGACATGGAGCCGGCCCGCCTTCGGGCCGAAGTCGGTTGACCTTGCTACTTCATCATCCTCCGACCCGACGGCGGGCCTCCAGCGCGTGCTCTTCTCGTTCGCTTTCTTTTCCATGATCATCATCGCTCCGCTCATGGCCCAGAGTGAGCACGAAAGGTTGAATCTCGCGCTCCCGACCGAGAACGACGCACTTTTCCGCGCGAGCGGCGCGGAATTTTATCAATACGTCACGCGCGATTACCAGGGCGTGAAATCAACACCGTGGGAAGGCGGTCAATACGGTTTCGTGCGCAACCCGCGCGAGACAGCGAGCGGTTTGATCTACACCCGATTCCATGAAGGCATCGACATTCGCCCGATGGAGCGCGATGCCGCCGGCGAACCGCTCGACGCGGTGCGCGCAATCGCCGATGGCACGGTCGTCTACGTCAACATTAGTGCCGGCTCGTCGAACTACGGCCGCTACGTCGTGGTGGAGCACCGCTGGGATGGCTCGAGTTACTACAGTCTCTATGGCCATCTCGCTTCAGCACTCGTTAGGCAGGGCGCGAAGGTGAATCGTGGCGAGCAGCTGGGCGTGATGGGTCATACCGGGGAAGGCTTGGATCGCGAACGCGCGCATCTCCATCTCGAATTGAATCTCCTTCTCAGCCGCAACTTCGAATCCTGGTATGAGTCCTACATCAAGAACGATCCCAACCGCCACGGCATCTACAATGGCGTTAATCTGGCCGGGATCGATATCGCGCGGCTATATCTGGCGCTGCGCAAAAATCCGGCGCTGACCATTCCTCAATTTCTCGAAAGCGAAGAGACGGCTTACAAAGTGTCGCTGCCGGCGGGGCGCAATTTCGACTTGATCAGGCGGTATCCATGGCTGGCAAAATATTCGGCGGCGGAAGCAACACAGTGGGAAGTCTCATTCAATCGCGCGGGCGTGCCCCTGAAAGGCGAGCCTGCGACGCGGCCGGTCCTGGCGCCGACCCTGACCTATACCGAGAAACGCGGCGGCGATTATTCCGATCTCACCCGCGGTGTGATTAGCGGAAGTGGCAACAACGCACGCCTGAGCGAAAGCGGCGAGCGCTTGATGCGGCTTCTCACCTGGCCCGATTGATCGAGCGCTAAGAACGGCTCATGCTTTCTCCTGCGTTAGCATGATGACCCGGCGGAAATTTCTCGCACTCGGTGCGCTCGCTTTACCTGGAGCGATCGGGGCGGACGCATGCATCGAACCAACAAATCTGCGCACCGCTCGCCTGGTCCTGAATGAAAAAGGCGTTCTTCGTTTCGTCCACTTCACCGACTTCCATTACAAAGGAAACGCTGCTTACGCCGCGCGCGTCGTCCGAACGATCAACGAATTGCAGCCGGCCTTTGTCTGCTTCACCGGCGACCTGGTCGAAGACAAAAGCTTCGCCACCGAAGCGTTATCATTCGTTAGGCAAATCAGCGCTCCGGTTTATGGATCACCCGGGAATCACGATTATTGGTCGCATGCGCCTTTCGCGGAATACGAGGAGGCCTTCCGCGCGACCGGTGGAGCATGGTTGGTCGATCGTAGCATTGTGCTCGCCGAGCACGATCTCGAGATTGTCGGGATGGCGCAGAGCGGCATCCACGCGCTCAAATCGCCGCAGGCTTTGCGCCGCTTGCTCCTCCTGCATTATCCCGAAATGGCGGACTCACTCGGCGGACCGCGTTTCGATCTGATCATGGCAGGCCACTCGCATGGCGGACAAATCCGGTTGCCGCTCTATGGCGCTCTGGCGCTGCCGTGGGGAGTCGGGCGCTACGATCTCGGTTATTTCGAAAGCAAAGGCGGGCCGCTTTACGTGAATCCCGGCATCGGCACGTATTACATTCCATACCGCTTCAACTGCCGGCCGGAAGTCACGCTGGTGACGTTGTAGTCGGTTGAACCTAACAAGAGGTCGGCACGCGTTGTGCAAGTGCGACCGCATGCGGAACCGCGCCCGCAACGAAGCTGAGACACTCGACCGCCCCGCTCGGTTTTCCCGGTAACGCGATGACTAACGACTGATCCACCACGGCCGCGAGGCTACGCGAAAGAATCGCGTTCGGCGTGATTTTCATCGATTCCATTCGCATCGCTTCGCCGAAGCCGGGAAGCTCCACGCGCATGATCGCGCGGATGGCCTCGGGTGTAATATCGCGTGCTGCGATGCCTGTCCCGCCGGTGGTGAGGATGAGGCCGCAACCCTGCGCGCTAAAGGCGCGGATCGTTTCCTGAATACGCGAAAGCTCATCGGGGATGACAGCCTCGCTTTGGATTTTCCAACCGTATTTCTCCGCCGCCTGTTTCACCGCTGGACCGCCAAGGTCCGCGTAGTCGCCCGCCGAAGCGCGGTCGGAAATGGTGACGATGCCGACAATGACCTGCATTTAGACAGGATGAACAGGATTATGCAGGATTATGATAGCGGGATTTCTGTTCTTCAATCCGGTAAAATCCAGTCAATCCTGTCTGCTTTTCGTCTTCTTCACCAAGTGAATATCGGTCAGCCGCATCTCCTTATCGACTGCTTTGCACATGTCGTAGATAGTCAGGAGAGCGACGGACACTCCGATAAGCGCTTCCATTTCCACGCCCGTCTGCGCGGAGGTACGCGCAGTGCATATGGCTTCGACTGCTTCTTCGCCTAACGAGAGATCCACTTCCACATGGGTCAGGTTGAGATGGTGGCAGAGCGGAATGAGAGATGAAGTTTGTTTCGCGGCCTGAATTCCGGCGAGACGCGCGGTCGCGAAGACATTTCCTTTTGCAATCTTGTTCGCGGAAATAAGCGCGAGCGTTTCCTGCCGCACGAGAATTTTACCCGCAGCCACCGCTTCGCGTGCACTTATCGGCTTGGCCGAGACATCGACCATTTGCGCGCTGCCGTCTTCGGCGACGTGGGAAAGGCGCGCCATCGCTCAACCACCAATCGCGACCATCTTGCGATTCGACTGATAATTATCGCGAAAATCGTGCTGCTGCGGCTTCCGCTCGACCACATTGAGAATAAAACGCTCGAGTTCCGCATCGCTCGCTCCGGCGCGCATCGGCTCCATGATGTCGAACTCGAGATAACTGCCGAGACACGGGCGCAATTTCCCGTCGCAAGTCAGACGCAGTTTGTTGCAGCTCTCGCAGAAATGCAGGTTTGTCATCGCGCCGATAAAGCCGACGCGCTGGGAGCGGCCGGGAATCTGGTAGTAAGTGGCGGGACCGTTGGTGCGGAATTGCGGTTCGGGAATAAGGGAACCGTAACGCGCTTCGAGCTGACTCTGCGCGGTGCGAATCGGGAAAAAATTCTCGTTCGATAAAACTTCGCTCGTGCTCACCGGCATCAGTTCGATGAACCGCAGGAGCAGATTTCGCTCGGCCGCATATTCCACCAGCGGCGCGAGCTGATCTTCATTTCGACTGCGCATCAAAACGCAATTTAGTTTGATCATCTCGAACCCAGCGGCGATCGCGGCATCGATGCCGGCGAGCGCTTCTGGCAGGAAATCGCGACCAGTCGTTAGGCGATAATCTTCCCGGTCGAGGGTATCGAGCGAAACATTTACCGTTCGCACGCCGGCCTCACGCAAGGCGAGGGCCATTGGAATCCCCGGAGCAACATTGCGTGCGAGCAAAGTGCCATTGGTGGACAAACCGGTGTCGTCGATACCGGGAATGCGCGCGAGATCCCGGCAAAAGGAGAGGACATCGCGCCGCGTCAAAGGCTCGCCGCCAGTGACGCGCACTTTCTTCACACCGAGACGCGCGGAGATACGCACGAGCCGCAGCGTTTCTTCGAAGCTCAGGATGCCTTCGCGTGGAAGCCATTCCTGCAATTCGCGCGGCATGCAATAGGTGCAACGCTCGTTGCAGCGGTCGGTGATCGAAACGCGCAGATAGGAAATGCGATGGCCGAATCGATCTTCCATGTAGGGCCAAAGTTACCGGCGCAACGCGACTCAAGCAAGGTGCGCGTCAGTTGACGCTCGGAGGCCGAGTGATAGCTTTTCCGCATGAAGCGTCAAACAATTCTCTCGGCGCTCTGCGGAAGCGCTCTCTCCCTGACATTTTTGCTCGCCGGATGCTCGACGGTTGAAACCCGCATCCAGGAAAAACCGCAAGCGTTCCAACGGCTGTCGCCGTCCGATCAGGCGCTGGTGCAACAGGGTCGGATCCGCGAAGGCATGTCACGGGACGCTGTTTACATTGCCTGGGGCCCGCCCAGTCAGCGCGCGGAAGGCCGGATGCGCGGCAGCTCGGTTGAGACTTGGATCTATTACGACACGAGCGTTGGAGATTATCAGGGTCCGTTTGGATACGGCGGGTATGGCGGATATGGCGGCGGTTATGGTGGCTACGGCGGAGGATACGGTGGCTTCGGTTACGGTTATGGATTCGGCGGCGGTTTCGGTTATTCCGGGCATCGCCGCGGTCGTTTTGGTGGCCGCTTCTATTACGACCCCTTCTTCGATCCGTATTTTTACAATCGCGTCTCCGTCTTACGATATCCCGAACGCACGGTTTCGTTTCAAAGAGGACGCGTGATCGCATATCAACTCCTGCCACGGCCGTACCTCTAGCTGGCGGGATAGACGTATAGGGCGTCGGCCAGGGACGCGTTTTCCAAAATTTATCGTTCTGAGCCGCACAGGCGGCAAAGATCTCTCGGACGCGGAAAATGAAATTGTCAGCGACGTTCCGCGTCGCTCAAGGTGACAAATTAGGAAGCACGCTTTAACGAGAACTCGATGGCTTACTCGTCTTTCCGCCAATTCGTCGACGCTTTGGATAACGCCGGCGAGCTGACGCGCATCACGCAGCCGGTCGACACGGACTTGTTAATCGCGGAATGGGCGAACCGCGAAATGAAGTCGCCGGGTGGCGGCAAGGCTCTCCTCTTCGAGCGACCGACGATCGACGGGCGCGAATCGAAATTCCCGCTCGCGATTAACACGATGGGTTCGACGCGTCGCATGGCGATGGCATTAAAACTCGAGAACGTGGCCGATCTTGCGCAGGAAATTCAGCTCATCCTGAAAGCGAAACCGCCGACAGATCTGCGCGAAGGCTGGAGCTTACTGAAGCAGGGATTGAATCTGCTGCATGCCCGGCCCAAGCATTCCAAAGAAGGCGCGTGCCAGGAGGTAGTGCAGCTTTTTGAAACCGGAGATCCGAAAGCGACGGCCGAAAAATTTACGCTTCGCGAGCTCCCCATTCTGAAATGCTGGCCGAAGGACGGCGGCCGTTTCGTGACGCTACCGAATGTGCATACGCGCGATCCGGAATCCGGTGAACGTAACCTCGGAATGTATCGCATGCAGGTGTATGACGACCGCACGACCGGGATGCATTGGCAGGTGCACAAAGTCGGCGCGCGCCACGGGAAAAGTTACTACGAGCGCGGTGAGCGCATGCCGGTGGCGGTCACGCTCGGCGGTGATCCCGCTTACACCTTTGCCGCGACCGCGCCGCTACCCGATGGGCTCGACGAGCTTCTTTTCGCCGGTTTTATTCGGAAGAAATCGGTCGAGCTGGTGAAATGTAAAACGGTCGATCTGGAAGTTCCGGCCGATGTGGATTTTGTCCTCGAAGGGTATGTCCAGCCTAACGAGTCCAAGCCGGAAGGTCCGTTTGGCGATCACACCGGTTTTTACACCGCGATCGAGGATTATCCGGTCTTTCATCTGACCGCGATCACGCACCGCAAGGATGCCATCTATCCCGCCACGATCGTCGGGATTCCGCCGATGGAGGATTTCTACATGGGCGACGCGAGCGTGCGTGTTTTCCTGCCGGTTTTTAAAATGAACTTCCCTGAGCTGGTCGATATGACGCTGCCTCCGGAAGGTGTTTTTCATAACCTCGTCTTCGTCAGCATTCGCAAGCAATACCCGTATCAAGCCTTCAAAATCATGCACGGGCTCTGGGGAATGGGGCAGATGATGTTCAGCAAATATATCATCGTAGTGGATGAAGATTGCGACGTGCACAACACCAGCGAGGTCTTGTTTCGTTTGTGCGCCAATACGGACCCGGAGCGCGATAGCACCATTATCCGCAATCCGAGCGACTCGTTAGACCACGCGCCTTCTGCTCAAAATATCGGCTCCCACATGGGCTTCGATGCCACCCGGAAATTACCGGGCGAAAATTATCACCGGCAGTGGCCGGAGATGCTGAAAATGACAGAAGAGGCGCAGCGCCTGGTCGATGGGCTACAGAAAAAGAACGGTTGAGGGTTGGCTCTCGCGCAACCCTCAACCAAACCCTCAATTCTTCCCTACGGTTTGCGGAAGATATTTCCCGTCGCCGGATCGCGCACCAGCGCGCCGTGCGGAACTCCGCGCACATCGACGATAGCGTGCGGCGAATATGGACTGCGCACGAAGCCAGGCTGTCCAATCCTGCGGCCCATCGGATAATAGCCGGCCTCGTGGCCGTTATAATATCCGCGCTGATCCGCTTCCACCGAAGCGCCGATCAAAGCGCCGGTGCCGGCGCCAATCCCGGCGCCGATCGCGGCTCCACGGATATTGCCGGTGGCGGCGCCACCGATGATCGCGCCGGTCGCAGCGCCAAAGCCTGCTCCCTGCCCGGTCGGAGTATCACAAGAACTAAGGGCCAGCGCACCGAAAGCGGTTGCGGCCACAACTACGGAATTAATCTTTTTCATAATGGTTGGTCTAACGTGTTAACCGGCTACCAGCCCGATTCGGGCCAAGCCAGTCAATTGTTTGAGGTTCGACGGATTGTCGCACGCGATATTCGGCACCTCAGCGGCGAAGGAGTTGGGCACCCACCAGCGCTGCCTTCTGCCATTTCGGCAGTCGATATTCGTTTTCAAAAACACGAAAATGGTCGCGCTCGATCTTGCGCAACAAAGTTCGATAGACCGCGCTCATTATTTCCGCGGGCACCATGGAACGGCGATCTTCCGGTGGGAGCAGGGCCGCCGCGCGCGCAAAATAATTGTGAGCGCGCTCGGCCTGGAATTTCATCAGCGCGACGAATGACTCGTTAGACCGCGCGCTCCATAATTCGGCTTCAGAATAACCGAAACGCGCCATCTCATCCTGCGGCAGGTAGATTCGTCCCGTTCGCATGTCCTTGCCGACGTCGCGGATGATGTTCGTCGTTTGCAGAGCGAGGCCAAGCTCGACCGCATACTCCCGGCATTTCGGATTTCGATAACCGAAGATTTCGATACTGACCAAACCGACCGCGCTCGCCACTCGATAACAATAAAGCCGCAACGCTTCGAAAGTCGGATAGCGGGAAATGCTCAGGTCCATCTCCACGCCCGCGATGATTTCTTCGAACATGGCGGGCGCGAGATGATACTTCGCCATCAGGCCACGAACATCAGAGGCGAGCGGAACTTCCTTCTCCCCGGTCTGAACGAGCCAGCCGCGCCAGGCCGCAAGCCCCTGTGCTTTCTCCGCCACGTCGAGCTCTGCAGAATCGGCGATATCGTCGATCACGCGACAGAAGGCGTAGAAGACAGTGATATCGCAGCGGCGTTCCTTGCCTAACGAGACAAAGGCCAGGGCCAGATTCGATTTGCTCGCGCGCGTGATCCTGGCCGCGTCCATGAGGCTAATATTGAATCCAAGTTTCCTGATTGATCCGGCCGGTCTCGCATTGCCGGAAGAGGCAAACCCAGGAAGCCAACAACCATCCAGTGACGAGCCCGCGCGCCCCGACATAGATCGTCTTCCAAACGATCACACCCACCACCCGATCCGCGACCGCGCCACGGACGATGGCATCGCATGCTGTCAGAAAGAAAAAATGCATCGCGCCGATAAGGAGGAACCAGGCGAAGCGGCCGGCATTTCGCCCGATGAATTGCCGATGCGCGCGGATCGCGGCCCCCAGACTTTCATTGTGCAGAACGAGTGAGATTTGCACGGAAGAAAACAGAACGAGCAGAGCGCTCATCGCGTAGCGCTCGATGGGTTGGTAATCGAGCACGCCGGGAAGATCGACGAAGTAAGCAAGCAATAACGGTAGGCGCACAACGAGTGTGCCGATCAAAACGACCAGGCCAGCCCACTTCAGCACGTAGCTGAAACGGCGGACGGCGAATTGGAATAGCGCTTCCTCCGTGAAGCTGAGGCCTTTGATCCAGGCGAGGCAGACGGTGATGAGATAAACCTGGATGTAAACGCCGAAGAGGTATTCAAAAATGAAGGCAGCGGCATCCACCGAAGCAGAAATCTTCAAGAGTCCCGCGGTCGGCAGGACGCTGCTCCAAACAGGCAGCCGCCAAAAAATGATTGGCTTAAAGAGCGAGGCGACCGCGCTTAGGAGCACGATCAGGTAAATGAGATAACTCCAGAGACGGAAGCGCTTTTGCAGCGCCCGCAGAAACGAGCCGTGCAAGCCACGCCAATTGCAAAGCAGGAGGAAGGCGGCCACGACCGAGAGCGGATAGGTTGTGGTGGCGTTATCAAAAATTCCAGCTACGCCTTCCAGCGTCGGCAGAGGCGTCTCCCGCCAGACCTCGACCAGCCGCGGCCAATTCCAATCGCTCATCGTCGCGACTTGATAGAAGTCGAGATCAGCGCTGCTCTGCAGCGGAGTGAAAGTCGCGAATTGAAAAACCGAATAAGCGAACCCGAGAAGGACAAAGGTCAGCCAAATGCGTTTGAAGCGAAGGAGGCAGCGAAAGCCGTCGCGCAGGGAAAGGCGGATCGGATTAAAAAATAGAACAAGCAGATAGCCGCCGCACAAACCGAGCAGCGGAAAAACACGCGGCGCATCCTGCCACTGCATCGGCTGCCTAACGAATCAAGCCCCAGTGACGACTGAAGGGCCAGTAAACCAGCAAGCCGCGCCCGACTAAATTTTCTTCCGGGACCGGGCCCCAATAGCGGCTGTCGTAGCTGTTGTAACTGTTGTCGCCCATCGCGAAAAAGTGCCGATCTTCCACCGTATAGGGACGGTTCGGATCGCCGAGGTAATCACGCCCGGGCGCATAACCGCGGTAGCCGTCTTTCGCCGTCATCACCCGCTCGAACCCACGGCCTTGCGCGCGTTTGCCGTTAATGAAAAGCGCCGGCGAATCGACCCGCAACTCATCGCCAGCCACCCCCGCCAGCCGCTTGATATAATAAGGCGCACCGGTTTCAGGATCGGCCGGAATGAGCGCGATATTGTCAGTCTTGAAAACAAACACATCGCCCTCGCGCGGCTTGATAAAATTGTAGCTGAATTTATCCACGAAGACCTGATCGCCAGTGTCGATCGCACCACGCGCGATGACATCGCCGCGTTTGTAGGTGTTTCCCGGGATGACGTGAAAATCCTGCCGCAAAGTCTCGGGCGCGGCGTAGACGAGAAAGTTTTGCTTCCGGCAGATGACGCGCGAGAAGGTAAAAAAGAAACCGAACTTCTTCGGCAGAATCTGTTCTACGCGATCGTCTTCTTTCGAAACGACATTGATATAATTGCGGCCGAGCACGAAAAATTCCGCCACCTGCCGCGCGATGTTCGGCGTCGGTTCGTTCATCGGGCGGCCGATGATGCCGTTCAAAGTCGGCTGCATCGAGCCGGTCGGGATTTTGAAAGGTTGAAGGAAATAAGAGCGGATGCCGATCGCAACCACGATGGCAACCAGGATGACTTCAACATTTTCCCGCCAATGCGCCTCCCAAGTCACCGGCGTGAGCTTGTGCAATTTCGCATCGAGCGCTTCGGCTTCGTCGTTGATCCGCTCCGCTTTTCGCCCCCGCAGAGCGCTCTCCAGTGCGCCGATTCGCGTCCCAAGATCGACCCGCTCGGTTTCTCCAAGAAGATCCTTTTTGTAGCGCAGATATTTTTGCGCATGCCGCAAGAGGAGCTTGCTGTGCTTGACGTAACGCGGCGTAAACATTGGGCGGGAGGCTACGCAATCATTGCCGCTTCAGCATCTGAATAAATTTGGCGGGCTGGTGCATCACGGCGTTAACGGCGTCCTCCAAAATAAAGGGGAAAACCTTTTATCTCTGCCCGGAGTGGTCAGAAATATTCTGAGATGTTTCGCTTCGCTCAACCTGACAAAGCGAGAAACGGGAGCGCAAAAAAACGATCACTGCGCCTTTAGCACTTGGATGAAGGCTTCTTGCGGGATGTTGATTTTGCCGATGCTTTTCATGCGCTTCTTTCCTTCTTTTTGCTTCTCCAGGAGTTTGCGTTTGCGCGTGATATCGCCGCCGTAGCACTTCGCGGTTACATCTTTGCGCAGGGCCGAGACACTCTCGCGCGCGATGATCTTGCCGCCGATCGCCGCCTGGATCGCAACTTGGTAAAGCTGGCTTGGGATTACTTCCTTTAACTTCGCGGCCAGTTGCCGGCCGCGCGCTTCCGCTCGTTCGCGATGCACGATCATCGAGAAGGCATCGACCGGCTCACCATTTACGAGCAAATCGAGTTTCACCAGTTTGGCCGCGCGATAACCCGCATGCTCGTAATCCATCGAGCCGTAGCCGCGCGTGATGCTCTTAATTTTGTCGTTAAAATCGACCAGGATTTCGTTGAGCGGCAGCTCGCAATGGAGCATGACGCGCCGCGTGTCGAGCGTCTCGGTGTGGTCCATCGTCCCGCGCTTTTCCATGATGAGCTGGAGGATGTCGCCAATGCTCTCGTTCGGGCAAAGCACGTAGGCTTTCACGATCGGCTCACGGATTTCCTCGATGATGCTCGGGTCCGGCAGATGCGCCGGATTATCAACCAGGGTGACATCCCCGCGTGTGGTCAGGATTTCGTAAACGACGCTGGGCGACGTGGCGATGATGTCCATGTCGTACTCACGCCGCAATCGCTCCTGGATGATCTCCATATGCAGCAACCCGAGAAATCCGCAGCGAAAACCGAAGCCGAGCGCAACCGAGCTTTCCGGTTGATAGATGAAGGCGGAATCGTTCAGGCGCAGTTTGCCGATCGCTGTTTTCAGGTGCTCGAAGTCGGCGGTGTTGATCGGGTAAATACCGCTGAAAACCATCGGATGGATTTCCTGAAATCCAGGCAGCGCTTCTTTCGCCGGATTCCGTTGGTCCGTGATGGTGTCGCCGATTTTGATGTCGGCAGTCGTCTTGATGTTCGCGATGAAATAACCGACGTCGCCGGCGTTCAACTTCGCCTGCGGAAACATCTTCGGCGTGAAGACGCCAACTTCCTTGATCTCGTGGCGCGAATCGTTGTTCATCATCCGCACCAACTGGTCGGCTTCCATACTGCCCGACATCACGCGCACATAGGCGACCACGCCGCGGTAGACATCGAAGACCGAATCGAAAACCAGCGCGCGCAGCGTGTCGTCTTTCGGCGGCGTGGGCGGAGGAATGCGGTGCACCACCGCCTCGAGAATATCCTCAATTCCAATTCCCATCTTGGCGCTGCAATCGATCGCTTCTTCCGCGGGAATTTGCAGGATCTCCTCGATCTGTTTATGCACCGCCGGAATGTCCGCATTCGGCAGGTCGATCTTGTTGATCACCGGCACGATTGTGAGCCCTTGCTTGTGGGCGAGGTGCACGTTCGCGACCGTCTGCGCCTCCACTCCTTGCGCAGCATCCACAATCAAAAGTGCGCCTTCACACGCAGCCAGCGAACGCGAAACTTCATAGGCAAAATCGACATGCCCCGGCGTATCGGACAAGTTCAGCCGATACTCTTTTCCATTCTTCGCCGTGTAACGCATTGCCACCGGATGCGCTTTAATCGTGATCCCGCGCTCACGTTCCAAGTCCATCGAATCGAGCAGTTGATCCTGCCGATCGCGATCCTGAATCGTGCCGGTCCGCTCCAGCAAACGGTCCGAGAGCGTCGTCTTGCCGTGATCGATATGCGCGATAATGCAGAAGTTGCGCGTCAGCTCGATCGACATGGGAGCGCACTATGCGGGCGCGTGCGGAATGGGTCAATGAGTGCGCAAGCGACTCGCAGATCGCGATATCTCTCGAATGATGAATTGAAGATTTGCAGTTATCGTCACGTGACGACGAGGTGGACCGATGGTTGAGCAGTTGGCTCGACCTTTGAGATTTGATCACCTAAACATCACTGCGATGTCGAAACTGATTCTTCAACCTTCCGGTGCGGCACCGATCCCGCACGAGCTCAGCGAAGAGCTGGTCACGATTGGGCGCGCATCGGAAAACACCATCCAAATCGACGATCCATCGGTCTCGGGCCGGCACGCGCAATTGCATCAGGTGGGAGAGACTTTTCACCTGCAGGACCTCGATTCGACGAACGGCACCCGCGTGAACGGCGAGACGATCACGAGCGTGGCCTTGAAGGTGGGTGATCGCATTCGTTTCGGAAAAGTGGAGGCGTGTTTCGAGTGCGATGTCACAGATGAAGCGCCTTCGATTCCCCTGCTCTCGAACGTCGCGGTGCAACCGGCGGAAATCAGTGCCCGGCCGGCGGACTTTGCCAACGCCTCGCCTTTTCCGCATCGGCGAAGTGAGAAGGATCCGGCGCGCACCGCCATCTTTGCCGCCGCGGTTGTAGCGATTGTCGCTTTCATCGCCAGCATGCTCGCGCTGGCGCAAATGCGGCCGCCAGGTTCCTGAATCATTTCTCGGTCTAACGAGTGCTGAGTCGGCTTCGCATTTACCAAATGCGCACTCGTACTCCTGCATTTTCGGTTTCGGATTTCAATTTTCAGTCCTAGCGTCGCCGTTCTTCGTTCGCCTGATCGAAAATCAAAATGTCAAAGCGCCTGCTTCTTTGGGACATCGACGCCACCCTCCTTACTACAGGCGGCGCGGGCGATAAGGCTTTAAAGCGCATCGTCGCGCAACGCTATGGCGTGCAGGACGACTTCCACGATATCGAGATCGCGGGCCGGACCGACACCGGCATCGCCCGCAGTATTCTGCAGAAATACGGCGTCGTGCCCGATGAATCGAACATCACAACCTTGCTCGATGAATACATCGCGCTCCTGCCCGAATTGCTCGCGCAGGTGAACGGCCGTGTTCTTCCCGGCGTGGTCGAGATTTTGGAGCGCATGCATCCTCGCGAAGACCGCGTCCTCGCCCTGCTCACCGGGAATCTGCGACGCGGCGCCCGATTAAAACTCGAGCGCTACGGCCTCTGGGATTATTTCGAGTTCGGCGCTTTTGCCGACGATCATCACGATCGGAACGAGCTTGGCGCCTTCGTGCGGCAACGCGCGAAAGATAAGCACGGCGAAGAATTCGACGCCGCGCGGATCGATGTCATCGGCGATACCGGACACGACGTGGCCTGCGGTAAAATCTTTGGCGCGCGCACCATCGCAGTCGCGACCGGTTCGTGGTCGCGCGAAAGATTAGCCGCATGCAAACCGGATTTTCTGTTCGACGATCTCTCGCAAGTCGATCACGTGATCGCCACTCTCGGCTGGTGACGATTGACGATCCGCAGGGGAGTGACATCTTCCCCGTCGGTCAGCCCGTCACCAGAGAAAATCCGATGCCTGAAAGCCCACGTCCCAATGTTCTGCCGCTCGAAGGCGAAATCGATCTTCACGTCTCGCCGCGGATCGCTGCGTCGCTCAATGCGATTATCAACACCAAGCCGAAGCAGGTGGTGGTCGATCTCTCCAAGGTGAGCTACATCGATAGCTCTGGTCTCGCGGTTTTGATCGAGGGAATGCAAAACGTCGCGGCGTATGGCGGGAAGTTTGCGCTCGCTGGATTGCAGGAAAGCGTGCGGCCTATTTTTGAAATCGCGCGGCTCGATCAAGTCTTCCAGATTTTTCCGGACGTGGACGCGGCGCTCGCTGCGGCCTAACGAGTCCTTCCGTTTATTCTTGCCGTGCTGCGGCGGCGATTACTTCGCTCGACTGGGTAAGAATTTCGAGAGTGCGAGCGACGTTAACCGAGATATCGAACCGCGCGGCGCGTTCCTGAATCTGCGCACGCGCTTCCGCGCGCCGGCCGGGATCAGACCAATAATGGAGCGCCTCCCGCATCGTCACAAAATCATCCGGCTGCTCGAGGATGCTGCCATGTTTTTCGTCCTCGATGATTTCCGAGAATCCGTTCGCGCGCGTCGTGATCACCGGTAAACCGGCGGCGAGCGCTTCCAGACAGGCGTTCGAAAACGGATCGTAAATCGTCGGCAACAAAAAAATATCGGCCGCGGCGTAGAGCGCGGGCGAATCTTCCACCACGCCGAGGAACTTCGCTGCCCGCGATCGATATTTGGAACGGTTGCCGCGTCCAGCCACCAGCAGTTTCATCTGCGGAATGCCGCAGGCTTCCACGGTGCGGAGGGCAAAGCGCAGTCCTTTGCGCGCCCAGCCGGACCCGACGAATAGCACCGCTATTTCGTCCGCTTTCAAGCCTAACGAGTCGCGCGCCGGCTTCCTCTTCTCCAAGCCGACTGCCGCCAGGGCCGCGCACGGCACTCCGTTGTAAACCAGATGCACTTCGCCCGCCGGATAGCCATACAGCCTCACGATTTCGTCCTTCACCATCTGCGAATTTGCGATCACGCGTCGGGCGCCGCCGTGTGCAAAGAGCGATTCCTCCAAGCGCAGGATGCCACGGTGCTTTTGATTAAAGACCGATTTCATTTTGCGAATGACGCTGTCGAAGCGTGCACGACGTTCCAGCCAGGCGCGATGCACCCCATCGCCGGCGCGAAAGACATCGCATTGCCAGACCCGCTCGAGACTCATCACCACATCGCAATCGCTCGCCGGCCGAAGCTCCTGCAGCGCATCGGCAAATTGCGCCGGCGTCTGGCCAGGCAGGCGCGTGATTGGGCCAAACGACCACTCGTTAGGCGGCCACGCTTCCGTGGTGAAGAGACGAGCTTCGTGTCCAGCAGCCTGCACGCCTTGCGCGAGCCGTTTCAAATAAGCCTCCGCCCCGCCGCTGGCGGAATAACCACGACGGACAAAACCAATTTTTAAACGCTCCGTATTCATCGCGCGGGCCTATCTCTTTACTTGCCTGCAAACGCCACAATACTTGTGAGCCGATGCCGGGTGAAACTTTAAACGCTCCGCTTCCGCCCGTCTCGTTCGAGGAGGCCCGCGTCCTTCCGAGCCATCTTCTTTATTCCATCTTCGCGCGCATCGGAGGTTCCGGTTTGGATACGGACGCCTTCGAAGCGTTACGCGCCTCGCATCGCGGCGGTTTTCTGGGGAAAGCTGTCGCCTACGATAATCGCCAGAACGAAATCCCTGCGCACCTGATTCACTCGCTCCGCTGGCATCCGGTCCGGTTAATCTCCTTTCTCGAGCGGCCCTACTACTACGGGGCGAAAAAAAAATATCTTGATTGGATCGCCGCGCGCCAGCTCGCCACCGGCCGATACGATCTCTTCCACAGCTGGTCGGGCGATTGTCTCGAATCTCTGCGCGTAGCGCGGGCGCGCGGCATTCCATCAGTTGTCGAAATTCCCACCTGGCATCGCGATCGCGGAAAGGCTGCGAAACCGTTCGTTGCCTTAGATCCGAAACGGCATTGGAAACAACGGCTGCTCCTCGAGCGCGAGCGTTTCCTCGAGGAATACGAGCTGGCGGATTTGCTCGTTGTCTTGTCTGAGAAAGCCGCCGACACCTTCCGCGTCCAGGGTTTTCCGGAGAGTAAACTCTATTACCTGCCACGCGGCGTGGACGTGACACGCTTCACGCCGGGCCAGCGGCCGCCGATCTTCCGCGCGGTTTTTTCCGGCGCCTTGATCGAACGAAAAGGCATTCACCATCTTCTGGAAGCGTGGCATCGCCTCGAGCTGAAAAACGCCGAGCTCTGGTTGATCGGCTCCGTGCATGAGGAAGCGAAACCGCATCTCAAGCGTTTCTGGCGCGACAATATTCGCGTGGTCGGTTTCGCGCCTGATGTGGAAAATTATTTACGAAAAGGAACCATCCACGTTTTCCCTTCGACCTGCGAAGGCAGTGCCAAGGTTACCTACGAAGCAGCGGCGTCTGGTCTGCCGCAAATCACCACGCGCGAAGCCGGTGATGTCGTGGTCAATGGCGTGGAAGGGATCATCATTCCGCCGGCGAATGTGGACGCGCTTGCGGCGGCGATCCGGCATCTCTACGACCATCCGGAGATCGTCGAGCGGATGAGCTTCGCGGCCCGCGAACGCGTCGTGAAAAATTTCACTTGGGATCATTTTCGCACGCGGCTGCTCATTGCTTACGAGCGCGCGATGGGAATGAAGCGTTAGCCCATCGGTCGCATACGTTCCATGCGACGCATCCATCCGCGTGAACATCCTTCTCCTGCAACTCAAGCGCATCGGCGATCTCATCCTCACCACGCCGGCGATCGCGGCCGTGCGTGAAAAATTTCCACAGGCAAAAATCTCGCTCGTTGTCTCCGCAGGCACGCGCGAGCTCCTCCCAGCGATCCCCGGCCTCGACCACTCCTTCATCGCGCGCGGAAAAATCAGCGACGCAGCCAGCTGGTTCACGGTCGCACGCCGCAAATACGATTACTGCCTCGATTTCACCCGGAACGATCGCTCCGCTTTTCTCACCATGCTCTCCGGAGCGCGCAAACGCATCACGGCCGACCATCCTAAGCAGCGCGAGAAATTTCGCTCTCTCACTTACAACACCTTGGTCGATCTGCCGATTGGCCTCATGCACACGGTGGATTATCACCTGGCCCTGCTGGAGCCATTAGGAATTCGGGGCGCGTCACGGCGCGTGCAGCTCCATCTGCCCGGCGCTGCCTTGCAGAAGGCAAAGGAGGTGCTGAACAAAGCAGGCGTGCGGGGCGATTTTCTTCTCCTTCATCCCGGCTCTGCCCGCCCCGAAAAGTTTTGGGAAGCGGAACGCTGGGCTGCGCTCATCGCCTTCGCTGCGGAACACGAACTCGCCTGCGTCATCACCGGTGGCAGCGCGGCCCTCGAGCGAAATCACATTCGCGAAATCAAAAAACACGCGCGCCATTCTTTTGTCGATCTCTCCGGCCAGGTCGATCTCCTTACTCTCGCTGCCATCATTCAACAGGCGCGAGTTCTGACCACAGTCGATTCCGCGCCGGTCCATCTCGCCACCGCTACTCAAACTCCGCAGGTCGTTCTCTTCGGCCCGACGAACGCGCTCCATTGGCATCCGCGCTTTACGCCCGCGCTTGTTCTGCAAGCCGGCCACACCGCGCCTTTGACCGAATTTGTCCCGAAACAGAAGCCGGTCGCGATGAACCAAATCTCGACCCAGCAAGTGATCGATGCTATGGAAACGCAGCTCGCAACGCCACGCGGCGCAATCGTATGAGCAAAGTCACGCCTCCGACAGTTAAGCGCTCGATTTGGGAGACAATCAAAGCCGGCTCAGGGCCATACCGGCGCCTCTTTCAGTACGTCAAACCCTACAAGGTCCGCTTCGGTATTGGACTCGCCTTCGGCTTCGCCTACGGCGCGATCAATGGCCTGCTGCCGATCGTTCTCGCGCGCGTGATGTCATTCGTCTTCAACGGCGGCCCGATGAACGCGCAAACCTTGCTGCAAAATCGCAACCAGCTCGACACCGGTCCGAAAATCGATTCGCTCGTCGTGCTTTGTCTGGCCATTCCAGGAGTGATGTTGGCGCGAAGCGCCTGCTCTTTCGCCAACAGTTATTACATGGCGTGGGTCAGCAATAAGGTGCTGACCGACATTCGCACGCAGCTCTTCCAGAAAATCCTCAGTCACTCGATGGATTTTTTTAATAAAGCCCGCTCCGGCTTTCTCATGTCGCGGATCACCAATGACACCCGCATGATGCAGACTGCGCTTTCCGGTATCAGCAGCGATCTCTTTAAGCAGCCGGTCGCGATTATCAGCGGTGTAAGCGTGCTGCTCTATCTGGACTGGAAATTTACCATCGCCACCCTGGTGCTGTTCCCGACCTGCATCATCCCAATCAGCATCTACGGAAAGCGCGCTCGACGCGCCGCGAAAGCGGAACAGGAAGACATGGGACAGATGGTGGTGACGATGCAGGAAACCTTCGCCGGCATTCGGGTGATCAAGTCCTTCGCGCGCGAAGATTATCAGGACAAAATTTTTCGCCACAGCAACAAGCTTCAATTCGACAATGCCATTCGAATCGTCCGCGCGATGGAATTGACCGGAAACCTGGTGGAGACGATCGCCGCGGTCGGCGTCGGGCTCGCGTTGCTTTACGTTTATTTCAGCAACGTCGGCGCGGCCCGCTTTCTCGCGCTCAATATGGGCATCTTCCTGCTCTACGAGCCGATCAAGCAACTCAGCCGCATTCAGATTGTAATGGAACGCTCGATCCAGGCGACCGCGGAAATTTTCGCGATCCTCGATTCCAAACCGAGTATTGTCGATCTGCCCGATGCAGTTGCGCTGCCACGTTCCAACGGCCGGATCGAATTGGAAAACGTGAGCTTTCGCTACGCCGGCGGCGTGACTGATGCGGTCAGTGAACTAAGTCTCAGCGTCGAGCCCGGAAAAACTTACGCGCTGGTCGGCGCAAGCGGCGCGGGCAAGAGCACCATCCTTTCTCTGCTGCTGCGTCTTTACGATCCGATTTCAGGCCGGATCAAAATCGACGGAAACGATCTGCGCAAAGTGACCCAGCGATCATTGCGCGAACAGATCGGCCTCGTCACTCAGGAGACGTTTTTGTTTCACGATACTATCTTCAACAACATCAAGTTCGGACGCCTGAACGCGACCAGGGAAGATATCTATGCCGCCGCCCAGGCTGCCTTTGCCCACGACTTCATCACGGCGCAGCCGCACGGTTATGAAACCGTCATTGGTGACAAGGGCTGTCTGCTTTCGGGCGGACAACAACAGCGTCTCGCGATCGCGCGGGCGCTCTTAAAAAACGCGCCGATTCTCCTTCTCGACGAAGCGACTTCCGCGCTCGATTCCGAATCCGAACAGCAAATTCAGATCGCGCTCGAAAATCTTTCCGCGGGCCGCACCGTTATCGCGATTGCCCACCGGCTCTCCACGATTTTATCCGCGGACCAAATCGTCGTGATGGAAGAGGGCCACATCAAAGAGATCGGCACCCACGCCGAGCTGATCGAGCAATCCGGTTATTATCGCCGGCTTTACGACATGCAATTCAAGCACGGCAATGGCGAAGAACCACCCGTGTCGGCCAACGAGCCTTTCTTCGTCGAAGCGCTCGCCTGAACGAAGCACAAGGAGAGCGCGCCACCATCGGGCGCTTTGGATTTCAGCGACTCCGTCTTAGTAAAACCGGCGCTTTTCATTCCAATCTTGCGAAACTAGCCTCCGCTCGTGCCCTTCAATATCGATCTCCATACCCACACCTTTTTTTCCGGTGATGGCGTCTCGAGTCCAGAGGAGAATATCGCCGCCGCGCGCAAAAAGGGCCTGCACGGTCTCGCGGTCACGGATCACAACACCTGCGATGCCGTCAGTTATCTGCTCGAGAAAGGCCTGATGCGCGCAGACGGCCAGCCGGTCGATGATTTCCTCATTATTCCCGGACAGGAAGTGACGACCGCTGAAGGCCACCTTCTCTGCATCGGAACTACCCTGCCCGATTTGAAAGGCACGCCCGCGCGCGAAGTCTGTGCGATCATCCATGAGCGCGGCGGCCTCGCGATTCCGCCACATCCTTACGATCTTTTCCGCGCCGGCATTCGCTACCAAACGCTCGAGACTTTGCCGATCGATGCGCTGGAAGTTTTTAACGCTGCGACCACGCTGCGGCGCTACAACAAATTCGCTTTCGAATATGCCAAGGTTCGCGGCTTGCCCATGACGGCGGCGAGCGACGCGCATCATTGCGAAGCACTCGGCACCGCTTACACCATTTTGCAGACAGAGGATTTCTCGGTTCGAGGCATCCTCGCGCAGATCTGCAAGAGCAACGAATTGAGCCAGCATTATCTGACCCCGAAAGACAGCGTGCGAAAGACCTGGAACAACTGGATGCGTCTGCGTCGCCGACCGAAACTTCCCGTCGCCGCCGCGAAGTTCGAACAGCCGTAAAGCGCGCGGTCGCGGTGTAGCGGCGCGGCCTCGTTACGACTCCAGATCGAGCGTTTGCCCAGCCCGCTAAAAGACGTCGCCGCTAAGACCTGGCAAGAAGCAGCTCGCGCAATTCCGCAGCCTCGCGCACCGGCGCCTGACAGGTGAAATTCTCGCACACGTAAACCGCGGGCTCTCCCTCGGTCGTTTTCATTTCGCGCAAAGCCTCCAATTTTTCCTGGAGGAACGCGCTCCCCTCCGCGCCATCGGCCAGGAGGAGAATTTTGTTCGGCGCATAATGTCGATGCACCTCCCGCAGCAACCCGCGCACACCTTCGGATTTCTTTTCGCCCGCGAGGACGATCTGCCGCGGCTTGCTAAGGATCGCGTCAAACGCGACCAACATCTGCGGCATCGCGCTTGGAACCCGTCTCAAAGTTGCGCTGAAGGCCGCGATAGTTTTTGCCGCGCGCGCCCGCATCGAATCGTCGGCGCGGATTTGCGCGAGGCGCAACAAATTGAGCGCAGTGATCGAACTGGCGGCCGGCTCTGCGCCATCGTTGTCTTCTTTCATCCGCAGCAGAATGCTCGGATCGGTCCCGGTACCGCTGAAGTAACCGCCGTTCGCGTTGTCCTCGAACAAACGGTCCTGCGTTTCCTGCAATTCGAGCGCGAACTTTAACCATTCCACCTCGAAGGAAGCTTCGTAGAGGTCGAGCAATCCTTGAATGACGAAGGCATAATCATCCGCAAAACCTTCCACCGCGCTCCGGCCCTCACGATAATTTCGGACTAACTTCTTCTCTGCCGGGTCGAACAGGTGCGAACGCAGAAAGACTGCCGCCCGTTCCGCAACGTGCAGGTAATCCTCATCGCCCAGGATCTGCGCGGCGCGCGCGAACGCAGAAATCATGAGCCCGTTCCAGGCCGTGATGATCTTGTCGTCCAAATGCGGACGGGGACGCTGAGCGCGGAGACCGAAAAAAACTTTCCGCGCCGCCTCCAGGTCCTCGCGCACTTCAGTTTCGCCCTTCTTAAAATGCTCGGCGGTTTCGCCTAACGAGTGGCGCTCGATCAGGATATTTTTGCCGACAAATTCGCCGTGCGGGTCCGCGCCGGAAGGAGCATTGCCATTCGGTTCGACGCCGTAATGGAAATTGAAAAGTTCGGCCGAGGCACCGAGCGCCGAATCGATCTCGCTCTTTGTCCAAACATAGAACGCGCCCTCGGCTTTGTGACCGGAGTCACCGACCCCGGCGACGGGTGGTACAACGCTGTCCGCATCTTCCGCCGAATAGAATCCGCCTTCCGGCGCAACCATGTCGCGCCGCACATAATCGAGCACGTCCCGAGCGACCTTCTCGAAAAGCGGATCGCGCGTGATCTGGAAAGCATCGAGGTACGAGCTCGCTAATTGCGCCTGGTCGTAAAGCATCTTTTCGAAGTGGGGCACGTGCCAGAAGGCATCGACCGAGTAGCGCGAGAAACCGCCGCCCAGATGATCGTGCATTCCGCCGGCAGCCATTTTGCGCAGGGTGAAAAGATTCATTTCCAGCGCGTGTTTCCCCATCGCTCCTTCGGGATCGCGCGCATAAAGACGGAAAAGAAAATTGAGCACGACTGGCCGCGGAAATTTCGGCGCGCTGCTGAAACCGCCTTCATGGGCGTCGTAACCCCGCGCGATTTGCCGATACGCATCTTCTAAAAGTGACGGAGCGAGTTGCTCGCCCGTTTCCGCGCCCGAGGCCGCGGCTTCGCTCAGCGCTTCGACGATGCGCGCCCCCTGTTCGGATATCTTTTCGTGATCCTGCTTCCATGCCGCTGCGATTCGCCGCAGCACATCTTTGAAGCCCGGTTGGCCATACCGATTCTCCAACGGAAAATAAGTTCCGCCGACAAAAGGCTTTAATTCCGGCGTCAGCCAGACGCTCATCGGCCAGCCGCCGTGGCCGGTCGTGGCCTGCACGAAAGTCATGTAAACGCGGTCCACGTCCGGACGTTCCTCACGATCGACTTTGATGTTCACAAACTCGCGGTTCATGATTTCCGCGGTGGCGTCGTCTTCGAACGACTCATGCGCCATCACGTGGCACCAATGACAGGTCGAATACCCGATCGAGAGAAAGATCGGCTTATTTTCCGCGCGGGCTTTCGCGAACGCTTCGCTATCCCATGGCATCCACGCGACGGGATTTGCCGCGTGTTGCAGGAGATAAGGTGATTTTTCCTGCGCGAGGCGGTTATGACTGACTGGTCGCTGTGGTTCCACGTAGGACCTTATCGCATTGTGTCCGCTGCAAAAGGCGGAAGCTGCGCGCCCTTCTGGATATACACCGCAAAAGCGAACGGCAGTTGAATCGCGGCCGACGAAGCCGAGACTGCGCCATGATTCGATCAGCCATTTTCGCGATAATTCTCTCGCTTTGCGCGTCGCTCGGCGCGGCAGAGATCAATGTTTATGCCGCTTCCAGTTTGACCGATGCGCTGAAGGAAATCGGCCCGGCTTACGAAAAGGAAAGCGGCGACAAGCTCGTCTTCAACTTCGCAGCATCCAGCACGCTCGCGCGGCAGATCGAAGAAGGCGCGCCCGCCGACATCTTCTTTTCCGCCGATGACGCACAGATGGATCGCGCGCAAAAAAGCGACCGGATCGAAGCTGCGTCGCGACGCGATTTGCTCGCTAACAGTTTGGTTATCGTCGCGCCTGCCGATAGCTCGCTCACTTTGCGCACGATCGCTGATCTGCGGAATGTGCAGCGCATCGCAGTCGGCGACCCGAAGTTTGTTCCGGTCGGCGTTTACACTCGCGGTTATCTGGAGAAGGCCGGCTTATGGAAGGAGCTCGAGCCGAAAATTCTTCCGACGGAAAACGTGCGCGCGGGGATGGCCGTGGTCGAATCCGGAAACGCCGATGTGGCCTTCGTTTACCAGACGGACGCCGGCGTTTCCAAAAAAGTGAAAGTCATTTTCAGCGTTCCGCCTAACGAGACATCGCCGATCAACTATCCTGCCGCGCTCGTCAAACAAACGCCGCGCAAACCGGAAGCGGAAAAATTTCTCAAATATCTCGAGACCGATGCGGCCTTGAAAATTTTCGAGAAATTCAGCTTCATCGTGAAGCGCTGATTCTGCGCGAATGTCTGAAGAGTGGCGAATCATCGTCTTCACCCTTGGCGTTTGCGCGCTCAGCACGGCGCTGATCACGCCGCCCAGCCTTGCTCTCGCCTGGCTGCTGGCGCGCAAACGCTGGCGCGGCAAGACACTGGTGGAAGCGATTATCACCGTGCCGCTCGTCATCCCGCCAGTCGCCACCGGACTAATCCTGCTTAAATCGCTGGGCCGGCGCGGGGCGATCGGAAATTTTCTGCATCAGCATTGGAACCTTGACATCGTCTTCACCTGGCGCGCGGTCGTGATCGCCAGTGCGGTCATGTCGTTCCCGCTTTTGGTTCGCGGCGCGCGGGTTGGGATCGAAGGAGTGGAGCGTGATCTTGAAGACGTGGGACGAATTTTTGGCGGCGGACAACTGCGTGTCTTTTTTGCCGTCACCCTTCCGCTGGCCGCGCGCGGAATTTGGGCGGGCGTCGTCCTCGCCTTCGCCCGCGCGATCGGCGAATTCGGTGCGACCATTTTAGTCGCAGGAAACATTCCGGGAAAAACGACGACGCTCTCCCTGAAAATCTACGAAGCGGTCCAGCTCGGACAGGACGAAACGGCCTGGCATCTCGTCACGGTATGTATCGTCATTTCGTTCTCCGCGGTTTGGCTGAGCGAAAGACTCTCTCGCGGCGGCATCGCCTAACCGAACCAGTCGTCGCGGTTATCCCGAGTCTGGCGAGAGATGCAGCCTCGGCGCGGATTCCGGCGACCACGGATTGCGCGAAAAGTTGGATGCGACAACCGCCTCCGCCGTGCGGTGAATCAGCTCGATCAAATCCGCGACCGCAAAGGCATGCCGCACCGGTGCAAAAGGCGTGAGGTTCTTCTCCGCTAATCGAAACAGGCGCACGGCCGGTCCCAGCCGGCGTCCATGCACGCGATGCGTGGGAAATTCGAAGTGCTTTTGCAGATGCACGAAACCGCCCGCGGCCTGAATCAAGCCTTTAAAATAATCCGCGTCGTCCGATCTGGTATCGAGCCAGAGATGTTCCAGGACATCGTGAGCTTCATAATAATGTTGCTCATTCCAGCAGCGGAAAAATCCGCGGTAGCAGGGATGAGCCGCGATCTCATCGAAGGCTCCGGCCACTTGGGGAGCCGGCTCCATTGACTCCGCTAGCTCCTCGACGAATCGCGAAATCCTCTCGCCTTTGGTCATGTTCGCCGTAGCTTGGCCGCGTCTGAGATGAGGGGCAAACCAGCACGCTCGAATTCCCCGCGGAAACGCGCGCCCCGCTCCGGAAGCGCAGGATGATGGCGGGGGGCCTCATCGTCCTTTTGCTCGTCATTGGGGTGCTCATTTTCTGCTCCGCGCTTTTTTCCGGACTGGAGACCGCGCTTTTCTCGCTCAAATCGCACCAGCTTCGTCACTTGGAGGAACGCCATCCTTCTCTGAAAAATTTCATTCAGATTTTTCGCGATCATCCGCGGCGCGTCTTGAGCGTACTTCTGCTCGCCGATGTGCTGGTCAATGTACCGCTCATCGTCCTCTGCCTCGTCCTCCTTTGGGAAGGACCACTCGCGGCCGCGCACATCCCGCAGTGGCTCGCCGCTATCGCCATTTTCGCGGTTGTCGTTCTGCTCTGCGATTTAATCCCCAAAGTCCTCGCCATTTCCGCGCCTTATCGACTTTCCGCGATTGGCGTTTCGACTTTGCGCGCGGTCATGCCGCTGCTCGATCGCGCCGGCCACGTCATGGAAAAAATTTCCGAGGCGGTGGTGGATCGTCTCATTCCGCCGCCGCCAAAAACGCATCCCGATTTGGAAGATGAAAAATTGGAGACGCTGCTCGAGATCGGCGAAGAAGAAGGCGCGCTCGGCGAAGCGGAAGGCGAAATGATCCAGGAGATCATCAAGCTCGGCGACAAAACCGCGAAGGATTGCATGACGCCGCGGGTCGACACTTTCACGCTGCCGGACGACCTGCCGAATGATGACGCGATCGCGCAGTTAAAGGAGCAGCGGCATTCGCGCGTGCCGGTCTACGCGGACACGCCCGACCAGATCGTCGGCATCATTGATGCGAAAGCGTTCCTGCTAAATCCAGGCGAACATTATACCGAGAATCTCGCGTTGCCCTCCTTCGTCCCCGAGACGATGCCGGCGATGAATCTGCTCCGAAATTTTCTCTCGCATCCGCAAGGACTCGCGGTGGTGGTGGACGAATTTGGAGGGACCGAAGGCATCATCACCTTGTCCGATATTATCGAGGAAATCATGAGCGATGCCGCGCCGCTCGGTCAGGCGGATCTCTACATCGAGCCGCTGGAAGATGGCCGTCTTCTCGTCAGTGGGAACGCGCGCCTCGACGATCTGACCGAGCATCTTGGTTTTGAATTGAAAGCGGACGGCATCGATACGATCGGCGGATTCGTTTTCAATCGGCTCGGCTACCTCCCGGTCTCTGGCGCGCAACTGGAGCTGCCCCGCCTCGCCATCACCGTCCGGCGTACCGCACGCAAACGGATCGAAGAGTTGCTCCTGCAAAAAACCGCCTGTCTGACCGACGATTGCATCGACGAAAACGAAAACGGCGCGGAGGAAGACGCGTCATGATCTGGTTTGCCGTCCTCGGATTGTGCGCGATTTCGTTTCTCTTCGCCGGGATGGAGGCGGGCCTGCTTTCCGTCGATCCGGTCGCTTTGCGGCAACATGTGAAACAGCGCACCTCGGGGGCGCGGCGCTTGTCGCGCTTGCTGGAACGTCCCGGCCGCCAGCTTGTCACCGTCCTCATTGTCACCAATGTAGCGGACATCTTTGCGCTTCTCCTTGCGACCCGCGCCCTCATCGGCAGCTTCGGACGCGTTGGTTATTTCATCGCTGTTGTCGGCGCGGTCCCAATTTATCTCTTCGCCCTCGGCGTCCTTCCGAAATCGCTTTTCCGACGATTTCCGATTCGCGCTCTTGGCGCGCTCATCCGCATTCTCTCCACCACTTCGCGGGTCCTTTCGCCAATATTAATCATCGGTGAGTTCATCGGGCGTCTTCTCCTTCCGCGCCGCCGTTCGGAGCGGGCCCGGCTCTTCGCTGCGCGTGAAGAATTGAAACAAGTCGCAGTACAAAGCGAGCGCGAAGGATCGCTTACTTCCACCGAGCGCGCGATGATTCACAACGTGGTCGATTTTCGCAACGTGCGCGCGCGCGATGTCATGCGTCCGCTCGCAAATTGTATCGCGATCGAGCCTCAGACCTCGGTCGACAAACTCCTCGATTTGAGCAAGACCTCCGGCCTGAATTGTTTTCCCGTGATCTCGGCCAGCGGCGAGGCGGTCGGGCTCGTGAACGTGCTCGATATTTTGTTCGAAGGCGGCGCTAGCGGATCGCTCGCAAGCTACACTCGCCGGATCGTGACCGCGGCGGAAAGCGAACCTGCCTATCGCGTCATTCGCCGCTTGCGCGCGGCCCGGGTGGGCTTGGCCGCCGTCCTGAATCCGCAGCAAAAGCTGATCGGTATCGCGAGTGACAGCGAGTTGATCAGGCGACTGGTGCAGAGCGCATAGGATCGCGCGTCCCGGCGCACGACCACGCGCCTGTCATCCTGAGGCTTCGCCCGAAAAGAGCGCAGCGTAGCCAACCACGCTTTTTTTGACCCGCGGAGCGCCAACCTTCGGTTGTGAGATCCTTCGCCTCGCTCCGCCGGCTCAGGGTGACAACTCGTTAGCCCGAGCATCGCTAAGTCGTCGCTTGTTGTCTCAGCCATCGGAAAGGATTCGCGCGGTGTTGATCAAAGCGACGTGCGAAAAAGCCTGCGGAAAATTTCCCAGCATGCGTTTCGCGCGCGGATCGTATTCTTCCGCGAGCAACCCGACGTCATTCCGAATCGCGAGCAGCCGCTCGAACAAATCACGCGCCTCCTTTTTTTGTCCGATAAAATGCAGACAGCGCGCGAACCAAAATGTGCAGAGCAAGAAAACGCCTTCGCCGCCCGGCAGGCCATCCACGTTTTTTTCGGCCGGCCGATAGCGCAGGATAAATCCGTCCTGCATCAGTTCGCGTCCGATCGCGTCGATCGTCTGCCGCACGCGCTCATCCGTCGCGGGCAAAAAGCCGACGATCGGCATCATGAGCAAACTGGCGTCGAGCGCGTCCGATCCGTAATATTGGGTGAACGCTTTCTTCTTCTGGTCGAAGCCGCGGGTGCAGACCTGCTCGTGAATCGTGTCGCGAATTTTCCGCCAGCGCTCGAGCCGATCCTCATCGCCGCTGCAATGGCCTTCCTCGATTAATTTCACCGCGCGATCGAAGGCAACCCAGGCCATCATTTTCGAATGGGTAAAATGCCGTGGCTCACCGCGCACTTCCCAGATGCCGTAGTCTGGTTTTTCCCAGCGTTCTTCCAAAGAACTCGTTAGGGCCACGAGCAACGACCAATCGGCTTCACTCGATTTGATTCCCACCCCGGCCGCGCGATACATCGAGCCGAGCACTTCGCCGTATACATCGAGCTGAAATTGTTCGGAGGCAGCGTTCCCCACTCGGACCGGGTGCGAGTTTTCGTAGCCGCTCAGCCACGGCACTTCGAATTCGTTCAGACGCCGCTCGCCGCAAACGCCGTACATGATCTGCATCTGCGTGGGATCGCCCGCGACCGCGCGCAAGAGCCACTCGCGCCAGGCGCGCGCTTCTTCCACATAACCAGCGCCCATCAGCGCGACCAGGCTAAAGGTGGCATCGCGCAGCCAGCAGTAGCGGTAATCCCAGTTGCGAACGCCGCCGATATTTTCCGGAAGCGAAGTGGTAGCCGCGGCCACAATTCCGCCGGTCGGCGCGTAGGTCAGACCCTTCAGGGTGATGAGCGACCGCATGACCGCGTCGCGCCACGGCCCTTTCGCCTGACATTTGGCCGCCCATTCATTCCAATATTTTTCCGTGTCGGAAAAAGCGCGCTCCGCATCGACCGCGCGCGGTGGTTTCAGATGCGATTGAAACCAGGTCAGGACGAATGGAATCCGGTCGCCCGTTTTGACGACAAATTCCGCGACGGTGCGCATATCTTCACCGCGTGTTTCCACCGGCGCGCGCAGGATGAGCGCATCCGGTCCCGCGATCGCCTCAAGCCCGCCCTGCGCTTTGCGCACCCACGGAACAATGTGCCCGTAGTCGAAACGAATGATCAGCTCCATCCGCATCGTCACTTCGCCGCACACTCCCTCCACGATGCGAATGATGTCGGGCGCTTCGCCGCGTGGCGGCATGAAATCAATCAAACGAACCGTTCCGCTTTCGGTTTCTATTTCCGTTTCGAGAATGAGCGAATCGCCGCAATAACGTCGGCGGGTGGCGGTTATCTTCTCGTTAGGCCAGAAGCGCCAGCGTCCATTTTTTTCGTCGCCGAGGAGCGAAGCGAAACACGCGCCCGAATCGAAGCGCGGAAAACAAAGCCAGTCGACACAGCCATCGCGGCTGACGAGTGCGCAAGTCTGCGTGTCGCTGAGAAAGGCGTAGTCCTCGATCTTCGTCATCTCGTTAGGAGACAGACAGGATTAACAGGATTTTACAGGATGAAGATTCAGGTGGCCCCAGTTCTCTTCCAATCATGTTAATCCTGTAAATCCTGTCTGTCTTTCGCGAGCTGCGCGATGCCATCACTCGTTAGGCGAAAAACCGTCCATTCGTCCATCGGTTTCGCGCCGAGCTTCTTGTAAAAGCCGATCGCCGGCTCGTTCCAATCGAGGACGGCCCATTCCATCCGGCCGCAACCGCGCTCCTGCGCGACTTGTGCAAGACGCTGCAAGAGCGCGCGACCGTATCCGTTCCCACGCAGCTCCGGTCTAACGAACAGATCCTCGAGATAGAGACCGGGCCGGCCGAGCCAGGTAGAGAAGTTGAAGAAATAAACCGCGAAACCCACAGCCTCATCATTTTCCAGCGCAAGCAGCACATGCGCGGCTGGCTCTTTCCCGAAAAGGACCTCGCGCAAATCTTCTTCGGTCGCGACGGCGTCGTCCGGCGCACGCTCGTATTCCGCCAGCTCGCGGATCAATCGCAGGGTGACGGACACGTCCGCTTTTGTGGCGGATCGGATCTGAAATTTCGAGACCATGACCGCTATTGTAGCGCGAGACTGCGTGCGCGGAAGGAGGTCCTCCGGGAGCACGCTTCTGCATGTCCAGGATCACTCGTCGCTCCGCTACCTTGACAAACGGCTCGCCCGAACCTCATTCGCTTAAAGACACGTCGGCATGAAGCACGCTCTCCTTTTCCGCATCGCGCTTGCGCTCGTCTTCGGCGGCGCGTTCTCAATCGTCGCGGTCGCGCAGCCGCCGCCACCCGGCGAAGAATCAACTCCGAAACCGATCGCCGCCGGCGAGGTGGTCGATTTCAATAAGCTCCTCCCCATCCTGCCCGCGCCGCCTAACGAGTGGAAGGCGGAAGAGCCCGAAGGCTCAACGGATGATTTGGGCGAAGCGCAAATCTCGAGCGTGCATCGCGATTATTCGAAGGGGCAAGGAAACGACGCGCCCACTACTTCGATCAGTCTGCTCGATTCCGTCGCCAGCCCGGATTACGTCGAGATGACCACGACCGGTTGGAAGAACTCCGAAACGACTGCCGAGGGCTATTCGAAACCAATTACCATCGACGGACTGCCGGGCTTCGAAGCCTTCGAGAACGACGGCAAACACGGCACGCTCTGGCTGCTGGTTGCAAAGCGTTACTTCCTTCAAATCGAAACCACCGCACAAGATCCGAAAGAGCTGCAGGAGTGGCTCAAGCGCGTGGACTTGAAAAAGCTCGCGGCCCTTAAATAGCGCGCGCTTGTTCCTCGGCAAGCGACGTCGCAGAACGTCGGTCTTCGCCCGCCGAGACGAGCTTACACCGCCGGGGCGCGATGCGTTTGGTCAGTCCAACGATTCTTCAGCCGGAGAAACGGTCTCTCGAAAAGCCAATAGCTCGTTAGGCAGAGCGCCAGGGTTCCGAAGAACGCCACGAGCGTAATCCCAAAGTGCACATGCTTCGGCACTAGTTTCGGTCCGAGGACATGGTAGAGCGAACGAGGCAGGTCATGGAAGACGTAGAATCCATAACTCACCTGTCCGAGTTTTCGCAGCCAGCTTAACTGCAAACATTGGGAGAGGAGTGATTTCTCGTGGATGAGTTCGACCAGCACTCCCACCGTGCAGAGATCGATCATGCTAAATCCGGCGATGCTCATAAATGCATCGTTCGTCGGAAAACTGATCTGATGAGTAGCAAAAAGATAGGCGCTTCCGGTGAGGAGCGCGGCGCCAATCAGTCCGCCGCTGATGCGGGCGCGATGCTTCTCGATCCAGATCCGCTCCGGGCCACGCAGCGCCAAAGCGAGGAGTCCGCCAATGACAAACGCATCGATTCGAACCGGAGTGAACCGCTCAATAAACTCCGCCTGCCGCAGCGGTTCGGGCACAATCCACCACAGCAACGCGCGCAAGAGAGGGCAAATTACAACCAATCCCAAGCTCAGTCGGATGAGCGATTTCCGATTGGGCATGGAAAACACGACCATCGGCCATAGGAGATAGAACTGTTCTTCGATGCAAAGCGTCCAGAAAGGAGCCACCACCGCATAGGGCAGCCAACTTTGCAGCCTTCCGCCGTTGGTCAGAATATCGAGATGGTAGAGGTCGTTCGGTTCAAAATAGAGAAAGCGGGCGAAATTCCCCAGGTGCATCGGCCAGAGGAGCCAGTGCGAGTTCCATTGCCAATGGAAGAGAACCAGGCCGCTGAGCAGAAGCGCGATCCAAACCCCGTAATAGAGGGGAAAAATACGGAGAACGCGCCGCATGTAAAAGTCTCGCAGCCGGTGCTCGCGGTTACGGCTGTCGAAAAGAATGCCCGTGATAAGAAAGCCGGAGAGAACGAAGAATAGCTCTACTCCCATCCAACCGGAGACGAGCAGCGGGACTTGCTTGTTGAGGTAATGATGGAAAAAAACGAGCAGCACCGCGACGGCTCGGAGGCCATCCAGTGCGGGATAGTAATTTGTACCCTTAGACATCTTATATATTGCCGAGCCGTGTGCGGCGAAGACGAGGTCGCTCCCCCGTAAGTCCAGCCGGGCCGATTTCCAATCCGTTGCCTGACACAATCATTCAAAAACAATTTAGTAATTGAATCACCAAAAGATTGAAGATCGGAGCGCGAGAGCTTGCCGTTAAGGGGCGCGCAACACCTGTGAAGTTGAGACCAAGCGCAGCTGGTAGCTAGGGCGGGAAGGGTTGTAAGCCGTTCAAGAACTGCGCAACCGGCAGCCACTTTTCGCTGTCGAGGGGGTCGGCAATTTCCTTCAAGCCCTTGAGTTTACCGCGACTCGCTGCTTCCATTTGTTTCCGCCGGCGCCTACTGATCCCAGCGTCGGAGAACCCCGCTTATATGCCAGACGAACGTAAAACTCCCGAGCAACGCGCCCAGATGACCGACATCGAGCGGCTCCGTCATTCGACTGCGCATGTCATGGCCACCGCCATCCTGCGCATCTGGCCGGAAGCGCAATTCGCTGCCGGTCCGCCCGTTGAGAACGGTTTCTATTACGATGTCGAATTGCCGCACCGCATCTCGCCCGAAGACTTCGCGCAGATCGAAGCGGAGATGAAGAAGGAAACGAAAGCGAACCGTACTTTCGAACGCGTCGGCGTGAGTCGTGGAGAAGCCTTAGCCTTGGCGGAAGCCGGCGAACTCGGCGCGCTCGGTCCGCGTCACGAAGCTTCCAAGTTCAAGCTCGATATCATCCAGAACATTCCTGAAGGCGAAGAAATCTCGCTCTATCGCAATGGCGAATTCACCGACCTCTGCGCCGGCCCGCACGTCATGCGCACGGGTAACATCGGCGCATTCAAGCTTACCCACGTCGCCAGCGCCTACTATAAAGGCGATGAGAAAAACCCGCAGCTCCAGCGCATCTACGGCACCGCCTTCAAAAACCGCACCGAGATGGACGCCTACTTCGCCATGCTCGAGGAAGCGAAGAAGCGCGACCATCGCAAACTCGGGAAAGAGCTAGAGCTTTTTACCTTCGACGACGACGTCGGCCCCGGCCTCCCGCTTTGGCTCCCGCGCGGGGCCGCCATCATCGAGGAACTGGAAAAGCTGGCCAAGGAAACCGAATTCGCCGCCGGCTATCAGCGCGTCCGCACCCCGCACATAGCGCGGGAACAGTTATACCTAACGAGTGGTCACCTGCCCTACTACGCGGACTCGATGTTCCCGCCGATGGAACTAAAGGGCGACTTCACTCCGCAAGAGAGAGTTATTCATGATGAACTTGAAGGGCTGCGCGCGCTGAAGGAACGCGACTATGCCAATGCCGAAGAAGCCGCGGCAGCAAACGCAGAGGAGGGATCTAGCCCTCTACAATCTCTTGCGGAGCGAGATCAGATAGAGCCCCAGATCGCCGAACTTGAGGAGAAACTGGATAGGCTTCAAGGGAAGTATCGCTACTACCTCAAAGCGATGAACTGCCCGCATCACCACAAGCTCTTCGCCGCGGTGCCGCACAGTTATCGCGATCTCCCGCTGCGCCTTGCCGAATACGGTACTAACTACCGCTACGAACAAAGCGGCGAACTTTTCGGCCTCATGCGCGTGCGTTCGCTCCAGATGAACGACGCCCACATCTACTGCACCGAAGAGCAATTCGAAGACGAGTTCCGCGCGGTCAACGAGATGTATTTGAAGTATTTCAAAATCTTCGGGATCGAGAAATACGTCATGCGTTTCTCCACCCACGAGCCGGCCAAGCTCGGCCAGAAATTCGTCGATAACCCCGAGCTCTGGAAGAAGACCGAAGATATGGTGCGCGGCGTCCTCCAGCGCAGCGGCATCAACTACATCGAAGTGCCTAACGAGGCCGCCTTCTACGGCCCGAAGATCGACGTCCAGGTCTGGAGTGCGATCGGCCGCGAATTCAGCATCGCCACCAACCAGGTCGATTTCGCCGTCCCGGAGCGTTTCGGCCTGGTCTACAAAGACAAGGACAACACCGAGAAGACCCCGCTTTGCATCCACCGCGCCCCTCTCGGCACGCATGAGCGTTTCATCGGCTTCCTCATCGAACACTACGCCGGCAACTTCCCGCTCTGGCTCGCCCCCGAGCAGGTCCGTATCCTTCCCATCGGCGACGAAGCTCCGCTGCTCGACTACGCCCGCGCCATTCAAGCGGAACTACGCGCCGGTCAAGTTCGCGCCGAGCTCGACGCCAGTAGCGATCACATAAAAGCGAAGATCTCCGCGGCCGAGCAAATGAAAGTCCACACCATGCTCGTAATCGGAAACCGCGATATGGAAACCAACGCGGTCAGCGTTCGAGAACATGGCAAAGGCAACCTCGGTGCTAAGCCGCGCGGTAAAGTGATTCTGGACCTTTTAAATTCAATTCGCGAACGGCGAAGCTGAGATCGATTGCGATTCAATGGCGACGATTTTCGTAGTCCGGCCACGAACCGGAAATATCGGTAATGACCTAATCGCGCTTGGCACAGAAAATTTTCTAAAGGACGCATTTGGGCCGGCCACTAATATCGTGACCCTGTCCTCGTCTGAAGCGGGCGCGAGGAAAAGCGCCGGCGGACTCAACGCGACCAACATCTACGAGATGAATCGCCTGGCAGATGGCGTAGTCGTAGGCCCCGGCAATCTCTTCGAGAATGGCTCGCTCGTTTGCGAACTCGATGCTCTGGCCAGCCTATCTGTGCCGCTGATGTTGTTCAGTGTCTCGACGGCGCAGATCTATGATCGCAGCGGCAAACTAGCGTCCCGCACAGACTCACTATCGCCGCAAAAGATCGTCGCGCTCTGCCAGGCAGCCAAGCCGAGCGTAGTGCGCGATGAAACCACCAGGCGGCATTTAGAAAATCTCGGGTTGCAGGACATGAGCGTGGGAGGATGCCCATCGCTTTATTTGCAGCTGGAAAAAACATTATTACCCAGGCCTGACGCGGCCATGGCTGGCGCAACTTTGATTTCAATTCGAGCTCCATCTTTGATGAGTGCGCCTTACCATTTCCACGCGAAACTTCGGCAGGATTTGCGGGAGATCATCCTTCTCCTGCAAAACTCCGGTCGCGAGCGGATCAGGATCCTCTGCCACGATTACCGCGATCTTGCATTCGCGGCCGAATTCGCGGACATCCCGGCGATCTACACCGAAGACGTCCGGCAATTTCTTGGATGGCTGCGCGATTGCGATCTGAATATTACTTTTCGTCTTCATGCTTTCGTGCCCTGTCTCGCGCTCGGCACGCCAAGCATTAATCTGAGCTACGACCAGCGAGCTATGAGTTTGATCGAGACAATCGGAATGACGGAATGGGACATTAATTTCATTCAAGAGAGAGACGTGATCGACTCCATCCGAGACCGGCTGAAAGATCTGCCGCGGCTGGAAGAAATCAAAAAGACGGCCCAGCCCGCCTGGGAAAGGGCCCGCACCGCGCTAACCGAAGCTGTAGCCACATTCGCGAAGCGAGTAGAAGCACGTCGGCGCTCGCTTAGATTTTAGTATGCAAGCAAATCGATCCGCGTGGAGCCCGGTCCTCGCCTCAATGTTTGACCGCGCCAGTTATTTGATCGTGCGCAATTTCGACGGCCAGGCCGCGCTGCTGAAAAAGGCGCATCGCCTGCTCAAGGAAGAAATTGAACTGCTTTGCGGCAAAGATGCACGCCTATCCATCGAACGCGCTGGCTTGGCCAAATTGCATCAGGTTTTGCGAGCCGATCAAATCGGCGCTTTGCGCGATGCCGTCATGCCCGCGCTTCGGCCGCCACTTTTCGATCTCACGGTCCAGATCGCGCGTCAGTTGCTACATATCGAAGGGGAATTCTTCGTGGATGAATACACGATCCTACGGATTAATTTTCCTTATCTCGTCGCGATGGAGGCGCCTTTAAGCGCGGAGAATCCGGGGATCGGCCGCGTCAGCGATGCGACTCGAAAGGCGAGCAAGGCGGCGCAGGTGATCGATCCGACTTACAACCCGCGCGCTTATCACAATAACGAACCGCCACCCGCGTGGGCGCACGGCCCGCATCAGGATACCTGGACCGGCCATTCCCGTTTCGGGGTCAATCTCTGGTGGGCGATTAACGACGTGGAGGAAGAGAACTCGATGGTTTTCTACCCGGAAACATTCGGGAATGATTTTCAACCCGATCCGCGTTCACTATATCTCGCGGAAGGGTTCCCTTTGCCGAAGCCGACCAAGATGTCGCTGCGCGAAGGTGAGATGCTTATTTTCAATCCCGAAATGCTGCACGGCAGTCATCTCAACACGACGGAAAATACCCGCCTCGCACTCTCTACTCGGATCAATCCGCGCGAACCGAAATTCGATCCTGGCTGCTTTTATGCACGCGAATTCTGGCATTCGAGTCGGAACCTGGAAGCGGGCCGTTACGACGAAGTTATTCGGTTCGAACGGATGCAACATCTGACCGCTGATTCGTCCGAGAGGAAGTCTCCCTCGCGTGCGTTTCCCGCAGAACGAATTGAGCGCGAATTGGTGATGCCAGCTTCCCCTAACGAGTGGATCGAGGTTTGTTCGAGCGCTGAGATCGGCGCAGGGACGAAGCTTTCTCTTCGACTCGGTCTCGAGCGTGTGATGATTCTGCGAAGTCAGCGCGGCCTGCACGCTACCCAATCTCAATGTGCCCATCTCGCTATCAGCCTGCTCGATGGATATCACGACGATCTCTCCGTCTATTGCCCCGCGCACGGCGTACAGTTCTCGTTAGGCAGTGGTGCTTCCTCCTGTCCGGCGCTCACGCTCAAGACCTACGCGGTCAAAGAAGAGGGTGGCAAAATCTGGCTGCGCAATGCAGTCGGTGATTTGAATGGCTCCGCCGCCAACGCCTGAGGGAAGGGCGGAACGCCTCACCGTCAGTATCCTGACGCGCGATTCTGCGAATCGAATCGCCGGCCGCATCGCGGAAGCGCTCACTTTCGCCGACGAAGTAATCGTAGGAGTCGATGCCGCTTCGAACGACGACACCTTTGAGATTGCCAGTGCGGCCGCGCATGTCGCTTATCGTTTCCGTCACGATGGGCGGCTAGCTCCCGCCCGGCTGTTGCCGTTCGAGTTTGCTTCCGGCGACTGGATTCTCTCCCTCGATGACGATGAAAGCATCGAGCAAGTCTTCGATCTCCTGAAGCCGGAACTCCTGAGCGCCGCAGCGGTAACGCACTATTATTTTCCACGAAAATGGATCGTTAATCTCGATCCCTGCGAATATCTGCGCACGGCACCATGGTTTCCGGATTGGCAACTGCGGTTGTTTCGCAACGATGCCGCTTCGGTTTGGAAACCGCCTCAGGCACATAGCGGATATCGCGTCCAAGGCCTCGGTTATCATGAACCGCGCGCGAGCATTTTGCACTTCGAGCCGCTTTGGTGCGCCGCGCAAGCGCGCCGGACGAAGATGGAAACTTACCGGCAGGCTGGTGGGCCGGAATCCGCGGAGGCGTGTTATCAATCCACGATGGCGCTCGGGCCGGAATCACGCGCCACATGCGCTCTGCGTGAAGATACCCCCCGTGTGAGAATCACACTGACGACGCCACGAGTGGAACTAACCGCGCGCCAATTGCAGACGGCAGAATTTCCCGATTGGCGCGGCAGCTTGTCAGTGGTGGAAATGCCAAACCACGTCACATGTGGCGACACCGTCATTGCAGAAATCCGAGGACGAAATACTGGCAGCATGGCCTGGTCGGTTCATACCGGTCGCTGGCCTTCCTTGAATCTCGCGTTCCACCTCCTCGATACTGAGGGCCGCACCATCCTCTTCGATGGTCCTCGGTTTCCCATGCCGCGTCTGACGCGCCCCGGAGACTACACTCTTTTCCTGGTGACGTTCTCAGCACCCTCCCAAGTTGGCGACTACGTGCTCGAATGGGACCTGGTAAGTGAGGGCGAATGTTGGTTCCAAGATTCCGGAAGTGAAGTTCTCCGCACCCCATTGCGGGTATCGGCCAGGACGGAAGCAACGGATTATCGTCGACCACCGTTTCCCTTTGTCGTTGGTGCTCCGCGCAGCGGCACGACGCTGCTTCGGATGATGCTGGACAGTCATTCCCAAATGGCGATCCCGAGCGGAACGCATTTCTTCTTTGATCTCGCCCAGCATTCGGGCCCCGCGCTCGACGCGGAGGCTTTCGTTAGACTGCTCACGACACATTTCACGTGGCCAGATTTTCACATCACCACTTTCGACTTCCGCGCCGCGCTTGATGCGCTTCCCTCATTTAATCTCGCCGACGCGCTTCGCACTTTTTACCGCCTCTACGCCGCGCGATTCGAGAAGCCGAGATTCGGCGAGAAGACACCCGATTACGGTGAAATCGTGCCCGCGATTGAAACACTCCTGCCCGAAGCGCATTTCCTCCACCTGATCCGCGACGGCCGAGACGTTGCTGTATCAAAGCGCTCGCTCTGGTTTGGCGCCGGACAGGATATTTCTGCGCAAGCTGCGGCGTGGGCCGAACAGGTGCGCCGCACCCGGGAGGCCGCTCGACATTGCCGGCACTATCTCGAGATCCATTACGAAGAACTCGTCCGCACGCCGCGAGAAATCCTCCTGCGCGTTTGCCAGTTCCTCGACCTGCCGTTTGAGGAAGGTATGCTGCGTTACTACGAGCGCGCGGCCGATCGCTTGCAGGAGGTCAACGATTGGCCTTCGCAAGGGGTCACCGCGGAGCAGAGGCGCGCTTTGCACGCGTTAGTCCAGCGGCCGCCGCTCACGGAGCGAATCGGCCGCTGGAAACAAGAACTAACTGAAACCGAGATAGCCGCCTTTGAAGCCGTAGCTGGCGAGTGCTTACGCGAACTCGGTTACGAAACAGCCAACATCCTAAAGTCCTAGCGGCGAAAACCTACTGCTGCGCCACCGGTGCAGTCGGCGTGCCGTCGACTGTGTTTCCCTGGATCTTGTTGTTACCGAAACTAAGGATGGAAGCGGCACCCACTACACTTAGACCCGATTCGGAATTGCCGGTCACAACCACTCCCGAAAGATAAGTGTTCGAGGAATCGGCCCGGACGCCGAAGCGGTTATTGTCCGCCACGCAGTTATCGAGGTACATCTCCGCTCCAGTGCGTGTGCTAAAACCGGCGAAAACGTTCTCGCCCGCGACTGAGTCATGAGCAGTCACTTTCGCACCGTTCTGCGCGCGCAGGCCGGGGCCATTGTGCAGCATTTGCGTTTTCTCTACCGTCGCTTTGGTCGAGATGCCTGAGCTCAAAGGTTTAACCTCGATGGCGGTGCCAGTGCAATTCGTAATCACGCTGTCCTTCACCGTGAGGCTCGCACCAGTAACCGTAGGCTCGAAGTCGATCCCGTTGCCGTTAGCGGCGTCGCGGAAATTGTTAATCCGGCAGTGGTCCACCACGAGTGTGCCGCCACCAATGAAACGCACGCCGTTAAGACCGGTCGTGTAGCCGTCAATATCCAAACCTTTTAGCACCACATTGTCGTTTGCGGTCACGTTCACGTTAATGCCGTTCGTGCCAGAACTAGCGATCCCGGCCACCGTGCCCTCGGCCAGAATCGTAATCGACTTGGTTATCGTGACTGTTCCGAAGCCGCCCGGATCGAGCACGTTAATCTCGCCACCGGCAGCCGTCTTGGAGATGGCCCCCGCGAAAGTTTTGCAGGGAGCAGTGCGACTGCAGGGATTGACGTCATCGCCTACCCCGGAAACCCAGGTGCGCGTGGCCTGTGCGTTGGCCAAAGAGATGGAAAGACCGAATAAAGCGATAGCAAGCGCACCGCCAAACCGGTTGTTAAATTTAGTGTTCGAAGCAGGTGCAAAAAGCGGATTACGAATCGATGTCATTATTTCACGAAAAGCAATAAGCAGGCCGCCGAGAGCGATCCTCTTGTCTAGGTCTGGCGATCGGACTAGGATCTTGACTCGTTAGAAGCGAACAAGACGAGTCGTTTTTGCAAGGGGATTGGGCGAGATGGCAGACGCAGCGTCGCGCAGTATGCACGTGCTGACCGTCGTCATGGCCATCGGCTGTTTCCGCAGCCGGCAGGTCCCAGAATTTTTTGGTAACGATGCGCCGAGGCCGACACTGACGTATAGTTCGACTCGTGGAACTCGACCTTGAAGGGAAACATGCAAATCGCGGTTATGCCATGCTGGCTTCGCTTATCACACCGCGGCCGATCGCCTGGGTCACGACGCTAAGTGGCGACGGGAAGCTAAACGCGGCGCCCTTCAGTTTTTTCAACGCCCTAGGCGCGAATCCTCCCATCATTGGATTTTGTCCGGGCGATCGTGATGAGGGCGGGCCGAAAGATACCGCGCGCAATATTCGCGAGACGCATGAGTTCGTAGTCAATCTGGTCGACGAAACCGTGGCGGAAGCGATGAACAAGACTTCTGCTTCGCTGCCTTATGGCACGAATGAGCTGGAAGCAGCTGGCCTAACGACTCGTCCTTCTTCGTCAATCAAGCCGCCGCGGATTGCAGAAGCGCCTGCCAGCCTGGAATGCGCGGAATGGGGCACGCTGCAGATCGGCGGAAATCGCCTGATCATCGGCCTGGTAAAACGCGTGCATGTCCGTGACGAGTTGATCGATCGGAAAACGTTGCGCATCCGAAGCGAGCGTTTTCACGTTATTGGACGAATGGCCAGTCCGCACTGGTATTGCCGCACGGAGGACCGATTCGAAATGATACGACCGGACTAGCCGGTTTGAATTAGTGCTGGCTGACTCGCCCGGTTAGCTTCATGAGCGCGGGTTGACCCGTTCTGGCTGTCGTTCGCGTACTTGCTGGGACTGAGGCGCTGCCCAGGTCGGAATTCGCCTGGATCACGCTAGTAGTAACTGCCGGGGTAAGCGTTTGACCCTTGGTTTTGGGGCTAGCTCTAATCTCTATCGGCGGCGAGGTAGCACCGCTGCGTTCCAGAAGGTTGCTTAGCCGAAAGAGCGCCACCATCATGTCGACCGCGTTAGGATTAAATATATCGCCGTGTCCGTTCAGAATTTCTTTCGGAACCTTTACCACCCAGAAGGGTGAACGCTGATCGGCACTGCCGGTATAGTTGAGACGCCACCAGTTCCAGGGAGTTACCTTGCCGTGACCATCCTCTTCACCGCCGGTAGCAAAGATGGGCGTGGCTTGTGTATCACTGACGGTCGGCGGAAGCGCCTGAGGATTTTGCAGGTTCTCATCAAAGGCGGTATCCGCGTGCCCGGAAGGAATTGACTCCTGCAATGGAGCGATCTCATGATCGAGCAACAATTTATTATGGCCGGGTGTGGAAGTGAAAAACTGGCGTTGTCCCTCAGATGCTCCATCCGCCGTTTTGTAGCTGCGATAAAGCTTCCCCGAATTAAGGATGCCCGCGCCGAGCGGAAAGGCCCAGCCAGTGGCCCGATCGGTAGCTGAGGTGACTGAAATTATCCGGGCTTCGTCCTTATAGACGCAGTCCGAGTCGCCGGGCAGGGTGTAACACTTCTTCGCCGTCTGAAAGCTAAGTGTTGCTACCATCATATCGCGCATCTCTTTCGTGTAGATAGATTCAGCCGCTGAGTTAACGAGCAGAATGAAATCCGCGGGAATTACAGGGTTGTTACTCAATAATCCTCCTGTCATGGCCTGCTCTACGGCACGCTCCAGCACCAGCGCGCCGAATGAGTGTCCGATCAAGACCGTGCGGCTGCGCTCGGGACGGTGTCTCGCTTCGTAGACCAGACGGAAAATCGCTTCGGTAATGGTATTACTGCTTCCCAGCCGGGAAGCGGCCACCTTACGATTGGGAAAGCTAAGTATCTTCAAGAGCGGGTCGTAAGCCTGCTTACCCCGCCAACCCAGGTAAACACCTACGACTTGATATGGCTTTACGCCCGGAGTCCTGGCCAGCTTCGCCAGAACATCGTGAAACTGCGGAACATCGTTTGTGTCCGGCGAAGCATTATTCTGCCAGCCGTGGACATAAACGACCAACAATGGCTTGGACGTCCCGTGAATTAGATCCACCGCGCGTTTGAGCTGATCCCGGTCCCAAAAGTCGCCTTGTTCGTCGAACTCGACATAAGCCAGGTCGTAGTTACGCCCTGCGTCCGCGCTGTGTGATTCTACCGAGGCCGCGCCTGGTCGATATTGCACATTCCCTGTGCAGCCAGTCGTGCACAGTATGAGCAGGAGGAACTGAGTGAGTCGGGCCGCCGAGGACGAAGATAGGTTACTCATAAGTCTAACCAGTTGCTGATGCCAGAGCCGAGCACCTCGTCTCGGCCACAAGGGCTATCAAATCATGCGAGGCCAGCGCCTAACAAGCGAAATTTACGCAGTTAGGGAAGCGCTGTTTTCCGGATTTGCCGGACTTAGTCGGATACGATCGAGTCCGGCCGGGCGTGCAGCGGCCGGCGGAAGCGAACCGGGCCCTTTGCGCTGCCTAGAGCAACGACCCGACCACGCTGCAGACATTCGAGTTCGCCTTCGGCAAGTAACTTGCCGGCTTCATCGCGAATTGCCGGCATGAGAGGTCGCCATTTCTCGCCTAACCCGCGCGCTACTTCCGAAGGACAAAAGGTAGAAGGATATACGCGCGACACGGCCAGGTGTCTTAGTGCCGCCCGTATCTTTGCCGGCTTCATTGAGACAGAAGCCGCAACGCTTCCACGAGCAGCGGCTCCATTTGCGGTAACGGCGCGGAAGTCTCGAAATGACCGGCGGCCGGGAGCGACAATAAGACAGCGCGATCGCCCGCTTTCTCAGCTGCTTCGACGTACTCGCGCACGGATGCGGGATCGACAATCGGGTCGCGCTCGCCCTGAATCAAAATCTGCGGAATGCCGAGCGGCACAAGCTGGCGCGGTGATGTCTCCGCGTAACGACCAGGGACTTTATCCGGAGCGCCGCCTAACAAGGGATCAACCGACGAGTGACAACTTCCCGCGGGACCGACGCGGTACCGCGCGAGATCGGTAATGGCCGCGAGACCAAGCACGCCACGAATCGTCACCGGATCCTTAGTGAAGATTTCGCTCTCCGCGGAAAGCCTGCCGCGAGCAGCGAGCCAAAGCGCAAGGTGGCCACCGGCTGAGTGACCGGCAGCGTAAACATGATCGATCTCGAGCGGATACTTCATCGCGAGCTTCTTGAGGTGATCGGTGGCGTTCGCGACATCGAGAAAGGTGCCCGGCCAGCCGCCCCCCTCATTGCCAAGCCGCCGAAATTCGATCGTCCAGGTCGCGAAACCGTGATCCGCAAACCAGGCCGACAACCTCGTCATGTAAACGTAATCAAAATCCGCTAACCAACAGCCACCGTGGATAAGGACAAATACGGGAAAGGGACCTTCTCCTTTCGGAAGACGCAGCTCGCCGAATTGCTGTGCCCCTTCACCATAACTAATGCGTTCGCCCGGGGGCGGCAGCGGCATCTGAGAAAGTTCCGACCAGCTAAGTAACTTCGGTTGCGAAGGAGGTTGGGCCTCTGCCTGCATGCCAGCAATGGCAGGCAAAAAGGCGAGTAAGGAAAGTGTTAGTTGAAAGAATTTCATTTTTGTCTAGTCCCTAAGAGCGATCAACGGTGCTTTCGACGTTTACTTACCGTGTCCCTTTTCTTGTTTGTGGTTTGTGAGCTTTCCGTAGTGGCGGCGAATAAGCTTTGCTCGACCGACTGCAACAGAAGTTGTTGTTGTGCCGTCAAATCACCGCTTTCCTGCAACCGACGCAGGATATCGCGCGCCTTTTCTAACATGACATGCGCTTCATCCTCCGACTCACCATCTACCATCGCCTGTGTCGTGCCGGAAAGCGCGTAAGCTAGCGCGAGATCGCCCTGCGTGGTAAGGTTGGCGGGATTTCGAGCGCTTAATTCCTGAAGAAGCGCAAGCGATTTGCGGTAGCTCTGCAACGCCGGTCTCAGGTCGTCCTCCCTCGCCTGCAGATTGGCCAGCTTCTGGTAGTTAAGCCAGAGAGTTTCCTGCGCAGCGACGTTACCCGAATTCGCGATAGCCTCTGCGATTGAAATACTGGCGCGATAGTTCAGGAGCGCGTTTTTAAAATCATTCTGATTCGACTGCATATCGCCGACTTTACCGTAAGCGATGGCGAGATCCCGCTGCCAGACAGAGTTAGCCCCGTCCTGTTTGGTTAGGTGCTCGCGGAGAGCTAGACTTTTTCGATAACTCTCGAGGGCACCAGCCACATCTCCCTGCTCGCTCGAGACGTCACCGATATTGTCATAGGAAAGAGAAAGATCCCGCTGCAGAGAAGTGTTCGTAGGATCGTGAAGAACCAGCTGCTCGCGGATCGCCAGAGCTTGGCGGTAACTCGCGAAGGCTTGGGCCTGTTTTCCGTGCGCAAGTTGGAGAGAACCGATTTGATTACAGGCCACCGAGACATCGCGCAGCCAATCGGTATTTGCCGGATCAAAGCTTGAGAGCCTCTGTACCATACCCAAAGCTGTCTGGTAGCTTTGGAGAGCGGGCGCAAAATCGCGCAGAGCATTTTGGAGATCGCCGAATTTCATCCGCGCGCTGAACAGATCGCTTTGCCAGCCGGCATTTCGCGGATCCTGATCCGCGAGTTTCTGGGCGATATCTAAGCTTCGCCGGTAGGTTTCAAGCGCGCCCGTGAGATCGTCCTGCGCGCGCTGCAGATCGCCTACGCGTTCGAGACGGAGCGAGAAATTTCGCTGCCAGGCAATGTTGTTTGGCTCTAACTGAGCTAGACGTTCGGAGATAGCGAGGGCGTCGCCATAACTCTTACTAGCACTCGCGAAGTCGCCAAAGTCGCGCTGCACGTCGGCTAGGTTGACGTAGTTAGCCGCCAGGTCGTCAGAGACGGCTCCGCTTTCTGGTTGCTGACGCGAAAGTCGTTCCATGATGGCAATGGCGTCGCGTTGATTTTGCAACGCGCCTGGAAGATCGCCCTGGTCCCGCAACACTTCGGCGACAGAACCTAACGCCACGGAAATGTCGCGCTGCCATATTAAATCCCCGGGTTCGCGCTGCGAAAGCTGCTGGAAGAAGGTGACACCTTCACGATAACTTCGCAGCGCCTCGGTCAGATTCCCCTGCGCGCGCGCCACATTGCCCTGGTTACTCAGGAATGCGCCTTTCTGGCGAAGCAGTTCCGAAGATCCCGCTTCGTCCGCGAACGCATTATAGAAGTCGGCTACCTTTCGATTCACCTCATCGAGCAAGTCGAGGCGGCCGAGAGGTTGAAGTTTGTCGCGCAGATTAAAGCTCATGAACTCAATCAGCTTGCCCGCTTCATCGCGCGCGTGCCTAGCTCGCTTCGTCGCGGCTTCGGCATTCCGCCTTTCATTCTCGGCACGATTTCGCGAGATCAAAGCTGCAACCGCGAGGACAACCGCGACGATCGCTCCGAAGCTGACGGCCCCGAGGGTGCTTCGCTGCCGCCGCGTGGCCGCCTTGCGACTCCCGAAGATATATTCCGTTTGCAGGCTGGTGGGTTGCCGTTCCGTTTGCGCGCCGGCCCGTGCCAGCCATTGCTCGGCGGAACGCAAATCTTCACCGCGTAAAACGAAGCTGTTGCTCTTCTTTTTCGCCTCCCACTCGAGCGCGCGTGTTAGCAGCCGGGTATGAGCGTGTACCCATTCCAGATCGGTCTCGAATGCACTAATGAGTGATTCGATGGCGCCGTTGAAGTCGTCACTCTCGCGGCAAAAAATCCAATTCAGTTTCGCCAGCGGCTCGGGCACGCTTTGGCTCTCAACTTCGCGCACGACGATCGGCACCATGCGTTTGTTGTGCGCGGCGGCGTGGCTGATTTCCCGCCGGCAAACTGCGGAGGCAATCGAATCCGGCGTAAGAACAAAAACGAAACTATCCGCGCCTTCGATCGCGCTGAAGATGGCCTGCATGAATTCCTCCGTCGGGCGAATGTCTTCCCAATCCACCCAGGCCCTGCGCCCGCGAGACTGTAGGGCGTCATCGAGCCGGCGGACGAATTCCTTATCCTTGCGCGAATAGGAAATGAAAGCCTCGTGCGGTTGCGCGGTCCTCTTTTCTGCCGCCGCTAACTTCATTTCGCGCTTAGCGGTCGAAGCCGCCGAAGTGCGCAAGATTCACTTTTGTCGCGGCCGCGCGTCCGACTTCTTTCATCTCCGCGATGTGTGCGACTGAATCCATCTGTTGCACGTGCGCAGGATCAAGATGTCCTACGCCTAAACGCGCGAGACCCTCGCTAGAGAGCTCGGCGTTGTAACGAAGATAGGTAAACATCTTTTCGCACGGACCTTTGCAACCAGGAAAGCTTTGCGCCAGGTCGCGATCGTCAATCATGCTATGGACTTCGCGGTCCAGCGGATCGCCGACCAGACACTTACCAAAGACGCGACAAAGAAAATCCTGCTCGTTACTCGCGGCAAACATGAGCGCGGAGGGTATGGAGCTGGCGTTGTAAATCAGGTTCATTTGGCCGGGCGCGAGATTTGCATTCGCCTTTGGATCGGTGCCGGTGCCGATGGAAACGAGCAGCATTTCCTTTTCGCCAGTCGGCCAGCCTAGATTGTAAGCCTCGACCGTCGCCATCAGAAAAAGCTGGAAGGCGGGATTGTTATACATGGTGACGCCGCCATCGACGAAAATGAAATCATGCTGACCTACCTTAACAACTTCTGGCGGGAAGTAAGTGGGAGCGGCCGTGCTTCCTCGAATGAGCTGCCAGAGCGGAATGTTGAGATTGTTATCCACGCGAGCGGTGGCGTTGTATTTCGCGGCCGGATTGTTCGAGACCGGCCAGGGCGAATCGGTCGTGACATTGCGCAGCACCACCATAAGTAATGTGCGGAGATGCTCGCTCCCGAGTGGCGACATCGGGTCGCCTGTTCGCTGACCTATCACCTCTTGTAGGCGCGCCGCGAGTTTCTGATCGTGGAATTTACCTGACTTGAAGCGCTGGAGGAGCCCGGCTTTGTCGAACATGGCCGGACCGCCCTCTTCGTAAAAGCGAGCGACCTCGTCCACGCGCATCCCGAGAGAGAGACAGGTGCCGATGATCGCGCCCGTGCTTGTCCCAGCGATGTAATCGAAGTAATCGGCGAGAACGAAATCATCGCTCCTTCCGAGCTGCTTCTGCAGTTGCTCCTCAACCCCGGCGAGAATCTCGAGGGTGATGACACCACGGATACCGCCACCATCGAGTGCCAGCAGCTTGCGCGGTCCGGTTTTGTTTAGCTTTTCTTTGAACGAGCGTGCGGGATTTTGCATAGGAAAAGTTCTTTGCGCTGGAGTCTCCGTTCATTTACCCGATGACTCGTTAGGTAGCACCGTTATTTCTATTCTCCTAAGACCAATAGCTTAAACGGATGGAAGTTTCTCCAAGGGAGAAGCAGACAGAAGCAGCTTGAGTTTATCTACCTGTTCCTGGGTGGATTGCTTCATCCATTCTTCCGGGGCAGCCGCACACGCTTCCTTGAGCCGTTCCTCTCCCAGTCCAGTTTCTAATCCAATCTCCGCTTCCGCGATTGTGGCCAGAATCCAGTAGCGACGTTCCACTAACCTGGCCGAGATCTTCTTGTTCGACCTGCCGCTCGCCGGCGAGTTCTCCGCGAGCGACTGTTCGCAAATCGAGATAACTTCGCGGCGGATACGCCGGGCCTGCACGAAGTCAGCGATAGAGTCCGCCAGATCGAGCGAATGCGATGACCGTTCGTTCAGCAGGAAGGCATAGTTAATTCCGTTGTAGGAATCATTGCGCAAATAAAAGCCGCGCTCGTAGGCGCGAATAGCCCGGTCGAGGTAGCTGCCATCCTTAGTTAAATCCCAAAGCCGCTTATGGACCGAGCCCCAAAGCCCAAGCGTTTCGGTGTCGTTCGAAACCTGGGGATCGAGCACACTAAGCAGATCGCGCGCAGCTTTGAGAGCGTCCTCCTGGTTTGGATACTTGCTCTTGTAAGTGGCGAGCGCGAGCCGTTGCAGGATGTAAGGATCTTCCAGCCCTGGCGATTCGTTGCCGGCGTTCTCGCCGAGGTTCGCTCCTTTGCGCATCTCGCGTATTTCTTCCAGCAGCACTTTGGCTTTCAGCCAATCGCCTTTTCGTTGCGCTTCATCGACGCGCTCCATCGATTCGCTGTGAGCCGGCGCGGCGTTCTCATCCGCAGTCGCAGTTTGGTTGGGTCCCGCGGCCGCGATGGCGGCGATCGCGCTTTCGATTTCTTCCGCGACGGATGGCGGGCTCAGGCGATTGATGAATTTATAAACCGGACTGTCGCCTCGAAGCTTCGGCTCCATCGCCGTGATATCTTTGATAGCCCTAGCTAGCTCGCCCGTGAAACGTTTCGCTTCGCTCACTCCGATGTCTTCGCCGAGGTGCCGATATTGCCGGATGACGATGTGATTCAAATCGAAGAAGGGCGATTTCATGAGCTGCTCTTCCGCGATGATGACCGTGGTGTAAGGTCGAAGGGCGTGCCGCACGCCCAGTTCGTAAATCGCGTTGCGGTTCGAGGTCGAAAGATCAGCTACAACGACATCGGCCTTGAGCAAAAGCTCATACATCGGCACATCGATCAGCCCGGAATGCACGATCTCATCTGCGCGAATGCATTTCAGGCCGGCAGCTTCCACGGCCGGTTTGATCAAGTTCCGATAAGACTGATTGAGATCGAGGACACGCCCGGTTTCAAAATCGGTCTTCGTTCCGAATCCCATCACCACGAAACAGGTTCCTTGTTCGCTCATTCTTGAAAGAGGCAGCGTCTTGTTTTCGGCGAATTCAATGCGCCTTTCACTTAATTCGTTTGCGGCAGTGTCGTTGGATTAATGATCGCGATCGCGCCACCCAAATCCCGCACTCTCGTCTCGAAGTCCGACGTGCCACCCGGTCCGTCTCCCGTCGGCTTCTCATCCCATACCAATACGGCGTAAAGCCGGCCGGGTTCCGCAACTTCCTCGCGCGCGGTCGCTACGATCCATAAATTCGCGCGTTCATAAATCGAGAGATCCTTCGCATCTCGATCAGTAGATTCCGGCAAGGTAGCAACGTCTGCTTTTTGGCACAGGCGATGAAAGCGCTCGACCCAATCGTTCCCGGCGCGTTCGACCGAATCGCGCACAAAATCCTCCACCGTTTGCGCGAGCAACAGCCGAAGAGACGTCCCGCGCCGGAGACACTCTTCTGCGAAAAGGATGTCCGCTCCGTTAGCGCCACCGCAAATCGCGAGATCGTCCGGCCCGATTTTCCACACTTCCAGTTGCCGCGCGATCGCAGCGCGCACCGGCTCTGTTTTCGATGCCGGAAAGCGAGGCAGTTTGCGATCCGCCGCGTCGATCATATGGCCGCTGCCGATGATGACATTGCCGAAAAGTGGTTTTGGATCCTGAAGTTGGTTCGTCATCTGCCCAAGGGTCGCCGAAAGCGTTCTCTTTTCCGGAACCGATCGCTGTTGATTGCGTAATTCTTCAACGCAGAACAAACTCGGCTTCTTCCAGCTTACGAATCGCTTTTCTGATGCCGACTATTTTCGTCGTTAGACCACAGACCGGCAACATCGGCAATGATCGGATCGCGCAGGGCGGGAAGCGATTCAAGAAACGCTTTCGGCGAAACGGCCTGGATCGCTACCGTGCCGGGCAGCGCTGGACGGTTTCGGTAAGAACCGTAGCGGACACAATCCTGCGACCATTTGCGCGATGAACAGCTGGCCGATGGTTTCGTCGTCGGGCCTGACCGCGAGCATCCTGACGCGAAACTCCGCCGAGCGCATTGCCGGCCGGATTGAAGAAACTCGGGCGTTCGCAGACGAAGTTATCGTAGGCGTTGATGATTCTTCCAGCGATCGCACCTTCGAGATCGCAAGCGAGTTGGCGGATGTCACCTACAGATTCAACCACGCGGCCGAGCTAGGGCCGGCACGTTTGTTGCCCTTTGAGTTCGCGTCCGGTAGTTGGATTCTCTCCTTAGACGATGACGAGAGCATGGAACAATCGTTCGAAGGGATCCGCGAGGAGCTCTTGCGAGAGAGTGCGGCGACGCATTTTTATTTCCCGCGGAAATGGATCGTAAACCTCGCGCCCTGCGAATACCTGCGGGCGCCGCCGTGGTTTCCAGATTGGCAGCTCCGATTATTCCGTAACGACGCCTCCCTAGTCTGGAAGCCACCGAGGGCGCACAGCGGTTACCGCGTACAAGGAACTGGTTACTTCGAATCGCGCGCGAGCATTCTTCATTTTGAGCCGCTCTGGTGCAGTCCTGAGGCGCGGGAAAAGAAACTCGAACGCTACCGGGTAACTGCGGGCGGAATCGGCGAAGAATTCTACGGCGCCACGGAAGCGAAAGCGCGGAGGGAATGCGAATTGCGCCTGCCTCCCTCAACGAAACGCGGACCTGGACCGAGCCGCGTCGAAACGAAGGTACGCGAACCGCAGATCGCGGCTTTTCCTAGTTGGCGCGCCGCACTCACTGCGATGGAAATTCCGCGCGTGGGCATCTGCGGAGGCCATCTTGTTGCGGAAATTCTAGCAAAAAACATTGGACGGCATTCCTGGTCCGTGCCGCGCGGAAGTTGGCCCATTCTAAATCTTGCCTTCTGGTTGCTCGATCGGGATGGCGACCTTTTGGAACGCGATGGCCCACGCTTCCGTATGCCGTGCCTGGTCCGACCTGGCAGGAATGTTCTCTTTCTCGCGGCCTTCTCCGCACCGACGAAACCGGGCGATTACATATTGCAGTGGGATCTGGTCAGTGAAGGCGAATGCTGGTTCCAAGCTTGCGGCAGCAAAGTTTTGCAAACGCCTTTGCGGATCTTCTAATCGTATCAACTGCGGGCGGGCGTCACCTTTTTCCGCTTAGCTGGTTTCCTCGCAGCGGCACGATACCGCTCGCATCAATCGCACGTCAGCAACCGAAAGAGCGATCCAGGCGGAATGAATTTTTTTCTCGTCTAACTCGTTGGCAGGAAGGCCAGCGTGGGTCGCAATCCCTCAGGCAGGCATTACCCAAGGGACGGCGAAGTTATAACGCCTCCCAATGGACGCGGCGGACGAAGCACGCTTCACTGATTGTTCGCGCGTGAATCTTCTCGACCCCCTCAAAAAACATTTCGGATATTCCGAGTTCCGGCCATTGCAGGACGAGATCATTCGCGATGCGCTTGGGGGACGCGATGTGTTTGCGCTCATGCCGACGGGCGGCGGGAAGTCGCTGTGTTTTCAACTCCCGGCGCTGCTGCGCGATGGTCTAACGATTGTCGTTTCGCCGCTGATCGCGCTGATGAAGGACCAGGTCGATGCGCTGCAAGCGAGTGGAATCGCGGCGACCTTTTTGAATTCGACGCTTGATGCCGGAGAAGCGCGCGCGCGCTGGCGCGGATTGCATAACGGGGAATATCGGATGCTCTACGTCGCGCCGGAACGGCTGATGCTCGATGGGTTTCTGGAGAAGACCGCGCATTGGAACATCGCGCAGATCGCGATCGATGAAGCTCATTGCATCAGCGAATGGGGCCACGATTTTCGGCCGGAATATCGTGAGCTGAAAAAGCTTCGCAGACATTTTCCCGAGGTGCCGGTGATGGCGCTAACCGCGACGGCGACGGAGCGAGTGCGGGAGGACATCCTTAAGCAACTCCAACTGCACGAGCCGCATTGTTATGTAGCGAGCTTCGATCGACCGAACCTGACCTATCGCGTGATACCGAAGGCGGCTCCGTATGAGCAACTATCCGCGTTTCTTCAAGCGCGTCCGCACGAGAGCGGAATTGTTTATTGCGCGAGCCGGAAGACGGCCGATTCGCTCGCTTCCAGGTTGAATGAGGATGGGATGCCGTCGAAGCCATATCACGCCGGCCTGGAAGGCGCCGATCGCTCGCGGCACCAGGAGATGTTCTTGCGCGATGACGTGCGGGTGGTGACCGCGACGATCGCTTTCGGGATGGGAATCAATAAACCGAATGTGCGTTTTGTGGTGCACTACGATTTGCCGAAGAACATCGAGAGTTACTATCAGGAAACGGGCCGGGCCGGACGCGATGGGTTGCCGAGCGAATGCGTGCTGCTTTTCAGCGCGGGCGATGTGGTGAAGCAAACTCGTTTCATCGACGAGAAGAGCGAGAGCGAAGCGCGGATCGCACGGGAGCAATTGCGGCAGATGGTGCACTTCGCGGAGACGCGGGAGTGCCGGCGCACGGTCTTGCTGCGTTATTTTGGAGAAGAGCGGCCTAACGAGTCATGCAACGGCTGCGATAATTGTCTGAGCCCGCGGGAAACTTTCGATGGGACGGTGCCGGCGCAGAAGTTTCTATCTTGCGTGCATCGTGTGCAGCAGAAAAGCGGGTTTGGCTTTGGATTGAATCACATTGTCGAAGTGCTAACCGGGGCCAGGACCGAAGCGGTACGGCAACGTGGGCACGATGGGTTGTCGACATACGGAATCGGCACGGAACTGAAGCGGGAAGCCTGGCAGGCGCTGGGCCGCGAGTTGTTGCGGATGGGCTTGCTGGAAACGGCGCCGGGAAAGTTTGCCACGCTCGGTCTAACGAGTGCTGGAATGACGGCGCTGCGCGAGCGAACGCCGATTACGTTGACCAAGCAGCCCGATGTGGCGGAGAAGGCGAAGGGAACTCGGGCGGGGACGATCGAATGCGATGAAGCGCTCTTCGAGCGTCTGCGCACCTCGCGGAAGACGCTGGCCGATGAACGAGGTGTGCCGGCATATGTGATTTTTTCGGATGTGGCGTTGCGAGAAATGGCGCGGAGTTATCCGACGACGCGAGCAGAGTTCCGCAAGATTCCCGGCGTTGGAGAACAGAAGTTGAAAGATTTCGCGGAGCCGTTTCTTGGGGAGATCTCACGGTATTTGGAATCGAACGAACGGAAGATTTTTTCGCACGACGGCGACCACACCCCGCCGGGTCGGGAGACCGCGCATATGCCGCGGAGGTTGAATGAAAGCGAAGATGAAACACTACGAAGGTTTCAACAGGGCGCCTCGATCGATGAGATCGCGCGCGCGCGCGGGTTCGTTCGCGGAACGATTTGCAGCCACCTGGCGCTGGCGGTGGAAGCCGGTGCGGCCCTGTCGGTCGGACAATTCTTTACCACCGAGCAGGAACGTGAAATCCGAGCCGTTTATTTGATAACCGGACCGCGCAATCTCACCGGTTTGCGCGATTCTTTAGGCGGGAAATATCCCGTGGACGAGCTGCGCATCTTTCGGGCTTTTGCCGCTCGGACGGAAACGGCCCGCTGAGCCGGGCGAAGTCAAAAACCTGGGCCGTCCTCGGATTCGTGATTACGATCGCGGGATCTGATGGCGAATCGGAGCGGCCCGACCCACGGAGGCGTGCCTCGCTTTATTTGAAGGGATCGGTCGCGCTCTTGAGAGAGAGCCGGCGGAAATGAAAGGGCGCGGCATTAGCCAACGGCGGCATCTTAGCGGCCAACGAATTTTGCGAATATTTGTAGAGCGCAGTCTGGCTGGACTCGACAAAATCCGCGCTTTCCACGGAGAGCGGTTCCTTCAGAATCTTTCCCAGCTCTTGCGCGAGGACGATCGCGATGGCGCGCGCATCCCGCGTGTAAACGGGAATTGGAAAGCCGCCAGAGTTACGATCGTAACCATAGATCGTTCCTTCCGTTTCCCACACGCAATAAGCGTGGCCGGCGGGGTGGTTGCTGTAGCGGACCAGAAGAATTCTGGTCCAAAAATCAGTCTCGAGAGAGTGCTTTGTCTTCACCAAGGCGAGATAATTACAGGCGGAGATGACGCAGCCGTTTACCACGATGAGATCTTCTTCTTTTGGCTCCAACAAGATGACGCGTTCCCGTCCGCAGGCCGAAAACAGGGAGAGAAGAACGAGGGCAAAGGCTGGACGAAAGCAGGATTTAAGAAATGAAGTGAACGACATGCGGGGTGGCTCGAATTACAGAAATTATAACAAACAGCGGGAGTGCGGGAAGAAGATTCGGAAATCAGCGGGGAAAAGAAGGGACTCTTCCGTTGGCGTCGGCACGAATCTTTGAAGATGAGAAAAACATATCTCCAGAGCTTTCGCGTCGGCCTGTCTCTCATCGCGGGTTGGCTCGCGGTGCATTCCGCCACGGCGAAAGATCAGGCCTTCCGCTTTAAGAAACCTGATGCACAAAGCGTAGCCTTAGTTGGTGAATTCAACGGCTGGAAAGCGCAACCGATGAGTAAAAGCGGAGATGGAACGTGGACGACCAACGTGTCGGTCGCCCCTGGAACCTACGGATACAAATTTCTCGTCAACGGCGCTGATTGGACATTCGATCCCGAGAATTCCAATCGGAAGAAAGTCGACGGAATCGAAAATTCCGCGATCGAGGTAAAGGAGAGCGCCGGCGTGACCGCGACGCCTGCCATCATGGCCGCTCCTAAGCCGCCCGGCAACCCGAGCGCGAATCATCAGCCATTCGACTTCAACTTCTTGGCGGAACGAAAGCGTTTCGAGTTTGATCGTTCCGGCAACGAACACACCGTGACCACTCGTGAGAAGTGGGGCTACAAGGTAACGATCGAGAACAAGATGTTTCGAAGCGTGACCGGGCTCGAAATTCAATATCGCGAATTCAAATTGGACGACGCGTTGCGGGGAGTCTCCACCCTGGTCGGCATTGGCGGCTCAAACGCTTTGCCGGCACTGGAGACAGGCCAGAAGTTTACCTTCGAGACAACACCCGTGGAAGTGGAGCGCTTGGAATTGCGGCCGGGCTGGAGTTATAACGATGGCGCAAAAGCCAAGGTAAAAGACGCACTTGCTGGCGTCTGGATTCGGGTTCTTAACGGCGGCGAGGTCGTCTTCGAGTGGCAATCTCCATCCGACTTGAAATCGCACACCAAGTGGGAATAACGCACCTCCACCGAATTTCCTCTGGTGGCAGCCGGAAAATATGAAAAATCTTGACTCCAGATACGCGCACTTTTGGCTGCGGATTCGAAGTCTTTTACAATACGCCTTCCCGAAAATGCCCTCCAGCGCACGTTCATTTTGAACGAATCGCCTGCTGAAGGATTCCATCACCTCGGAACTTTGATGAAGACTCAGCCACGTCATCGCCAACCGCTTCGGATTCTGTGCGCGGACGATAATCAAGAGCTGGTCGAGATCATCGCAGAAAGCTTGGCGTTTTACGGCTACCGGGTTGAATGCGCGCTTGATGGCGAAGAGGCCTTAAGGGCGATCGCGGACGAGCCGGAGAAGTTCGATCTTCTCATTACCGATATGGATATGCCGCGCCGCGATGGTTACCAGCTGGTAGTGCAGGCGCGCGCCACAGGTTTTCTAGGCAAGGTGATCGTATTCGCAGGCGCACTTTCCCCGCATGACCGAGCGCGCTTCGGCGACTTGTCGGTGGAAGCGATCATCGATAAACCCGCCAATCATCGCCAGCTCATCGGCGTCGTCGCACGGCTTCAGACAGAGCTCTGGGAGCAGTCAAACGCCGACGCCGCCTGAGCGTCTCGCGTTTGCCTAACGAGTCAATGGTGCACCCGCTGCGCGCGCGAGCTCGCGGCGGCGCGATCGATCGCCGCGCTCAATTCTTCGGGCGCGAGCGGTTTTGCGATGTGATCTAAAAAGCCAACGCGTTTGCTCCGCGCGATATCAGCCGGCGAGTTATAACCGCTCATCGCTAATGCTGCGATAGGTCCTTCCGCACTGAGTTCCTCCATCAAATCCCAGCCCGTGCCATCCGGTAGTTTCAGGTCGCTGACGAGGACATCGAACTCCACCGCTTTCACCAAGGCGCGCGCCGATGCCGCATCGGGCGCAATGTAAACGTGATAGCCGATGCTGGTGAGAAAACTGCGCAAACCTTCTGCGGTTGCGGCGTGATCTTCCACGACAATCACGCGCAGCGGTTCCGAATTCATGGCAGAGAATGCTTAAGCTAACCCTGTGCCACCGATGCGCCGATATCTGGCAGGCAACCGCGCGGTTGAAAATCGGGACGGCTATCGTATTATCGTTGTCATTAGGGGGCGCACTGGTTTCGACTCGTTGTTTGAAACGCAGGCGGCAGGTCGAGGATGGTTCGTTGGCCTCGTTAAAATCCGGACCAAAAAAAATAAATGCAG
>CAXSFN010000005.1:0-116661 GCA_964236815.1 uncultured Chthoniobacterales bacterium
GCGCCTTGCCTTCTTCGGGGAGAAATTCCGAATACGGAAAGCTCGAGCCGATCATAAGAAGGGTGTCGCATTCCATCATCATGTCCCAGCTCGGCTTGGTTCCGAGCAGGCCGATCGCGCCGGTGCAATACGACAATTCATCGGGCAACGCCGCCTTCCCGAGAAGCGCCTTGGCCACGCCAGCGCCGAGAAGATCCGCGACCTGCATCACTTCATCGCTTGCCTGCAGCGCACCGGCGCCGATCAGCATCGCGACTTTTTCGCCGCTATTAAGGACGTCCGCCGCTTGCTGCAAATCTTTCTCCATCGGAACAACCCGCGGCGAAGAGTAGCCGGCGCCGGAGTGAATCGTGCCGTGTTTCCGCGGCGGCGTTTCCACCGCGTCCATCTCCTGCACATCGTTCGGAATGATGATGCAGGTAACGGTGCGCTCGGCCTTGGCGATGCGAATCGCGCGATCGACCAGATGCCGGATTTGCGCGGGAACGGTGGCGACGTGGACATAGTTATGCGCCACGTCTTTGAAGAGACTAACGAGATCGACTTCCTGCTGATAATCGCCGCCAATCGCCGCGCGCGCCTGTTGCCCGACGATCGCAACCACCGGCTGGTGATCGAGCTTGGCGTCGTAAAGTCCGTTCAGCAGATGGATCGCGCCCGGCCCCGAAGTGGCGAGACAGATGCCTACTTCGCCGGTGAACTTGGCGTGCGCGCAAGCCATGAACGCAGCCATTTCTTCATGCCGCACCTGCACGTAATCGATCGCGTCGCCCGCGCGCCCGATCGCACCGATGATCCCATTAATCCCATCGCCCGGATATCCGTAAATGCGCTTCAGGCCCCATTGATTGATGCGTTTGAGAAGATGATCGCTGACGTTGTCGGCCATAATATTTTCGGATGGTAGTTTGCGGCTGCTGGCGGAAAATCAATCGACCGGATACGCGATCGTACTGAGCAGAGCGTTCTCCGCCTGCCGCGAATCGAGCCGCGTGTGTTGGACCACGATGGGCGCGTCCGAAACAATCAAGCTGGAGTAAGCGATGCCGAGAGGAATTTTCTCCGGGTCGGTGAAATCGTTAAAGCGCAGATGCGCGGTGCGTCGCGCGCCGACGACGAAGTGAAAAGGGCCGGCCGGTTCGCGATACTCGAAGAAAATCGTGATCGCGATGCGCGCGTCGATTTCGCCCGCATTCAAGATACAGCAGGCTTCATGACTCGTTAGGGTAGGCGCCGGCCCAGTGCTCTCAATCGGAATGTAGCCCTCCGCGATCGCCCAGGTTTTTCGGCCAATTTGTTTCATCGAGAGCGCTGCATGCAGCGGCGCGTCCTAGGAGATGGCCGGCTGGAAGATTATTCCGCCGCTAACTCCTTCACTTACCGCTGCCCCAGATACGCTTCTTGAATGAGCCGCGGCCGGAAGTGAAATGGTACATTCCGTAAGCCATCCGATTCTTCTCGTAATACTTTTGGTGATACTCTTCCGCGGGCCAGAAAGTGGTCGCGGGAAGAATGACCGTCGCGATTGGTTTTTGGAACTTACCGGATTTGCCAAGCGCATCTTTTGAAGCTTCCGCAGTCATGCGCTGTTCGTCGCTGGTGTAGAAAATTGCGGTGGTGTATTGATCGCCCACATCGAAAAACTGCCCGTCAATTTGCACGGGGTTGATGTTCTGCCAGAAAATTTCCAGCAGCTTTTCGTAGCTGATCTTCGCCGGATCGTAAGTCACTTCCAGCGCTTCGCGATGACCGGTTTCTCCTACGGACACTTGCTTGTAAGTCGGGTTCGCTTCTCTTCCGCCGGCGTAACCAACAAAGGTCTGAAGCACACCTGGCGCTTTGTCGAAGTAGGGTTGAATGCACCAGAAACAACCGCCGGCGAAAATCGCTTTTTCTTCGACTACGGCTGGAACGTCTTGCGCCCGACCTGAGTTGCTGAGACCGATTGCGACCAGAAGTGCGCAGCGCAGAAAAGCCTTACTGAAATCCACGTGTTTAGAATCAGCGGTGGTTGATTTTATTCCTCAACGCAACGGCAGTAGGAAGACGGGAATAAAGCTGATGCCTCGAGCTCTGGTAACACTGCGAAGTCTCGCAGCTTTAAAATCCATTTATGAAACTAATCGCCAAAATTCCGCTCCTCATCGTTGGTCTCGCCGCATTATCGCTCCCGCTGCAAGCCGAGCCTAAACCGAATGTAGATAAGGATGGCCTCGCCCTCGAAGGCTACGATCCGGTGGCGTTTTTCACTGACGGCAAGCCGGTCCTGGGCAAAGAAGAATTTCACAGCAGCTTCAAAGATGCGACCTACCGCTTCGCGTCCGCGGAGCACCAGGCGATGTTTGAAAAAGAGCCGGCGAAATACGAGCCGGAGTTCGGCGGTTATTGCACCACCGGCGTGGCGCAAGGACATCTGGCACCGGTGAAGATCGAAGCTTTCCAAATCGTGAATGGGCGGTTGGTCCTGCAGTACAACGAAAAGGCGAAAGAGGAGTTCAACAAAGATCCGGAAAAGGTTCTTGGCGCCGCGAACAAGAACTGGCCAACGCTGAAGAAGGACAGTTAGTTTTTCGCGCGGTCTTCGCGCATCCGGAAATCGAAGAGATCGGGACGGCTGTAATGTCCCGCGACGTCGAGCGTCATCCGTTCTTCATCGACCGCGTTCAGATCGAGTTGCGCGGTGATGATTTTTTCCTGATCGAAACACGGCTCGACCACGTAACGCCCATTCGGTCCGATGATGGCGCTGCCGCCGTGGAGAAGAAATGCGTCCGGTTGATCGCACAGATTTGCCGGGGTCGATAACTCGTTAGGCAAATCTTTCGCGCGCATGATCAAGCCCGCGGCGAGGACGAAGCAGCGGCCTTCAAACGCATAATGCCGGCTGGCGAGCTGATGCATTTCATGAACGGTCGGCCAGACCGCGACGTGGATTTGTTCGCCGGCAAGATGCAATGCCTGACGCGCCAGCGGCATCCAATGTTCCCAGCAAATCAAACCGCCGATGCGGCCGTTCGGCGTCGCGACTGATTCCATCCCGCGGCCATCGCCTTGGCCCCAAACGAGACGCTCGGTGTGCGTCGGCACGAGTTTGCGATGATGATTCGCGAGCGCGCCGTCGGGCGTGAAAGTGAGCAGACTGTTGTAGAGAGTGCCGTTGCCGGGGCCGGTTTCGACTCGTTCGTTCACGCCGATGACGAGTGTGATTTTGTGATCGGCCGCGAGCTCGCCCAGCGCCTTTGTTTCATCGCCTGGAACAAGAACGCTATTCTGTCGTAAGCGCGCAAAAACCGATTTCGTGGGCGCGTGATCCCACAAACCCATGTCGCCGCAGGAGTCGAGCCAGGCGGGATAACCGGGCAGCCAGGTTTCGCCAAACGTGACCACGCGCGCGCCACCGCGCGCCGCTTCTTCCGTCAATCCGAGCGCCTTGTTCATGCTCGCGCCGAGATCCATAAAGACCGGCGCGTGCTGGATAATGGCGACAGAAATTTGTTCCGGCATACGGTGGCTACTCGAAGAATTTCTCGCGATGCGGACGCAAATCCAACTCAAGCGTCCAAGCGGATTGATCCTGTTGCGATAATTGAAAATACGCGTCAGCCATCCGGTCGGGCTGCAGCATCGGTTCGGGCGCATCGTTGCCCTCGTTAGGCCCGATCAAGCCATCGACGACGATGTGTGCGACGTGGATGCCTTGCGGCCAGAGCTCGCGCGCGAGCGATTGAGCCAGCCCACGGAGGGCGAACTTCGCGCTGCTAAACGCCAGCCAGCCGCCGCCGCGCACGCTGGAAGTCGCGCCGGTAAAAATCATCGTGCCCGTGCCGGCGGCGATCATGTCCGGCGCGGTTTCGCGCGCGCAGACAAAGGCGCCAAGCGCGGTGATGCGCCATGCTTCTTCGAATTGCTCCGCGCTTGTCTCGAGCAAGCCGTCGCCGGAAGACGAGCTTGCGTTGTGCACCAGAACGCTGATCGCACCCAGCTGTTTGCGCGCCTCTGCGATCGCCGCGGAAATTTCTGCGGGACGGTCGGCATTGGCCACGAGAGCAAGCGCCGGCTGGCCTAACGAGGAGAGCTCGTGCGACAGTTCGCCGATGAATTCCGGGCTGCGTGCGACCAGCGCGACGCGAAAACCTTCTCGGGCGAATCGCCGCGCGACGGCCGCACCCAGACCGGGCCCGACTCCGACGATAAAAGCAACGCGATTCATCTTAGGCCGACCGTTGCAGGATCGATTTCATTTGTGGAATAAACACGCGGCGCGCCGTCTCGAAATGTTAATCTGCGAATGCTTAGGCGCGGATTCTTATCTATGAAAACAACAACGGTCCTTGCCATGGCGCTCCTCACTCAAATCGGAAATCTCGCGGCGCAAACGCAACCGGCGGCCACGAATAAACCTGCGACAAAACGCGTCGCATTCGCGCAGAGTTGCTTTTGGACCGGAGAAATGAAGCTGGGCCAGATCGAAGGAGTCGTTCGGACAGAAGCGGGATTTTTTAAGGGCCGGGAAGTGACGCTGGTGGAATATGCGCCGGACCGCGTCGCGCTCGAAGATTTGGCGCGCCAGGCAAAACGCGCCGGCGTCGCTGACACAGTTCACATGGATGCCGCGGAGGAGCGCGCGCCGGCCGGTATGGCCGCGGGTTCGCCGCTCGATGGAAGTTATCGCGCGGCGCCAGCGAGCGATCAGAAGAAACAAATAGAAGGCACGCCCTTTACTCATCTTCAGCTCAGCGCCGATCAGGCGACAAAGGTGAATGCATTCGTGCGCGAAAATCCGGCTAAGGCGCTGGAGTGGCTCACGCCAAAACAACGCGAGCAAATCAAAGCCGGAAAATAACGCGGAACAAAAACGCATCGTTTTTTTAGAAGTCAGAGACCGTCGCGGACGATGTGCGACCGGCTATCCGATCTGCATTTCGGACGGTCGCGGTAAACCATCTGCGAAAGAATGCGGAAGGATTCCGGAGCGTTTACGGCGCAGGATCAAGAGCGAGGCGAGCAGAATTGCGCAGGGCAGAAGTTGCAAAAAACTGAGCGCGAGATGCGGGTTGATCCCGAACCAACGCCAATTCGAAAACCATTTTCCGTAGAAGACGAGCGCGGCACTGGTGAAAAAGAAAAATGGCAGCATTACGCGCAACGGAAGAAAGGCGAGAAAGGGCACCGTCCAGGTCCAATACCAGGGGAATTGCGGCGAAAGCAAAAAGGTGAAAGCGAACGCGAGCAGACCGGCGCTCAAGAGAAATCCATCCTCTTTCTGGTTCCAACGAAAGACGACTCGAGTGGCGAGCGCGGCCAGGACGAGAAGCACGAAACCGAGATAAAATTCCGTTGGAATTTCATAGCCGCCGAAAATTTGCCTAACGAGCAATAGAACGAAGTAGCGGCCGGTTCGGATTCCTTCCTCATCCGCGTAGGTGGAAAGAAATCCGAAGACATGGCGTCCCGCGCCCAGGTAAGGAAGGTAGCCAAGGCAAAACGTCGCCGCGGCCGCGAGCGGCATCTTCCAATCCCAGCGCCGATAGAAAGCTGGAAACAACGCGAGTGGTAAAAATTTGATCAGAGCGGCGCAACCCAGCAGGACACCGGTCAGGGTCTCGCGCCGCGCTCGCCGTGCCAGGAGCGCGAGCGTGACGAAGGCGATCATGGCGGCATCGATATGTCCGCTGCCGGAAAATTCCCAAAGCACGAGCGGATTCCAGGCATAGACCAGCACGCGCGGGAGCGGCAAATCGAGCCCGCCGAGCAAGCTGATCAAACACGCGATCGTGATCGCCTCGAAGATCAGCAGGCACGCTTTGAAGCCGGTGGTCGATCCACTCACCTGATGGACCGCGAAGAAAATCATCTGTGCCATCGGCGGATAGATCGTCGGCGCGTAGAAGCGGCGATTGATGTGCGGAAAAATTTCGCGATCCCGGAGTTGCGCGAGATGCCGATTGACCGGGATGTAGCGGTAAGGATTGATCCCGGCCGATTGGACGCGCCCATCCCAGACGTAGCGATAGATGTCGTCGGAAAGCTTCGGGGTTTCGAAGAGCAATCCGAGCCGCAGGAGCGCGCTCAAACCGAGCACGATGGCTAAAGTCATGCGGGTCGATTGCGCATTCCAAATTAACGCGGCGGCGCAGAGGCAAAGAAGCGTCTGCAATCCCGCGAGGCAGAGGAAAAGGTCGATGTTCCCATTCCGCACCGCGATGCGCGCGGGCCAAAGAAGCGCGAAGCTGCCGAGACCTGTGAGCGCGAGCAGAACATTTCGATGCCGGCAAGAGAACGCGCTCACTCAGATTGAGGGGCGTTTCCGGCGTGTTTATTCCGTCGCGGCCACGAGGCGGAATAAGTGCGGCAGCCGCCTCTCTCAATTTCACTATGCTCGTTCCCACATCCCCATCTCGTCGTTTTGGCACCAGCCTGCTGGTCGCGATCTCCGGTCTTGTTTTGACCTTCAGCGCAGTTGCGCGCTTGCACGCTTCAGATCACATCGATTCGCCGACAATCGCGCAGGATCGCGGCTCCGATATCGCGGACGTGTGGGCCTTCCTCGATCCGAACGACAATTCGCAAGTCATCCTGATCGCGAGCACGCAAGGCTTCATCGTTTCCGGCGAACATTTCGGGATGGTGATTTTTGATTCCAACATCCGTTACCGTTTCGAGATCGAGAACAGCGGCGACGCCAAGCCCGATCTTTTTCTCGATGTAAATTATTCGCCCGGCCTCGGCCGCCTGACCGATCAGCGCGCCACCATCACGCTCACGGACAAGGACAGTGATGAGGACAATCAATACCAATACCCGCGTCCGAAGGTTCTCCTTAACTTCACTGCGCGCACTACCATCTCAGACCAGGAGCCGCAGCCCGATCCCGCACCGGCGCCAGTCATAACGACCGATCGTAGCGGCGCCAAATTTTTCGGCGGCGCGGCGGATGATCCATTCTTCCTCGATGACACGGGAGCGAACCGTTTCGTCGCCTCCTCGCTCGCGCATCCCGGCAATCCCGATCGCTCGCTCCTCGGTTTCCGCCAGGGCCGCGACACCTATGCCGGGTTCAACACCATGATTACCGCAGTCAGCGTGCCGGCTCATTTATTGCGCGGAAATTCCAACGTGATCGGAATTAACTTCGTCACCCAACGCCGCGCGGTGCAGGCGAATCATGACGGCGCGGTTTATGGTCTCGGTCCCTACGCGACGGTCGATCGCCAGGGCAATCCGCTGGTGAACAACGGCCTCATTCCCGCGCCGCGGAAGAACGAATACAACGGCGCCACGACCGAAGACGACGCGCGCGGCAAATTCAAGAGCAGCATCGTGCAATCGCTCCGCAATTTCGCGACCGACGACGCGCACATCAACGCGCTGCTCGATATCATTCAGAAGAAGGGCGACATCCTGCGGCTCGATTTGCGCGTACCGAATTTCGGACCTTCCGGCGGCAATAATCCGAACGGCGGTTTCGGCCACATGGGCGGCCGGCGTCTGGTCGATGACGTGGTGGACGCGACCTTCACCATGATCAACAACGGCGTGCCGATTACCGATTACGTGAACGCGAACGACGTGCCTCTGCGCAACGTCTTCCCGTTCGTGGCCGATCCGACCCAGCCGTTTCCTCCGGGCCAATCTCCGGACGATCACACGCGTCAGTAATTTTGTTTGCGCATCCGCGCCGGTGAGCTTCGTGCCGCCGGCGCGGTCTCTTTTTTTCGGCTGCCTAACGAGTGATGAAAACAGATTTTTATTGTCTTGGAATAAGACGAGCGAGGCCGGCTCTGACTTAAAAATTAATTCACCAACCCACAAAAATCCGATGAACAAATTGTCCTTCGCCTTGCGCGCCGCATCTTTGCTGCTCGCCTTCTCCGCCCCGAATTCGCTTCGCGCTTCCGATCACATCGACTCGCCCGTGATCACGCAGGACCGCGGCGCCGATATCGCCGACACCTACGCGTTTCTCGATCCGAACGACAACAGCAGGGTCGTCTTGATCATGAGCACGCAAGGCTTCCTCGTTTCCGGCGAGCATTTCGGCATGTGCATTTTCGATCACAACCTTCGTTACCGTTTTGAGATCGAGAATACGGGCGACGCCAAACCGGATGCGTTCATCGACGTCACTTATTCGAAAGGACTCGGCCGCGAGAAAACGCAAACGGCCACGATTAAATTGCCCGGCGGTGAAACTTTCGAAGCCCAGACCACTATGGGCACGCAGGAATACGTCGCGCCGGAATTGGACATCCAGACCGACAAAGAGAGCGGCGCAAAGTTTTTCGCCGGGCCGGCGGATGATCCATTTTTCCTCGATGACACTGGTGCGAATCGACTTGTCGCTTCCGCGATCAAGAATCCCGGCCATCCCAAAACGTCCGTCTTAAGCGAACGCGGCGGACGCGACACCTACGCTGGCTTTAACACCATGATTACCGCGATCAGCGTGCCGGCGAAAATGTTGCGCGGCGATTCCGAGGTCATCGGCATTAACTCAGTCACGCAACGCCGCGCCACGCAAACCATCGGCGAAGATGGCAAGATCACTGGCAGCGGCGAGTGGGTGACGGTAGATCGCGACGGCGGCCCCTTGGTCAATAACGGTCTTATTCCGCCGCCGCGGAAAGACGAATACAACGCCGCCTCGACCGAAGACGATGCCGCGGGAAAATTTGAAGACGACATCGTGAAGTCGCTCAAAGCGATGAACACGGATGACGAGCACATCGAGAAGCTGGCCAAGATGGCGGTGAAGAAAGGCGACATCCTCCGTCTCGATCTTTCTGTGCCGAATAAAGGTCCGCAGGGCGGCAACAATAAAGATGGTGGATTCGGCAAAATGGGCGGGCGCCGTTTGACCGACGACGTGGTCGACATGGTTTTCACCATGATCAATAACGGCAAGCCGCTCGGCGATCGCGTGAACGCGAACGACAAACCTTTCCGCAACGTTTTCCCGTTCGTGGCCGATCCAACGCAACCGTTCCGTGCCGCGGCGGGAGCGGACGATCACACGCGCCAATAAATAGGGTGTAGGGAGAACTCCGCGCCGGTGGATCGCATGCCGCCGGCGCGGAAAGGGCCTTCTGGAAGATGTCGGCGGACGGTCAGGAAAATTCTGGGGAGCGCACACTTGTAGCGTGCTGGTGATGGCATTTTGCCATCACGAACTTCATTCGTGATGCGAGCGATGGCGTTGATGAAGACACAGAGAAAGTTCGTTTCGGCAAAATGCCTCAACCAGCACGCTACAAGCGTGCGCTCCCCAGCGCTGGTTTCTGCGCGCAGGGTCGCGCTCGTCTTGCTCGCAATTACGACAGGTGTTTTGACGGCGTTCGTTTTCAAACCGCGCGCGCCGATTTCATCGAGCGAACCGCGCAATCTTGCCCCTCCAATCGCGGTGGAGGCCGCTACCGAAACGGAGATCCGTTTTTATCTCGAGCGGGTGCGCCGCGATCCGGAAGAGACGCGCTCACAGAACGCACTCTCCGAACTTTATCTGCAGCGCGTACGCGAAACAGGGAACGAAGATTTTCTTCCACTCGCTTTGACGGCAGCGCGCGCTTCGCTCGCTGCGGTTGAGGCCGAACAAAACAACGGCGGCCTGACCGCGCTCGCGCATGCCGAGTTCGCGAATCACGATTTCAGCGCGGCGCGCGATCATGCCTTGCAGTTGATCGAGCTGCGACCGAACCGGAGCGAATCGTTCTCCATCCTTGGCGATGCCTGTCTCGAGCTCGGCGAATACGAACGCGCGATGGAGGCGTTTCAAAGAATGGAGCAATTTAGCGACCGGAGCGCCTCGGTCGAAACACGCCAGGCGCGGCTGGCGGTCCTGCGCGGTGATGCGAAAGGCGCGCAACAGCATTTGTCCACCGCACTCGTACTGCTTGGCAATTTGCCGCAGCCGCCGCGCGAAACGATCGCATGGTGCCAATGGCAAGCGGGCGAGATTGCTTTCTCGATCGGCGACTACGCAACGGCGGAAGCGCATTACCGCGCGGCCCTCGCGACGGTGCCGGATGACTTTCGCGCTCTCGGCTCGTTGGGTCGTGTTTACGCGGCGCGCGATCAATTGCCCGACGCCATTCATTATCTGGCCGAAGCGGTCCGTATCGCGCCCTCGGTCGATTCCATGGCGGCGCTCGGCGACCTTTATCAACTGGCGGAGCGGCGCGAAGAAGCGGCGGCGCATTATGAATTCGTCGCGCAACTCGGCGAACATTCGCAGAGAATTCACGGCACGCCGCACGATCGCGCGCTGGCAAACTTCTACGCCAATCGCGATCTGAAACCGGACGAGGCTTACACGCTTGCGGCCGGTGAATTTGCTTCGGGACGACACGATATTTACGGAGCCGACGCGCTCGCCTGGACAGCGTTGAAAGCAAATCGATTGCAAGAAGCGCAGGCGGCAGTTCAGGAAGCGCTCAAACTCGGAACGCTCGATGCCAAGCTTTTCTATCACGCGGGAATGATTGCGCGTGCCGCAGGCGAGAGCGGGCGTGCACGTGAATATCTCGAGCGCGCCCTCGCGTTAAATCCCGGCTTTGATCCGATGCAGCGCAAAATCGCGCAGAAGAATCTCCAGGAATGAAGGCGCGCTTAACCGGCGCGCTCCTCCTCGGGCTCGTCCTCTTTCCTCTGGCGGCACTGAGCCACGACCTGCCCGTCAGTTATATCGATCTGCGCGTGACCGAGACCGGCGTGGAAACAACGATTGAAAGTTCCGCCAAAAATTTTGCGCGCGAATTGACCGGCGTCGAAGAAGAAACCCTCCTGCTCGATCCGGAGAAGGAGCGGGAAAAGCTTGCGGCCTTAATCGTCTCGCGGCTCGAGCTTCATCGCGACAACGAAGTTCTTCATCCCGAGCTGCGCGCGATCCAAGCACTCGCGGCCCGGAGGGATTTGAGGATGCGCCTCTTTTTCCCGATGACGCAAATCCCGGAGACGCTTCGCGTGCGCTGCGATTTGTTTCAGTTCGATCCGCGTCACAAAACGTTCGTGAATATCTATGGCGTCGAGGCGCTGAAATACCAGGACATCTACAAGAAAGATACCGGCGCGCGCGATTATTCCCTACGCAGCCATCAGGAAATCGGATCGGTCGTTAGGCAATTTATCCGCGAAGGCGTTCACCACATCTTTATCGGGCCCGATCACATTCTCTTCGTGATCGGATTGCTCCTGCTCGGCGGGACTCTCGCGCGGCTGCTGAAAATCGTCACCGCCTTTACCATTGCGCACAGCGTTACGCTCGTGCTCGCAACCCTCAATATCGTCAATCCGCCCGCACGCGTGATCGAGCCGGCCATTGCACTCAGTATCGTTTTCGTCGGCTCGCACGCTCTCCTGCAGCGCGGTGGCCTGCGCGATTGGCGGCTGCTTTTTGCCTTCGGCTTCGGGTTCATCCACGGTTTTGGATTTGCCAATGTCCTCCGAGAAATGCAGCTCCCGCGGGAAGCGCTCGGGTGGTCTCTCTTCTCTTTTAATCTCGGTGTGGAGATCGGCCAGGCTTGCATTGTTCTGGCCGCCGCACCCTTGCTCGGACTTTTGATCCGGCGCAATACCACCGCCACGCGTGCTCTCATCACCGCCGGGTCTTTCGGCGTGGTGGCGGCCGGAGCGTTCTGGTTTACACAGCGCCTTTTTCCAGCGGCCTGAAGAGCTCGGATGTTTCCCGAGTAGTTTTCGCCATTCCTTTTTCCGGAATAAACCCACGTCTCACTCCCCTTAAGACAGCGCGCGCGCGTCGCCGCTATTACAGTGGCTACTCCCGACTTTTCGCAACTCGTAGAAGACCTTTACAGGCCGCTCTTTCAGTTCGCCCTTTCGCTCTGTCTGAGAGAATCGGACGCGAGCGATCTAACCACGAAAGCCTTTCTAACCTGGGGAGCGCAAGCTCGTGAATTGCGGGAGGCACCGGAAGCAAAGACGCAATTGTTCGCAATTTTACATCGCGATTTTCTGGCACAAAGGCCGCTCTTCCAAGGTGCGGGCGAGATCGTAGAGGACACCGGCAAGGTCAACGCGCCGGAAATGAAAGCCTCGATGATCAATGCCCTGGACGGCGCCGTGATTCAGGACGCGCTGCATCGGCTCCACCTGCGTTATCGCGGACCGGTGAGCTTATTTTATCTCAGACGCCATTCCTACGGCGAGATCGCGAATATTCTGGACGTGTCTGTCGATGAGGTCTTGTCGCGCATCTCGCGCGGGAAAGCCGAACTCCGGAAAGCGCTGAGTTTTCCGCCGGACGAGGAAGCGAAACGTTCCGCCGCCAGAAGGGACGAGATCGAATGAACCGCACTGAAGTTCGCCAGATTCTGAGCGCGTATTTGCCGGATGAGACGGAGGCAGAGCCGATGTTTGCGGAGGCGCTGCAGGAAGCCGCGCAGGATCCGGAGCTCTCCCAATGGTGGAAAGAGGAGCAGATTTTCGATCAGGCGATCGCGGGTAAAGTTCAGCGAATCCCGGTCTCGCCCGAACTGAAATCGCGGCTCCTTTTGGCGGGGCGCGCCGTGGTCCCGGTTCGCCGTCAATGGCACCGCCAGATCGCGCTTCTGGCAGCAGTGCTCGCGCTTTTCGCCGTGATCTTCGGTGTGCGGCAAACCCGACTCCAGCCCGCAGCTTCGCTCGCGGATTATCGCGATGAAATGATGAGCTTCGTGAAGGTCATGCCGCCGCTCGAGTTTGAAACGAGCGAGCTGCCACGGTTGCTCGCACATCTCAAGCAATCAGGCGCCGCGGCGGATATCGCGATCCCGGTGAAGCTCCGCCAGCTCGAGCCGGCAGGTTGCCGCACGCTCCGCTTCCGCGGGCATGACGTCACACTGATTTGTTTTAACCGTCCTGATGGGCGGCGCGCGCACCTTTTCGTCATGAAAGATGACGCTGTGTCTCGAGCACAGGATACGCGCAGTCGGGGCTATGAGGCGGCCGGCGAGTGGACGACCGCGGTTTGGAGCGAAGGTGGGCAAACGTATTTGCTCGCCATGCAAGACGACCAGCGCGCGCTGGAAAAATATTTCACTACTTCATGAATGAATCGCAATGAGTAAAGCATTTGGCGGCCCCGGCGCAGAGGCGCGCTGGACCCGGAGCGCGAAAGAAGGAATCGGCACCGCCTATCACACCAGTTGCCGGCTCTGGTTCACGCTTTCGCACGGCGTGATCAACGAAATCTACTATCCGCACATCGATCAGCCGAACACGCGTGATCTCCAATTCCTCATCACCGACGGCGAAACTTTCTGCCATGAAGAACGGCGGGATCTCGACCACGAAATCACTTACCCGGAAGAAGGCGCGCTGCTCTATCGGTTGAAAAATTCCGACCGCGACGGGCGATACTTGATCGAAAAAGAAGTTATCACCGATCCGCATTCGTCGGTCCTTTTGATCCGGACGCGGATCGAAATTGCGGACTCCGATTTGCGCAAAAAACTGCGCGTCTTCGCTCTGCTCGCGCCGCATTTGCAACGAAGCGGCGGGCGGAATTCGGCTGCGACCTGCGAGCTGGGCGGTCGTTCATTCGTGCGCGCCTGGCGCGAAGGTGTGCATCTCGTCATGGGTGCGACGCCGGATTTTTCGCGGCGGTCGGTCGGCTATGTGGGCACGAGCGACGGCTGGCAGGATCTGCGAAATTTCAAGATGGATTGGGAATTTCGCGAGGCGCCGGACGGTAACGTCGCGTTGATGGGCGAGATCGATCTTGCCCGCGGACTCGAGTTTACGCTGGGCATTGGTTTCGGCCTGAGCGAGCAGAGTTCGACCGCGAAATTAATGCAATCGTTGGCCACGCCATTCGTGGAGCAACGCAAAACGTTTGTGAAGCAATGGCAGCGCGCTGCGACTGGAGAAGATCTCGCGGAGCAGACCGGCGATGGCGGCAGTCTTTTCCGGCTCAGCCGCGCCATCCTGCTCGCACATGAAGACAAGACTTTTACCGGCGCGATCGTGGCCTCTGCCAGCATTCCGTGGGGTGAAACCAAAGGCGACGATGAGATCGGTGGCTATCATCTTGTCTGGCCGCGCGATTTGGCGCAAAGCGCGATCGGTTTGCTCGCCAGTGGCCAAGGGGAGACGGCGCGCCGGGCGCTCATCTGGCTAGCCGCTTTGCAGGCAGAAAACGGCGGGTTTCCACAAAATAGTTGGATCGATGGCAAAGCTTTTTGGACCGGATGTCAGCTCGATGAAGTAGCAGCGCCCATCCTGCTCGCATGGCGTTTGCGCGAAACCGACGCGCTCGGCCTTTTCGATCCGTGGACGCTGGTTTCGCGCGCGGCCACTTATCTCATATCGCACGGCCCGGCCACACAGCAGGAGCGCTGGGAAGAAGCGGCCGGATATTCGCCCGGGACTCTGGCCTCGATTTTGGCCGCGCTGGTTTGCGCCGCGGAATTCGCGCGGGCGCGCAACGACGATGCCACGGTTGGATTCATTCTCGCCTACGCAGATTGGGTTTCGGCAAAAATCGAGGACTGGACCGTGACCTCGCGAGGCGAATTGGTGCCGGACAAACCGCGGCATTATCTCCGCATCACGCCGATCGATCCCGAAGAGCCGGGCGCGCTCGCGCAGCCGGATACGGCGATGCTAAAAGTGGCGAACGGCGCCGGCGAATATCCCGCGCGCAATATTGTCGGCGGCGATTTTCTTTCACTCGTTAGGCTGGGACTGCGCGATCCGCACGACCAGTTGATGGTCGATTCCCTGGCCGTGATCGATGCGATCTTGAAGCATGATTTGCCGCAGGGTCCCTGCTGGCGGCGCTACAATCATGATGGCTACGGACAGAAAAAAGATGGCGCAGCTTTCGACAAAACGGGGGTGGGCGGCTGCTGGCCATTACTCACCGGCGAACGCGGCCATTACGAGCTCGCGGCTGGTCGCGACCCATTGCCCTTCATTAAGGCGCTGGAGAAATTTGCCAACGCGGGTGGAATGTTGCCGGAACAGGTCTGGTGGGGCGAAGCGGCGGGCGGTTTCAAACCCGGCGCGCCGACCGGCTCGGCCATGCCGCTTTGTTGGGCGCATGCCGAATATATCGCGCTAGCCCGCAGCCGGCGCGACGGCATGACCTTCGACCGCGTGACGCCAGCGTACGAACGATATGTCGTTAGGCAAAATATCTGCGGCATCGAAATGTGGACCCAGCGGCATCAAGTCGGTCGCATCGCCGCGGGCCGTGATCTACGGATCATTACTGCCGGTGCGGAAGCGATTACATGGAGCGCGAGCATGGGCGGCAACGGCGAAATAACCACGAACGAAACAGGGCTCGGGCTCTGGTTTGCCGATTTGCCGACGGCCGATCTACCGTCTGGCGCCGAGATCGAGTTCACCTTGCCGAGCGACGAAAACAAGAAGCATCGCGTCGCAGTGGTGGAGTAAGAATTGGCAGGGTGGCGGTGCGGTGTTCTATTCCGAACCGCGTTCTGAAATATTTCTGCAAACCACCACTCTTACGATAGTGAAACTTCTCGCATCATTTCTCACCTTTGGATTCGTAACTTTGGCGTCGCTCGCGCCCGCTCAGGATCCCGCCAATCAACCTGTACAAAATATGTCCGATAAAATCGCCAAGACCGACGCCGAATGGAAACAACAGCTGACTCCGATGCAGTACCACGTCCTGCGCGAGAAAGGGACGGAACGCGCGGGAAGCGGCGAATATGCGGAAGCGCACGACAAAGGCGTCTACAAATGCGCAGCCTGCGGAAAGGAACTTTTCAGCTCGGAGACGAAGTTCGAATCAGGGACCGGCTGGCCCAGCTTTTACGCGCCGATTTCAAAAGAGGCCGTGCACACTGAAACCGATAGAAAATTTTTCATGAAACGCACCGAAGTTTTGTGTGCCCGCTGCGATGGACATCTCGGCCACGTCTTCGATGATGGCCCGCAGCCGACCGGTCTGCGCTATTGCATGAACTCGGCCGCGCTCAAACTGGAAAAGCAGCCGTAACCGTCGCGTCGCGCGTAATCAGACGCTGGTGATGCGTGATTTTTCCAAGCCGGAAGTTGTTGTTATCACCGGTGCTTCGGCCGGTGTAGGCCGCGCGACGGTGCGCGAATTTGCCAGACGCGGAGCGCACATCGGCTTAATCGCGCGGGGCCGCGATGGACTGGAGGGTGCGCGGCGCGAAGTGGAAGAAGCGGGTGGACGCGCCTTGGTCCTGCCAGTCGATGTCGCGGACGCCGGAGCGGTTGAGAGTGCGGCGGCGGAAGTCGAGCGCGAGTTCGGTCCGATCGATATCTGGATCAATAACGCAATGGTCAGCGTTTTTTCGCCGGTGAAAGAAATGACCGCCGAAGAATTTCGGCGGGTGACGGAGGTGACGTACCTCGGGATTGTGCATGGAACTCTGGCGGCCCTGAAGCGGATGCTCGCGCGCGATCGCGGCATGATTGTGCAAGTCGGTTCGGCCTTATCTTATCGCAGTATTCCGCTGCAGTCCGCCTACTGCGCGGCCAAGCACGCGGTCCGCGGCTTCACCGATTCGCTGCGCTGCGAGCTGATTCACGACGGAAGCAAAATTAGGCTGACGATGGTGCAATTGCCCGCGTTGAATACGCCGCAATTCGACTGGACGAAGAGCCGGCTGCCGCGCAAAGCGCAACCTGTTCCGCCAATTTTCCAGCCGGAAGTCGCGGCCGAAGGAATTTACTGGGCCGCGCATCAACGGCGGCGTGAGGTCTTCGTCGGAGGACCAACCTGGCAGGCGATTTTAGCAAACAAGATCGCGCCGGGATTGCTCGATCATTATCTGGGCAAGACCGGTTACGAAGGCCAGCAAACCTCGGAGACGGAAACGCCAGACAAGCCTAACGACTTGTTCGAGCCGCTCCCCGGCGATCACGGCGCGCATGGCCGTTTCGATGATCGGGCGCGTAAGTTCAGCGCGCAATTCTGGGCCTCGAAGAATCGCGCGGCCCTGCTTTTGGCCGCGGCTGTGGCTACGGTTGCGTGCGTTCTCTTCGCACAAGTACGAGACGAATCGTAAACGCACGACGCTGCGTCGCCGTAAGAGTTACTGCTACTGGCCCCTCAGCTCTCCGCCTGTGGCGCGAGCTTCCTAGCTTGCGAAGTCCCGTAGGACTTTTGCCTGGCCAATCGCGCAAGCTGGAAGCTCGCGCCACGCAGCGGAGGCGCCTTGTGATATATTCCTTGTTGCGAATCATCATGAATTTTTTCCGCTGCCTCTTTCTCTGCCTAACGAGTGCTTTTCTGCTCGTGACCGATGCGGGCGCCATCATCCTTTTTCGCACCGGCGACGTTACCGCCAACACCGCCGCGCCGACCGGAGACCTCGCCAACAGCGGCTGGCAATACCAGGGAACGTTTGGAAATTTTCTCGGGACTCCGATTGCGCCTCACTTCTTCATCACCGCGCAGCACATCGGCTCCGCGCCGAAATTTGTTTTTCGCGGGGCGAATTACACTCTGGTTCGTTCCTACGACGATCCCGGGAGCGATCTCCGCATTTGGGAAGTGAAAGAAACATTTCCGGTTTACGCGCCGCTCTATTCCCGCGGCGATGAAGTTGGGCAACGATTGGTCGTGATCGGCCGCGGCACTCGGCGCGCCGCGCCACGGATGGTCGCGGGGCAGTTGCGCGGATGGGAATGGGGCGCGAGTGATTTCGTGCAGCGTTGGGGAGAAAATCAGGTCGCGGAGATCAAGCCACGCGCGGCCGGTGGCGATTTGCTTTACGCGCTTTTTGATCAAGCGGGTTTGCCGCAGGAAGCGATTCTTTCCGCGGGCGATTCCGGTGGCGGGGTTTTTCTGAACGACGGTGGCGTCTGGAAACTCGCCGGCATCAATTTCGATGTCGACAGCTTCGCCTCCGGCTCGGACGGTGGCGGTCCCTACAGCGCGGCCCTTTTCGACGAGCGAGGTTCGTTTACCGCAAACGGCACCTTCGTCACCGGTAATGCGCCGGTGCCCGCCGGCTTCTACGCCTCCCGTGTTTCTTCGCGCGTCGATTGGATTTCAAGCGTGACCGCGCCGCATCTGGCAAACATCTCTTCACGCGCCGCCGTCGGCCGCGACGATCAGGTTTGCATCGCGGGCTTCATCATTCAGGGCACCGCGGGTCAATCCAAACACATCATCGCCCGCGGTCTCGGAGCGTCGCTTCAGGTCGGTGGCATTCCGATTCCCGGGAGTTTGGCCGATCCGATTCTGGAACTGCACGATGCCAGCGGCGCGTTGATTGTGGTGAATGATAACTGGCGCGATTCGCAGGAAATTGAAATAGCGCAAACAGGCTTCGCGCCTTCGGACGATCGCGAGGCGGCCCTGACTGCAACTTTGCCGCTCGGGAATTACACCGCCGTTATGCGCGGCGCGAATGGGAGCGCGGGCACTGGCCTGATCGAAATTTACGATCTCGACACCGATGGCGCGACGCGCCTGCTCAACCTTTCCACGCGCGCTTATGTCGGCCTCGGCAGCGAAGTCCTGATCGGTGGATTAATCGTGCGCAGTGCGACCTTGCGGATGTTACTGCGCGCGCTTGGACCTTCATTGAGCGCGCAAGGGGTCGATGGAGCCCTGCAAAATCCTACGCTCGAGCTGCACGATTCTAACGGCGCGGTTCTGAACGTGAACGACGATTGGAGAACCGCGTCGAACAGCGCCGACATTTCCGCCACCGGCCTGGCGCCGTCGAATGATTCGGAAGCGGCGATTTTGTTGAATTCGCCCGGCGCGGAAAATTATACTGCGATTGTGCGGGGGGCGGGGAATGCCGTCGGCGTCGCGCTTCTGGAAGCCTACCTGGTCAAGTAAGCGCGCCACTCAGTACCGCATCGAGGCGGTCGGCGCCGGAGTTGGTGTGCCTCTTCTGCGCGCAGCCATCGAAGCTTCCAAAGCCGCGGTGTTTTTTCCCGCCTCTCCTCGGCCGGTATCCGCCCGCCAGACGGAGAGGCCGGCATAAACGAAAATGCTCAGGACGAATCCGCTCAGCATCCCAAGGCTAACGGTGTAGCGAATCGAGTGACCCGCGAAATCGAAGAGACCCGGTTTTGGATCTTTATGCATCCCGGCCGGGAGCAAACACCGGCGATTGGTCGCGAACAACTCCCGATCCGCGGCGAAGGGCAAGCGCCGCCGCGAATCCCTCTGGAGCGGCCAGGTCATACAGCAACCAATCACTCGTTAGGCCGAGGTTCGTCTCCGGGATCACTTCGATTTTTTCGAAGGTCTGGAAAACACCGGCGCCGGTCGCCTTGGCGTAGGCTTCCTTGCGCGTCCACGCGCGCAAGAACATGGCTCGACGTTCCGCTGGCTGGGGAATCGCCTGCCAGAATTTTAACTCCCGCGCCGACAGAACGCGTGCCGCCAGCCGGGCCAGATCGGCTTCGTTCTGGTCAAGCCGCGCCGAATTCTCCAGATCGATACCGACTTCGCGATCGGCCAGAACAAACATCGCCCAACCGCTCGAGTGCGAGAGATTGAAATGAATCGGGCGCGGATCGGCCAGCGCTGGTTTGCCATGTGCGCCGTATTCGAAAAGGAGCGCTGCCGCGGGTTGCTCTAAAATCTCGCCGAGCAGAGAACGGAGCAAACCTCGCGCGGCTACGAAGCGCTTTCGATCCCGCTCGAAATGGAAACGCGCCGCGCGTTCGCGTTCTTCCGTGCTCAAGATCTCGTGCAGCGCCATGATTTCCAGATGCGAAAGCGCATCCAGGCACGCGCTCCAGATACGCACGCCATTTACCGGCGCCTCCGGCAATTCACGCAATGCCGGAAGCATGAAATTACGCGCCGCGCGGCCGCGGCGATTCTTCCAGGCAATCTTCGATCTTTTCCGCCAGCGCTTCGACGTGCGCGGTGATGCATTCGAGATGGCTTCCACGCAGCGGCTGCACGGTTACGTTCGGCGCAAGCTGCTGCCATCTGCGCGACACGTTATCGGCATCGCTCAAGACATCTTCTGAAAGGAGAAGCGCGACTGCCCCATCGTAAATCTTCGGATGGTAACTGGCCGAGGCCCATTGAAACGCAGACGGTAAATCGCGCTCTTCTTCCACCAAAGGGTTCGTCGTTTCCAAGGTTGATGTCGGTGGTGCAGATCGAAACAACCGACCGAATGATCCGAACGCCGCGCCGATTCGGTGTGAGATCGATCGCATGCTTGGACGTCGCGCCGGTCGCCGATTTTCCGCGAAGCGCAACGCGATGCGAGCGCGCCAGACCGACCAGCGCCCGAAGGCGGTCACCATTTCTTCGTCACTCCAGCGCAGGATTTTTCCTAATTTCTCCGCCAACCAGCGCATGCGCCGCAACGTCGGATCGGGCGAAGCATCGATGATGAGCAAACGCTCAACCGTGTCGCCGCTGGCTTTAATTTGCTGCGCCAATTCGTAGGCCACGACGCCACCGATACAGAACCCGCCGATCACGTACGGACCTTGCGGTCGGACCGCACGCAAGGCGCGCAAATGTTCCGCCGCCATTTCTTCGATGCTCGGCGCAGCCGAAAGTGTGCGGATATCCTGCGGCGGCAAAACATAAAATGGCTGCTCGGGACCGAGCGCGCGCGAAAGTTTCAAGCTGTAAAACCCGCCGCCGGAAAGATCGCCGTGCAGGTAGAAAAACGGCGTGCGTCCCCCGGCATCGTGCACGCGCAAGAGTGTGGGCGATTCATCTCTCGCTTCGCGCGCAATCTCTCCTGCCAGATGCTCGATCGTCGGATGGCGGAAGAGCGTCGCCGGCAAAATAATTTTTCCGCAGGCGATCTCCGCGCGCTGCAACATCCGCATCGCCAGAAGCGAGTTGCCGCCCAGATCGAAGAAATCATCGCGAATCCCGATGCCGCGGACGCCAAGCACTTCTTCCCAGATTGCGATCAGCTGCAGTTGCAAACCAAGATAAGGCCGCACCGGCTCCGGTGTGTCGCTCAGTCCTCCTTGCGAAGAAGGAAGCGCCCCGAGATTGAGGCTGCCGTCCGGTTGAATCGAAATGTCTTTGAGCGAGACGAAGGCGCTCGGAATTACCAAGTTGGGTTGACGTTGCTGACGGAGCAGGCGCCTTAATTCGGATGGCTCGGGGGCTGTGCCATTCTCGGATAGGAGATATGCGACGAAGGAAGATTCCGACTCGCCTTGCACCGGTCTAACGAGTGCATGCCGCACTCCCGGTGCGCTGCACAGGACGGCTTCGGTTTGTGGCAGATCGACGCGAAAGCCGCCCTCATAACGTTGCATGGAAATCGCGCCCAGCCGTTCGATCGACTCGTTAGGCGAACGGCGCGCCAGCTCTCCGGTCGGTTCCGTGTCGAGGACTAATTGGCCTGAAATGCCGATCGGCAGCGGCTCGCCGGAATGCAAATCCGTGACATGCAGGCAGCTCGCATTTTCCGGCAACGATCGGTTGTTGAGAAAAACGGTTCCGCCCGCTCCTTCGATCACGACCCGGCGGAAAATCTGGGGATCATCCATGCTCGCCACCCGGCCGAAGGTTCCCTCATTCGGGTTGCCTTCAGTCACGATCGCAAGACGCAGCTTCGAAGGCTTGCGCGCTTTGCGGCCGGCGATCGCGCTCGTGAATCGATTCCAAATCGCTGCCGGCAGACATGCGACTGTGATATTTTCCGCTTCGAGCCAGGCGGCGAAAGCGGTGGCCGAGTCGGCCAGCAAATCGGGCGTCGGATAGATCAGGATGACGTTCGCGAGTAAGGCGGCACCAATTTCCTCGGTCGCGGCCAAACCGGTCGAACAGGAGGCGACCCGCTCGAGCTCGCTGAAGCCCGCGGAGGTGCGCAGCATCATTGCAGCAGCGGCGCTGGAAGAGCGCTCGCTCACGGGCGGCGGCGGCGTTTCGAGTCGGTCGCGCCAATGCGCGATCCAGGCTGCGGCCAAATCGAGATCGCTGATTTCTTTCTCCGCGCTCTCCAGCCTAACGAGTAATTCCGCACAGCTTAGTTCACGGCGGCCGTGGCGCGCTATGACCGCGTCTGGTTTTGACAAGACTCGCTCGACCAAGGCCGAACGAATATCGAGCGGCGCACTTGCCTCGGGTTCTCTACGAACGGATCGCTCCTCCGCCGTCAGAAGCTCCAGTTTCGAAATCGGTTTTGTCGCGTCGCCCAAGGCGCTTTGCAGCAGCGTTTCATAGTGGCCCAGCATGCGCTCGATCGTTCCGGGATCGAAAAGCGCGGGATTGTATTCGATTTCGAGTCGCAAACCGTGCGGCTCTTCCAGGACCGACGCGCTCAATTCATAGACGGTGCCCGTGCTCGCGACCGGAAGGAATTCACTCGTTAGGCCGGCCGGAAGCTCCAGCGTTCGTTGCAAACCGGCGTCGTAATGAAAATTGACCTGGAGGCGCGCGGCTTGGAATTCATCCAGCAAGGCCTCGAACGGAATGTCCTGGTTCGCAAAAGCCTCCAGCGCGATGGTCCGAGTGCGCCCGAGCAATTCTCGCAAAGTCGGATCGTCGCGCAGATCGGCGCGCAGGATAAGAGGATTGGCGAAAGGACCGATGAGCGATTCGAATTCCAGACGATCTCGATTTGCGCTCGGAGTCGTGACCAGAAAATCGATCTGGCCGGTGTAGCGATGGAGCAGCGTTTGAAAGATCGCAAAGAAAAGCATGAATGGGCTCGCGTGCTCGCGGGCCGCGAAAGATTTCGCCGCCTCCGCCAACGCCGGCGGAAGCAGACGCGCGCGTGTCTCGCCGGTTTGAGCGCCTTCGATCGTCTGGCGTTGGTAGGGAAGGTCGAGACCTGGCAGATCACCCGCGAGTTTTTCGCGCCAGTAATCTCGCTGCGCGGCGAAATCATTATTCGTTAGGCGAGACTGTTGCCACTCGGCGTAGTCGGCAAATTGGAGCGACAATTCGGGCAGGCGCACCGGCCGTTCTTCGACCAGCGCGCTATAGCAAGCGCACAGGTCGCGAAGCAAAATCGCGTTGCTCCAGCCATCGGAAACGATGTGATGGACCGCTAGCTCGAGCAGGTGATCCTGCACCGCCAGCCTAACGAGTCGTGCGCGCAGGAGCGGTCCTCGCGCGAGGTCGAGCGGCGGCTGCGATTTGAGATCGAGCTGCAGACTGGGCGAAATTATTTGCCGCAGCTGACTGCGATCGTTCTCGAATGTTGTCCGCAACGCCTCGTGTCGCGCGACCACTTCGTTCAAGGCCTGTTGCAGGAGCGATGGATCGAGCGGACCGCGCAGCCGGAGCGCGATCGCCATATGAAGCGCAGGGTTTCCGCCCGGCTGCAATTGATCGAGCAGCCAGAAGCGTCGTTGCGCCAGCGTGGCGGGGAAAAGGAAAACGGATTTGTCTTCCTCTGCTTCGGCAATTTTCGTTTCGACGAAGCTCGGCATGATCGGCGAAAGCTCAGGCTCTACGCCCCTTCGCGGCGAAGCAATCAGCAATCGCTCGGCGCGGAAATCAGACGCGGCGCACACGGCGAGATTCGCGGTTAACCGGAGCGATCGGGGCGAAAGGAAGGACGGGCTTCGCGTTTTTTGTTGTCAGGCGTTGCGCCATTGCCGCGACTGTCGGCGCCTCGAAAATCATCGTCAGCGGAATGCGCTCGCCTAAGGAGTCGGCCAGTTGATTTACGAGTCGAAGTCCGAGCAAGGAATGTCCTCCGAGCTCGAAGAAATTATCGGTCGCACCGACTTGCTCGAGACCGAGAACGTTCGCCCAGATTTCGGCCAGTTGTTTTTCGAGCGGCGTCTCCGGCTCGACCAAAACATCGGAGGTTGTTGGCGCGGCGAGCGCGTTACGGTCCAGCTTGCCGTTCACCGTGCGCGGCAGCGCAGCGAGCGGGACGAGCGCGGACGGCACCATATAATCAGGCAACGTTTTTCGCAGCCCCGCCTGGAGCGCGGAGGGAGAAGCCGCTCCGACGAAGTAGGCGACAAGCCGCTTCTCGTTCGGCAAATCTTCGCGCAAGAGAACGGCCGCATCGAGCACATTGGGTTGCTCCTTCAGCGCGGCTTCGATCTCGCCCGGTTCGATTCGAAATCCGCGCAGCTTGATCTGGTTGTCGGCGCGTCCCAGGAATTCGATCGCACCATCTTCGCGCCAGCGCGCCAGATCGCCTGTTCGGTAAAGCCGGGTCTCGCCCTCGCCGATAAATTTTTCCGCGGTTAGCTCCGGCCGACGCCAGTAACCGCGCGCAAGTCCGTCGCCGCCAAGATGCAACTCGCCCGTCGCTCCGATTATCACAGGCTGAAGATTTGAATCCAAAATATGCGCGGTTGTGTTCGCGATTGGTTTGCCGATTGGGATGCCGGCGGCGTCGAGTGATTCTTCGAGCGCGATCGTGTAGCAGCAGGCGAAAGTCGTGCTCTCGGTCGGGCCGTAGCCGTTAATCAACCGGGTCGTTTTCAATTCGCGCAACGCCTTTCGCACGTGCGAAACCGAGAGGACATCGCCACCAGCGAGCAGCTGGCGCAGCGGCCGCAAATCCTGTGGCCGCTCGTCGATCATGGCGTTGAACAATGCGGAGGTAAGCCAGAGCGTGGTCACGTCATGCTCGCGAATGGCGCGGCCGATATCTTCCAGCGTCGGCGGCGCGGGTGGCATGATGACGAGCCTGCCACCGTGAAGAAGCGCACCCCAGATTTCGAAAGTGGAAGCGTCAAACGAGAGCGGCGCGAGCTGGAGAAAGGTCTCGTTAGGCGAAAACGAGCAGTAGTTTGTTTCCTTCACCAGCCGGACGACGCCTCGATGCGGGACGGCGACACCCTTTGGCGCGCCGGTCGAGCCAGAGGTGTAAATGATATAGGCGAGATCTTCCGCGCGGCTTTGCGCATCCAGGTTTTCATCTTTCTCATCGGTGAACGCTTCGACATCGGCGCGGCGCAGAACCACAACGGCCTGCGCATCGTCGATCATCAACTTGACGCGCTCTGCCGGATACGCCCGATCGAGTGGAAGATAAGCGCCGCCAGCTTTGAGCACGGCGAGCAGGGCGACGATCATTTCAATCGAGCGCTCCAGGCAAACGCCGACTGGCTGATCGCGTTTCACGCCGAGCTTCTGCAAACGACGCGCGAGACGATTGGCACGCCGATTCAGCTCGAAATAGGTCAAGGATATTTGCTCGGAAACGAGAGCAATCGCCTCCGGCGTCTTTCTCGCCTGTTCTTCGAAGAGCTGATGAATCGAGGCATCGCGCGGGTAGTCGGTCGGCCGTCCGCTCCATTCCGGCAACGGAAGCGGCCCGGTTGTTTCACTCGTTAGGCGACGGACGCTGGTTTCCGGCGCGGCGGCGATCCGAGAGAGTAATTCCAGCCAGCGTGCCTTGAGCGACTGGATGGTAGCGCGATCAAAAAGATCGGTGTTGTAAATAAAGCGACCGGTCAATCCCTCCGGGCGATCGTCCAGCCCGAGCTGTAGATCGAATTTTGCGGTTCCAGTATCCACATCCATGTGGGTGAAACCCCAGCCGGCGGGCAGCGCTTCGAGCGGTGGTTCGACCACGATCAATGCCTGCACCAGCGGCGCGCGGCTCCGATCGCGTAGGGGAGCAAATTTTTGCACGAGCATTTCGAAGGGCGCTTGATCGTGGGAAAGCGCACCGAGCGTGGCGGTGCGAACACGCGTCAGTAGTTCGATGAACGGAAGTTCTCTCGAGAACGCGCAACGGATCGGCACCGTATTCAAGAAACAGCCAAGCAATCCCATCATTTCCGCGTGGTGACGTCCGCTGCTCACCCCGCCGATAACGATGTCTTCCTGGCCGCTGAGCTCGTGCAGCAGCGTGATGAAAGCCGCGGCCATGATGGTGAAGAGCGTGGTGTTTTGTTCCTGACTTATCGCCTTCAAAGCCGAGACGGTGAGGGCCGGAATTTCAATCAGCTCGGCCGCGCCGGCGTAAGTTTGAACGGCGGGTCGCGGACGATCCGTTTTCAACTCGAGCACCGGCGGCTGGCGGAGCGCTTTTTCCCAGTGCGAGAAATTTTCCACCGGTGCGTTCCGCTGCCACGCGGCGTAGTCGGGATATTGAATCGGCAGCGGGCTGAACTTGGGCGCTTCGCAATTCGCGAATGCAGCGTACGCTTTCACCAGCTCCGGCAGAAAGACGCGGTAAAGCGAAACGCCGTCGAAGATGATGTGATGGAGGGTGAGGTAAAGGCGATGATCGTCGTTGCCTAACGAGACTAAACGCAATCGATAGAGCGGGCCGCGGGCGAGGTCGAAAGGCTGGAGCGCATCGGCAGTCGCGAGCTGGATTGCTTCTCGCTCCGTTTCAAGATGAGTGGACGGAATCTCGATCCGTGCCGGCGCGGGATGAACAATCTGCACGCCGTGATCGCCTCGCCATTCGAAAGTGGTGCGCCACGCTTCGTGCCGGCGCACAATCTCCGTAAAAGCGCGTTCGAGCGCATCGACATTCAACTCCCCGCGGCGACGAATCGTGATGGGCTCGTTGTAGAGCGGCACGTCGCCCGCCATCTGCGCGTGCAAAAAAATTTGTTGCTGGCTGTAGGAGAGCGGCGCCGGTCCGGTTGAATCTCGCTTCGGAATCGTGGCCGGTTTCGTTTCGCCGCGCAGATAGCGTTGCAACAACGCCCGCCGCGCTTCCGAAAGTGCCGCCTTCATTGCGCTTCGAATGTTACCGGCAAAGCCATGAGCCCGCGCAATCCTGAATTGTTGCGCCAGGTCAGCACGGTCGAAGCGAGCTGGAGATTCGGCAGGCGTCGGAGAATGGTTTCGAACGCAATCTGTCCTTCCATCCGCGCGAGCGGCGCGCCGAAACAGAAGTGGCTGGACCAACCGAAAGCGAGGTGCTTGTTGTCGGTCCGATCGAGGATGAGCTCGTCGGGATTTGGAAAGCGATCTGGGTCGCGGTTTGCGGCGGCCATGATCGCCATCACCGCCTGACCTTTGCGGATTTCTTTGCCGCCAATCTCGACATCTTCACGCGCAATCCGGCCGGTGTGCTGGCTCGGGCTTTCGTAGCGGAGCAGCTCTTCGACCGCTGATGGGATAAGCGCAGGGTTATCGCGCAGGCGCGCGAGTTGTTCGGGACTGCGCAGCAACGTGAGCAAGCCGTTGCCGATTAAATTCGTCGTCGTCTCCTGCCCACCGACCATCGTGACCACGCAGTTGGCGATAATTTCTTCTTCTGTCAGCCGGTCCCCATCCACCTCTGCGGTCATGAAGGAATGAATCAGTCCTTCGCGCGGTTGCGCGCGCGTTTTCACGATCGCTTCGCGGAAGTAATCGGTCAGGTTATTCGTGCTCTCGAGCACACGCGGGATGCGGTCGGGATTGTGCTGAAAATTACCAAGCATCTCTGCGAAATCAGCCGACCAATTTTTTAGATCGGCGTGATCTTCTGTTGGAACGCCGAGCATTTCCGCGGTCACGATCGCAGGCATGGGCGCGGCGAAATCCGCGATCACATCCATCGCGCCGCGCGCTTGCACGCGGGCGATTAACTCGTCGGCGATCTGCTGGATATGCTCGCGCAAAACACGGACGCGTTGCGGCGTGAAAGCGATCGAAGCCAGTCCGCGTAACCGGGTGTGCGCCGGCGCGTCCATGAACAACATTTGTTTGACCATCACCTCGGCGATCGGATTCAAACCGGACAAACCCATCGCGGTCAGTTGCGCAGGCGACGGGGTGCGATCTGCCGAAAACGCATGAAGCACCTGCATGACATCGGGATAGCGCGTCACGACCCAGGTGTGCAGGAAACGATCCCAATGCACCGGATCTTCCGTGCGCAATTTCCGGTAAAGCGGATAGGGATCGGCCAGGACTTCCGGCTCGAGCAGGCGAACCAGACTGAGGCTGGCGTCGGATGTGGCCACGACTAGGAAACTGCGCGTGAGGGCGAGTCGACGCGCGCTGTCCGCACAGCCGAGACGACCGGACTACGCAGAGCGGCGCCATCCAAGGCGGCAAGAGTCGCTTCCACTTCCTCTTCACTCATCGCGTTAAGCTGAGTGGTGAGCGCGTCTTCGATTCTCACGGAAAGTTCGGCCACGGTGGGCGCATCGAAGACGTCGAGCAACCGAAGCTGTGCGCCAAAAACATCCCGCACCCGGGCGATAATCTGCGCGCCAAGAAGTGAGTGCGCGCCGAGATGGAAGAAATCGTCGTGCACGCCGAGGCGCGGAACTTTCAGGACTTCACTGATAATACCGGCGAGCGTTTCTTCCACCGGCGTCCGCGGCGCGATGAAATCTTCTGCGCAACCACTGGGCAGCGGAAGAGCGGCCCGATTGACTTTTCCATTGGCGGTGAGCGGCAGCGATTTCAACCAGACAAACGCGTTCGGCATCATGTAGTCGGGCAGGCGTTCAGCGATTGATTCCCGCAGCGCGGCTTCGTCATGAAAAGAATTTCTCGGAACGATATACGCGACCAGCTTCTTCTCGTTAGGCGAATCTTCGCGCGCGATCACCACGCTCGATTTGACCGATAAGTGCGAGTTGATCGCCGCATTGATTTCATTCGGCTCGATGCGGAAGCCGCGAATTTTTATCTGGTCGTCGCGACGGCCCAGGAATGCGATCTCGCCATTCGAGAGGACGCGGCCGAGATCGCCCGTTCGATAGAAACGCTCGCCGTTATCGGTCACGAAACGCTCCGCGGTAATATCTGGCCGGTTACGATAGCCGCGCGCCACACCAGCCCCGCCCACGTAAATTTCTCCATCGACAATGCGAGTAACGACATTGTCGATCGCGGCGCCGATTGAAGGAATTCCGTCGCCGGCCGGAGGTATGATAGCCGAGGTCGTGACGACGGTGCATTCCGTCGGACCGTAATTATTGACCAACGCAAAAGGTAAACCGCGCGGCGGGAAGCGATGCAAAGTGTCGGCACCCGTGAGCAGAAATCGCAAGCGAGTTTCGTCCGGCCACGACAGAGCGATCAATTCTTCCGCCATGATGGTCGGAACGAAACTGTGCGTGATCTCGCGAGCGACCAACCAATCGCGCAATGCTTCCGGCGAAAGGCGGGTCTCCTCTGCCGGTAAATGCAATTGCGCGCCCACACTAAGTGCCGGCCAAATTTCCCAAACCGCCGCATCAAATCCGACGCCAGCCAAAAAAGTGGCGCGGGCCGAAGAATCGACCATGAAGGCGCGGACGTGCCAGGCGATCAGGTTAGCCAGATTTCGATGGGTAATCTCAACGCCTTTTGGCTCTCCGGTCGAACCCGAGGTGTAAATTACGTAGGCAAGCTCGTCGATACCGGCTTCGATTTCGGACAATTGCGAAGGTTGTTGCGCGATGGCGTTTTTCTCTGCTTCGAGGTCGATGACTTGGATGTCCGAGTTTTCGAAAAGCCCGGCGTGTTTTCCCTGAGTGATAATTAGTCGGACGCCTCCGTCTTTGACCATGAACTGCAAACGTTCCGCCGGATTGGTGGGATCCATCGGCAAATACGCCGCGCCGGATCTCATGATCGCGAGTGCGGCAACGACGAATTCCGTCGAGCGCTCGACGCCAATCCCGACCAGAACTCCACGGCCAGCGCCAAATGATCGCAAGTGGTTAGCCAGTTGCGCTGAACGCAAATCCATCTCGCCGTAGCTCAGCTGCACGGACTCGGCGACCAGTGCCGTCCCTTCCGGGCGAAGCCTCGTCTGCTCGGCAATTATCTCCGATATCGTTCGGTTATTTTGCATCATCTCGTGGTCGGCGGCGGAAAGCGAAAGACGCGCCGGGTAAATTACCCGCAAAGTCTGTGCCAAGAGTTGCTTCGCGTCGAGCAAAGCAAGAAAAGGCTGGGCCGAGCCTTCGCAGAGTTTTACTGGCTGGTCCGATCATTTTCGCGTTGCTAAGGAACCAGCGAGGGACTTAGGAACGTGCTGTGGAGCTATCCGAACTGGTGCCCGCATGAAACAATCCGTTTCGCTCCTGCCGAGGATGTGGGTTTGATATTGATCTTCCGGACAAAACCACGCCTGTGACCCTTCGCCGCCTGCTCCGAAGGCGCCCCGTTCTGGCGGTAGTCATGTTGACCTTCGCAGCTGGTTTATTTGTTATTATTCGTTTCGCTACACGGCGCGGCGACTTGGTTAGTCCCGGCCGTCTCGCGGAGGAACAGCTTCAGTTATTGGCGATTGATGGTGAGATCGGGCATCTTCGACGCGCTAAAGAAGCGCTCCACCAGTTCTCAAGCGCTGCGCCAGCCGACAAACGGGACTGGCGCGTCTTATACCTGTCGCTTCGGGTTGAGCTTGCGTTTCATCATTTTGCCGAAGCGCGGAAAGAAGCGGAACAACTGTGCGAGCTAGTCCCGGCCAAGGCCTTGCCGCTGCAGTTGCTTGGCTCGGCCTGCTTTAACCTAGGCGAATATGCGGAGGCGGGACGTTTTTGGGAGAAGGCGGTCGCGATGGAAGGCGAGACTTACACTTCGGAGTCGCGCCGCGCTCAGCTTGAGCTTGTTTACGGACGCTTAAGCGAGGCGAAGAATCGCCTTACGGCCGCGCTCGCCCTCGCTAACCAGTTGGCTCCGCCTGCGTCGGTGGCGATTGCCTGGTGCGAGGTGCAGATAGGTGAGCTTGCCTTTAGCACCGGCGACTGGGAAGAAGCGGAGAAGCGTTACCAATCTGCCCTAAGCACGCAACCCGACTACTTGCCGGCATCTGAGCGCTTAGCGGAGCTGCGAGGCGCGCAAGGCAGGATCGACGAATCGATTGCCTTCTACACGCGTTTGATTGCGCAAACCAACCGTCCCGATTTGATGCAGGCGATCGGTGATCTATTCGCGTTCCGCAATCGGAAAGAAGAAGCCGATCGTTGGTACGCACGCGCCGAAACAACCTACAACGGCTCCATCGACCAGGATGAGATAGTTTATCTTCACCACTTGGCTGGGTTATATGCGGACGCGTTAGGTCAACCGGAAAAGGCCTTACAGTTTGCGCAACGCGATTTCGAAAATAGGAAGACGATTCAAACCTCGGATGAGTTGGCCTGGGCGCTGTATAAGTCCGATAGAACAGAAGAAGCTAACGAGAGTGTAACCAGGGCCCTGGCTACCGGCACACGCGAGCCCCACATCCTTTACCATGCGGCCATGATCCGCACCGCCGCCGGTGACGTTAGTTCAGGCAGGGAAATGTTTCGCCTGCTTTTGGAAATCAATCCGCGTTTCCAGACCTTTCACGTCCACCGCTAATGCGCTTTCGGCTAGCCTCGATCGTCGCGCTCTTCCTCGGCGCGGCAACTCTGACGCGCGCGCACCCGGTGGCGCAGGGAGGGATGGAAATTTCGATCGAGAACGATCGGATCGACTTGCGGGTTTTGGCTTCGAACGAAGAAGCCTTTCTCGCACACGCGCTTGGATCGAGAACCGAACCCGCCTCCAATCTGGAAGGAGTCTGGGCAGAGCATGGGAGCTATCTCTTGCAGCACATCTTCCTGGAGATCGATGGCATCGCCCAAAGCGGAAGCCTGATTAGCTGGTCGCGACCGGCAAAGAACACGCCGGAAGCCCTCACCACCTACGAATTCCGCTATCCTTTGCCTAACGAGTCAACGGCTAGCGGCAGAATTGAGCTGCGACAGAACGTTCTCAATGAATTTAACTTCGTCCCAGGAAATCGCTGGGAAGCGACCTACGTCGTCCGCGTTCTCCGACAAGGGCGGGTTTTGGCTAAGGAATCCCTTTCGACCTCGCGTGAACCACTGATCCTGTCCGCTTCCGTTACCGAAAGAGAATCGACTGCGAGGATATTCTTTAGACACGGCGTTGGACACATCTTACGTGGTTACGATCACTTACTCTTCGTCGCGGCGCTCGTTCTGGCAGTAAGGAGTCTTTGGGATCTAATCAAGGTAGTAACAGCTTTCACAATCGCGCACACCATCACGCTGGTCTTAGCGGCACTCAACTGGGTGCACGTCTCCAGCCGGCTGGTCGAGCCTGTCATCGGCGCGAGTATCGTTTTCGTTGCCGTGCAAAATGTTATCGCGCCTTCACGAACCCAGGGACGGGCGCGTCTTGCCGTGGCTTTTGGATTTGGACTCTTCCACGGCCTCGGCTTCGCGGGCGGCCTGCTCGAGATAATGCGAGCGATGCCGGGGGTAGCGTTGCTGGCTGCGGTTGCTTCTTTCAGCATCGGAGTGGAAGTGGCGCATCAAATGGTAGCGTTGCCGCTCTTTGCCGCAGTTTCCTGGTGGAATCGCCAAGGCGATGAGCGATCCGCTGCACCACTCCTCTTACGCATCGGCTCCGGACTGATTGCGTTAGCAGGGATGTATTACCTTTATCTAGCTCTGGCTACCTAACGAACGCTGCGAAGCAGCAATCATGGAAATTATTTGCGCGCTTCCGAATAGTTTTCGTTGCAGCGCGAATTTCAAATTGATAAGACACCTAGTCATGGCTGCAGTGGATGCTGTGGCGCGTGGCTCCTCCCCCGCGTCGATCTCCCGGCGACTTTGCCGGTTAGCTGGAGTTGCTTGCCTAGGGCTTATTCTCGCAAGTTGCGGACGTTTGCCCAAGGCCAAGGACGATGAAGCCTTGGCGGAGGCGCGTAAGAGCAATAAGGATATTTCGCCGCAAGAGGCTGCCGCGAAGTTCTATCCGAGTGTTATTGAAGATTACTTCCCGGGGATGGACCCAATCGTCGAGCGCGAGAAGGCCCCGGTCTCCCAGTTACTGGACCGGGAGCCCGCTGCCGTTTTTCCCCATCCTGGCGCCGTCGTTCTTAATGAGAAGGAAACTTTGGGACGCAATAGCTGGATGATTTGGTGTGGAGGGAATGAGCGATTCTGGAATTGGCTCGCCTCGAACGGATTTGGCTTCGTCGATTTGCTTAAGGTGGTCGATAGCCGCGGCCGGGATGCGCGCTTCCGCGACGCGGGCTTGATCAACGAGCCGCTAATGAGAGCAAGCCGGGCGGAGGACAAGGATAAGCTCGGCCTCTGGCTGGATGTTCCCGAGGACGAAGATTTGCGAAAATGGCGCGCTGATTACATCCGCCGCGCCTTCGGTCTCGACGAAACGGACGGCACGAAAGGAAAGAGTTACGAAACGGAGGCAGCGCAGGCCTATGAATATACACCTAAGATCCCGCCCCCGGGCATTTACGGACTCTCGAGCGGAGTAGTCGGGCTCAGGATTTTTCCTAATCCGGATTTCATCAAGAACAAGGATGCGCGAAAGAATTGGAAGCCGGAGAGCTACTATAACGACCCAGGTTACTACAACGATCCTAACCTGATCCGGCCTTTCCGCGTCGGGATGAGCTGCGCCTTCTGTCACGCGTCCTTTCATCCGCTCAATCCACCGCGTGATGTGACCAAGCCGAAGTGGGCCAACATCTCCGGTAATATCGGCGCTCAATATCTGCGCATTCGCGCCATCTTCGGCAATCTCCTCCAGCCCGATAGCCTTATTTATCACATCCTGGACGCACAGCCGCCGGGCACCATCGATACTTCGCTGATCGCCTCGGACAACATTAATAATCCGAATACGATGAACTCGATCTTCGGCGTGCCGGAACGCGTGGTCCGCTCCTTCCTTCTCCCTAAGGAAGACTTATCCGGCGTGAGCGCGGGAGAGCCTTCGCTCTGGGGTAATCCGAAAGAAGCTGCGCCTGTGACAGAGGATATCTATGGGAAGACCGCTTACGCGAGTAAGAATACCTATCATAAGTCTGTTCCAACACGCTCGGATGACAAGGTGCCGGAAAGTTACACAAAACTCTTCGACTCGTTAGGCCTGGGCGAAGAGTTGCGGAATTCAAACGATGGGCTCCGCCGCGTTCCACGTATTCTCCTCGATGGCTCGGATTCCGTCGGGGCGTGGGTAGCGCTGGCCCGAGTTTATCTTAATATCGGCACCTATTCCGAACGCTGGAATGAGCTGCACAATCCCCTCGTAGGATTCAAGCCGCAAAGTCCTTTCACTATCACCGATGCCCAGGAGCATTCCGCTTACTGGCATGCGACTCAACCGCGGGTAGCTCCGATGCGGGATTATTTCCTAAAGGTGACGCCTCCGATGCCTTTGCTTGCAGTAAGCGCGAGCGCCACACAGCAGGGTCCGCGCATCGACGTGAGTAAACTAAAGGATGGCCGGCGCGTCTTTGCGCATAACTGCATTGCCTGCCACTCCAGTCTTCAGCCGGAGACCTTGTTCGTCGACGGGAAAGGTTCAGAGCAAGCCGACTCCTACCGGCAAGCACGGGCCAGCTTGATGGTGAAAAAGGAAGAAGCGAGCGCACTCCTCGCGGAGTTCGGTCAACTTGCGCAGGATCGGCGCGCTTATCTCGATCAGTCAGCGGAGAAGGGCGAGTTCTGGGATCATGACCCAGGCAAATGGCTTCGCGACCCGACTTACCGCAAGTGGGCCGAGAAGGTGGTCGAAGAAGAGTCCTTCTGGAAGAATAACTATCTATCGAGCGATTATCGCGTGCCCATTACTCTGGTGCGCACGAACGCCGGCCGCGCCATGGCCACGAACGGCATGACCGGAAGGATGTGGCAGGATTTCGCCTCCGAGAGCTACCGTAAGCTTCCATCGGTCGGAGCGATCGACTTCTACAATCCTTATCCGTGGCCGGATCAAGTCGCTGGGCGTAAACGGATTTTTGGCGATAAATTTCCGTATCCGTTCAAGCCCGGCGCGAATGGCGATGAAGCATTTCTCCCCGCGCAAAAGGCGCCGGCTGGAGTCGACGCCGGTGGCGGTGGGCCCGGCTACTACCGCGTGCCGACGCTTATTTCGATTTGGTCGACCGCGCCTTTGTTGCATAACAACAGTCTCGGCACCTTCAACAACGACCCCTCGACTGAAGGCCGGCTGGCTGCGTTTGACGATGCGATTCGCAAGCTACTCTGGCCGGAGCGGCGCTTCTTAAGCTCATCTTATAACGGAGCGACGCCAGAACGTCTCCGAAAAGATCACGGGCTTATCTGGCGCACGCCGCAGGAGACCTGGGTGAACCTGCCCGCAAGATATGTCGCGCCCCTCCTAACCCGCGCGCCGAGCCTTATGGCAGTCGCCAAGGTATTCAAGGACTGGTTCGGGTGGCTGGATAAGTTTCCGCGCTGGCTGCCAAGCGCGTTACTTTTCGTTCTGGCCTTCGCCGTCTTGATGTGGCTGGCATTTAAGAAGTGGCTCCGCTGGCTGGGGTATGGCTTTATCCTTCTAGGACTCCTGATCGGTTTGATCCGTTACTTCGAAACCGGCGGCTTCGGCGACGTCCGCATTGGACCCATCCCAAAAGGTGTTCCGGTGAACTTGCTGGCGAATGTTAATCCTGAAGCGGACCGCGGTAAGTTAATCAAGACGGTTGGTTTCCTGGTTACGAAGCTAGCTGAGATCGAGTCGAGGCATCTAAAAAATGAACCGGCTAAGGGACAATCCGCCGGCACGGGTGAAACGGAAGCGGACCGAATTATGCGGGAAGAGATCGCGCCCGCCTTGATGGAAGTAAGTAAGTGTCCCGACTTCGTGATGGATAAGGGACATTACTATGAGTGGTTCAAGGATATGACTAATGAGGACAAGGAGGCGCTCATCGAGCTGCTCAAGACCTTCTAGGATTCAAGATCGCTTATTTCATGAATCCCGATCCGCCCGCCGATGGCATGGAAGACTTTGATTACATCATCGTTGGCTCAGGCGCTGGTGGTGGACCGCTGGCTGCGCGACTGGCCTTAGCGGGATTTAAGGTGCTAGTGCTGGAAGCAGGTTCGGACCATGCCCGCGTGCCAGATACAGTCACCGGCGCTGACACGCGTCCCGCGGAAACACTTGAGGAGGAAGCGAAACGGCTGGAAGCGCACGAGATTAGCTCGGTGCCTTCGTTCCACGGCATCTCGACCGAACACCAGGAACTAAGCTGGCAATTTTTCGTCGATCACTACGACAAGCCGCCGGGTCTGGATTCCAAGCGAGTGGACGATCCGGCCAGTCCTCATGACGGGAAAATCTTCTACCCGCGCGCGGCGGCCCTGGGTGGCTGCACCGTCCACAACGCGATGATCACGATCGCCGGTCCGGACGCGGACTGGGATGACCTGGCTGATTTTCTTAACGACCCGACCTGGCGGGCTGCGAGCATGCGGCAGTATTTCGAACGGCTGGAGCGGAACGAATACAGCCCGCCACCGGACAAGATTCCACATCGATGGCTCCGTCGCGGCTGGCACGATGTGCGATGGCTCATCGACTGGCCCTGGCCACGCTGGTTGCGCGCGCCGGATTACTCTGGTGGCCGGCACGGCTTTAGCGGCTGGCTGCATACCAGCGTGGCGGACGTTTCGATCGGGCTAGGCGACAAGCAGCTAGTCGGAATGCTAAAGGCCGCTTTATGGAAGGCGGTATCCGCGGGGATCGATAACGGTTGGACCCTGGCGCGGCACTTCTTGCGCGGCAAAGTTTTCGAAGACCTGGACCCAAACCATTCGCGGACACAAGCTGAAAGTCCCGAAGGTGTCGTCCTTATACCGATCGCAGTCTGCGGCAAGGGGACCACCATTCATCAAAACGCCGGTACACCTTTCGTGCAACGCGGACGCCGTTCCAGTCCGCGCGAGTTACTCCTGGAAGTTAAGGGCAAGGTTCCTGATAACTTAACTATCTGGACTGAGTGTCTGGTAACTAAGGTTATCTTCAGTAAGGACGAGAAGGAGACGCGTGCCACTGGAGTAGAATTCCTGCGCGGCAAAAACGTTTACCGCGCGCATCCTCATCCGGATCCTTCGGCCAGGACGCCGCATGAGATATCGATCAAGCCCGATGGCGAAGTCATTCTTTGTGGCGGCGCGTTCAATACGCCACAACTCCTGATGCTTTCCGGCATCGGCGATCCGGAGGAACTAAAGAAGAATAACATTCCGTGCCTGCTCAAAGCACCGGGCGTCGGATTGAACCTGCAGGACCGCTATGAGGTCACAGTGATCAGCGAGATGCAGAAAGATTTCTCGCTTCTGAAATACGCGCGCTTCGCTTTCCCTGTGCCGCCCGAAAAGGCCGATCCGTTTCTGGCGGAATGGCGGGCGGAAGGCACGGGCCTTTATTCCAGCAATGGCTCGGTTCTGGGAATTTTGAAACGCTCGAACGAGTTTGTTTCGCAACCGGACCTTTTCATTTTCGGCATTCCGCTTCCTTTCGAAGGTTACTCCGTTGGTTACTCGAAGGTAGGTAACATTCACAACCGTTTCACGTGGGCGATCCTAAAGGGTCAGACGAAGAATCACGACGGCACCGTAAAATTGCGGAGTAACAACGCGCTCGATACACCGCTGATTAATTTTCATTACTTCAACGAGCTCTCGAAACCGGATCGCGCCGGAGATGATCCCGATCTCGCCGCCTTAGTCGAAGGAGTTAAGTTCGTGCGGGGTATCGCCGAGATTGCAAGCTTTCCCATTCGGAAAGGCGTGCGCACGGAAGTGCACCCGGGGCAGAAGGAGGTTGCGGTCGGCGACGAAGCGCAGATCAAAGACTGGATCCGGCGCGAAGCCTGGGGCCATCACGCCTGCGGAACCTGTCGAATGGGACCGGAGAAAGATGAGCAGGCGGTTCTCGATACTGATTTCCGCGTCCGTGGAATCAAAGGTTTGCGCGTAGTGGATGCCTCCATCTTTCCGAAAATCCCCGGTTACTTCATCGTTACTAACATCTACATGGCAAGCGAGAAGGCCGCCGACGTTATCACGGCCGATGGGTGGCGGGCAAAGGCTCGCCGTGAAGCCGCGGAGAAAGAGCAGGGACCGAATGACGGTTTCGATCCCGAGCTGGAGAAGTTCCTCCTGCCAGATGCTCCGACCTATCCGCGGGAGCTGCGCGAAAGGGAGATTTTAGCGCTTAGCGAACGCCGCGCCCATCTTCCGAAGGACGACTCGTTAGGCGAAGCCCAGGGTGCGCGTGATGCCTCCGGTGAATGGGCCAGGGATGTTACTGGCCTCGGGCTCTCCGGAGGAGGCATCCGTAGCGCGACACTTAACCTCGGTGTTCTGCAAGCCCTGGCCGCTGGCCACGCGTTGCGCCGGGTCGATTTCCTTTCCACTGTTTCCGGTGGTGGATATATCGGTGGCTTTCTGGGGCGATATTTCGATCGGTTACGCGACAATCCGTTGCTGGGTAACCCAAAGCTTTCTCAACCCGCGCCTGACCGGGTCGAAACCGAGTTATGCGATCCCAATTCGCGGCTGATCGCCTGGTTGCGTAAACACGGCAACTATATCGCGCCCGCCGGCCCCGGCGACGCGCGCCTCAATCTCGCTACCTTCCTGCGCAATCTTCTTAGTGTGCATTTTGTCGTCGGGATGTTGATCTTCGGCTGCTTCGGACTCGCGAACGCCGTTCGTTATTATTTTTTTGATCCGGCCACGACGGGCTTGGGGCTGGCTTTCATGGATAAAGGCGACCTGCCGCTCGGCCACCTGCTGCAAAGCGTGCTTGGACCGTTCTTCTCGCCTTGGTTCGTGCTAGGCGAGCTAATTCTCCTTTTTCTTGTCCTGCCGAAAATGGTCGGTTACTGGCTGGCGTCACAGGATGATTACGAACGCTATCAAGGCCCGACGCTTACCCTGGTCTTCTTTCTCTCAGTCTTGCTCCTTCTTCTAGGTGTAAGAGACGGCTTGCGGCTGGAGCCGTTAGTCCTGGGCCTAGCTTTGCTAAGCTCCTTCCTGCATGTGGAAAGGGCCTGGAGCCGAGGTCGTGCACGGGAGAGAGCGATCGGTGCAGGTGATGTAGCTACTCAGCGTCTGCGCACGCGCAATCTTCTTACTTACGATCTCGGTTTCGCGCTCGCGCTCGCGGGCATCGCGCTCGGCTTTGCCTTCATCGATACGATAGCTCATGGCCTGCAGCAATGGTTGCTCGCGCATAGCGTGACTTACGCGAAAAGCTTCGCCGGTTTTGCCGCCATGATCGCCGCGCTGGTTCCGCTTACACGATTCATCGCCGGACTTTTCGCAGGGGAGAAAAAGACAGGACCGCCTTCTTTTCCGGAGCGCATCTTTAAGCAACAAGGTATCGCCATTCTTCTCGCGGTCGTCCTCTTTGTCGGACCGCTTATCTTTTATTCGTTTGCCGCGCATGCCGTTTATCAAGGCGGCGCGGCGCTAAGCGCCGGAATCGCCGCTACCATCGGCGCGGTCCTCGTTTCGCTTATCCTTACTCACCGGAAAGCGATCGCGTTCGTTAACCGTTCTTCTCTGGCCCAGACCTACGGTGCTCGCTTGGCTCGTGCGTTTTTGGGTGCTTCCAATCCGCTTCGGCATCGTCCGGATGGCGCGAACATCACAGAGGTGATCGCGGGCGATGACGTCTCTGCCCTTCCGGATTATCAGCCGCACGCCGCGGGCGGGCCGGTGCATCTCATTAACGTCACAATTAACCAAACAGTCGATTTTACTTCACAACGCGGTAACCGCGACCGCAAAGGCGAGAACTTGGCGGCTTCCTCTCTCGGTCTAAGTGTAGGAGAAAAATTCCATGTTCTATGGCGCGACAAACCCGCCTCGATCAATCGCAAGTTGCGCAAGGTTCCTGCGCCGCTTCTCGCGATAGGACGATTGCCTGGCGCAGAACATCCTCTGGTTGATGAGAGCGGCGCAGTTAGTCGCGCCGCGGAGATGCTTTCGCTTCGGCAATGGATCGGTATTTCGGGGGCAGCGGTCGGGCCGGGCCGCGGCCAAACCACGCAGTTAGGCACCGCGCTTCTCTTCGGGCTGGCTAACCTGCGCACGGGTCACTGGTGGGATAGCGGGATAAGTGAAGCGGCGCGCGATGGCTTTCCGCAGTTAACCTTCCTCCGCCGGTTTCTCTACCTGCTTCCGCGGCTTTTCACCACGCAGGCCCTTCTTATCTTCGAAGCGATCGCGCGTTACCCGGGCCCATGGGAACGCTATTGGTATATCTCCGATGGCGGATTCTTTGAAAATACCGGTGGTTACGAACTGATCCGCCGCCGCTTGCCGCGCATTATTTTGAGTGATGCCAGCTCCGATTCTGCCTACCAGTTTGATGAGATAGCTAACCTGGTGCGTAAAGCGCGGATTGATTTCGAGGCCGAAATCGTGGCGTGGTCCGCCGCGGACTTTGCTACCTTGCCGGTGCAGATTCAGCCATACGTCGGGACACTCGATGATCTCAAACCAGATTCCTCTTCGCCTAAGCATGCTGCTTTGTTCTGGGTGAACTACCCGCTGCGCCCCGACGGGACCGTGCAGCGCTCGGTCGTGCTCTACCTCAAAGCCTCCATCACCGGCGACGAGACCTATGATGTCGCGCACTACCACGCGACCCGTCCCGATTTTCCGCACGAATCAACCGGCGACCAGTTCTTCGAAGAAGCGCAATGGGAGAGCTATCGCAAACTCGGCCAGCACCTCGCCTTCCCGCTCTTCCAGGACCCTTGGTTCTGGGACATCACCGTCTAGCTCCCCTTATCATGAGCCTTATACCACTGCCCCTTCGCTTTCCCGCATTCCTCGCGCTCATTTCGCTCCTGGTAGCAACGCCGGCACGCGCCTCCGATCACGCTGACCCAGTCGAGCTTCCGATGCCCTGGGATCTATTCGGGGATGGTAAGCCGAAGCCGGAGGAAGTGAAGCGACTCACCGGTGGACTAACCGACCTGTTCGTTTTCCCGATCGACGAAAAAGGTAAGAGTCTTTCCTTCGCGCGCCCGGACGAAAAACGTCGGGTCTTCACATCCGAGGAGCGCGCCAAGCTCGGTAAACTATCTTCGGCGCAGCGGGCTGAGCTCTTGAAGGTGCCGCGCAAAGAACGAGAGAAGAGACTATCCGAGTTTGCCGCGACCGAAGCCGGGCCTGCGTCAAAACTGACGCGCGAAGAGCTGGCGAAATTAGAAGGAGTAACTGCCCCGGAACGCGCCGAGTTGCAGCGGTTGTCTCCCGATGAGATTAGCCAGATCAAGGGTTTGGCGATTATCCTTTGTGCGCGTCGTGCACTAACCAATCCCGCAGGTCTGGAGTTATCGCCTTACACCTACAAGGTATTTCTGGATCACCACACGCCTGTAACCTACGAAGCGCGTGAAGGCACGCCGCCGGCCGACGCTACGAAAATTTACTCCGAGCGCGCGCGGTATGGTGGACGGATCGGCGATCCAAAGCTGATCAACTCGGATGTGACGCTGACTTTTCGGCTTAAAGACAATGCCACCTTGCAGAGCTTTGATGTCACCGGCCTGTCCGCCGATGCCAAAAGTAAGATCACCGTTTTTCCGACGGAGACCCAATCCGGTGTGCGCGACGATCCCTTCATCTTCCCCGTTTTCTTTAAGAGCAACGTAGTTGCGATGGCGGTCAAGATTCCGCTGGAATGTTTTCCGAGCGACAAGCGTGCCTGGATAGCATGGGCCGGCTCCTATCGGGATGGCCGGAAAATAGATCACGACGGGCGATCGCTTCGCACGCAGCAGCCGCGCTTCGGTCTTTTTAATCCTTTGGAACCGAAGGACCAGGTTGAAGCCCTGGCCAAGGAAAAGAGCAATCCATCTTTAATGCGCAATTTCCTGCTCCGCTTCGGAGTCCCCGCGCTCTTTAACTATCGCGATTGGGACAGCGTTCCTGACGTAATGATCTACAACAGCGCCTATGATGTGCGTTTTCCGAATGGCCGATTACTAACTGACGACGTCGCGGCGGAATTAGCCGAGAACGGCGATACCTTGCTTTACGAGCTATCTTATGCCGGTAATACCTGGCCGAGGGCGACAGAAAACGATAAGTCCTTTTCGCCAGATTTTCCCTACCTGGCAGAACCCTGGCCGGCGGATGCATATCAGCCCGCGACGCCACCTTCGTTAAGCGAGAGAAACAAGATGATCGTTCTCGGTGCGGTGGCGATCTTAGTGGGACTCATCTTATTTCTTCTTCTCGGTTGGATAATATCCGTCTGGCGTTGCCGTAAACGCTGGCGCGAACGTTATCTCTGACCCGCGCGCAAGAAGATGAATTTCGATTCAGATTTCTTCGGAGCGGAGCGCTCGGTTCAGGACGACGAAACCTATAACGGGTCGAACTATTCCGCGGTTAGGCAGGCGCTCTTCCAAAACCGCTACTACCTGAAATGGGGAGCACCGGGTCAGCCGGGACTTCCCACTTACGAGGTAACTCTCGGTCGGACCCTGCGTGGCATCTGGCGCAAGGCTAGATGGCATTTCCAAAATGCTTCCGACCGCACGATCGCCTCCGCAGCCGATCTTCGATGGGGGGCTGATGGCAGAGGATTTCGCCGGCTCCTTCATCCGAATGGCGTTTGTCTCTTCGGTCGCTGGACGATCGATCAAGCAGCCGGCACTAAGTACACCGGCTACTTCAAGGCAGGAATGGAGGGGCTAGTTGTCGCGCGTTATTCCACCTGCTGCACCGAGACTCACGGTGGACGCTACCGCTCGCTCGCTTTAATCGGAAAACTTTATCCCACGCTCGAGCCCGAGCACTTCGGTCTGCTGCGTCCGGCCAACTTCATTACGCAACAGGATTTCGGCGGTGAGCTAACTGAGCACATCAATGAAGCCAAAATGCGAAACACGCCTGACACAACTCCATGGCGCCGCGGAATGGATTTGCCTGTTTTGTTACTTACGGGCCTGGTCCTCTTACGTTCCGATCGACAGCCGACCGCGCGTCAGCTTTACCCTATCGCTGAGTTAGGGAAGCCGGCCGATGTGAAGACTAACGCACCGGCCTTCATGAGGCTTCAGGTTAGTCAGGAGCAGCCTGTTATCTCCGAAAAAGGGCTCGATTTTCGCGAAGAAATTCTTGCTCTGATTTACGACAAGGGCGATCCAATCCCCAAGCGCAAGCTAACCTTCACGATCGAAGTCTCCGATACTGGAAGTTCCAAGGGCTTTCTCGTCCAAAGGCAAAACGTCGAAGAATCAAGCTGGCGGAAAATCGGCAAACTCGAATTCCAGGAAGCCGTCGCGTCCTACAATGGAGACTTTGTCTTTCATGCTCATCATCCACCTTGGCGGAACGATCGCAACGATCCCAACAGCGTGGCCCGCAAGCATGTGCTGCACTAGAGCCGGCCAGCACATAGCTAGTAGAGGGAGAACGGTCAAACTGGGAACTTGCCAAAATTGGCGGCGCGTAGATGGCGCGGCACCTTACCGCAACAAGCTCTCCGGAAAGTTCGCGTTCTGCTCACGCTGCAAAATGCGTCGCTGACGCCTTAGTAAGGTCGGGCCCGGCTTCGTCGGATTCCAGCCTTTTGGATTCGGCAAGACCGCGGCTAACATAGCCGATTGCTCCCTCGTTAGATCGCGCGCACTTACGCCGAAGTAATGCCGTGAAGCAGCTTCGACCCCGTAGATCCCGTCGCCCATTTCGATTACGTTCGCATACAGCTCCAGGATGCGTCGCTTCGAGAGCAGCACCTCCATCCAGATGGTGTAGTAGGATTCCAGTCCTTTCCTGATCCAGGAACGGCCCTGCCAAAGAAAGATCGACCGCGCGCATTGGTTCGTGATCGTGGAGGCTCCACGCACCGGTTTCCCTTTTCGCTCCGCTTCCTTGACCGCGAGATCCATCTCCTTCCAGTCAAAACCATCGTGCTGGAAGAAGCGCTGATCTTCCGAAATCCAAAGGTGCTTTAGGAACATCTGGGGGATGTCCCGTAAATCAGCCCACTGATAGAGAAGAGGTGCGCTTTTTCCGCCGGAGAAGATCGTGCCGCTTTGGTGGTGGAGAAGCATCGGCAGCGTCCGCGGTGGATTGACGAACCGAGTCAAGGCCACTTCGCCGGCCGGCGCGAGGAGTAGCGTAACGAGCGCAAACAGGATCCATTTCCGAGCTGAAACAGATTTCCGTTCCTTTGCTTTCGCCTTCCGCATCGCCGGCACGAGAGCGCTGCGACGCGCTTAACGCAAACCGGGTGGAGCGCAGCTTGGTTTCATGAGCTGGCGGAATCGAAATCCACGCGGGGAATCGCGAAGACGACAAGCTCTCACTCCCCAGAAAGGATACGACCTCTTCGTCCGTGCGTCGGGGGCGCACTCTGCTAGGTTGGGATATGCGTTACTTCAATTCTTCGCGCACCCCTATGTTCGTACCGACAACCCTGCCTGCATCCCGTCGCGACCTCCTAGGCCATTTCCTTCTTTGCGGGTTGGTTGTCGCGCTGGCCTGTCCTGCCTTCGCGGAGACGGCTTCTGTTGCCGATCACGTAGCTAAGCAGAATGGGTTGTTTGAGGAGTTTTATGAGATTGGACTTAAGAACTCGCCGGAGCGGGCGACGTCGTTTGGCGACTACCGCTACAACGCGCTGCTCGGGCAATATTCGCTGGCGGAAATCGCGCGCCAACATGCGGAGGCCGATGATTTTTTAAAGCGGCTGCAAGCTATCCCAACCGACGGGATGGGCGACAAGGACCTGTTGAGCCATCGCTTGCTGGAGCGGCAACTGGAGCGGGAGGACATCAACTACAACCTCAAGAACTATGAGATGCCCGTGAACCAACAGAACGGCGTCCATACCAGGCTAGCCGACCTCGCGCTCTCCGTGCCTCTCGATTCCGTCGAGCACTATCAGGATTACATTTCCCGGCTCCATCAAATCCCGCGCGTGCTGGATCAGCTAACTGGAGTGATGCGGCAAGGCCTGAAAGACGCACTGATGCCTCCCAAGCTCGTGCTCGAGAAATTACCCGCCCAATGCGATGGCGTCATCGCCGCGAACCCATTCCTCATTCCAACAAAGAAATTTCCGGCGGAATTTTCCGAGGAGGAGAAGAAGCGGCTAACTGACGAAATGAACAAGGCGGTTAATGACGATGTCTTGCCCGCTTACCGAAAGTTCACGGAATTCCTGCGCACCGAGTACGACCCGAAGGGACGTAACGAGCTATCGATCGAAAGCCTGCCCGATGGCAAGCGGCGCTACGCGGAAGCCGTGAAGATGATGACCACCATGAAGATCACGCCCACAGAGGTGCACGAGATCGGATTGAAAGAAGTGGAGCGGATCACGGCGGAGATGACTAAGCTAGCCCAGGCGCAGGGTAAGCAGGATCTCGCCAGCTTCCGTGAGGCGATCAACAACGACCCTAAGTGGAAGCCGCAGAGCGAGCAGCAGATTGTGGATGACTTTGCCAACTACATCCACCAAATGGAGCCCAAGCTACCCGAGCTATTCGGGCTCTTACCGAAATCGCCGGTCACCGTGGAGCCGATCCCGGGCTTTGCAAAGGCCGAGTCAACCCACTACGTAGGAGGCACGCCGGATGGAAAACGTCCGGGACGAGTCGTGGTCGCGGTGGCTGATCCGACAAAGCGCACCCTGGTGCTGGACGAGGCCGTGGCCTATCACGAAGGGGTGCCGGGTCATCACATGCAGATCAGCATCGCCCAGACCTTGCAGGACATTCCGAAGTTCCGGTTGCGCGGGGGTTACTCCGCCTACACCGAAGGGTGGGCGCTTTATGCGGAGGAGCTAGGGAAGGAGATCGGCTTCTACCAGGATCCTGTCTCGGACTATGGCCGGCTGAATTCCGAGCTATTCCGTGCTGTGCGGCTAGTAGTCGACACCGGTATTCACGACAAGAACTGGAGCCGCGAGAAAGTGATCGATTACATGCACGCCAACGACGTGAACGACGCAGTCGCGCAGACCGAGACCGATCGCTACATCGCCTGGCCGGGGCAAGCGCTGGCTTACAAAATGGGCCAGCTCATGATTCGTAAGTTGCGCGACCAAGCCAAGGCGCAGCTCGGGTCGAAGTTCGACATCAAGGCCTTCCACGACGAAGTGCTGAATGGCGGAGCGATGCCACTCGATCTGCTGCAGGAGCGCGTGGAAAGATGGATCAAGGAGCAGAGTCCGAAGACGACAAGCTAGGCGAAAAATGAGGTCTATCGGGTCGGCTGATTTACCTCGCGCGCGAGCCCTTCATCAGATCGATAGGCGAATCAGTAAGCCCCAATAGGAGGCACCGCGAGCCCGCTTCTGCGGCAAGACCGGACACGTCCCAAAGCGCGTTCGCCTGGGATTACGATTCACCTGTCACCCGTCTCGGACCGCGTTAGGTCGAGAACCTGCGCTTACGAGAACACACCCAAGGAGCGGACCAAGCGCGAGAGAGAATTAAGGCGAAGTGAGCTGGTAGAAGTGCGGTGAACTCGGAAGACCTACATCTACTTCCCAATTACCCATGGCGTCGGGCGACACAGTCGTAAGCAGACTAAAGGAAGTGCTGCTTAAGGCAGTCGCTTGTTTGAGGGAATTGGAGACGCCAGGCAGCGCCAGCCCATCAAGGATAATATGACTGTCGGAGGTGCGGCGGGTGATCGATATAATCTTTACCAGCGGATCGCCCAAGAGTCGGACCAGGCCGAAAAGACCATCCGAGGATCCGGCGAGCACGGCACGGCCGAGCGAATCAAGCGCGATGCCATTAGCGAAATCATCGCCGCCGCTAACATCTATGACCACCTTTCCGCCGCTGCCATAGGAATTATCCAGCGAACCGTCGCCGTTATACCGGACGACTGCAAAATCCCGGGCTCCAATTGTGCTGTAACCGGTGACAAGGATTTTGTTATCCGGTTGAATCACTACGCCACTGCCAAAATCATCAACTAAGCCGATTGCGGTAGTTACTTTTCCATCCGAGCCAAATGAATTATCGAGTGAGCCGTTAGCGTTGTAACGAACGAGAGCGAAATCAAGGCTACCGCCACCGCCCGCGGCGATGGCAGCGCCGGCGACAATCAGCTTCCCGTCCGGTTGAATGGCTAACGCCTCCCCTGCGGCACCCATTTCGACTTGAGTAGCTACTCTCCCAAACGAACCGAACGAATTGTCTGTCGAGCCATTAATATTATATCGAACGACGGCAATTTCTACGATTGAACCGATGGTAGTTGAGCCGGCGACGACAATTTTGCCGTCCGCTTGGATCTTTACCGCGGCGGCGTCGTCTTCTGTACCAATGGCAGTGATAACTTTTCCGTCGCCATCGAAGGTCGTATCTAGGGAACCGTTCGGGTTATAGCGGGCAACCGCAAAATCGTCGTTATTTCCGTTCGAGGTGGAGCCCGCGACGACAATTTTGCCATCCGATTGGAGTGCTACCGAATGAGCAACGTCAGAAACATTGCCAATCGGAGTAATTACCTTGCCCGCGCTGCCGAACGTGCTGTCGAGCGAACCGTCTGGATTATAGCGGACAACCGCGAAATGAGTACTCGAACTGGTGGAAGTGCTACCCGCAACGACAATTTTTCCATCCGGTTGAATTACCACCGCCGAGGCATTCTCGTCGTTCGTGCCAATCGCCGTAGTTACCTTCCCGTAGCTGCCAAACGATTTATCGAGCGTGCCGTCGGCGTAATAGCGGGCCAGTGCGAAGTCTTGGTTGGAACCGTTGCTGGCCGAACCAGCGACGACTACTTTACCGTCCGATTGAATTGCGACGGCGCCGGCGCCGGCCCCATAACCAAGGTCCGAAAAATCATCTGTTCTTTTGCCGTTGCCGTTAAAGGAGGTATCGAGTGAGCCATCAGCAAGACTGTAACGTGCAACGGCAAGATCATTGCTGATATTAAAACAGCCTCCGACAACTACAAGCTGGCCCAGCGCGAGGGTCATGGCCGCAGCGTGACCACCGCTCGCCCCAATGAGTGTCGCCAATACACCGTCACCATCGAACGAAGTGTCGAGCGAGCCGCTTGTGTTATAACGGACAATTTGAAAAGCAGAGATATTTCCGGAATAGCCCGCCACGATAATTTTGCGGATGGGATTTAGCGGCGTTCCGCCAGACTGAACAATTACCGCGGTTCCGCTACTGAAGTTCGTGCTTATCGAAGTGCTTACTATTCCGCTACCGCCGAAGGAGGTGTCAAGTGTGCCGGCCAAATTGAGCCGAGCCGCTGCAAGGTTTAATTTCGTAGTAAAGAAATCACCGCCTACTACAATCTTAGCTGGCGTGAAAACGTCGTTGGCCGGCTGAATTGCTATGGAGTGGATGTCGAAGTTATTGTCCACGGTTGCGAAACCGTCGCCACTGAAGGAAGTGTCCGAAGAGCCGTTCGTATTGAGTCGCACAATACCCCTAAGACCGGCGCATAGAATCTTACCGTCGCTTTGTAGCGTGACGGCGTTGCCATTAACTCCCTGTCCGCCGCCGCTGACGATTCCGTTGCCGCCGAAGGAAGTGTCGAGCAAGCCGTTAGAATTATAGCGAACAACTTCGTAGCCTCCGCCGGGACTGCTGATTATGCCTGCGACGATGATCTTGTTATCCGCTTGGATCGCCAAGGCGCGACCCTCGGTGTTGTTTGTCCCGCCTAACTCTGTGATCACAATCCCGCCGCTACCGAAAGACGCGTCCAGAGAACCATCGGAGTTATATCGCACCACCGCGAAATCGTGGACGGTGCCGCCGTTTTGAGCGTATCCGGCGACGATAATTTTCCCGTCGGCTTGAATGCCAACCGCGTTGGCGACGGCAGCGCTTGAGCCAACAGCCGTTAGCACCTTCCCGCTATCCCCGAAGGAACTGTCCCGCGAACCGTCCGTAGCATAGCGGACGACCAGGAACTTGCCCTCTCCGGCACCGACTGCGACCAGTTTGCCGTCCGCCTGCGCCGCGACAGCATTTCCGGAGTCGTTACCGCCGCCGAATCCTAAGCGTGTCGCTCCCGTTCCTGCGAAAGAAGGGTCGAGATCGCCAGGCGTGGCTTGGGAGTGGGCTTCAGCGAGGAGAAACAATGCAATCGCAACGATCGCCGGGATACGCTTCCTCTGCAGTCGCCTTTCAACTCCGAAGAAGGAGGAGTAGTGGTGTTTCCAACGGCTGGCTGCGGGCGCGAGATTTTTCATGGGACTCAGCAAGGTACTGTCCCGAAATCAGCCCAAGGTTACGCGGATAGTTTGAATTTCTTATCTCACCTCCAGGAAGAGACAGAGCCTCCCCATTACGGAACGGCGTACACTTCTACCAGCCCGATGCCGGTGCTGTTGTTCTTGCCGCGGACGATCACAGTGTAGGCGCCGGGCGCCAGGGTCTTGAGGAGGGCCGACTCGAAATCATTCATCGGCGGGATGCCTGTGGCTTGGATTTCACTCTGCTGAGTGTCGCGCCAGTTATCATTGGAGCCAATGACCATGCCGTTGCCGTCGTGCAGTTCGAGGGTCGGGTCGGCCAAGGCGCCGCTTAGCGGTAAGGATGGCCCGATCGCACGGACCAGCACCTTTGCGCTCCCGCCATTCGTGGGCCCGGCAATGAAACCGCCGATCATGACGTTCTCACCGGTGCCGACAAATCCGCGCGCGCTAATGTTCCCCAGGGACGAAGGCGCGTCTTGATCGAGATCGTAAGTCTCGATCAAGCCCACGCCGGTCCCGTTATCTTTCCCACTCAGGATCGCGGTGTAACCGCCCGGCGTGAGATCGAGAATGAGGGCCGATTCATGCGAGTCGCCTGGCGAAAGACCGCTCATGCCAATCGCGCTACTTTGATCGGAGGTAATCTGGCCGCCGAGGATGGTGGTCTGCCAATTATCATTCGTAGCGATGACAGTGCCACTGGAGTTGAAGACCTTGAGCATGGGATCGCTCAATACTCCAGGCACTCCCCGCGCGCTCAGCGACGGGCCGATTCCGCGGGCCAGCACATGTTTATTCTGCGACCCGGTGATGATCAATCCTCCGATAAGAACCTTGTCGCCGGTAAGCACCGACTGGCGCCCGGAAAGATTAAGTAATTGTGCGACTGAAGCGGCTGCGGTATCGACGAAATAGTCTTCGCTTGGGAGCCCGGTCACGGTAGAAATTCGCGTCGCGATACCAGAGGTCGTGTTAATGGTGTAAACTCCGATATCGGAGGTTATGAAGGTATCTATCCCATAAAGTGTTGTTCCGTCGTAGAACAAGACAAGGATCTGGGTGCCTAGGCCGCTTCCTACTGCAGTGAGCGCGCCGGTCGAGGTGTTGATTGTATATAACTGGGAGTTAGTCGCGTTATCCGTGTCGCTCGAATAATTGAAATACAGCTTACCGCCTGGGCCGAAAGCGAGATTGCCGGTAGGGAAAAATCCTGCGTCCGGTCCCGCGAGTGGTCCAATGAGCGAGCTACTATTTCCATTTCCGGCGATGGAGTAGAGCGTCACGCTCGTCGTGTCCACGTTGTCCGCGAAAAAGTTGCCGCTCGAAGGGGAGTAGGCCAGACCATTGAAGGCCCCAGGAGCGGTCACTTCCCCATATTGGGCGGTCTCTCCCGAGGCGCTGATCGTATAGAGATTACCCGAGTTTAAATCGGCTCCGTAAATCCGGCCGCCTGGCCCGGCAGTAAGAGCATAAAAGAGAGGGGTAGTCTCGGCGATCATGGTAAACTGGCCCGTCGTTACGTTCAGTGTTCCGAAAAGGTTAGTGGTGCCGTCATCTGCGGTGACATAGATAGTAGCCGCGCTAAGGGATGACAGGGGCAGACAGACTAGCGCAACCAGAACTAGTAGAATGTTCTTTAGGTTGCTCTTGCGGGCGATTGGTTTTCGGGAAGTGCTCAGTTTGATTGGATTCATTTTCATGATTGGTGATACCTGCCGGGAGGAGCTAAAGGTTGAGAGGATTCCCCTAGTACTGCCCCGAAATGGACCCAAGGTTACGCGAAATCTGTATTTTTTTTCGCGGCCCAACGAGTAGCAGGCAACGCTCAGCGCTCCGGAAGGCCTACTGACACTCGCGACCAAGGCCTAGCTGCGCGGTGCGAGAGAAGCGACAATTTTCTCAAAGCGAGGGTCGCCCCGCAACGGATCCCAGAAAGGTAATAATTTCAAATCACCGTAAGTGATCCGACTCGGTCTATGAAGCAGCCTCTCGGTGCTTTCGCAGGCCAGATCTTTTTCGCCGACCCAAGCCGCGCTAATCGCAAACCATTGAACCATCAGCGGTCCATTGAATGCATCTTTATCCATCGGGAGAAGCTCCAGCGCGCGGCGGCATTCGCTCAGAGCCTCTTCCTTTCTGCCCAAGGCGGCATCGATCACTCCAAGGACGCATAGCGGCGGTGCGTAGTTTGGTTGCGCTACAACAATTCGCTCCTGCTCCGCTCGCGCTAACTCAAACGCGACACGCGCCTTGGGCTCATCCTTTTCCAGGCGGGCAATCCAACCTTCTACGAACGAGTGACTGAAATGCACCGCGTTGTCATTAAGCGGCGTGTTTTCGCCGGCCGCGATCAACGCAGCTTTTGCCTCCGTCGGGTCGCGATCAGCTAGCGCGCAAACGACCCAGCTATCAGCAATCTCGTGGATCGCGCGCGGATTCTTGTCCCGAAGCGACTCGATTATCTGATGCACAGCGCGAGTATCGGCTTTCGCGGCTAGATCAAGATCAGCGCGAATTATTCTTACCTGAACATTGTTTGGCTCAATCGTGAGCGCACGGTCGTAAACCTCTCTTGCCTTCGAATAACGCCGCAAAGGCCAGTAAGGCGCCGCGAGCTGTTCCAGTCGGTAAACGTTGCGCGGGTCCAGCTCCATGGCGCGTTCCAATTCAACCCGTGCTTCTTCAAACTTGCCCTGTCGATTCTCGATCAATCCTACCAGCTCGAAGACACGGCAGTCGTTAGGTAAGGTCTTGCGCGCCACTTCAAGCTCGGCCAGGGCTGCGTCGTAATTCAAATACCCACTGTAAAGGTGAGTCGCACGCGCGAGATGTGCCTCACCCGCATGGGGTCGGAGTCGAAGCGCGGTCTCGACGGCTGCTTCAGCCAGACTGAGACGACGAGGACTGTGGTCGTGGCCTAGGACGTAAAGCAAATCGTGGATTCCGCCAAGCTGGCAGTAGGCTTCGAAATAAGAAGAGTCTCGCGCGAGCGCTTGGTTCAATAAATCGGCGGCTTCGAGCAGATTTTCCTTTCCGCTATTGTTGTTAGTGGCGGCCAGGAAGATGTTTCGGGCGCGAGTGCAGAGGTCGAAAGCGCCTATGTCGGCGGTGGCGACGCGCTCAATCGCTGATTTTTCGGCGAGTGAAATTTTGGCATGAAGCTGCTCCGCGACCTTCTGCGCGACCTCGCTCTGAAGCGCAAACATCGCATTGACATCACGGTCATATTCCTCCGCCCAAACATGAGTGTCGGTGCGCGTATCGACTAACTGGGCATTCAAATGGATCCGCCCGGCGCTTCGGCGCACGCTTCCCTCCAGGACATGAGACACTCTTAGGGAGCGGCCAATCTCCCGCATGTTTCGCGCGCCGCGAAATTGCATCACGCTGCTGCGACTTATGACCTTCAGCTCGGCAATCTTGGCCAGCTTGGTCAGGATGTCGTCCTGCACCCCATCGGCTACGGTCGAGCCGCCTTGTCCGTCGCTGAGATTTTCGAAGGGAAGGACTGCGATGCCGGTGGGCGGCGAAGGCTCGACTAAGTCGCTTTTGTAAACGATCACGCCCACCGTCAGGACGAGCGCCATCAACGATCCCGCTAGGTAACCAGCCGTCGGATTACGTCGCAGCCATTTCCTGCCGCGGGCGAGAGGACCCGCGGCGCGTGCCTGAATAGGCTCGTGTCGCAGCCAACCTTCCAAGTCTTCGGCCAGGACCAGAGCCGAAGAGTAACGCCGCTGAGGTTCCTTCTCCAGACACTTAAGAGTGATGGCGGAGAGATCCCGGTCTACCTTTGGATTGAGAAGAGATGGAGCTCTAGGCTCAGTCTCCAAAACAAGCCGGATGGTATCGTAGGCTGTCTTTCCTTCGAATGGCGGATGGCCGGTTAACAAGTGATATAAGACTGCGCCGAGAGCATAAGTATCGGTAGCGCTGCTAAGGGGAGCGTTGTTCCCGGCTTGCTCCGGGGCCACGTAACCCGGAGTGCCAAGGAACTCACCGGTGCGAGTAACACCCGCTTCGGATTCAAGCAGCCGTGCCAGTCCGAAATCTGTCAGATAAGGCTCGCCCTTGACGTCGAGTAAGATGTTTCCCGGCTTAATGTCGCGATGAAGGACACCGTGCTCATGAGCGTAATGGACGGTGCGGGCTAGCTTGGCCATTAACTCTGCCGCGCGACGGCTTGCCATGGGTTCGCGCCTGATTACTTCATCCAGCTGGCCACCCTCCAGCAGGTCCATGCTAAAGTAACAGCAACCTTCCAGCTCTCCGATCTCGTGAATAGAAACAATGAACGGATGGTCCAAGCTAGCCGCAGCTTCCGCTTCGCGTCGAAAGCGCCGGAGATGTAACTCCGTCGCCCAACTCCCGACGCCAATCACCTTTAGGGCAACGATTCGATTGAGGCTTTTCTGCCGGGCGCGATAAACTACTCCCTGGCCGCCCCGGCCTATTTCTTCCAATACTTCATAGTCGTCGAATTCCTTTCTCGTCCGCGAACTAACTGGCTCATTCTCAGCGCTAGCTCCGGTCAGTAGTCTGAGACCCGTCTTGAACAGGCATAAACTGCAAAGACCCTGAGGCGCATCGGGTCGGATCGTGCTTCCACACTGGCCGCAGATGTGACCCTCATTCGTCACACCTTCTGGTGGAGTCCTATCCATCGGTCCTTAAAGACGGCGAAGCTACCCTTGTAACACAGCGATGAAATGCCGCACCTCGTCATCGACATCACCCGCTACCGCGACGGTGTGTGCAATCTCCTCGCGGAGCAGCAGCCGATAGCGTTCACGCAGTCGGTAAAAGGCCTGCTTCACAGCATTTTCAGTCATGCTCAGCTTCCGCGAAGTCTCCGCCTGCGAGGGCCGATCTGGATCGTCAGTTAGCATCTGCTTCAACTCATCGAACAATCCACCGCTGCCAGCCAGCCGATATTCTTCTCCAAGACGCCCGAGCACCTGCTCCAGGAGGGTCAGCGCCCAATGCCGCTCGTAAATTCGATCCGGACTCAAACTATCCGCCGGTTCACTGTCTATGCGTTCCCGCGCCAGCATTTGGTCGAGGCTGACCAAGGATCGGCCCTCTCCGCGCTTCACGGCTACTTCGCGCCGGTGAGCCTTGGCGAGAAAATGCTTTAACGAGATAAGAAGGTAAGACCGCAAGCGGCCCTTTTCGCGCCGGACTTCATCCAAGTCCCTTCGCCGAAGCAGCAGTGCGAAAAAACCCTGAGTAAGGTCCTGTGCTTCTTCGGGAGGGTAACCCTGGCACCTGACAAAACCATAAAGCGGCCACCAGTAAATTCGACAAAGCCTTTCGAGAGCCTCTTCCGCAACGGCGGAGTTCCCCTGTGCGTCCAGCACTACACTCCAACGAGTAGTGGCGAACACGATCGGCTGTTCGCGCGCACTTTCGTTCATCCTGGTCGCTGGCGGTAGTCCCTTCGGCACAGAGTTGTTCTAATTGAGCAAGGCAGAGAAATAAAGGGTGAGATCGGTGCTCGCAGCTAATCAATTACGTTCTTATCGCATCGACTTTTCACGGTGCTCCTCGGCTTTTATTAATGCGCGACAGGCAGTGCGTGAGCTGCCCGCGGAGGTGCGTTAGCTACAGCCGCGGCTCGTTACCGCGCAAAGCGATCGGCGGCGCGGCCCCACTTTTCACTCCTTCTGCGCGTAACCAAAGAAGCCGCGCTCGCGAATCATCTCCGCGACTTGCGGTGGCACCATCGTCGTCCAGCTTTCGTCGCCACTGGCGATGCGCTTAAGGACGTCGCGCGAAAAGATTGAGAGGTAGGCCGGATTGAAGTTATCCAGCTGCACGAAGCTGCCGCGACCTACCAGATAGTCGAAGAGCGGCTGTAGCTCCGGTTCGACCTTGATCGACCTTATGGTTTGTAACTCATCTCCCTCTTTGGCTCGCAGTGGATAGACATAGACTTTCAAGTCATTTTTAAAGAGACGGCCGAAGCTTTCCAAGGTACCGCCGGGCAGTTGCGCGTAATACTTCTCCTCGAATAACTCATACACGCTCGGCACCCCTAGGACGATGCCGATGCGACCTTTCGTCCGTGCGGAAAGATAAGCGGCCAGGCGGTAATATTCGAAGTAATCGGAGATGAGCACCGTCGTGCCACAGGCTGCGAGCAACTCGGCGCGGGCTAGAAAATCGCGCCTATCCACCTCCGTGCCGCCCGCGAGCAGATTGTGCATCGTCAATTCCATCACCGGAAGGACTGGCTTGTCGGCTACCGCCGGATCTTCTTTGAATTTCCTCAGCGCGCATTCGAGCATGTCGAGATTGACATGTGTGGTTGGGCGAAAGCTCCCGCGCTCGACCAGGACTGCTTTGTTGTGCAGCACATCGGATGGCTGCAAGACCTCGCGGTTCGCGCCGAACATGGCCGCCCCGCTTAGCCCTAGCTGGACCAGCTTCAATGCCATAATGCGGTTATCCACGTTGCGAAATTCAATCCCCCGGAATTCGAGCATGTCGATCTCGATCCGGCCCGTAGTCAGCTTGTCGAGGAGCGACTCGACCAGCTCCTCCGGCACATGGTTCAAGAAAAACGCGCCGTAACAGAGATTCACGCCCACGATGCCGAGCGCTTCCTGCTGCAACGACGCCTCCTGATCCAGCATCCGTACGTGCATCACGATCTCGCTCGGATCATCATGCACCCGGCTCTGGAACTTGATTCCCATCCAGCCGTGGCACTCGTTCCCGCCGCGAAAGCTTCGCGCCACCACCGTGTCGGCAAAAGCGAAGAAGGAAGTGTTATCGCCGCGTTGCTGACCGAGCCGCTCCACGTCCAGGTCGAACTCCCGATCAAGCATCGCCTGTAACCGCCCGCGCGACACGTAGCGCTCGGCGTGGCCATAGATGGCGTCGCTCACCTTCATGTCGTAAGCCGAAATGCTTTTCGCGATCGTTCCCGCCGCGCCGCCCACTCGGAAAAACCAGCGCACCACCTCCTGCCCTGCGCCGATTTCTGCAAACGTCCCGTACCAGCGCGGATCGAGATTAATCTTTAGCGCCTTCGAATGGGTATCGACCATTTCTTCTTTCACTTCGCAGCAGGTTTATTCTTTCCGGCGATGAAGGCGAGGCTTTCGTTGAATAATGCCGAAAGATGCGCGTGTTTGCGATGAGCGCCCACAGCCGGACGAATGAAGTATCGCAAATTGATAAATATCTGGAAGCCATCAACCTCTCCACGCAGTGGGACGGTCGCGCAGGGTCGGCGGGAAGTCCTTCAATTAGCTAACATGCTAATTTACTCCACCGGCGCCGCCCCGCGGCAGAGCCCACCGGCCTGTTTCCCCGAAAATATGTTCGCCTGATGAAAGACGAGACGTTATTCTTTGAAGTCATGAAGAGCATCACATGGGGTATTTTGTTCTGCATTGTCAGCTTTGTGCGCCCGCCTGCCTACGGCGGCCAGGAAGCGTCCGGCGTCTACGGCGTCGAGGTGGTCGTGAAAGAAAAGCCAGGTAAGCGTACTGCGACGGACGTTAACGGAAACTTCGTCCTGACCGCTTTGCCCGCCGGCTCCTACACGCTGTCGTTCCGCGCCCGCCCAGCGAAAGAAATGCCGAGCTCCACGGGCGACAAGGTTATCGTAGCCACGATGTATTCGATCAAAATAGAAGGGACCAAAGGCACTCTGAAGCGAAATGGCCTAACGAGCGATAAACTCCTCGCCGGAGTCGAGGTCCCGGTCGCGGCGGGGCTAGGTGGAAACGTGCGCGGGGAAGTGCGGCCGGTCTCGAGCAAGAAAATGGTTTGGGTGCCGAATCGAACGGGCAGCCTTGTCCCGGGGCATTGGGCGGAGGAAGGCTCCGATGAAACATCCCCACACCACATCTACGAGTTGGGCCCGGGTAACTGGGCCTACAGATAGGCTCAACTTTTAGGTGCGGGCTTCGACGCTTAGTCGTCTTCGCCGCGCCAGAGAGTTAAGTACGGGGCTCGGGCGAACCTGTTGGCCGCGCTTAGAGCCCTCTTCGGAACCAGCGGAGCGCTTCCTGCAAATGGATGGTCAAGACGGTGTGACCTCCGGGGAACGTCTCGTGCCGAATGTTTTGGAATCCCGCCCGCTGCATTGAATTTTTCACGGCAATTTGTTCTTCGATCTTGGCGATTGAGTCACGCAAACCGCTGCTGAAGAATATGGGAGTGCGAAGAAAGCTGCTGCCCGGTTTAAAACGCCGGTAAGCTTCCGTGATTCGTTCCTCATTCATCCCCTCGAGAAAAATACCGGCTATCCGGTAACCGCCAGCGGCTAGCAGCGGCGCGAGATAGGTAGCGCGTTTTGCGCCACCCGATTGCCCAGCACAAGCGACCGGCCATTTCTCAGAGCCAGGGAAGCTCCGATGTAAGGCATCAAGCGCGGCCAGGGTGTGACCCGCACGCCAGCCAGAGCTGTCCAGGCGGGGAGCTGGCTCCGGCCCATCACCCGCGAGCAAGACCCAGCCTTCTGTCAGCGCCGTTACACGGTAAATGACCCTAAGATCATAACCGTTCTGATGCTTGTTTTCGCTCGACGCGAAGACCACCAGGACTGGCCAGGATTTCTTAGGATCAAAACCGCGTGGCACTGAGAGCACGGCTACGGAGTGAGAGGGAACGGCGTTGCCACCTTCCGAGACATAGGATTTCTCGAGCTCACTTAATGGCACGTTTGCGAGCACCGTGGCTCCTGGAGTAAGAGGCACGCCCGCAAAGCTCAAACCGGCCGAGAAGCCGTGCAAGGTCAGAGCTAGCCCCGCGAGAACAGACACGAGCGCCGCCCTGGGGCGTCTAAAGCTCCTTGGTCTAAAAAGTGAGACGTGTTCCATTGTGTGTGAGTGCTTCGGATTTCCCTTCCTTTATTGTCTTTGCCGCCCTCGGTCCGAAACTAAAGCGTCACTACGCAAAAGAGGCTTATGTTCGTAAGTAGCCGGGATCGAAACGATCGGCTCTTCTAGTGAAGGCTTACCCTCCCGGCGCGCTACCACACGGAAATAGCCGAGATTACGCTCGCTATCGACTTCTAGCGCATTGATCTCAACAGAATTATCTGGGCAGATGGCTCGCTGCCAGTCCAGCCAGACTTTCGCGCCCTCCGCCGTGTTGTCTGCTAGTTCCACACTAACAATTCCGGTTCGTTCCCAGTGCTGCCGCCACCACTGCACCCAAAATCGAGGACACGCATGCCGGGCGGAAGCTGGAGGGCCGAAGCAAGCCACTCAGTAAGCCAAAGCGAATTGACTCCACCACTTACGCTGACCATGATCCATTCAGGATTGTAGGCCGACGAGCGCGGAAAGTTCTGGGAAAGGAAACGCTTATCCATAGCGGAGAGACTTACGGCGGAAGGGATACACAATGACCCATTGCCGCGATAGCTTGCGATCAAATTTAGCTACAAACTATTCCGTCGCGAATGCTGTCTCATGATACGCGGCGTAACCGTGCCGCCATTGGCTTGGCAATTGAAGCTAGTGCATAAAGCAGATTGGCGCTCTTCGCCAATGTAGTTATTCTTCGGCACCGACTGATGGATCTGCAGACCTTGGCAAACCTCTCGCAAATCGTCGGAGTAACTGCCGTGATCGCGGCCGTCGTCTTCGGTCTTTTGCAGGTACGGCAGTTTCGGGTGCAGCGCCGCGATGCTGCTGGAGCGGAGCTGCTCCGCTCGTTTCAGGACGCGCAATTTGTTCGGGCTTATCAGGTGTTGAGCGAAATCCCGGCGGAGGCGACGGCAGAGGAATTCCGCGCAGCTGGTCCTGAGGTGGAGGAAGCAGCTCTGGCTCTAGGTATGCGTTACGAGTTGATCGGGTTCTTGGTCTTTCGCGAGATGATGCCGCTCTCGCTTGTCGCGCAATCGACCGGCTCGGTCGCGATCCAATTCTGGGGAAAGATGCGGGCCTGGATTCTGGAAAAACGCGAGACGGAAGAGCAGCCGCATCTCCTGGAGTGATTCCAAGGGCTGACCGAGCAACTGGAGAAACGCGGGCGACGCGCTGAGCTTCCGGCTTTTGCACTATATCGCGATTAGCGTGCGCCGGCGGAGTGAGAGTGCGACAGAGGGCGAGGTGCGAAGTCGCGGTGGTGGAACTCCTCCCTTAAATCGCTTACCGACACTCTTCGAAACCCACAAAGAAGGTCCTGCCTCCTACTTTCGGATTCATAGCTTTGAATTCTGATTCGTCTTCTTACTGTCTGCTATGACCGACGATGGAACTCCAGGAGCTGTGGAGCAGATAGAGGTGTTGGATCCTAGGAAGCTGAGTCAGCTAGTGCGCGATCTTTATTACAATCGCTCACTGACGACGGTCAATGATCACGAGGTTCGCCTGAGCGTGATGACCGAGCCGTTCCAGTGGCATTATCATCCGGATTCCGACGAAACGTTCGTCGGGGTGGAAGGCGGCCTGGTTATCGAATTCGACGAGCGAGAGATCGTAATTCGCAGCGGTCAGATGGTCACCGTTCCTCGGGGAGTAAGGCATCGCACTCGACCAGAAGGAGAACGCTCGGTGAACCTGACCTTCGAGCGGCGAGGCGCGCAAACCGCTTTCGTCCAGTGAACTGGCTGGCCGATAGGTGAGCGGTCTCGACGCAATGCGCTTTGTCCGCTAATCAGGAATCTATGAAAGATTTACTCAGAGCGATCGTGGCGGGAGCGCTGTTGTGGGTCGCGGTCAATTTGGTCGCGATGGGTTATCAACCTGCGCAGGCTGGCTCGGTTATCGCGACGGTGGAAATCGGCTTATCTCTCGTCGTGGCGATCCTCGCCTGTGTGGTCCTTCGCCGACCGTAACAGGCTGGCGAAACCTGAGGCGCGCTTCTACGGATAGACCGCACGATAGACGCGTTGCGACGGGAGCGGTGCGGGATCAATGACCTGAAATTGCCCCTGCGCGTTGGGGCTCGCGGTCCCTAGCGATTGCCAGGTGACCGGTGTCGTTAGGTTGTTCGTGTACTGCACTTGATAGTTACCGCCGGGTAACGTGCTAAAGGTAACCCGTGCTTGCGTCCCGCCGCCGGGCGCAGCTTCGCGACTGACCACCGTGGTATTCGGCGGGTAAGCAGCGAGCCAAGTTGCTAAAGCCATGGAAAGATCAGGGTGTAAGCGATACTCATGACCTATCTCCCAGGCTCCAATGCCCCGGATAGTCACGTGGTTAGGCAGGACGCTGGTGGATGGTTTCAGGACCGCGTCCATTTTCTTCTTCATGCAATCGGGAGAAGTAAACCAATAGCCGCCGATAAAGACTTCCATGGAGTTAGGATCGATCGCCGCGAGGTAGCCTGCCTGATTCGCTGCCCAAGTATCGCGGACCGCGCTCCATGAGGTATCAGTATTTGCGTAGACTCCATAGAAGGGGAAACCGCAGATGATTTTCGAGGCCGGGAATCCCTGGTTCATCACATACTCAAGTCCACCCCGGACCGAAGCTTCGGGCAATTGATCATTCGCCGTCGTGTATTGGGTGGAACCCGGATAGGTCATCGGACCGTTTTTTGGATTCCTCCAATCGTATCCGAAATAGAAATAGAAATCGGTCTTCGAAGCGAGCGCTCCGAAATCATAGTTACCCATGTAGTAGCCGGGCCCGGTAGCAAACATCACGATGTAGTTGGGATTAGCCGCCTTCACCGCGGAATAGATCGCCTGCATCAGCAGGGTCATGTTCTCTTTTCCGTCGGTCACGTCGGGCGATCCGGCCGACCCATCGGGATGAGGCTTTTGGGGAAACTCCCAGTCTAGATCGACTCCGTCATAACCTTTCATCTGAAGATAGGTCACGATATTTTGACTGAAGGTAGTGCGCAGGGTGGAGTCGTTAGCGATGGTGCCCAACTGACTCGCGAGGTTTCCCGGATAAGCGCCGCCGATGGACATGATGACCGATTTTCCGCGCGCGTGCGCCGAGGTTAGGAGGGCGGATTGATAGGCTAGAAAATTCCCCAATGATTCGCCGATCGTGCCATCCGCCTTCGGTTCGGCAAAAGCGTGCACGACCGCGTCAAAGCCTGCCCAGTTCAGCCCATCGATCTCAGTGATGATCTGGCTCGGTGTGTAGGAAGTTGAGCCGCCGGTTGCGTTACGCAGGGCGTTCAAATAGCCAATGCTGATCGGGCGATAGGTGGGCAGGGAACTCAAGCCATAGACCGGACCGGCGCCGAAGGCATGAGAAGCAAAGAGGAGAACAAGACTGGTCAGGCAGAGTGGCGCCTGGAGGGAAAGGTAAGGAAGGAGTCGGCGCATAGTGGGATTGGATAGCATCCGTCGGAAAGGAGTTAGCACGGCAATCTCTTCAATACCAGCTCGGAAACCACAATTGCAGGTCAATTTGCGAATGGTGCGAAATACTTTCCCGAGTTCCCAAACGGCCGGCTCGACGATCGGGGTGTGAACATTCAGCCAAGGCCATCTCTCCACGGAATTCATCTGATCGAGCGCGCCGCCCGATTGTTTGTCTTCGGATTCTAATTTCTAAGGCCTTCCACAGCAAAGTGCTGAACGTTGGGCGCCACCGCCGCTGAATCCGCTCTATAACAGATTCACGATTGCGGCCCTGAACTCGAGACCCTGACGAGCGCGCTAATTCGGAACTATGTCGATAGCGCTCGGTTCGGTCGGGTGCAGTAACTCCGGCACACTTGTCGCCGCTTCGAGCATCGGCCCAGAGTGCGAGTAACAGCGCGATCGGATAGCCTTTCTGCGCGGCCCACGGGGGGAAGAAGTTCCGATATTGTCGGACCTTTATCCTAACACCTATCGAACGCTCCGACGTATGACTTATGCGCCTTCAGTAATCCTTAACTACAAGAACTCATGAAGAACCTAATGATAAGACAAGTGTTCTATACCCTGGGCTTCCGGCGTTTGACTCTCGTAGTCGGCGCTGGTGTTCCCTTCCTCATAGCGATCAGTGTTTTCGGGCAAGCAGTCCCGGCTTCGAACGCGCCGAACGTGCCAAACCTTGCTGCCGGCACAGGTGCCGGTGAAGCAACCACCGAGCGCGTCGTCGTCACAGGTTCTTATATACCTACGGCAGAGACAGAGTCGGCCTTGCCTGTCACGGTTTACACGGCCGAAGTCCTGCAAAAGCAGGGCGCTAACACTCCGGTGGAAGGGTTGCGCCAGTTACCTTCTTTTGTCGGTAACGCTACGACCGAAAACGACTCCAATGGCGGTAATGGCCAGGCAGGTGTCAATCTGCGCAGTATCGGCCAACAGAATGTCCTTGTCCTGATCAACGGTCGCCGCGCCTTTTTAGGCCAGGGCCTTAATGGTTCCGCGGACATCAACGCGATTCCCATCGGAGCCCTGGCCCGGAGCGAAGTCTTGAAAGATGGCGCCTCCGCTATTTATGGATCCGATGCGGTCGCCGGTGTCGTTAACTTCATCCTGCTTAACGGGCCGGGTGAAGCGCCTTACGAAGGTGCCGAAATCAACCTTCTCTATGGAAACACCACCGATACTGATGCGCACGTGCGCCAGGTTTATATCAAGGGTGGAGTTAAGACCGACAAGGTCTCGATCGCGGCCGCCGGCGAATATTACTCGCGCGCCAACCTCTACTCACGAGATCGCGCCGAGCTCGCTGGTTCTGGCGACTTGAGTAACAACCCGACTGGTCTCGGCCGCGGCGGTTTGAACAACAATAGCCCGACCTTCGCAGGCAGGATTAATATCGCCGCTACACAAACCGACGTTCCCGCCGGCACGCCCACGACTGTGCCGGCTCCTCTTCCTTCTCAAGGTGGCACACTGGTTCTGGGTGATTTGAGCAACAACACTCCGACTCCTGCGAGCTATCGCCGGTTCGATATTCCTGGAGGTAGTGATCCGTTCCGATTTAACTTCCGCGCCTTTACCCCTGCTATCCCGGCGGTGGAGAAAGCGATCTATTACATTACCGGCCGTTACAAGATCTTCGGGGACGGACTTCAGATCTATGGCGACGTGATGTATGCCAAGACTAAGCAGGACAACGGTCTCGCTCCTTCGCCATTCTCGATCCCCCTCGGCGGTTACGATAACCCTGGCGTGGTTGTCCCGTTCACTGACCCGCGCACCGGCCTCCCCTTTGGACCCCTTACTCCAGGAGCTAACGGCCGGGCACCTGGCCTGCCGGATATTAGCTTCGCCAATTTCTCGACCGCGGCCCAGCGCGCGATCATTCAGAACAGTCCGTTTAATCCGATTGCGGGACGGGATATCTTCCGCCCGGCTGACATCAATCCCGTCGGCGGCGCCGCCAGACCTAACCGCTATGTTTCGCCTGCGGGAGTGCTGACAAACCTTGCTTACCGCCTCGTGCAAGAACTGGGTAATCGCCGCTCATTCTTCGATCACGATTACTATCGTTATACGGCTGGTTTGAATGGCGACTTTAACTTCAAGGATAATAGTTTCATTAGTCACTTTGGTTATGACACCGCCCTGGTTTACGAACGCTTCGACCAAAAGGATACCGATAGCGGTGACGCCCGCCGTGGAACCATCTATAATGAAATTATCGCGGGCAACTTCGATCCCTTCATTGGCCAAACTGCTCCCGCAATCGGAGTCGCACCGACTTACAATCCTGCCGGAGTGCAAACTGGCACTCAGGCCTACGACAACGTTGCAGCGGTCCAGCGTGCGTCCTTTATCGCTCACTCGTTCTTCTACGAGCGTGACTGGCTGGCTGACGCCAAGGTGAATGCCCACCTCTTCCCGAATCTTTGGAACGGCGGGGTTGATCTAGCAGTCGGTTACGAACATCGCGAAGTGCATACCCATCAAATTGCCGATCCTACTCAGGAGCAGGGCGATCAACTTGGGTTCAGCGCCTCGGATAACTTCAAGTTCGAGCAGGTCGTAGATTCGGTTTTCACCGAATTGAACTTCCCGATCGTGACCTCGACCATGAACATACCATGGGTTCGTTCACTCGAGCTCTCGATTGCGTTTCGCTATGAGACCTTCGATCTCAAGGATCAATCGTTCCACACCACCGCCTCGTTCGATAACGCGAATGAAAACGAGAACTTCGGTGGCACCCCGCGCCTCTCGATTCGTTATCAGCCGATCGCTGATCTTACCCTGCGCGCGAACTTCAATCAGTCGTTCCGGGCCCCGACTCCGTTCAACTTGTTCAGCCCGGTGTTGCAGAACTTCCCGCAAATATTCGATCCTTTCGGTCCGAACGGTGCGCTAACTTTGCAACCACCTAACGGCGTCTTCCAAGGAGGAAACGGAGCCTTAACGCCGGAAAAAACCGACGCTTACTCTGCGGGTTTGGTCTATACCCCGAAATGGCTGCCCGGCTTCACCCTGACAGCGGACTTCTATCAATTGTTTACTCGGGATGTGCTCTTGCCCGCAGCCGACGCGGCCCAGCTCCTCTTAACGTTGAATATCCCGGATCCTGACGGTCCAGGCGAAGGCGCTAACGGTGTGACGCGCGACGCCGCTGGAAATCTATTGTCGATCGATTCCGCGATCGCGAATGCTGGTAAACGCCTAGTGGAAGGTATCGACATTACTGCGGTATACGAAATCCCGACTCAAAACTTCGGGACCTTCACCCTCTCGTTAGGCTACAACCACTTCTTCATCTGGAAGGCGGAGCCGGTCAATGGATTCGGTGCGCATAACTTCCTGGGGGACTACAACAACGGCACCTTCCCGCTCGCTCCGGGTGCGGTTCCCTTTAATAAGGGTTTCCTCCGCGGCGAATGGACTTGGAAGGGCTTCGATTTCACCGCCACGGGTAACTACATCGGCGATTTTGAGGACGATCCTCAGTTTATCGCTGGCAACGATGTGGTACCAGGACGCGAAGGCGACGACGCGAATCCCAACTTCATCCTGCACCATCGAGTTTCGACCTACACGACGCTCGACATGCAATTGAGCTACGAATTCAAGAAGCCAGAGATGCAGGCAACGGCTGGTTACTCCAAAGATGCGAAAGACGGTAAATCGATGGCCGTAGCCGGCGCGGAGAACAGCAGCATCTGGCAGCGGATGCTCTGGAACACCCGCGTAACCGTGGGTGTGAACAATGCCTTCGATCGTAACCCTCCTACAGTGTTAGGAGCGCTTAACGACAACTACGACACCTCGCTCTACTCCATTCGGAACCGTTACTGGTATGTGAGCTTGAACAAGAAATTCTGAACTGTATTGGTTAGTTAGGTTAAGTGGCCGGGCCTTGAGGTCCGGCCGCTTTTTTGACTGCCGCGTCTTATTCCTACTCAGCTCCGATTGGATCTGACATATCGGACATTCTTCCTCCGGGGAACAGTCGAACAATGTCTCAGATTGTCGGATAGATGTCTTGGTAACGAACGCTCCATAAGGTAGACTTCTGGTAGCCGCTATGATGACGCCAAAGAAGGTGGGTTTTATTGGGTTTGACGGCGTTACGGGCATCGACCTCTTCGGCCCGGCGGAAGCCTTTTCCGTGGCTGAACTGAAAGACACAAAGGGTGAGGCGTGCCCCTGCTATGAGGTTCTAACGATTGGCTTAACCAAACGTCCTTTCGTCGCAGAGTCCGGCATAGAAATTTGCCCGCAAGCAACGTTCAAAAATGCCCCGGCGATTGATACCTTGATCATCCCCGGTGGACGCGGATTGCGGCAGCCCGCCATCGGAGGGCCCGTGTCGAACTTTATCAAGGCGCGCGCAGCTACCACCCGCCGCATAGTTACAATTTGCACTGGTATCTATGGCCTCGCTCCGACCGGCCTGCTCGAGGGTCGGAGGGTCGCGGCCCATTGGCGGTTTGTGAAGGACATTGCTCGTCGGTTTCCGGGTCTTCGAGTGGACGACAACGCTATCTTCGTTCAGGATGGACCGTTCTTTACCTCGGCTGGCGCAACTGCCGGGGTGGATCTCGCCCTCTCACTGATAGAGTCGGATTACGGTAACCACGTCGCGCTGGCCGTGGCCCGGGAGCTAGTGGTGTATATGAAGCGTTCGGGAGGAGAGGGACAATATTCTGAGCCCTTAAAATTTCAGACCGAAACGATCGATCGGTTCGCCGAGTTAGCCGGATGGATCGCGAGCCACCTTCATGGCGACCTGTCGGTGGAGAGCCTTGCCACCAGGGCCTATCTCTGTTCACGCCAGTTTAGCCGACGATTCAAAACGGCGTTTGGAAAAACTCCGGCGCTTTTTGTCGAGGAGCTTCGCCTGAACGAAGCACGCCGCCTTCTCGCCGCCGGCTCCGCTAGTCTCGAACAAGTTAGCGCGTCGGTTGGCTTTCAAAGCGCTGACGCTTTTCGTCGCGCGTTCGAGCGTCGGCTAGGGATCAATCCCTCCGACTATCGGCGAAAATTCAACGGGACCTTTCCCACCTGGCCCCGAAGATCGTCGACGCAAACCGCGCGCAGATAGCACGTCAAAGCAGTTCTTTCGCCCGGCCTGCACGATAACGAACGCGCAAGCCATTCGCGAAGTCATCGAGCAGCGCCGGAAGCGGACAGCATCCGTTGCTCTATCAATAGCGCGCGCCTGAAGTGGAGCGTTTGCAGGTTGAACACTGGCACGGCTCACTACCCGAGCTGGTTCATGACCACTGCGTTGGGTGCGCCGAATCTGATGCTGCAAATCCCCGCGCCCCGGCGTTAAGTTGGCGTCGTGGAATTGCTCAACATCGGCGGAGTCAGACGACGCGCGCAGAACGGTTCTGTTTCTGCGCGCGTGCATGTACAGGTCAGCGCGGCGGAAGCGAAAGCGACGCGCGAGGGGAAACCGTATTGCGAGCTGGTCCTGGCCGATGCTTGCGATCGCATGACTTTGCGCGTTTGGAGCGATCATCCGGAATACAAGGCGTGCGACTCGCTCCAGGCTTCCGATTTCATCGAAGTAAGCGGCGATTTCGTCCAGCACCATCAATTCGGGTTGGAAGCCAACCGCTGGAAGACACGCCGCCTAACGAGCGAGGAAACCTCCGACTTGCTCGCGGGCCCACCAGAGTTGCGCGCCAAGCAAAGTGTTGATTGGAATTATATGCTGGCACGCGTGCGCGCACTCGGCGACCCGCGTCTGCGCGCTCTATGCGAAGCGTTCATCGCGGAATGGGGCGACCGTTTTAAACGGACGGCAGGCGCCCGCAGTTATCACCACGCCCGCCGCGGCGGATTGGTCGAGCACACCGCGCAAATGATGCGTCTGGCCGAGCAAATCGCGCCGCTTTATCCGCAGCTCAATCTCGACCTGCTCACCGCCGGGATTCTTTTTCATGATTCCGGAAAGCTCTGGGAAAATCATTTGCCGGAGACGGGGTTCACGATGGGATTCGATGAGCGCGGCGAATTGATGGGGCACATCTCGATCGGACTGGAGTTGGTGAATTCGCTTTGGCGGAAATTACAAACTTCGCCGGAAAGCGAATCGTGGAGCAAGGTGACGCCAGCTTCGGAGGATGTCCGTCTGCATCTGCTGCACCTGATTGGCGCGCATCATGGCGAGCCGCAATTCGGTTCTCCGGTAAGTCCTAAAACTCCGGAAGCGATGGCGCTCAATTACATCGATAATCTGGACGCGCGGCTGGAGATGTTTGCTGCCGGATATTTGGTCGCGAAGCCGATTGCGGAACGGATTTTTGATCGCGTGCGGCCGCTGCCGGGGAACTTGGTCAAGCCGTTGGAGAAATTTATCCCGGGCAATTCTACGTAGCAGCCATTCCGACTGTGGGGAGACCGGCTCTCCAGTCCGGTGAATGTATCTACCGGGCGAGACGCCCGGTTTCCCCACAGGCAAGATGCCTGTGTTACGAGGCGAGCCTGCGTTTCGCCTCGGCCAGATAGGTCTCATCGATCTCGAAGCCGATGAATTTCGGCACGCCGCATTGTTGCGCCGCGATGGCGGAATTTCCGATTCCGAGAAATGGATCGAGCATCGTCTGCACGCGCGCCACGCCATGCAGCTTGATGCAATTCACCGCCAGCTCGACTGGAAACGTCGCCGGATGCGGCCGTTGTTTATCGCGACTCTTGATCGTCTGATACGGCACGAACCACGTGTTGCCGCGACAGCGCAGATCGCCGCCGCCCGTGTGCTGCCAACGCGCAATGTTGCTTTTGTCCTGATACGGAACGCCGAGCGCGAGACGATCGATCGGCGTTTTTCCATTGATCGTGAGATGGAAAACGTATTCGTGACAATCGTTCAAATACCGCGGCGAACTGATCGGTTTGAAATGTCCGTGCGTGCGATCTTCAATCGCGATCGATTTGATCCAATGAATCGTGTTTTGCAGCACGAAAAGATCGCGCAAGGCGAAGATGATTTCGTGCGGCAACATTGGGTTAGAGGGCGCTGCGCCGACATTAAGAAAAAATGAAGCCTGCGGTTTGAGCACTCGACGAATCTCCACGGCCCATTCCGCACACCACCTGAGATACGACGGTCGATCCTGGCGGTCCGAGAATTTGCCGTAACGAATGCCGAGATTATAAGGCGGCGAAGTAACGACGAGATCGATCTCCTCGTTAGGCAATTCCGCCATCCCGGCAACACAATCCCCGAGCCGAAGGTCTAATCGCGTCACGAAAGAAAGTTGGCCGAGCCCATTCGATTCGTACAGGGAATTCGTCTATCGTGCCGTGATGTCGGACAAGCCTTCGAAATTGAAGATCGCGGATCGTGAGTTCACTTCGCGTCTTCTCGTCGGCACCGGGAAATTTTCGTCTAACGAGTCGATGCGCGATGCGCTGGAGGCGAGCGGGACGGAAATCGTAACGGTCGCGTTGCGCCGCGCTGATCTCTCCGGCAAGGGCGATCCGTTCGCGAACATTCTCGATTTTATCGATCCGAAACGTTTCCTGCTTTTGCCGAACACAAGCGGCGCGCGCAACGCCGCGGAAGCTGTCCGTCTCGCGCGTCTCGCGGTCACGGCCGGACTTCCAAATTGGGTGAAGCTCGAGATTCATCCCGACCCGCGTTACCTGCTGCCCGATGGCGTCGAGACTCTCGCGGCCGCGGAGATTCTTGTGAAAGAAGGCTTCGTCGTCCTGCCCTACATCAACGCCGATCCTGTATTGGCGAAACGCTTGCAAGACGTTGGCACGGCGACCGTCATGCCGCTCGGTTCGCCTATTGGCAGCAATCGCGGAATCGAAACGCGCGCGCAGATCGAGATCATCATCGAACAAGCGACTGTGCCGGTGGTGGTGGATGCCGGATTGGGCGCCCCCAGCCAGGCCGCGGAAGCATTGGAGATGGGAGCCGATGCCGTGCTCGTGAATACCGCGATCGCGATTGCATCGGATTCGAACCGGATGGCGGGAGCATTTCGCAAAGCAGTCGAAGCCGGGCGCGAGGCCTATGAGATTGGCCTGGCCGAACGGCGCTCGACTGCTAGCGGGACGAGCCCACTAACCGCGTTCTTCACCGAGCGCTGACCGCGGCCGAAAGGATAGCAACGACCGCCTCTATCTGCCGGCACCAAAGACGCGCTCGCTTTTAAAGGTGTCATTATAGAATTGCAGCTGACGTCCGCCGAGCCGGGAGATGACGCGCCAGCTGTGTTGCTCTGCGAATTCCCGCAGCTCATCACTCGTTAGGCAGTGGAGCACGCTTAACTCCGCCGGATGTGTGACGAAATACTCCGGGCGCCGGGAAAGCTCGGCTGTGATTTTTCTTTCCAGCGCCGGCAGATCTTCAGAGATCATCGACTTCGTCGGTGACACGGCGCGCTGGCGGATCGTTTTTCTCGAGCGTTCCGCCGGGCAATGTTGGCGGCGGCTTGGCCGGACGGTTGAGTTTTTCGCCTAGCGCTTTCTTCGCCTTTTCGGAAGGCGAACCGTGTGCATCTGGCTTTTCCATTTCGTCCATTGTTTGATTGGTGTTCTCTCTCCGCCGCGTCCGAAAAATGCGATCCATATCTGAAACGAAAACGAACCGTCGATCGGTTGTGGGACGCGCATGAGTGGCAGGTCGCCAATCGTTAGGCTAAGATCAACGGATGGTTTCAGAGACAGTCGAGCTGCGCGGTCACATCATCGATTCGCTCATTTTGCCCAAAGTGCTCGATGTCATTTTGACCAGCGGCGGCGAATTCAAAATCGGCGAGATCAAGATCGGACAAAATCGCGCCGACCAGAGTTATGCGCGGGTGGAAGTCTCGGCGCCGAGCAGCGAAGCGCTCGACGATTTGCTGCTGCGTCTCCGCCAGCACGGGGCCGAAGGATTCGAGAAAAAACAGGCGCAGCTCGCGGCCGCGCCGGCCGACGGGGTTTTTCCTGCCGACTTTTATGTGACCACTAATCAACAAACGTTTGTGCGTCTCGGGAAAAAGGAACTCGAAGTGCAGGCCGTGATGATCGATAGCGGCGTGGCAGTGGATCACGAAACCCGCGTGGCGCGCGCGGTGAAATTTTTCGATGTCCGCAAGGGCGATCAAATTGTCGTCGGTCATCAGGGTGTGCGCGTGGTTCCGTCCCAGAGATCGCCCGCACGCCGCGATGTCTTTCAATTCCTGAACCGGACCGTCTCGGCGGAGCGGCCGAAGAGCGCAGTGATTCGCGAACTAGCCACAGAATTCGCGAGGATTCGTGGCGAAGGCGGCAAAATTCTCGTCGTGGGCGGACCGGCCATCGTTCATACCGGCGCGGCGGCGCATTTGGAGAAACTGATCGTGCGCGGTTATGTGCAACGTCTCTTCGCCGGCAACGGTCTGGCTGTTTACGATATCGAGAGCGTGCTTTTCGGGACTTCGCTCGGTATGAGCCTGGAGCAGAGCGCGCTGGTCGATCACGGTCATGAGAATCATATGCGCGCGATCAACGCCGTCCGCGCCGCGGGCGGAATCGCGCAGGCAGTGACAAAAAAAATCCTGACTCGGGGCATCATGCACGCCTGCGTGAAATATGGCGTGGACATCGTTCTTTCCGGTTCACTCCGCGACGATGGGCCGATCCCCGGCGTGACGACCGATACGATTGAAGCGCAAAAAATCATGCGCGAAAAACTAAGCGATATCGCGCTTGTCCTGATGATGGGCAGCCTGACCCATTCGATCGCTGTCTCGAACATGCTGCCCGCTTCCGTCCGAATCGTGATGGTGGATATCAATCCGTCCGCGGTCTCGAAGATCACGGATCAGCAGGCCTTCCAATCGATCGGATTGGTCACGGATGTGGAGCCATTTTTACGCGAGCTGGTTGAAGATCTCACTGCGCTCGAGCGGAAGAGTGCAGCCAAGTAATTGTTATGCGGCAGTTGCTCCTTTGTCCGCCTGACCATTACTCGATCGAGTACGAGATTAATCCCTGGATGAGCCGGGCGCGGGGCGCGGACACGCCGAAAGTGCAGGCGCAATGGCGCGGGCTGCACCAAAAGCTTTCGCAATTCGACACGCGGGTCGAGTTGATCACGCCGCAACCAAAGTTGCCCGACATGGTCTTCACCGCGAACGCCGGCCTGACTGTTGGACGAAAATTTATCCCGAGCAATTTCCGGCACGAAGAACGCGCGGCGGAAGCGCCGTTCTTCGCCGATTGGATGGAAAAGCACGGTTATGAAATCATCTGGTTGCCGAAGGATCTCTACTTCGAAGGGGAAGGCGACGCGCTCTTTGCCGGGGATGCGCTTTTCTGCGGTTACAAATTTCGCACTGACATTAATTCACATCGCGCCATCGCCGATATGCTCGGCTCTTTGGTCATTTCGGTCGAGCTGGTTGATCCGCGTTTTTATCACATCGATACCTGTTTCTGTCCGCTGACCGACGGCGGCGCGATGTGGTTTCCGGCTGCGTTCGATGAATACGGACAGCGCGCCATCCGCGATCGTCTCCCGAATTTGATCGACGTTTCGGAAGAAGAAGCCGGCGTTTTTTGCTGCAACGCCGTCGTGCTCGAGCACGACATTGTTCTGCCGGAAGGCGCGCCCAAACTCGTCGGGCAATTGGAGGAGCGCGGCTATAAATGTCATCCGCTCCCGATGACCGAATTCCTCAAGGCCGGCGGCGCGTGCAAATGTTTGACCATGTTCATGCCGCAGCGCGAGACGGCAAATTAAAGAGAGACAGGATTCACAGGATCAGAAGAAACAATCCTGCTTAATCCTGTCTGTTTTCCTTTCGCTTTCGTCCGAGTTCTTTCTCGATTTTTCCTAGCGGCAGACAATTCACGACATCTTCTTTGGTCAGCCAACCTTTCCGCGCCACGCCGATTCCGAACCACAATTCCTGCAGCCGATCAACCGCGTGTGCATCTGGATTGATCACACACTTCACGCCTTTCTCTTTCGCCAGCGGCCACCAGCGCCAATCGAGATCCAGTCGTTTTGGCGCGGCGTTGATTTCAATCCAGGTACCTGTCTCCGCCGCGGCCTCGATGATAGCCGGAATGTCGACCGCGTAGGGATCGCGTCGGAGTAGTAAGCGTCCCGTCGGATGCGCCAGGACGGTGACGTAAGGATTGCTGATTGCCCGAATAATACGTTCCGTCATTTCGGCTTCCGGAATCGTGAAAGCGGAATGGACCGAAGCAACGACGAAGTCGAGCTGCGCGAGAATTTCGTCGGGAAAATCGAGCGAACCGTCGCGTAGAATATCGCATTCGATTCCGCTGAAAATGCGGAAGTCTTTGCGATCCGCATTCAGCGCTTTGATCTGGCTCATTTGGACACGCAGCCGTGCTTCGTCCAGGCCGCGCGCCTGAATGGAACTGTGGCTGTGATCTGCGATGCCGATGTATTGCAGCCCCAGCTCCTCGGCGGCGCTGGCCATTTCCGCGAGCGAACTGCGTCCATCACTCGCGGTAGTATGACAGTGAAATGTACCGCGCAGATTTTCCTTCTCGATCAATCGCGGAAGCTTTCCGTCCGCGGCGGCTTCAAATTCGCCGCAGTTCTCGCGCAACTCCGGCGGAATGTAATCCCAGCCTAACGAGCGATAGAGATCGGCTTCCTCGTGGATTTCCGGGATCGGTTGGGCAGCCTGCTTCCGTTTCTTGCCGCGCGCCGCAACTGATGGCACGGGCATTTCGCCCGGTGATGTTTCTTGCGTTTCGGCGTCACCCTTTTTTGATTCACCGGGCGAGACGCCCGGTATCCCCACAGGCAAGATGCCTGTGCTACGGCCCGAATCCGCGGGCGCGAGCCGATATTCATTCAAGGTCCAGCCGCGCTGCAACGCTCGGTTTCGCACCACGATGTTGTGCTCCTTGCTCCCGGTGAAATAATTGAGCGCAAACGGATACTCCGCCGGCGCCACCACGCGCAGGTCGCATTGGATGCCGGAATGCAAACGCACGCTCGTCTTCGTCGCGCCTTGCGCGATGACCGACTCGACCAGCGGATGCGCTACAAATGATTTCGTAATTTCGTCGGGCTCTTTCGTTGCCACGATAAAATCGAGATCGCGCACAATTTCTTTCCGCCGCCGGTAGCTTCCGGCAATGCAAACATGTAAGGCGGCCTCGTGCCCGCGCAGATCGTTCTGCAGCGTTTCTGCGTCGGCCGCGACCTGACCGAGATGAAAGGTACCCGCATGCTTCGCGCGATCGGCGATGGCGCGGCAAAGTTTATCCTGCGTGGTTTTGCCGAAACCCGGCAGCTCCGCGACGCGATCAGTTTCGCAAGCTTCCTTGAGTTGGGCGATCGAGCTGATCTTCAATTTATCGTAAAGCGCTTTGACTTTTTTCGCGCCCAAGCCGGACAGCGAAAATAACTCCAGAATGTCGTTGGGAAATTCGGCCCGCAGCGTTTCGAAGTAAGGCGAGCTGCCGGTCCCGGCCAGTTCCGTCACGACGGATGCGATGCCTTTACCGATACCGGGAATTTTCGCCAGCGTCTCAGGATTGCTGAGTTCGGATGCATTTCCACCCCACGCCTCGATCGACCGCGCGGCATTGGTGTAAGCGCGAATCTTGAAGACGTTTTCTCCGCCCTTCAGTTCGAGGAGCGTAGCGATCTTCTCCAGCGTGTCCGAGATCGCGAGCTTATCCATCCCACACCGTTAAGCTGAGAATCGCGACACGTCGATGCAAGCGCGGCCGTCCTCCGAAGGCATCCTGACGGGCTTTCGCCTCCCTTATGATGACGGTTACGCGGCGGTAAATCTTTGGAGCGGTTCGTGCTAGATTATTCCTGTGAAATTCCGGGCTATCGCCTTCTTTTTCCTCGCGCTCGCCAGCGCGCAGGCGGTCATCCTTTACCGGACAGGCGATGCGGGTGAAAACACAACCGAACCGACTGGGCCAGGCTACGCGAATAGCGGCTGGCAATACGAAGGCTCATGGGGTGGTTTTCTCGGCACACCTTTCGCGCCGCATTTTTTCCTATCCGCAGCGCACATCGGAAATGCAGGCAGCAGCATCTTCCTTTTTCAGAACCAGACTTATCACGTGATCGATTATGCCTACGATCCGCAGAGCGATCTCGTGATCTGGAAGGTGGCGGAAGAATTTCCGAGCTTCGCTCCCCTTTATTCGCACACCGATGAAGTGGGCTTGCGTCTGATCGCGATCGGGCGCGGGACGCAACGCGGTGCGCCGATTCTATTAAACAACGCCTTGAAAGGCTGGGCCTGGGGCGGAGGTGATGGCGTGCAGCGCTGGGGGGAGAACGTCGTCTCCAGCATCCTGCCTTACGGAACGAATAACGATCTCGTAAGATCGGCGTTCGACGAAATTGGATTGCCTAACGAGTGCCATCTGTCGGTGGGCGATTCCGGTGGCGCTGTCTTTATCCAGGACGGTGAGACGTGGAAGCTCGCGGGCATCAACTTCGCAGTAGACACCTTCTACGCCGATTCCGCCGGGCACGGATATTTAGAGGCCGCGCTCTTTGACCGGGCCGGCTATTTCGATTCCGATAATGGTTCCTACGTTCCCTTGGCGGGTCCATCCGCCTTCTACGCCACGCGTATCTCAACGAAGCTGCCGTGGATCGGTCGCGTGATCGCGCAACCCGAAGTCGGCCGCGAAGCCGATAATCTGACGATGACCTACACGAAGCTCGTCCTGCCGGTCACTGACGTCACTTATGTAGTGGAGCAATCGAGCGACCTGATCGATTGGCAACCAGCCACGACGAGCGACGAGATCGTTTCCACGACCGGAAGCACGCAGGTTGTAAAATCGAAAGTGGTTATCACGCCCGAAGCGAAAGCGATCTTTCTCCGGCTTCGCATTGCGAGACCGTGAGCTGCGCCATCACATCCGGCCGCGGCGTTTGTAGAATTCCAGGCGCGCCATGACCGTGTCCACGTAATTGCGGGTCCCGGGAAAATCGATGTTACTCCGGAACTCGCTGGCCGAGATGGCTCCTGCATCGTCACCGCCGGCCCAACGTTGCGCGCGACTCGCCCCGGCGTTGTAGCCGGCCAGCGCAAATGGAATCGGATCGGCCTGCATTTTCCAATGCTGCATCGCGCGCGCCAGATACCAGGAGCCAGCCTGTAGATTCACTTTTGGATCGAATAATTCCTCCACGCGAAAATTTTCCACGCGCGTTTCTTTCGCCCATTCGCTTGCGGCGCGCTCGGTCACCTGCATCAAGCCGCGTTCGCCCGCGCTGCCAAATTTCTGCGGGTCGAATCGGCTTTCTCGCCAGACCACTGCCTTAACCAGCATCGGGTCGAGACCGTGTTGCGCCGCGGCCGCCCGAATGAGTGCATCGTGCTGCTGAAACCGGCCGGGACTGAGCCACTCGTGTAGCGTGTAAGCGGTGTCGCCCGAGCGCAGCGCGAGATAGGCCGTGCCGGCCGCGCCGGCCAGCAGGCAACAGATGATGACCTTCAGGAAGAACCGCATTTGGAGATCGAGGCGAACAAGCAGAAACTGCCCGAACAATCTACGCATCTTTTTCTTGAGCGACTGAATTTCTTGCCCTCGTGAAACCAACCTACGCTCGCGTCATTATCGATCGCGTCATCCATCGCGAGCTCGATTATCTCGTTCCCGATAACTTTGCGGACCAGCTCGATATCGGCTGGCGGGTGCGCGTGCCGTTTCGCGATAAATCCGCTCTCGGCACCATCGTCTCGCTACCGGCAAACAGCGACGCGACTGGTCTGCGACCGATCGAAGCGATCGTGGGCGAGAAGCCCGCGTTGAGCCCCAAGTTGCTCGAGCTCGCGCGCTGGATGAGCGCCTATTATTGCTGCTCGATCGAGACCGTCATGCGCAGCCTTCTCCCGCAGGTGATCCGCCGCGCGGAGGTAAGCTGGAAGAAGCAACTGTTCGTTAGACCGGCACGGCTCATCCTTGCGGAGGAAATTGAGAAACTGCGGAAACGCGCGCCACGGCAGGCGGATCTTTTGCAAGCGATCGCGGAGCTGACCGGGCCGATCCCGGCCGCGGAGCTGCTCCGGAAAACCTCTCTCGATAATCAAACGCTGCGCGCACTGGCGAAACGCGGCTTCGTTGAATTGCGCGAAGAAGCAGTGCAGCGCGATCCGCATGCGGACGAACAATTTATCGCCTCGACAAATTTGGTTCTTAACCCGGAACAAGCTGCCGCCTTAAGCGCCATCGAAGCCGCCGCGGCTGACGCGGAAAATGCGAAACCGATCTTGCTCCACGGCGTGACCGGCAGCGGCAAGACGGAAATTTATTTGCAGGCAATTCGTTTCGCGCTCGCACGTGGCAAGACTGCAATCGTCCTCGTCCCGGAAATTTCGCTCACCCCGCAAACGGTCGAGCGTTTCAAAAGTCGCTTCTCCGAGACCGAGGAAATGGTCGCGGTCCTGCACAGTCGCCTTTCCGAAGGCGAACGACACGACGAGTGGCATAAGATTCAAAGCGGTCGCGCGAAGATTGTGATCGGCGCGCGCAGTGCGGTCTTCGCGCCCCTGGAAAATCTCGGGCTTATCGTTGTCGATGAAGAACACGAGACGACCTACAAGCAGGAGGAAGCGCCGCGTTATCAGGCGCGCGATGTCGCGGTCGTGCGCGGAAAAATGGAGAACGCGGTTGTGCTTCTCGGCAGCGCCACGCCCTCACTTGAGAGTTACTTCAACGCCACTCGCGGCAAGTATCAGCTCCTCGCCCTCACCCAGCGCGTGGATGACAACAAGATGCCGCTCATCCGCGTGGTCGACCTGCGGCTGGAAGCGCGCAAAGCAAAGTCACTCACGATTCTGAGCGACAAGTTACATACCGCCATCATCGCGCGCCTGGAAAAGCGCGAGCAGACCATCCTGTTTTTGAATCGCCGCGGATTCTCCACCTCACTCCTCTGCAGCGCCTGCGGCGTCGCGCGCGATTGTCCGAACTGCAGCGTCGGGCTCACTTTTCACCGGACGGCTTCGCGACTGAGCTGCCATCTCTGCGGCCACACCGCGGCCGTGCCAAAAAAGTGTCCGGCCTGCGGCGAAGACGCGCTTATCTACTCCGGTTTCGGGACGGAAAAAGTCGAAGCAACCGTCTCGCATCTTTTTCCAAAAGCAGTCGTTAGGCGAATGGATGCGGACTCGATGACGCGCAAAGATGCTTACCGTGAAACGTTGCGCGCGTTTCGCTCCGGCAAGATCGACATCCTGGTTGGAACCCAAATGATCGCGAAGGGCCTGCACTTTCCGAACGTCACGCTGGTCGGAATCATCAACGCCGATCTCGCGCTGCATCTCCCGGATTTCCGCGCCGGCGAGCGCACCTTCCAACTGCTCACGCAAGTCGCCGGACGCGCGGGTCGCGGCGAAACGCCGGGCGAAGTCTTCGTGCAAACCTTCACTCCGTTCAGCCCGTCGATTCAGTTCGCACGCCATCACGATTTCGCCGGCTATTTCGAACAGGAAGTAGAATTCCGTGAGCGTTGCGATTTCCCGCCCTTCAAGCACGCGGTCTTAATCACGGTGCGTTCCGAACACGAAGCGCGCGCAAAATTCTCCGCCGAAACGCTGGCGCGCCGTCTGAAGGAAGCATTGCCTAACGAGTTCATCCGCGGCGAACCGACGCCCGCACCACTGGAAAAACTGCAAGGTCAATTCCGTTTCCACATTCTGATTCGCGGCGAAGCGATCGTGCGCCTAAGTCGGCTCATTCGCGAAACGCTCGACAAGCTGCCCTTCCCCGAAGACGTGATGGTGGCAGTGGACGTCGATCCTTATCAACTGTTGTAAAGGGATGTCATCCTGAGCCGCGTAGACGGCGAAGGATCTCACAATCGCGCTGCTTGTTGCCGCGTTACGTTGAGCGGTAATCCGATAGCCTGTGCGAGATCCTTCGGCGCGCTTCGCCAGCCTCAGGATGACGAGGCGGTAGGCGATTATCGTTCGAGAGAGTTTACTTCTTCAGCAACTTCGGCACTGCGCCTTTGGCCAACTTGGTAAAAGCAGCGACGGCGGTGTTCGCCATCGAATCCCGTAACCGGAGCAGACCGATATCGAGAGCCAGATTTTTCCCGCTCAGCGGGATCGCTTTCAATTTCAACCCATCGCGGTCCAGAAGCACGATTCGCGGCATCATCGTCGCTGCTTTTAGTGGAGCGAGTGAGCGAAGCAATGTCTCGATTGCGTTGATCTCCGCGATCGTGCGCGGCCGGACTTGATGCTTTCGGCAAATCTCATCCGACATTCGCCGCATCACGAAAGTGTCGGGCAACTGGAGAAAACGCTGTTGATGGAGCTCGGCGAATTTGATCACACGGCGTTTCGACCATGGGTGAGCCGTGGAAACAATCAGGGCAAACTCATCCGTGCAAAGCCGCTCGTAACGGAGATTGGGCGAGTGCCGAGTCAGGAAACCGAGCCCGACATCCATGCGGCCTTCTTCCAAAGCGGTCTCAATCTCGGTCGAGGATATCTCCTCTACGATCAGATTGATCCCGGGATGAGCGGCGATGAATAATTGCAAGAGCCGCGGGACGAGCGGGACGTTCAACGCGGGGATTACGCCGAGATGCAAACTCCCGCGCATCTGCCCGGGCTCGTGCGCCAGCTCCTCCAGAAAACTTTCGAGCTGGCGAAGAAGAGCACGGGCGTGTTCCTGGAAAATCAATCCGGAGGCGGTAAGCAGGATTCGTTTTCCGCGACGCTGAAATAACGAGACGCGCAAAGCTACTTCCAGATCGCGCATCTGCTGCGAAACGCTCGGCTGGGAAAGACCGAGCCGATTGGCCGCGCGGCTAAAGCTGCCGGCCTCGGCCACGGCGAGGAAATAGCGCAGATGGCGAATTTCGAGAGGATCCTGCATCGAGCGGATTTTGCCCGGCCCGCTCGCGAAAAGCAATTGAATGGCCTTTCGTTTCGATCATGCTTCCATAGGCAGCGCTTATTCTTCTATACCCATAGCCTTCTCTTCGTGAACTCGCTTCTCGCTCGCTAATCCGGAGTATGTCCTTCCGTAAAACGCTCTTGCTCTCCGCTTTCCTGGCGCTGAGCTGCATCACTTTGTTGCACGGCTGGCTGAATTTGCATTGGTTTGGGAAAGCGAAAGCGACCGACGGACGCGCGCCATTTCGCGTCGGCTTCTTGCCGGTCACCTGCCATCTCACATGCCCGGTGACGGACTTCATTAACAAGCAGATCGCGGGGCACAGCATGTTCGATCCGATTCGCTTCCAGGCATGGCCAGAATTGAAGGAAGCGTATCTCTCACGTTACACGCCGGCGACGTTCATCCTGGCACCGATGGCGATCGCGCTGCGCGAGCAAGGGGTGCCGATCAAGATCGTTTATCTCGGACATCGCGAGGGCGGCGATGTCATGGTGCACAAGGATTCAAACATTTTCCGGACGGAAGATCTGCGCGGCAAGACGGTGGCGGTGCCGGGACGTTATGCGAACCACCGCCTCATCCTCTACCGCGAACTGAAGCGCGTCGGGATGAAATTGAGCGATGTGAACATCGTCGAGATGCCTCCACCGGATATGCCTGCGGCGCTTTACTCGCGCTCGGTCGATGCGGTCACTTCGGGCGAACCGTTCATGGGACAAACGGAACTCGATGGCTACGGCCGCGCGCTTTATCGCGTGAAAGAAGTCTGGCCTGGCTTCATCTCCTGCGTGCTCGCGGTCAGCGAAGAGGCGATCAAAAATCGGCGGCCGGAAGTGCAGGAGTTGGTCAACGGAATCGCGAAGAGCGGCAAGTGGCTCGACAGCGGAATGGACAATCGGATGGCGGCCGCGCAGTTCGTCAGCACGCTTTATTACAATCAGAACCCGCGACTGCTCAGCTATGTCCTGAGCAAGCCGCCCGATCGCGTCATCTACAGCCATCTGAAACCGACCCGCCCGAATTTCGAGGAGATCGAGTTGCTGGCGAAAGAGGCGGGCATTCTGAAAGGCACAGCGCATTTCGATGATTACATCGACGACTCGTTCGCGCCGGATGACGACAAAGTGCAGGCCTATGCCTACAAAGCGCCGGTGCCATGAACGACGCGACCACCACTGTTCCGCCGGCCAGATCGGAAACGCGTGAGCAAAATGCAGGCGCCATCAAACGCATTCATCGGCGCCGGCCTGGACTCGCGCATTTGATCTTGCCGCTCACGGTCGCATTCGTCTTCCTCGCGAGCTGGCACATCTGCGTGCGCCTGAGCGGAAGCGACCTGTTCCCGACGCCGATTGAAGTGCTGCGCGGTTTGATCGAGCTGATTCAACGAGGTTTGCTGGCGAAATACATTGTCGCTTCGCTCTTCCGCGTGATCTGGGGATTCACCCTCGCAGTTCTGATCGGCGTTCCCTTCGGACTCGTCCTCGGCTGGTATGGCCGCGCCTTCGAAGCCTTCAATCCCATGATCCAAATCTTCCGGCCAATCTCACCTATCGCGTGGATCCCGCTCGCTATCCTTTGGTTTGGAGTCACTGATGCCGCGCCGGTTTTCCTGATTTTTCTGGCCAGCGTTTTTCCCATCACCGTCTCTTCGATTGCCGCGGTGCAAAACATGCAGCCGGTTTACCTGCGCGCGGCGCAAAACTTCGGCCTCAGTCGCGGCGAGCTTTTTCGGCAGGTAATCTTGCGCGCCAGTTTGCCACAGATCATCACTGGAATCCGAATCGCGCTCGGCGTGGCCTGGCTGGTGGTGGTAGCGGCGGAGATGATCGCGGTTAACAGCGGTCTCGGCTACCTGATCATCGACGCGCGTAACGCCGGCAAACGTTATGACCTGGTCGTGGCCGGAATGGTGATGATTGGACTGATCGGCCTCGTTCTTGATCTACTCGTTAGGCAGTTGGAAAAGTTCGACGAAGTACGCTGGGGTTACGCGAATAGGCAATGAACCCGCCCGCCATTTCCATTCGCAACTGCTCGCTCGTCTTTCCTGGGAAACGCGCCGGCGAGGAGATTTCCGTGCTCGATGATGTCAGCGCGGACGTAGCCAAAGGCGAGTTCGTCTGCCTGGTTGGCCCGAGTGGCTGCGGAAAATCCACCTTGCTCAATATCGTTGGCGGTTTCCTCGCGGCGGACTCGGGCGAAGTGCTGGTTGAAGGCCAACCGGTGCGCGGGCCCGACCCGCGCCGCATCTTTGTTTTCCAGGAGAACGGCGTTTTTCCGTGGTTGAGCGTGCGCGAAAATATCGGGTTTGGGTTGCGCGGCCGGAGCGAGGCGGAGCGTCAGAAAATCATTGCGCATTACGTCGCGATGGTCGGACTGACCGGCTTCGAATCCGCCTATCCGCGCGAGCTTTCCGGAGGGATGCGTCAGCGGGTGGAAATCGCCCGGGCTTTAGCGGCGAATCCCGACATCATTTACATGGACGAACCGTTCGGCGCGCTCGACTTCATCACTCGTTTGAAGATGCGCGCCGATCTCGTCCGCATCTGGCAAAGCGAGAAGAAGACCATTCTTTTCGTCACTCACGACATCGAAGAAGCCGTCCAGCTAGCCGACCGCGTCCTGATTATGAGCCAACGGCCGGCGACGATACAGGAAGTGGTGGAGATCGATCTCCCTCGCCCGCGCGATCTCGATTCGCCCGGTTACCTCGGAAAACGCGACCAGATTTTCCGGGTCATGGGAATGAGTCTGCGTGTGGGCGAAACGTTGAGCGTCTAGCGGTTGTTTCTCTCGCGCCCTCGCGTGGAACTGCGAAACTGCGCGATGAACATATTTTCCGTTTACCTGCTTGGCCGCGAACAGCCGGTTGAGATCAAGGCCGATTGGTTCGCGCTCGTCACCGATAAGGGCGATCAATCCTACCGCTTCAAGGTGAAGACGGATGAAGGCAGTGAGATCGTAGGCGAGACGCCGGCGCGCAATCTTCTCCTGATCGTGGAGAAAGAATCACTCGCCTAACGAGTTCAGGCGCGACCCTTGAACATCGCCGCGTCGACGATCGACCAAAGGTGAATCAGCCAGCCGAGCAGGAAAACCCAGAGGATACCTGCAAGGACAAATTGAATAATCGCCATCATCACGCGGCCTTGAATCAACTGCCCCAAGCCCGGGATAAAAAAACTGCACAGCGCCGCGATCACATTTCCTGTCGAACCTTGTCCTGCCATGCGGAAACGCTTCGGTGATTATGCGACTGCGACAAGCGATTTTTGAAGGATGGGCAATCGGGTTCGACCGATGCCACGCTGGCGCATTCCTTCTTCGAAAAAGGTCTACCTCAAAGGTCGGAGCGCCCCAGCGACAGCATCACTTGGCGATACCGATCACGCCGCACGCGAGACGACCACCCGCGTCTCCGGTCGGCTGCGTTTTCAGGTCGTCGGTTTTTTCGTGGATGATGACGGCATGGCCCACGATCGAGTCTGGGCCGGAAAGCTTCATCGTCTTGTCGGTTAATTCCAGCCGCGCTTTGCCGCTGGCGTCAGCCTCGATGTTGCCAAGATCGCCCGCATGCCGATCGCTTGCGTCCGGCGCTCCGTGCTGATGCTTGCCCGGATTAAAATGTCCCCCTGCCGAAGTCCCATCAGGGCTCGAGCAATCGCCGAATTCATGAATATGAAAACCGTGTTTGCCCGGGGTAAGGCCCGCGAGGTCGGCCACTACTTTCACTCCATCGGAAGTTTGAGTGAAGGTGACGGTGCCCATCACCTTGCTGTTCGCCGTCGGGCTCAAAACGGCGATCGCTTTTTCAGTATCTCCTGCGAATGCAATAACCGGCGCGACGGCGCAGAGAACGAGAGCGAGGAGATTGATCTTCATGCTCAAAGATACAGCCGTCGTTCGATAATCTAAAGTGACAAACTGCGCGCGGGCGCGTGTCATTCTAAGCCGCGCAAACGGCCAAGAATCTTGCGGCTGACCTACGGGTAACGCGCGTGAAACCTTCGGCGCGCTTCGCCAACCTTATGAGACATGGCGCAAAGTCGGTCGTTGTTCGTCAGTCGATCATCCGCTGCTCGATGCCGGCATAGGCATCGATCCGGCGATCGCGCAGGAACGGCCAATGCGTCCGCTGCTCATCCACGCGACCCCAATTCACTTCCGCCATGATTAGATCTTCGCGGTCGACGCTGCCTTTGGCTAAAATCTCACCGCTCGGCGCGCAGATGAAACTCTGTCCCCAGAACTCGACTCCCGCTCCGCCGGCTGGCGCTTCGTGTCCGACGCGATTAACCGCGGCCACGAAGCAGCCGTTCGAGATCGCGTGACTGCGCTGCATCGTTTCCCAGGCGGAATGCTGCGCGGCGCCAAATTTTTCCTTCTCCTCCGGATGCCATCCGATGGCCGTGGGATAAAAGAGTAACTGCGCGCCACGCAACGCCGTCAGTCGCGCCGCTTCCGGATACCATTGGTCCCAGCAAACGCAAACGCCGATCGGGCCGCGTTGTGTCGGCCAGGCTTGAAAGCCGAGATCGCCCGGCGCGAAATAAAATTTTTCGTAGAAACCCGGGTCGTCCGGAATATGCATCTTGCGATATTTACCCATCAACTTTCCGTCAGCGTCGATGATCGCGGCGGTGTTATGATAGAGGCCGGCGGCCCGCTTTTCGAAGAGCGACGCGACGATCACGACTTTTAGTTCACCGGCGAGTGTGCCTAATGAATCCGTGGTGGGACCGGGTATTTCTTCCGCGAGCGCGAAATATTTGTGGTCCTCCGATTGGCAAAAATATTGCGAGCGAAACAGCTCCGGCAGACAAACGATTTCTGCGCCATTTCTCGCCGCGTCCCGAATGAACGCGATCGCCTTTTCCACATTAGCCGCGGAATCGCTCCCGCAGCTCATCTGCACGAGGGCTACGTTTGTTTTTTCGGACAACGCCATCGCTCAAATACGACGCATGAGTCCCATCCGACCTGCAGTCGCGACGAACTATTGCTTCACCGCATCCGCGGAGACGATTTTGATACTTTCGATGTTCATCCGTGTGAGAGGCCGATCACCCGGCGCCGTCGGCGTGGTTGCGATTTTCTCCAGGACATCATCGCCTTTGATCAATTTGCCGAAAGTCGTGTATTGGCCATCGAGCTGTTTCGGGCTGCCGTGGCAGATGAAGAATTGGCTGCCGGCGGAATCAGGATCGCTCGAGCGCGCCATCGATAGCACTCCGCGATCGTGTGATTTTTTGTTAAATTCGGCTTTGATTTTATAGCCAGGATCGCCCGTGCCCCAACGCCCCTGCTTGCTTTCATCCTTGGTTAACGGATCGCCGCCCTGGATCATGAAACCTTTGATCACGCGATGGAAGGCGGTCCCATCGTAGAAGCCAGACTTGGCGAGCTTTTTGAAATTTTCCACCGTGTTTGGCGCCACATCCGACCAGAACTCGGCGACCATTTCGCCTTCGCTGGTTTTGATGATGGCGACTTCTTTTTGGGTAGGGCTGGGACTGGATGATGGACTCATGGCAGGTGTCGGGGTTGTGTCCTGGCTGAGCGCGTTCGTCGCGAAAAAAGCGACAGCCGCCACACAACCAAGCAGGGTGAATTTCATTGGAGACCTGTCACACAAACCGCGCGCGGTGTCACGCGGTTTGCCAATTTCACGGCTGTCGTTGCCAGCGCCCACGATTCGATAGCGATGTTCGCCTTCTTTTCCAATCGCCTCGGCTGTCTCGGTTCGATCGCCGTCTCAATCATCGGAACGATAATCCTGCTCGCACTCTTGCGCGGCTGCAGTGGCGGCGGCGTTTGGTGATGCCGACGAGGTAAGCAATAGGACGTCTTCTTACCCGCAGCGGCAGTCGCCGAAGCTCAACCTGCAACCCTCACTATCGGCGGTTCTAACCGCCGCGAGAGAGCTCGCGTGAATCGCCTAACGAGTGAAAGTCCACGCCTAAGCGTGATATTCCTGGAGCGTCTTTACCTGGAGGCTGCTTTTCTGCAGCGAGGCGATCCCGCGCACGCTGGCTTGAGCCGCACGCATCGTAGTGATAATCGGGATCTTCAAGGTCCGCGCTCCGCTCCTCATTTTCAGTTCGTCTTCGCGCGGAATCTTACCGCTCGGCGTGTTGATGATCATCTGCACGTCGCCGTTTTTGATCCGATCGAGCACATGCGGACGACCCTCGCGAAGTTTGTAAACGCGCGTCACCGCCACCGCGTTCTCGGCTAAAACGGCGGCTGTTCCGCTCGTCGCGATAATCCCGAACCCGAGCGCGATGAAGTCGCGGGCCAGCGGCACGACGCGTTCTTTGTCCGCGTCTTTCACGCTGATGAAAATATTCCCGGCCTTGGGCAAGGCAGGCGGCGCGGCCATTTGCGCTTTTGCGTAAGCGAGGCCGAGATCGGCATCGATCCCCATCACTTCGCCGGTCGATTTCATTTCCGGACCTAGCCCTGTGTCGCTGCCTTGATAGCGCAGGAACGGGAAGACCGGTTCCTTCACTGAAAAATGTTTCGGCACGATTTCCGTCGTGAAACCCAGCTCGCCCAGAGACTTTCCTGCCATCACTTTCGCGGCCAGTTTCGCCAGCGGAACTCCGATCGCCTTACTCACGAATGGCGCCGTCCGGGACGCGCGCGGATTCACTTCCAACACGTAAACATCTTCGCCTTTCACCGCGAACTGCACATTCATCAGCCCGCGCACATTCAGCTCACGCGCCATCGCTTTCGTCGCGCTCGAAATATCGTCGAGCACGCGCTGCGAGAGGGAAAAAGTCGGGATCGCGCAGGCGCTATCGCCGCTGTGAATGCCAGCGAGTTGCACGTGTTCCATGATCGCACCGAGGACCGCAATTTCGCCATCAGCGATGCAGTCCACATCCACCTCGATCGCGTCTTCGAGAAAGCGATCGACCAGCACTGGCCGATCGGAGCTAACCTCGATCGCGTTGCGCATATAACGCTCGAGGTCCTCGTGGTTGTAAATCAGCTCCATCGCACGCCCGCCGAGCACGAACGACGGCCTCACCAGGACGGGGTAACCAATGCGCGCCGCGATCGCGATCGCTTCCTCCGGGGTGACCGCGGTGCCGTTCGGCGTCTGGCGCAGGCCTAGTTTATCCAACATGGTCGCGAAGAGTTTTCGATCTTCCGCCCGTTCGATGCTCTCCGGTTGCGTCCCGAGAATCGGGACGCCAGCGGCGCGCAAACCCGCGGCAAGATTTAAGGGCGTCTGTCCGCCGAACTGCACGATCACGCCTTCCGGCTGTTCCTGATCGTAAATATTGAGGACGTCTTCGAGCGTGAGCGGCTCGAAGTAGAGTTTATCGCTTGTGTCGTAATCGGTCGAAACTGTTTCCGGATTCGAGTTAACCATGATGGTTTCGAATCCCAGTTCGCGCAGTGCGAAAGCCGCGTGCACGCAGCAGTAATCGAATTCGATTCCCTGCCCGATGCGATTCGGTCCGCCGCCCAGGATCATAATCTTGCGCTTATCACTGCGGCGCATCTCGTTCTCCGTTCCGTAAGTCGAATAATAGTAGGGCGTGAACGCTTCGAACTCGGCTGCGCAAGTGTCGACCAACCGATAGGTCGGAATAACGCCTAACGACTTCCGAAAATCGCGCACATCCGTTTCCGCAACGTCCCACACCACCGCCAACTGCCGGTCCGAAAACCCCAGCTTCTTCGCGCGGCGCAAGGAAGCGGCATCAGCCGCGACACGGACCACAGCCGTCCCGGCTGTGCGGACGGCAGGCGTCTCGCCTGCCGTTTCTTCGCGCGCAAGTTTCCATTCCGTCGCCAAAACAAACTCGCCAGTTCGCAACTTCGCGCGCTTCGGATTCACCTCCATATAGCGACGATATTCCTCAAGCTCCTCCCAACTGCGCACGATTCGATCGAAGCTTTCGTTCTGCCAAAGATGCGCATCGTCAGTTTTGATTTCTTCCTTGATCCGATGACCGGTAAAGCTTTTCCACGAATGCAAAATGTTCGAGAGCGAATGCGTGCCGATCGGCTGGAGCAGGACGTGGACGTGATTCGGCATGATCACGAACCCGTCGAGAAAATAGCGTTGGCGATCGAAATGCCGCAGCGCATCAGCGATGACTTCGCTGCACGCACCTCGTCGGAGTAAACAAGCGCCGTGACCCTGGTCCAACCAAGTTTCGCGGCTTTCCACAAAACGCTGCTGGTATTCGTAGGCAGTGCGTGAGTCCCAAGGTTTTGGATGATGTTTTTTCCACGCCAGAAGTTCCTCTTCCCATTCATCGCGCAAAGAAGCTGGAACGGAGTCGGCCAGACGAAAGGTGACAAAATAAGTCGACCCGTGCTGCTCCCAATGCGGAAGATTTCGGCGGGTCTGGGAAACTTCGCCATGTTCGTCAAAACCGCGGAACACAGGCGTCGCTCCTGTGCGGATGCCGGCCGTCTCGGCTGGCGAATCCTGGATCGAAACAGCAGGCGAGACGCCCGCTGTCCGCACAGCCGGGACGGCCGTGCTCCGGTCTTCGGCGCGCTGATTCCCACCGCGTCGCAGCGCTTCTGTTGCTTCCACGATTTGCTGAATGTTATGCAAAAACCAGCGGTCAATCTTCGTCAGCTCGAAGACTTCGTCGACGCTCATTCCATCCTGAAAGGCCTGCGCGATATGAAAGATCCGTTCCGCATTCGGTGCAGTTAATTTCAAGCGCAACGTCTCGGGATCGACCCGCATCTCATTCCCATCGCCGCACAAACCGAAGCGTTTGATTTCGAGCGAACGCAGCGCTTTTTGCAGCGCTTCTTTGAAGGTGCGGCCGATTGCCATCGCTTCGCCGACGCTCTTCATTTGCGTGGTCAAGATCGGATCGGCGTGCGGGAATTTTTCGAAGGTGAAGCGCGGAACTTTCACCACGCAATAATCGATCGTCGGCTCAAAGCTCGCCGGCGTTTCACGCGTGATGTCGTTGCGGATTTCGTCCAGCGTGTAACCAACCGCGAGCTTGGCCGCGATTTTCGCGATCGGGAATCCAGTCGCTTTCGACGCAAGCGCGGAGGACCGCGAGACGCGCGGATTCATCTCGATCACAACCATGCGACCGTTCTCCGGATTGACCGCGAACTGAATATTCGATCCCCCCGTTTCGACCCCTATCTCGCGGATGACCGCGAAGGAGGCGTCGCGCATTAATTGATACTCGCGGTCCGAGAGCGTCTGGGTGGGCGCGACCGTGATGGAGTCGCCGGTATGCACGCCCATCGGGTCGAGATTTTCGATCGCGCAAATGACCACGCAGTTGTCCGCGCAATCGCGCATCACTTCCATCTCGAATTCCTTCCAGCCGACTAGCGACTCCTCGATCAACGCTTCGGTTACCGGTGAAAGTTCGAGTCCGCGCGTCGCGATTTCGTCCAATTCTTCGCGGTTGTATGCGATGCCGCCGCCCGATCCGCCGAGGGTGAAGGCGGGGCGAATAATGAGTGGGAAAGTGCCGATCGAGTCCGCGACGCGGTTGGCCTCGGCAACATCGTGCGCAATGCCCGAGCGCGGAACATCGAGGCCGATGCGCAACATGGCTTCCTTGAAAAGCTGGCGGTCTTCGCCCTTCGCGATCGCCTGTGCATTCGCGCCGATCAATTTCACCCCGTGCCTAACGAGTGCTCCATTGCGATTCAATTCCATCGCCGCGTTCAGCGCGGTTTGTCCGCCCATCGTCGGCAGAATCGCATCCGGTTTTTCGCGTTCCAGAATCGCCTCGATCACCTCAGGCGTGATTGGTTCGATGTAAGTGCGATCGGCGAATTCCGGATCGGTCATGATCGTGGCCGGATTCGAGTTCACGAGCACGATCTCGTAGCCCTCTTCCTTGAGAGCCTTGCAGGCTTGCACGCCGGAATAATCGAACTCGCAGCCCTGCCCGATAACGATCGGGCCCGAGCCGATGAGGAGAATTTTTCGCAGCTCGTTATTCCGCGGCATGGGCGCGCGAACTGTAGGCGAAAACCTCAGCGCGTCACGAGCGAAACGGCGGGCGTCGCATCCTTGTCGCGTGGCGCCATCCCGTTGTAGCACAGGCAAGATGCCTGTGCCACGACAACGCTTAAGCCGCAGCCAATTTCCGCTGGCGATCCAGATAGACCTTACAAATGCCCTTCATCCGGGTGAGGATGTAATAGGTCGTCTGGCTTCGGACGCGGACCAATTCCGCGCCGACGATGCGCGTGACAAAATCGCTCGGCAGATCGAGGACTTCCTGCGGCGTAGCGCCATCCAGGCCTTTGCACAAAATCGAGGCCATCGCGCGGGTCAGCGTTTGTACCTCCGGGCCGAGCGACATGCGGAAATGCGCTTTGCCTTCCTCATCAACCTGCAGATAAACGCCGACTGTGTCGGCGCACTCTTCATCTTTGCGCACGTCTTCGAGCTCGAACTTCTCGTTAGGCCGTGGCTCCTGTTTCTTCGCGCTGTCGGCGTAAGAAACTAATGTCTCCCGCCGCTCCTGTTCGGGGAGCATTTCGAAAAGATGGATGATCTTATCGAGCTTGGGCGGGTACACAGCAGTCGTTAGGCGCCGCGCGCGATTGGCGCGCCGACTTTGTTGCCCCACTCCGTCCACGAGCCGTCGTAATTGCGCACGTTCGCGATTCCTAATAAATAGGTGAGAACAAACCACGTGTGGCTCGAGCGTTCGCCGATGCGGCAATAAACGATGGTGTCGTTATCCGAAGAAACACCGCAGTCCTCCTTGTAAATTTTCTCCAGCTCGGCGGCGGATTTAAAAGTGCCATCATCATTCGTCGCCGTTTTCCACGGCACGCCCTTCGCACCCGGAATGTGACCGCCGCGCAAAACGCCCTCCTGCGGATACTCGGGCATGTGTGTGATCTCGCCTTTGAATTCGCCCGGCGATCGCACATCGATCAGCGGCTTATCGGACTTGCTCTGCGCGAGCGCTTCATCGGCAAACGCGCGGATTTCTTTGTCGTAACGTTTCTTCGGGGCCGGATAATTCGTGGGCTGAAATTTCGGAATATCGCGTGTCCAAGTGCGATTTTCCGCGCGCCATTTGTCGCGGCCGCCGTTTAGGATTTTCACCTTCTCATGCCCGAACAACCGGAACGCCCAAAGCGCATAGCAGGCCCACCAGTTCGCTTTGTCGCCGTAGAAAACGCAGGTCGTATCGGGTGCAATGCCGTTCTTGCTGCATAGGGCTGCGAATTGGTCCGGCGAAATGTAATCACGCACGACTGAATCCTGCAGATCACCCCGCCAATCGATGTGGATCGCGCCCGGAATATGGCCCGTATCGTAAAGCAATATGTCCTCGTTAGACTCGATGATGCGAACATCGGGATCTTTCGCATGCTGCTCGAGCCAGTCGGCATCGACCAAAGCTTCCGGATGCGCATAAGAGTTCGTGGCCATGAGATAGTTTAGACAGGATTAACAGGATTGTCAGGATTTTGCAGAAACAGGCGACGCAGCTTCTCCCAATCCTGAATAATCCTGTGAATCCTGTCTGAATTATTTCTCTACCGGAAAGCCGGCCTTCTTCCACCCCTGCCAGCTTCCGGCATGTTGTGCACGTCGGTGAAACCTTCCTGTTTCAAGATGCTGGCGCCGAGGTTGGCGCGATAATCGGTCGTGCAACAGACCGCGGTCGGTTCGGATTTACACGCTTCATCGCGTGCTAGAATTTGCGAGACGCTATCGCCGCCGCCGTCCGTAGGAATAACCGCCGTGCGTCCGGCCGCCACCGATTGCGCGTTTACCCGAGCCAGTGACCGATTCCGGCTCGAAGAGCGCGGTGTAAAGATAAGTAAACCCTTCGAGTTTCAGCCGCGGAATTTTCGCGCCAATGAAGCGCTCGATCGCCTGCAGCGAACCAAGCTCTTCGCCGTTCATGAGTGTGAAGGCGTCGCCCACTTTCTGCGCGCGGCCGGTCCGCCCGATGCGATGAACGTAATCTTCGCTGTGCTCCGGCACGTCGTAATTAATGACATGGCTGATGCCCGCGATATCGATTCCGCGGGCCGCGATATCGGTCGCGACCATGATCTCGTATTTGCCGCTCTTGAAACCCTCGAGCGCTTCCACGCGTTCGCGCTGGGTTCGGTTCGAATGCAGGACGGCGACCGAATGTTTCCCCTGTTTCAACTTCACCGCAATCTTGTCAGCACCGTGTTTCGTTCGGGAAAAAATCAGCGCGCTGTCGAAATTGGTTCGTTCCAACAGCGCCATCAGCAAGTCGAATTTCTGCTCCGCCGCCACGGGATAGACCGCGTGGGTGACGGTTTCCGCCGGTGAACGCTGCACGCCGATCTCGATCGTCTCGGGGTTGCGCAAAACCCACGAAGCCAGGCGCTCGATCTCCGGCGGGAGCGTGGCCGAGAAAAGCAGGGTTTGGCGGTCGGTGGAAATTTGCTCCACGATGCGGCGCACGTCCGGCAAAAAACCCATGTCGAGCATGCGATCGACCTCATCGAGGACAAGAACGCTGACACTGCGCAGGTTCATTGCGCCCTGCTCCAGCAAGTCGAGCAAGCGGCCGGGCGTGGCGCAAACAATGTCCACCCCGGAAGCAGCTTCTTCACGCTGCTTGCCATAACCAACACCGCCGTGGACTAACGAGACGCGCAAATCGGTGAAGCGTCCGTAATCGCGAAAAGCCGTTTCGACCTGCGCCGCCAATTCGCGCGTCGGCTCCAGGACAAGGCAGCGAAAAGCGCCGTGCGCGGCCAGGTTCGTCAAAATAGGAAGAGCAAACGCCGCCGTCTTGCCCGTGCCGGTTTGCGCGGTGCCGATCAGATCCTTACCAGCAAGAACAATCGGAAAGGCGCGTAACTGAATCGGAGTGGGATCGACAAATCCCATCGCCTGCGTTCCGCGAATGACCTCAGCGGAGAGGCCAAAATCTCTAAATGACACGCGCGGACGCTAGTCCCGAACAGTCCCTCGCACAACGACCGCACTCTCTTTTGTCATTCTGTGCGAAGCGAAGAATTCAGATTATTTCCGTGCGCGATGGGCTGAATAGTCAGAGATGTTTCGCTCACTCACATGAGAGACGAAGAAGAGAAACGAAGAGCCCTTCGCATCCTGGTTATGGCCGACACGCACAATCATCTGCCGCCGAAGCTCGACCAGTTGGCGCGCGAGGCAGATGAGATCTGGCACCTGGGTGATGTCTGCGCGCCGAGCCTGCTCGAGATGATTCGTGACACCGGTCCGCTGCTAACACTCGTTAGGGGAAATTGCGATAGTCAGATGGAGTGGCCGCTGCAAGTCGATCTCGAGCGGAATGGTGTGCGCTTCCGCCTGATCCATATCCCGCCGAATCGTCCGCCGACCGACGTGGATGTCTTATTGCACGGCCACACCCACGTCCCTCGCAACGAGCGTTTCGGCAGTGTCTTGTTTTTAAATCCCGGTTGCGTGACGCGACCAAATCGCGGCGCGGCGGCCAGTGTGGCCTATCTCGAGATCGCTACGGATGGGAAGATTAACTGGAGCTTAAAACTAATTCGCTAGTGCAGGCTTCGGAAGAACTACTCCGCCCGCAGCGCCACCATCGGATCGACCCCGCTCGCTCTCTGCGCCGGCAACCAGCATGCGGCCAGGGACACGCCGCCGAGGAGCGCGGAAACCCCGAGAAAAGTGAACGCGTCTGTCGCGCTCACGCCGAAAAGCAAAGTGGACATAAGGCGGGTCAGCGCGAAGGCGGCGACCAAGCCAAGCGCGAGACCGAGCGCCGTGAGAAGCATTCCTTGCCTAACGACCAGTTTGAGCACGTCGATCCGTTGCGCTCCCACCGCCATGCGGATACCGATCTCGCGCGTCCGTTGCGAGACAGAATAGGACATCACGCCATACAAACCGATCGAAGCCAGGATGAGCGCGAGTCCGGCAAAAATGCCTAACAAGACCATGGCGAATTTCTGTTTCACCACCGACTGCGCGAGCGCGTCCTGCATGGAGCGGACATTCCCGAGCGCGACGTTGCGATCGATGTTCCAGACCGCGTTTTGCGCGGCGGGCACGAGCGTGAGCGGATTAGGTGTCGCGCTGCGGACGGCGAAAAACATGCGCGACCAGCTGGCTTGCCCGAGCGGTTGATAAATCTCCGAGCGTGGCGCCGTGCCTAAAGCCAGATGCCGAACATTGCCGACCACACCGACGATCTGCAGCGCCTCGTCGTTCGGTCCGAATTTGTCGATGTATTTACCGATCGGATCCTGTCCCGGAAAGACATCCGCGGCCATTGCTTCATTGACCACGATGACCGGGAGCGAGCCTTTCCGGTCGTGCTCGTCGAAGGCGCGCCCCTTCAAGAGCGGAATGCCCATGGTCTGGAAATATCCCGGTGACGCCACGCGGATGTCGGCGTCGTGACTGGTGTCAGTTCCGGGAACTCCGAAACTGCGTCCGCTGTTTCCGCCGGAGAACGGCAGACGGCTGATCGCCGCGACTTTCTCGACACTGGGCAAGGCGCGCAAACCTTCGATTGTCTGCTGATAAAAAATTACCTGGCGTTCTTCATCACTGAAAGAAGGGCTGAGATCGAAAGTGAGGAGGCGTTCGGAATTAAATCCCGGATCGACTTGGGTCAGTTTGGAAAAACTTTTTACGAGCAAGCCCGCGCCGATGAGCAGGACGAGCGAGAGCCCGACTTCGGCTGCGATCAGGATGGAGCGCCCACGGCCATGGCTGGCGGTGCTGCCGCGTTCGCCTTCGCCTAACGACTCGCTCGGATTGGCCGAGGAAGCATAGAAAGCGGGGAACAAACCGAACAGCGTTCCGGTTAAAATCGAAGCGCAAAGACTGAAGCCGAGGACGCTGCGATTGAGACTGATCTGGGTGAACCCGCGAATGTCTGCGGGACTAAGCGCAAGTAAGACGGGGATGGCCCAGGCCGCGAGCATGACGCCAAGCAAACCGCCGAGGAGCGCAAGAAGCAGACTCTCGGTCAGAAGTTGCCGAACGAGTCGTGAGCGGCTCGCGCCCAGCGCGGCACGAATGGAAACTTCGCGCGCCCGGCTGGCGGCGCGCGCCAGTTGGAGATTGGCGACATTGGCGCAGCCGATGAGCAGAAGGCAGGTGACCGCGCCTAAGAGGATGAAGAGGAGCGGTCGAATGCCGCTGACTAATTCTTCATGAATCGGCACGAGCGCCGCGCCTTCGTCCTCCAAGTCATTCGGATAATCTTTTTCCAGGCGGAGCATGATCGCGTTCATTTCGGCGCGCGCTTGCTCAAGCGTGACGCCCGGTTTCAATCGACCCCAGACATCGAGATAATTGCTGTTGCGGACTGGCCGCGGATCTTCCGTCGGCCGGAGCGGATGAGATGGCACGCTCCATGGAGATGCGATCCAAAGCTCGGCGAAATTATCCGGCGAAAAACTGACTGGCATTACACCGATCACGGTGTGCGGCTCGCCATTTAATCGAATGCTGCGCCCGATGATGCTGCGATCCGATCCAAACCGCCGCTCCCATAACCCCTGGCTAAGCACGACCACGTTCGCGCTCCCCGCTTTTTCATCCGCCGGCAAAATGGTGCGGCCGAGCATCGGTGCGACGCCGAAGACGCGGAACAAACTTGCGGAGGCAGAGGTGGAACGCAGCCGCTCCGGACGATCGCCTTCAGTCAGATTGCTTTGGCCTCCGCGCGAAGCGGCGAGGTCGGAGAAGATATGATTTTGTGCCAGCCAATCCAGGTAAACTGCCGGCGCGGTCGCACGGCGTGAGATGCCGCTGCTGCGGGTGTTTTGCGAGACGGAGACGATGCGCTCGGAATCCGGATAGGGCAGCGGACGCAAGAGCACGCCATCAACCACGCTGAAGATAACGGTTGAGCTGGCGATGCCGAGCATGAGCGCGATGACCGCGACGATGGTGAAGCCCGGACTTTTGCGCAGCATGCGCAAAGCGTAGCGAAGATCGCGAAAGGTTGTTTCCATTTTGTATTACTCGTTAGGCAAAACGCGATCTCATGAACTGCTCGTTAGGCCAATTTTTTTCTCATTGTCATCCTGAGCGCACCGAAGGATCTCTGACTATTTCCGATTCACAGCGCTGGGTGACGGAAAGAGCCAGAGATGTTTCGCTCCGCTCAAGATGAGAAAAAAATGCAGCGCTCATTCCGATCTCAGCGCAACGATCGGGTTTACTCGACAGGCGCGCCGTGCCGGTAGCCAGGCGGCCAGGAAGGTGACGACGGAGAGAGTGATGCCGACCGCCGCGTATATCTGCGGATCAACCGGCGTGACTCCGAAAAGGAAGCTGCGAATCAGATGGGCCGAAGCGAGCAGGCCTAACGAGCCCACTACGAGACCAAGACCAAAGAGCCGAAAGCCGTGGCCGAAAACCAACGCGCGAATTTGCGCGGGGCGCGCGCCAAATGCGATCCGCACCGCCATTTCGCGCAGGCGCCGCAGCGCGGTGTAAGCGAGCACGCCATATAATCCGACCGCTGCGAGGAGCAGCGCGAGACCGGCAAAAATTGCGAGCAGGAAACTAAGCAGTTTGTGCGTGGACCAGGTTTCCGCGACGCGCTCTTCCATTGTGCGAACATCGAAGACCGGCTGGGTTGGATCGACCTGCGCGATGATGTCGCGAACCGATTTCTCCAGCGCTTTCACATTCCCGCCCGCGCGCACGAGCAGGACATTATTCGTCCGCGCGACCTGCGCCTGGGCAAAGAAAAACGCCGGGTTCGGCGAGGCGTCGTCGTATCCGCGCATCTTCATGTGCGCGACCACGCCTATGATTTGATAGAGCTTGTCGTCATCGCCCTCTCCGCCCACGTCGCCAATGAGAAGACGTTTGCCTAACGAGTCCTGATTTGGGAAAATTGTCTCTGCCAGCGTTTGATCGATGATCACGACCGCGGGCGAATCCTTCGTGTCGCTCGCATTAAATGTCCGGCCGCGAATGAGCGTGCTTTGCAGGGTGGCGAAGTAATCGCCCGCCACCACTTCCGAATCGGCCGCGGGTTGCTGGCTCGGATCGACCGGCGGGGAGCCGTCCGGCGAAAACCCAATCTGCCAACTACTCAAGAGCGGCGGGTTCGAGGAAAGAGCCGTGCTCTGCACCCCGGGCAAACGCCGAACGCCGTCAAGCAAGGCGCTGGTGAAATTCACGATCTTTTGTCGCTCGTTATATTTCGTGAAAGGCAGATCGATCCGCGCGGTCAGAATTCCTCCGGGGTGAAAACCGAGCGCGACCGATTGCATGTTGGCGAAACTTTTCAGGACCAGCCCCGCGGCAGAGAGAAGCAGAAGTGTGAGCGCGACCTCGCCGATCACGAGCCAATCTCGACTGCGACGCGCGGTTCTCGTTTCCGAGCTGCCGAAGGAACCGGCTTGCAACGCCGTTTGAATGTCGCCGTGCGCCGCCTGCCAGGCGGGCCAGAGGCCGAACAAAACTGTGGTGAGGCTGGCGAGGAAAAAAGTGAAACCAAGCACGCGCGGATCGAAACCAATTCCTTCAAAACGCGGCGCGCCAGCCGGGGCGAAAGCGACCAGCGCATCGCGACCCCAGATGGCGAAGAGCAAACCTAGTGCTCCGCCCGCGAGCGCGATGCAGAAGCTTTCGATCAGAAGTTGCCGGACGATCCGTGCCCGCGAGGCGCCGATGGCCGCGCGAATGGCAAACTCGCGGGAACGCGACGCACCGCGGGCCGCGAAAAGATTTGCCAGGTTCGCGCACGCGATGAGCAGCACGAGCGCGACCGCGCCGAGAAGCAGGGTGAGATTAGTGCGATAGCTGCCGAGCAAATTATCGAGCAGTGGTTTCACCGCTATGCTCGCGCCGGCATTGGTCGTCGGATAGGCTTTCTCCAGCCGCGCCGCGATCGTCTTTGTCTCGCTGCGCGCCTGTTCCACCGTCACGCCCTGCTTCAGACGGCCCCACCCGTAAAACATCGGATGGTTAGCGCGGTTCTGCCATCCGGGATTGGCGCTCCGTCGCATGACCGAGAACCAGGCATCGACGCCGTGGGGCGAATCCATCTCCCTCGGCATCACGCCGGTGACGGTGAAAGGCTGCCCGTGAAAATTTACCGCGCGCCCGATGATGTTGGGATCACGCTGGAAAGCGCGTTCCCATAAGCGATCGCTCAGGACGACGAGCGCGGGCGCGCCCGGCTTGTCTTCATCTTCGCTGAAGGCGCGACCGATTTGCGGATTGAGCCCGATGACGTTGAAGAAATTCGAAGTGACGAAGGCCGATGAGATGCGCTCCGGCTCGCGTCCGGCGACGCCACTGAGATTGCGCGATTCCAAACGCGAGATCGCAAGATGCTGGAACGAATTCGCGTCGTTTCTCCAATCGATGTAATTCGGCAAGGCGATCGAAGAATCCGTCCCGTTGATGACTTCATTCAAGGACACGATTCGCTCCGGTTCCGGATACGGTAGCGGTCGCAAAAGAACGGCGTTGACCACACTGAAGATGGCGGTGTTGGCGCCAATCCCGAGCGCGAGCGTGAGAATGGCGATGGCAGTGAAGCCAGGTTGCTTGAGCAGGGTGCGAATGGCGTAACGGAGGTCTTTCATATTACTTGTTAGGCGTGGTGGTTCTTCTGCAAGCGTGCGCTCCCAAATGAGTCGTCGTGTTCATTTCTATTCTGTGCGAAGAGCTGCGACCGGATCGGCACGCGTTGCGCGCAAGGCTGGTATTAACGCCGCGAGAAGACCAATGACACCGAGAAGGAAAACGACGCCGCCGAAGACGAGTGGATCGTAAGCGGTGGTGTGAAAGAGAAGTGTTTGCATGAGACGCGCGACTCCGGCCGCGCCGAGGAGGCCGAGAGCGAGTCCGAAAGCAGTCAGCCGCGCGCCTTGTCCGAGGACGAGCCGCAGGACATCGCCGATCTGCGCCCCGAGTGCGAAGCGAATCCCGAATTCACGCGTGCGTTGCGCGACGCTGTAGGCGATGAGGCCGTAGAGACCAATGCTGGCGAGGAGCAAAGCAAGGAGCGCGAAGAGGCTGAAGAGCGTGAGATAAAGTTGCGGTTGAGTGAGGCTTTGTTTCACCAGCGTGCGCACCGGCGCGACGTTGGAAATTGTTTGCTCAGGATTGAAGGCCCAGATCGCGCGCTGGACGGTTTGCGAAATGGTCTCGACCGGAAGCGGGGAGCGCACGAGCAGGGTCGCGAAGGGCCAGCCTCGCTGATTCAAACTCGCGTAAACTTGAAAAGGCGTGTCAACGTCCAGGCCGTTGCGCGGAACATCGCCGACCACACCGATCACTTCGAGCGGGACCGGATTCGGTTGTTGGCGGCTTGGCGGGAGGATTAAGCGTTTTCCTAAGGGATCTTCGTTTGGAAAAAACTTCTTCGCAGCCGATTGGCTGAGCACGATCACGCTGGGCGCAGCCGCATTATCGGTTTCGGCAAATGCGCGTCCCGCTAACAGCGGAATGTGCATCGTGGCGAAATACGATGGACTCACCGAATCGTAGAAGGCTGGCGGTAATTTGTTTTCATCAACCGAGGAGCCGTGAACAGAAAACGTTGCGGGAATTCCCCAAGTGAATGGCATCGTCTGGGTGAACGCGACCGATTCCACCCCCGGGATCGCGCTCGTGCGCTCGAGCACCTGGCGATAATAATCGATCCGCTTCGGGCCGGTGTCGTACTGCGTCGGCGCGAGCGTAATGACCATGCTGAGGGTGTTCTCGATTTGCATCCCGGGATTCACGCGCGTGATCGCAGCGAAACTTTTCAAGACCAGCCCCGCGCAAACCAGCAGCATGAGGGTGAGCGCGATTTGACCGACGACAAGTGCGCCGCGCAGCCGCACGGATTGCAATCCGGCCGAGCCGCCTTTGCCGCCATCGCGGAGCGAATCGATCGCGTCGATCCGCGTCGCCTGCCACGCCGGGAAAAGGCCGAAGGCGATTCCCGTCAGTAATGTGGTCGCGCCGGTGACGAGCAGCACGGGAGTGTTGAGCGCGATCTCATCGCTGCGCGGAATCCAGCCGCTCGCCAGACTCGCGAGCAGCACATCCAATCCCCAACTCGCCAGCAGGACACCACCGATTCCACCGACGGCGACGAGCAGGAGCGATTCGATCAAATGTTCGCGCGCGACCGTGGCGCGACTCGCGCCCAGAGCGAGACGAATCGCGACCTCGCGTTGCCGGGTCGAGGCGCGGACAAATTGCAGACCGGCGACATTGGCGCAGGTGATCAGGAGCACGACCAACGCGGCGCCGACCACGAGCAACAAACCTTCGCGGTAATTGCCGACGACCTCGTCGCGCAGCGGACTCAAATTAATGTCCCAGCCTTTGTAGAATTTCGCATCGCTTTGCGCGAGTCGCGCGCTAATCGTGCCCAGCTCAGCTTGGACAATGGACATCGGCACGTCCGCCTTCATCCGTCCGATCACCGCCCAATAGCGCGCGTTCGCGACGAAGTTTTCGCCGCCTTCGTTCGGCAAAACGCGCCACTCGGACGAGATGCCAAACGGATCTTTGAAGGTGCGCGGCATAACGCCGATGACCTCGTGCGGCACGTCGTCGAGCGTGACGAATTCGCCGACAAGATCGCGCTGGCCGCCGAATTGTTTTTGCCAGAAATCGTAGCTGAGCAGGACGGTCGGCTTGGCGTTGGCCGCCGCATCTTCGCGCGTAAAAGTGCGGCCGATTAACGCCTTCTCGCCTAACACCCGAAAGTAATCCTGCGTGACCAGGCTGCCGGTGACGGAGGTCGGTTTCTCGACGCGCGTGAGATTGTCGTAGTTGTAGCGATAGGCCGCGATCGCATCAAAGGAAGTGACCTGTTTCTCGACATCGCGGAATCCCGCGGGCGTGAAGCCCTGCCCCTTTAGGTTCTCCTGCAGGTTGCGCGATTGCACCGCGACAATGCGATCGGCCTCGGGAAACGGCAGCGGCGCCAGCAGCACCGCGTGCACGACGGTGAAGATGGCGGTATTCGCGCCAATGCCGAGCGCGAGCGTAAGCACAGCGACAAAAGTGAATCCCGGCGATTTGCGCAGCTGACGGAAAGCGTAGCGGAAATCGTTCATAGCGAAGTGGCGCGAGCTTCTAGCTTGCGAGATTCCGTAGTCCGCTTCGCGGAGAAACACGCAAGCTGGAAGCTCGCGCCACAACGGCATGCAGTTCTCGCCCTTTTCCTCATGACCGAGCGCAAATCATCGCATCGACTTGGGGGATCGGGACAAGATGCGCCGACAGCGTGCGCATCCGCAGGAATTACGCGCCACGCTTTTTCTCGCATGCGGATTATTCGGCGCGCAGAGCCGTAATAGGATCGATGCCGCTGGCGCGTCGTGCCGGGAGCCAGCAGGCGAGAAGAGCGATGACCGCGAGAAGAAGCGCCACGGAGGTAAGCGTGATTACGTCCGTCGCGGCCACGCCAAACAAAAGGCTGGCGATCGATTTGCCGAAAGCGAAGGCAGCGAAAATTCCGAGGACGGTGGCAAGGGCGACCAGCCGCGCGCCCTGCCCGACGATGAGGCGGAGGACGTCGAGACGCTGCGCGCCCAGCGCCATGCGGATGCCGATTTCCTGGGTACGTTGCGCGACCGAATAGGCCATCACGCCGTAGATGCCGACCGCGGTCAGGACGATCGCGACGAGGGCGAAGACGATGAGCAGCGTCATGTTGAGACGCGGCTGCGCCACGGCGGTGGCGAGATATTCATCCATGCTGCGCGCCTCATAGAGCGGCACGTCTTTGTTCAAGGCTTCGACGTTCTGGCGGAGTGAAGACAGGACTGATTGCGGGTCCATTTGCGTGCGGACGACGAGAGTCATGGTGCCGGATGAGGCCTGGGTATGCGGGACGTAAAGCTCGGGCCGATTTTCCTGCGTCAGCCGGCGCGCTTTGACGTCGCCGACGACGCCTACGATCTCACGCTCGATCGGGTCGCGCGCATCGAGCGAAATCTGTGGGGTGATGCGCTGACCGATCGGATTCTCGTTCGGGAAATATTGCCTAACGAGTGATTCATTCACGATCACAACGCCGGGCGATTCGAATTTGTCGCGCGGATCGAAGTCGCGGCCTTTGCGCAGCGGAATCTTCATGGTGGCGAAATAACCGGGCGTAACCACGCGAACGGCGCTGAGCGCGCGATCGGATTTGGCAGTCGGTCGCCCGGCGATGTCGAACCCGGTGGTCCAATCGGCGCCGCTCAATGGCAGTGGCGTGATGGCCGCGGCCGAGCGAGCGCCCGGGATGGCGTTGGCGCGATCCATGAGCTGCAAATAAAATTGTGCATTGCGCGTGGTAATTTGCGGACCGTTGTCGCCTTCGGGAAGCGAGAGACTCGCGGTCATCACGTTGTGCGGATCGAACCCGAGCGGCACTTTTTGCAATTGCCAAAAGCTGCGGAGCAAAAGTCCCGCGCCGGCGAGGAGGACAAAGGCAAGAACCATTTCGACCGTGACGAGAAGGCCGCGCAAACGCCGGCCCCGCGGGGTTTCGGTTGAGCCACGGCCGCTTTCGTTCAAGGCGGAGACGACATCCGGTCGCGAGACGCGCCAGGCCGGGGCGAAACCGAAAAGCACGCCGGTGAAGAGACTAACGAGTGCGGTGAACGCGAGCACGCGCAGGTCAGGTCCGATTTCATCCGCGCGCGGGAAGTTTTGCGGAAGCATGGCGGCGAGCGCTTCCGTGCCCCAGACCGCAAGCAGCATTCCGGCGGCGCCGCCGATGAGCGAGAGGAGCGCGCTTTCCGTGAGCAACTGGCGAAAGATGCGAGCGCGGCTGGCGCCGAGCGCGGAGCGGATGCCGATTTCTTTCGCGCGGGAAGTGGCGCGGGCCAGGAGAAGATTAGCAACGTTAACACACGCAATGAGCAAGACGCAGCCGGCGGCAGCGAGCAGCACGATGAGCGCAGGCCGGACGTCCGCGGTGAGATCGGCCAGGAGCGAATTGACGCGCGATGAATCGAAGCGCTTGTTCGTGTCCGGGTACTGCGCGGCGAGAGAGGCGAAGATTGTTTTGCAATTGGCCTCCGCCTGTTGCTCGGTCACGCCGGCTTTCAATCGAGCGATCAAGCGAAGAAAATGAAAGCCGCGTTCGGCAGCGGTTGTTTCGGTGCTGCCGGGGGCTGCTTCAAACTGGGTGGCGAAAGAAGTCCAGAAAACGGCGGGATCTTTTTCGATCGGGAAGCGAAAGGCTGCCGGCATGACGCCGATTATTTGATACGGCGTTTCGTTGAGCGTGATCGTCTTTTCCAGAATGGCGCGATCGCCACCGAAACGCCGCTGCCAGATTTCGTGGCTGAGAATGACGACGCGCGCACCGGGTTCGTCGTCCTCGACCGTGAAAGCGCGGCCGAGTGTTGGATTCATTCCAAGCACGCGAAAGAGATCCGCGGTTACCATCGTGCCGTGCAGATGCGCCGCTTCGCCGCCGCGCTCGGTCGCGGTCATGTCGACGTTATCGTAGGCTGCCATCGCGCTGAAGACCTGGTTCTGCGCGCGGAGATCCGCGAAATCCGGATAGGAAAACGAATTGCGCAGATCCGGTTTTTTCGATTCGCCACCCCAGACCGCGACAATTTCTTCCGGCTGCGGATAGGGCAGCGGCCGCAAGAGCACCGCGCTGACCACGCTGAAGATCGCGGTGTTAGCTCCAATGCCGAGAGCGAGCGCTACGATCGCGATGGCGCTGAAGGCGGGATTCTTCAGCAACATGCGCGCGGCGTAGCGCAGGTCCTTCAGGAAAGTGCTCATCACTCGTTAGGCTGGAGCGCGTCGCAGCGACCGCGCTGTGTCGCGGTAGGAATCGTAGATTTCATCCGTTGCGTTTTTACGCCGACACAGCGGCGTCGCTACAAACGTCTCGTTCATCGATACGCCGGAAGCGCGGAAGCGTTACAATGCGATCGGCTGCTGGACGGGCGTCTTGGCCGCGATTTCGACTTGGCCGCTATTGATGGTATTCGCTGCCGGCATGCGTGGAAGCGCGACGGAACTGGAAGCGAATTGCCAGCCGGAAAAGGCGGTGCAGAGGATGACGAGCGCGTAAAGCGCGCCTTCGAAAATCGAGCGCCCTTTTTCTTCGGAGCCGACGAGGAGTGAGTATGTGTTTTTGTTTTTCATAGGAATGTTTGGTTAACAATCACTCCTATTTGCAAGCGCTGTGCCACGCTCGAAGACAAGTTGTAAACGGCACTTGCTTAGACTCTTAGATGAAGCACCGCGTGAACGATCCTGCCGAGAACGTATCGCGCTTGGGATAGAGGCGTTCCACTTTTGGGACGTCGCGGTGGGCTGCAGTTGCCGAGTGTCCCCGGCGGCAATCTCGCATGCTTCGCGCGAGGATCTGCGGCCGCGAATCGCAACGAAAACGGCGGTCCGAAGACCGCCGTTCCGTTTCGCAAAAATGCCCTAACGAGTGATAGGATTATTCGTTAGACTCTGAACTCTTTTTCGCCTTCGTAGCGGGTTTGGCGGCAGGTTCCACAACGCTTTTGATCTTCTTGGCCTTCTTCCCTTTTTCTTCCGCCACGGGCTCCTCGGTTACGACCGCGGCGTCGACCCATTCGATGAAGGCGATCGGGGCGGAGTCGCTCTTGCGCTGCCCGAGTTTGACGATGCGAGTGTAACCGCCTTTGCGATCCGCTGCTCGCGGCGCGATGTCGTCGAACAATTTCTTGACCGCGTCCGCCTGACGAAGTGTGGCCAGCGCGGTGCGACGCGCGTGAAGCGAACCCTTCTTACCCAGGGTGACCATCTTCTCCGCGAGCGGGCGGACGGCTTTCGCCTTGGCCAGCGTGGTCTTGATCCGCTGATGCTCGATCAAGCTGCAAACTTGATTAGCGAGGAGCGATTTTCGGTGCGTGGTGGTGAGGCCAAGCTTGATCGTTTTTTTCTGGTGTCTCATGGATTATTCCTCGGCAAACCAAAATGCCTAACGAGTGATTTAAGCCTGGTCGAGATCGACCGAGCCGTTCGTGCTCACTGCACCGTCGCCGCCCCCGGCCGGGATATCGACCAGACCTGGATCGAACTTCATCCCAAGACCAAGCTGCAACTGCTGGAGTTTGTCTTTGATCTCGTTAAGCGATTTCTTGCCGAAGTTCCGATATTTCAGCATCTCGGCTTCGCTCTTCTGCGCGAGCTGCCCAACTGTCGTGATGTTGGCGTTGTTCAAGCAATTGGCTGCGCGCACGCTCAGCTCGATTTCGTTCACGCTCATATTCAGAAGCTTTTTCAGCTTCATGTTTTCTTCGCTCACACCTGCCGGGGTCTCGTCGAACTCGATCACGTCTTCGTTGAAGTTAACGAAAACATCGAGGTGGTGACGCAGAATCGCGGAAGCCTGCAGGAGAGCGTCATCCGGAGTGAGCCGGCCATCGGTCCAGACTTCGAGGATGAGCTTGTCGTAATCGGTCCGCTGACCGACGCGGGTATTTTCGACCGCATACTTCACACGCGTGACGGGCGAAAAAATGGAATCGATCGGGATCAAACCGATCGGCTGATCGGCGCGCTTGTTTTCGTCGCCGGTGGCGAAACCACGACCGACGCGCACTTCGAGCTCAGCGTCGAACTTGTGCTTTTTGTCCACCGTGCAGATGAGCTGATCCGGATTCAAAACCTCGAATCCTTGAACAACCTGAATATCGCCCGCGGTGATTTCGCCTTCTTTGTTAACAGTGAGGGAAAGTTTGCGCGGTTCGTGTTCGGCGGCTTTGAATTTGATCCGCTTCAAGTTGAGCACGATGTCGGTCACGTCTTCAACCACACCGGGGAGAGTGGCGAATTCATGCTGGGCGCCGGTGATTTTCACCGCGGTAATGGCAGCGCCTTCCAGTGAGGAGAGGAGGACGCGGCGAAGCGAATTTCCAACCGTGTGACCGTAGCCGGCTTCAAAAGGCTCGGCCACGAATTTGGCGTAGGTTTCAGTGGCGCCGTGTTCCTCTTTGGTGAGGCTTTTGGGCATTTCAAAACGACCGTATCGAACTGGCATAATGGAATTAAGAATTGAGAAGTATGAATTAAGAAACGGCGTCGGCTGACGCCTTTTGACTTCTGGTTTCTTCCTTTCAGAGAGCGCCGGGTTTCCCCTGGCGAGTGCGGTTCCGTCAAGCAACGGAATCCCAGGGACCAACGGCGCAACGTGTAAAAACTCGCTGCGGGACGGGGAATGAACACCAACCGCGAGCGTTTGCAAGCAGTGCTTCTTCCCGCGGGCACCGACGCTTGTGTTCGGGTCACACTCGGCCTTCCCCGGGGGTGCGAGCGTGAAGTTACCTTGGAAGTGCCGGTTGAATTAATCCGAAACCGGCTCGTCCGGGAGCTCGTTTTGATCTCCAGCTTGTCGAGGAAAATGGGATGCGAGCAAATGGCCGGCGCTGTTGATTCCAGCCAGGAGTGCGTCGGTGAAATTTTCGCTTTTGAAATGCGTGCGCATTCCATCGACCAGCTGTTGCCAGAATTCCGCGCTGCATTTTTGATGCACGCCTTCGTCGCCTACGACCGCGAACTTCTGCGCGCGCGGCGCGACCAGAATGAGGATGGCATTGCGCGCGCTCGTTTTCGTCATCCCGAGCTGCTGGAATTTTTTCTGCGCGAAATCCAGCGGATCGCCGGCCATTTCACCGCGTTGAATGAAAACGCGAATCTCACCCGAAGTCGTCGCTTCAGCGGAAGCGATCGCGTCCACAATGCGTTTGTGATCGAGCCGATCGAGAAAATCTTTCGTCCGCATTGTGGTTTACCAGCTCGAGCCTGCGCCGCCGCCTCCGAAGCTTCCGCCGCCACCGCCGAACCCGCTAAAACCTCCGCCGCCGGAGGAACCCCCGGACCATCCGCCGCCGCCTCCACCAATGAAAGGGCCGCCCATTCCGGTATAACCCCAACCTCCGCGGCGGCGTCCGCGTCTGCTTCCAAGAAAAATGAGGAAGATGACGAAGAGTAGAAAAAGGAAAACGCATGGGATATTACCCGCGCGCTGCCCGCCGGATTCAGCCGCTGTCTTGCCGGTGCCGGTGTATTCACCGCGGATTGCCTTGAAGATGGAGTCGATCCCAACCGCCAGGCCTCCTTCGTAATCTTGATTTCGAAAACGCGGTTTGATCCGCCGCTCCGTGATGTCGAACGCGGTCGCATCGGGCAACGCGCCCTCCAGTCCGTAGCCGACCTGAATGAACATCTTTCGATCGGCGATGAAAACGAAGAGCACGGCGCCATTTCGACGATCGCGCTGTCCGACACCCCAGGCTTGCGCGATCCGTTGGGTATAATCCGCGATCTCGGAATCGGTTTCCATTTTTTGGAAAACGGCGACGAGCACCTGATCGGAAGTATCGCGCTCGAATTGCGCGAGCTGCTCGTTGAAACGAAGGGCGGCCTCCTTGGAAACGACGTTGGCGTAGTCGTTGAAATAACCGGCCGGCTTCGGCGGGATGACTTCTGCGGCCTGCGCGCTGAGTGAAATTAAACTAACGAGTAATCCAACGAGCAGCGCGTACGTCATTACAAAACGCGAGCGTGTCCTCGCGGCCTGGAAGTATCTCAAACTGCGCATGCGCGATCCTTCGCTTCGCTCAGGATGACATCGCGAGGGGGCCTTTAGACCGAGCTATGGTGTTCCTGCCGGCGTGGCGGTCGCGACTGGGGGTACCGCGGGCGCGTTGCCGAAACTTCCGAAGTTCACCGTCGGCGCTTTCTCAGAGCCGGGCTGTGCGTTGAAGAATGGCCGCTCCTTGAAGCCGAACATTTTGTTCAACATGTTCGTCGGAAAACGCTGCAGGGCGGTGTTATAATCCTGGACCGCTGCGTTGAAATTATTTCGCTCCACCGAAATGCGATTCTCCGTTCCTTCGATTTGCGCCTGCAAATTTTGGAAGCCTTCCGTCGCGCGCAGCTGTGGGTAATTTTCGCTTACCACCAGTAAACGCGAGAGCGCGTTGCTCAGTTGTCCCTGGGCTTGCTGAAACTGCTCGAGTTGCGCGGCATCAGTCGGCGCTTTGCTCGGATCGAGCTTCACCTGGCCGACGCTGGCGCGCGCGTTCGTTACTTCGGTCAGCGTTGATTTTTCAAAATTAGCCGCGCCCGAAACGGTGTTGACCAGGTTCGGAATCAAATCCGCTCTCCGTTGATAAACCGACTGCACGTCGGCCCATTTTTTGTTCACGTTCTGTTCCAGCGTGACGAGGCTGTTATAGCTTCCGCAACCGGTCAGGCCATGAAGGGCTAGCAAAGCGAGCAGGAATCCTCCGCAGCGTGGGGCGATTTTTTTCATACGTGCAGGAGCTTCAGCGTTCGAAAGGGCAAGTCAATCGCACGAGAACTGATTTGCGCGCGTCTCATCCTTGAGGCACGAAGCAATGTCCGATGCCGAGACCAGTCGTTATCTCCTACGCCGTTTTTGGCGCGCTCATGGTTGTGGTCGCCGCGCTTGGTCTGGGCACGCCTTTTGTCGCCGCACTCTTCTGTTATCTGGCGCTCCGAAAGTTTGCCTTCGGCGAGCGGCGCTGGATTTCGATTACGCTCTTCTTCATTTTCGTCGCGGGCGTTTTCGCCTGCTTCGTCATCTTCTTCAAACGCGGCCTGGTCGTCTTTCCCGAGATCGTCGAGACCGCTGTCCCGCGCGTGCTCAGCTTTGCGCAAGATCACGGGATCGAGCTGCCATTTACCGACATGGAAAGCTTGCGTGCTGTGGCCATGGATAGCCTGCGCGACACCTTTGGCCAGCTGAGCAAATATGTGCGGGTCGCGACCAAGGAATTCGTTTTTCTCCTCGTCGGCATTGTGGTCGCGGTCGGCATTTTTCTGAATCCGGATTTCGAGACAGCGCGCGAACGGTCGGGCGGCCGGCGCGATTTATATACCTTCTACACTGCGCAAATCAGAAAGCTTTTCGCCTCCTTCTACGCCAGCTTCGAAACCGTTATTGGCGCGCAGATCATCATCTCCGCGATCAATACCACCCTGACTTCGATTTTTCTTCTCGTGGCCGGGCTGCGCTACGCCACCGTCGTCATCATTCTCACCTTTATCTGCGGGCTTCTTCCGATCGTCGGCAACATCATCAGCAACACCATCATCGTCTGCGTCGCCTTTACCGTTTCACCGAAGTTAGCCGGGGCCGCGCTCATTTTTCTAATTGTGGTGCATAAGCTGGAATATTTCCTGAACAGCCAGATCATCGGCGGACGAATTCATCATCCGATGTGGCTCACCCTCCTTGCGCTTGTGATTGGCGAACAATTGCTGGGGATCCCGGGAATGATTCTCGCGCCGGTGGTCTTGAGCTTCGTGAAAGTGGAGATGCAAAAAGTCCAGATGGCTGACGGTGAATTTCGCGCACCGGCCTCCGAAACTCTCTCGCGCCGCGAACTGACGCGGGTGTGAGGATGACTCGTTAGGCGCGCCCTCGTTCCTGTCGACGACGACGGACGCAGCTACAAGGCTTCGGTGGGCGCAGCCTCGACCGGCGCGGGTTCGCTCGGTGGCGGAGCGGTCGGCAAATAACGGGAGCGAAGTTCTTCGGCATTTGGCAATTCGTCGAGGTCACGCAAGCCGAAGTGTTCCAGGAAAAATTGCGTCGTTTCGTAAAGAAGCGGACGGCCCGGCACTTCCGCGCGGCCGGCAATTTTCACCAGGCCGCGCTCCATTAAATTCTGCAGCACGCCATCGATCGCGACCCCGCGAACTGCTTCGACGTCGGCGCGTGTGATTGGTTGCCGATAGGCGATGATGGCGAGCGTTTCGAGCGACGGCGGGGTGAGGCGAGATGGTTTGGGCGCGGGAAATAATTGGCGAACCCACTGGGCGTAAGCGGGCTCGCTTGCCAATTGCCAGCCTTCCGCTTTTTCCATGAGTTGAAAGGCTCGCTGCTGCTCGACGTATTCGAGCTTCAACTCTTCCAGCGCCGAGGCTAGCTGCGCTTCGCTCGTTTTCGCGAACTCGTTAGGCAGCAGGTCGTCCGTATCGCCCGCGCTCTTGATCGCGTTTTGCAGTTCGCGCGTGCTGAGCGGTTTTTGCGCGCTGAAAAGGAGCGCTTCGATAACGCGAACCAGAGTCATGCAAAAACTAAAATGGAAACCACGAAACCGCAGGCAATTCTGTTTCTCCATCCGGTTTCATAGCTTGTGAACTAAATCCCGATTGCCGATTGAATTGCTTCCGCGATCCGATCCGCCTGGCGATCGATTTGCGTTAGCTCGCAGCCCTCGATGAGCAAGCGAATCTTTGGTTCCGTCCCAGAGTAACGCAGTAGAACGCGTCCCTTGCCTTTGAGCTCTTGCTCGGTTTGGCCTACCAATTTCATCACGTTGGAGAGTTGTTCCAGCGCCGGCTTTTCTTTCACGCGCAAGTTGCGCTGCGCTTGCGGATATTTGGTCAGGCAACGCTTCAATTCGCTAAGCGGTTTCCCGGTCGTTTTCATGATGCGCAGGATTTGCAGCGCGCAGACAATGCCGTCGCCGGTGGTGCTGAAATCGCGAAAGATCATGTGCCCGCTTTGTTCGCCGCCAACATTCAAATCGCGCTTCACCATTTCCTCGATCACATAGCGATCGCCCACTTTGGTGCGCACTACTTTACCGCCAGCCGCGGCCAGACTTTCGTCGAGACCGAAGTTGCTCATCACGGTCGCGACCAAAGTTTTCTCCCGCAAATCTCCGGATTGCAGAAGATCGATCGCGGCGATCGCTAGGATTTCGTCGCCATCGACCAGGTCGCCGTTTTCATCGCAAAGCAGGACGCGGTCGGCGTCGCCATCGTGGGTGATGCCGATGGTCGCGCCAGTTTCTTTGACGATGCGCTGAATTTCTTCCGGATGCGTGCTGCCGCAATCGGCGTTGATGTTGGTTCCGTTGGGCTCGTTGTGCGCGACGCTCAGATCGGCTCCGAGCTCGCGCAAAATGCAGGGCGTCGATTTGTAGGCGGCGCCGTTCGCGAGATCGACCGCGATGCGCATTTTCTCCAGCGACATGCCGCGCGGAAAACTCGCTTTCGCGAATTCAACATAACGGCCGAGCGCGTCGTCGATGCGAGTGGCGCGCCCGATTTTTCCTGCGGTCGGCCGGACGGAATCGATCTCGCCGGAAAACACCAGCTGCTCGATCTGTTCTTCGATTTGGTCGTCGAGCTTGTAGCCGTCGTGCCGGAAAAATTTAATGCCATTGTCTTCGTAAGCGTTGTGCGAAGCGGAGAGAACGATGCCGGCATCGGCGCGAAGGGAGCGCGTGATGTAGGCCACGCCCGGGGTCGGGAGCGGGCCGATCACGAGCACGTCCACGCCTAGCGAAGTGATGCCGGCGACGAGCGCGTTCTCCAGCATGTAGCCGGAAAGACGGGTGTCTTTTCCGAGCACGATCTTGGGCCGCGCGCCGGAAGGATGTTCGCGCGGATTGAGCTTGGTGAAAACATGCGCGGCAGCGCGGCCGAGTTTGAGCGCGGTCTCGGCGGTAACCGGTTCGACGTTGGCGATACCACGCACCCCGTCGGTGCCGAAAAGCTTATTGCGCTGCGTCACGGACAAGCGTGTCCTTTCCGGTTTATGGCGCCGCCGCCTTTTGCCGATCGTGATCGCTAAAGAAAACGCATTCGTTTTCCAAGCCGAGCAGGGTAGCCCATTTCAGAGGAAATTTTTGCAGATCGACGCTGCGCAGAATCACGCCGGCCCAATCCCGGTATTCGCCTTTTAGAATATCGGAGAGCGTGTTCTGGCTCCCGCTGACCGGGGTCAGATAAAGTCCGTTCACCGGCGCGCCGAAGACGCTGTAGTCATTGAATTCGGTCATAGCTTTGACCGTGTCCGGAAGGTAAAGCGAACGGCGATTTGCATACCATGAGATCGCCCATGGCATATCCGAGGCGGTGATTTCTTCAGGCTTCATCCATTGATTCAGGACCGAAATGTAAGGCGGCACATAAGGGGGCCAGCGGATGTGACCGCGATTTGTGGGTGCGGCCACGTTGAAAATCATTGGCAAGGCGCAAACGACGAAAAGCAGAGTGAGAAATCCGATCCGTGCCAGACGATAATCGATCTCGAGCCGGTTCCATTGCACGAGCAAATATGCGAGGCCGTAGCAGGTCATGATCGGGATGAACAAAAGATGGAGCTGATTAGCGGCCACGCCCTGTTCATCGCGGATCCCGTAGATGGCCATGCCGAGTGTGGCGCCTCCCCACATCGCGAGAACGAGCCAGCGCATCATTGAAGTTTCGCGGCGTCTGAAGATGTGGAGGAGCGCGACGAAAAACATCAGGGCGACCACATTCCAACCGAGGTAGCTCACGAGCTGCCCGAGCTGTGAGGTTACGTTGGCGACGAATTTATTTCGCAGCTGGCCCGGTCCGGCGCCTTCAAGGTCCAAGTCTACCCGCCGCATGTGACCGGCTTCGCTGTGGTTGATGCCATCGAGGATCGAATAGATCGCGACGCCTCCCGGATTTCCGCAGACGACATAGTTTCGCACCAGCCAGGGCGCGTAGATGATGACGAAGGCGGAAAGGACAATCACCGCGGCCCAGCCGCGCGGCCGGAAAAAGAAAATGCAAAAGACGAGCGCGGCCAGAAAAATCCAGATGGTAAGCGCGTGGGAAAGCGCGAGCAGACCGAAGCCGATTCCCGCGAAAGCGAGCCAGACGCCGACCCGGCCGCCGGCGGATTGCGCATCGATCGCTCGGATTAACGCGTAGAGGACGCAGTTGAAAAGAAACATCATCAGCATCTGCGGAAGACCCGAGAGCGAGTATTGCCAGATGGTATCGCAGAGCAGAACGAGCCCGACGGCGAGCGCGGCGAGTCGATCGTCGAAGAGCCGGCGCGCGATGAAATAAAGAACGAAGAGCGATGCGATGAAGAAACAAATCGCAGAGAAAGCGATGATCTTGTCGCCCGGATAAATGATATCGCGCGGGCTCATCACCCAAGTGGATCGGATCGGCCAAAGCGCGATCGCATCGATCAGCGGCGGAAGCGGCGCGTTGTAGGTATCGTACCAGATATTTTTCGCCACGTTCCTGCCGTGCGTCTGCAGTTGTCTCATCGCGAGCGGCCGGATGAAATCGGTCCGCCAACCCTGATGGCTCGCTATGTTTCGCCCAACTTGCGCCTGATCCATCGCCTGCGACGTGGCCAGGCCGCGGAACTCATGCATGATATAAAAAAGGCCGAGCGCGATGACCACGATGACGGCCAGCGTGCGTTTGAGCCAAATGGCCGCGCCGCCTTCTTCCAGGGTGTGGACGGTTCGTTGGATGAAATCAGCGGCGCCGGGCATGGGATTTCAAAGATCGGAAGTCAGAAGTCAGAGATCAAAGGTCGGAAACGAGGCGCGGAGTTTCTCGTGCGGGTGCTGCTGTGTCCAGTTCCTTCGCGGCTGCTTCTTTGCTCGCATTCATCTCATTGATTTTCCGGTGCAAAGTGCGCCTGCTAATCCCAAGCTTTTTCGCCGCGGCAGTGATGTTGCCATCCGTGCTCGAGAGCGATTGCATGATCAAACGCCGCTCCGTTTCATGGAGATCGAGCGGGCTCGCTTTCTCCCCCCACGCTTTCGAGGGCGTGATCCCGCCGGGCAAAGTGCGCAGCGTGTTTTGCCGCACAGGCATGGGCAATTCCCGCACCGTGATTTTCGGTCCATTCGTCATCACGACGCCGTGTTCGACCGCGGTCCGCAGTTCGCGCACGTTGCCGGGCCAATCGTAATTCAGGAGAAGATTCATCGCCTCGGAAGTGAGCTCGAGTAGCGGCTTCTCATTCACCTTGCTGAAGTGGCGCAGGAAGTTTCGCACCAGCATCGGGATGTCTTCCTTTCGCTCGCGCAACGGCGGCATCGTGATGTGCACGACGTTCAGTCGAAAGTAGAGATCTTCGCGGAATTTCCCCTCGCGAACGAGCGTAGTCAGATCCTTGTTCGTGGCCGCGATCAAGCGCACGTCGGCCTTCAGAAGCTGGTTGCCGCCGACGCGTTCAAAGGCCCGTTCTTCGCTGATCACGCGCAATAATTTAACCTGCGTGCTTTGGTCGATCTCGCCGATTTCATCGAGAAAAATCGTGCCGCCGTTTGCCTGTTCGAAGCGGCCGATGCGGCGTTCGTGGGCGCCGGTAAAGGCGCCGCGCTCGTGACCGAACAATTCGCTTTCAAGCAAAGTCGGAGAAAGCGCGGCGCAATGCACGGTGACAAATCTCGCCTTGTTTCGCCGGCTCAAATTATGAATCGCATGCGCCGCGAGTTCCTTCCCCGTGCCGCTCTCGCCATCGATCAGGACATTCGCGGAAGAAGGCGCGACCTGCCGGATCGTATCCAGCACTTCATGCAGGACGGGCGATTCGCCGATGATATTTTCCAGGCCGAACCGCTCATCGACCTGCTGCCGCAACGTGCGGTTTTCCTGCTCCAGTTTCCGGCTGCCAAGCGCACGCGCGATTAGCATTTCGACTTTGTCGAGATTGAGCGGCTTGGTCACGAAATCGTAGGCCCCGCGCTTCATCGCTTCTACCGCCGTATCGACCGAACCGTAAGCCGTCATCATGATGCAAATGGGCGGGCGCGCCATTTTCAGTGCGCGCTCGATCAGCGCCATTCCATCTTCACCGGCGAGGCGCAGGTCGGTGATGAGCACATCGATCTGGTCGCGCTCCAGAACATCCATCGCGCCGCCGATATCGGCCGCGACATAGACATCGTATTCATCCTCGAGCAGCCGCCGCATCCCGTCGCGGGTGTGCTTTTCGTCATCGACGATCAGGATGGTGGCTTGAGTCATTCGGAGGAACGTTCTCTCGAACGTTCCGTTTGTCATCCGGAGCCGCGACAGACGGCGTGGCAGTGTCTCGCCTATACTTGAGGCGATGTGCCGGTGAGGTTAGTTCTCGCGACCCCAGAGAAATGCGTCTTCGAACGTGACCCACGCTGCGACGCGTTGTCGCAAACGTTTCGCGCGTTCCGGCTCGGATTTCGCGAGGTCGCTTTGCTCGGTAGGATCGGCGGCGAGGTTGAAGAGCGATTCGCGCGCGCTCGTGACGTCGTAAATGTATTTCCAATTGTCCTCACGCACGCCGAAGAGATCGCCGCCCGCGATCGCGAGGAAAAAGGTGCGGTTCGATTTCACCGGATCGAACAAGCTATGGCCCTGCCATTCCGGATTCGCTTCGATGCCTAACAAGTCGGTGATGGTCGGATTTACATCGACATGGCCACCGATGGTCTGCGCGCGTTTGCCTTCCGGGAAGAGGCGCGGATTGCAAAACATCAAAGGCACGTGCACTTCCTCTTCGAAGACGGACCAGGCATGGCCGCGTTGTTGATGCGGGTCGGCGAAGGCTTCGCCGTGATCGCCCGTCACGACCACGAGGGTGTCGTCAGCCAAGCCGCGCGCGCGCAAAGCTTCGAACATGCGGCCGATTTGACGATCGGTTTCGTGCAGGACGTTGAGGTAGGCGTTCAGATCCTTCGCTAACGGCGGCGGCGTCTGGCCGGCGAAAAAATCGATCGGCGTGACCCCGGGGGCGAGCGGATAAGGATCGTGGGTTTGATCCGTCCAGAGGATGGAGAAGAAGGACTCGTTAGGCTTCTCATCGATCCATTGGATCAAACGCTCGAAGGCGCATCGATCTTCCGTGCCCCACGAGCTCAACATCGGGCAACCGACGGTTTCGTAATCGTATAGATTATCGAAAGCTTTGCTCTGTTCGAGGAGCCAGCGCTCGTCTTCCCAGTAGAGATTGCCGTTGTTGACGTAAGCGGTGCGCGCGCCGCGAGCGCGCATTGTTGCCGCTAAATTTCTGGGTGATTTTCGCCCGTCGCCGAGCATGGCGTAGTGCCAGGGCAAACCTGGATAAACCGAAAAGTTAAGAGTGCGGAACGAGCAGTAAGTGAAGCTGGCGTGCGCATAGATGTTATCGAAAACGAGCGCGTGCTGCGCTTCACGATCCAGATTTGGTGTGACCTCAAGCGGGCTGCCGTAAAGACGCAGATATTTCGCGCCAACGGATTCGAGCACGATAATGATGACGTTCTTAGGACGCGCGATTCCCGGCGGTGTCGTGAAATGGAGATTCCCGGACGCGCCGCGGCTTCCGATCGTGCGAAACTCATCCACATCTTCCGGCGGAAAATCTTTTGGAAACGATGGCCGCTGTCCGCCAGTCAGATGCACCGCGGTGGTGCGCAGCAATTCGTAGTGCGGACTGAGCCAGAGATGAGTGAGCTGTTGTTCGGCCCAGAGTTGGCGATGGAGGAACCAGCCGGCAACGATCCAGACGAGCACGAATCCAAAAACTGAAATGGTGGCGCGCCGGCTTCGCCCACTCAGGAGCGCGAGCGCGAAGAAGAGAATCGGCACAAGCAAAAATGCGAAGCCAATCGCCGGCGTGATGCGATCCGCGATCGAAGAACGAACCGCGGTCGCGTTACCGACGAGGCCGAAGAGCTCGAAGGTGGCCGGCCGATTGAAATAACGAAAGAGCCCGACGGCCGCGATGCCGTAGATGGCGCAGGCGGCGAAAAAGAAGAGAAAAACCGCGCGTAGAAAAGCGGAGATAATTTTCCACCGCTGCGTCGCGCGAAGCAGGATTTCGCCGAGCAATCCGAACCCGACCGCGAAAAGCGCGTCCGCCCACGAGGACATGAGGAGGCCGAGCAAACGCGTCGGCAACTGCGGAAACCACGGTTTGTCCCAGGTAGCGGCCTTGGCCAGGATCAGGATCAGTGCCAGCCAGCAGCTGGCGTTGAGCAACGAAATCGGACGGCGCTGCGACGGAAGATTATGAGCCAGCATGAACACTTAGGGAACGGCGACGATTCGTTAGGCGCGCGGCGTCCGCGGCGGTAATTGGTCGTTAGCTGCTCCGGACCGAATCCCGCGCGGCATCGAGCCGCTTTTCTTCCACCCGGTCGCGCTGGTCGACTGCACGTTGCTCCAGCTTGGCGTAGTCCAGTCCTTGCAAGGGCGGATAAACTTCTGCCGCGACCGCGAGCGCGCGCCAGAGCATTTCTTTGCCGCTGATGCCCATGATCAATCCTTCCAGCGCCTGCAAAAGACCGGGGCCGCGCACCTGGTTTTCCGTCAATCCGAGCTTCACCCGGCTGAGCTTTTCCGCGATCCAGGCGCCGGCCTGCCGCACCGTACTTTCCTCGATCCCCAACGTATGAAGCAGATCGCGCAGTACGTCCTGATCAGAAGAAATGTCGCGATAGAGTTCGGCGAAAAATTTCTCCAGCGGAGTGCCGGCGTGATTTCGAGTGAGATGTTCGACTAATTCCAACGCACCAACCGAACCGGCGAGGTGATCGTTCAAGTAGGTTTTGAAAGCCGCGAAGTCGTCCATGGCTAATCGCTCCGAGCTGACTGCCTTCCGGACGTCCATTGGTCGACCCAATCGTTGACCGTTTTGTACCAGAGGCGCGAGTTCTGCGGCTTCAACACCCAATGACCTTCGTCGGGAAAGTAGAGAAACTTCGACGGCACTTTTTGCCTCTGCAGGGTGGTGAAAAGTTGCATCCCTTCCGCGACATCGAGCCGATAATCCAACTGACCGTGCACGACCAGGGTTGGCGTTTTGAATTTGTCCGCGAATAAGTGCGGCGAAAATTTCCGGTAAAGCTCGCGGTTCTTCCACGGCTCGCCTTTGAATTCCCATTCGGTGAACCAAAGCTCTTCCGTCTCGCCGTAAGCGGATTCGGTGTTGAAAACGCCATCGTGCGAAACGATGCACTTGAAGCGATCGGTGTGGCCTAAGACCCAATTCGCCATGTAGCCGCCGTAGCT